>NZ_JBVIAH010000026.1:6676-95084 GCF_055574035.1 Streptomyces sp. NPDC030021
TCTCCCCCCCCCCCCCCCCCCCCCCCCCCCCCCCCCCCCCCCCCCCCCCCCCCTCCCCCTCCCCCTCCCCCCGGGCCCGGGGCGTCAGCCGCCGGTCAGGGTGCGGCCGAGCAGGGGCAGCAGCCGGTCCCAGTGGCGCTGCAGCGCGGCGGGGTCGAAGGCGTCGGTGTCGGACATGGTGAAGCCGTGGACGGTACCGGGGTAGATCTCGCAGGTGTGGCCGATGCCCGCGTTGTCCAGGGCCCGGCCGAGTTCGCCGAGGGCCTCGGGCGTGATGTCGGATTCGGCGTGGCCGATGTGGACCTGGGCGGTCAGCCCCGACAGGAGGCGGCGCAGGCCCTCGGGCCCGTCGGCGCCCACGGGTCCGTGGAACGAGGCGGCGGCGGCCACCCGGCCGGGGTGCGCCGCGGCGGTGCGCATCGCCAGGAGTCCGCCTATGCAGTAGCCGGTCACCGCGACCGGGCCGGCGCCGACCCCGGGCCGGGTGGTGAGGAACCTGAGGTAGGCGTCGGCGTCGCTCAGGACGCGTTCGGTGGTGTGCGCCTCGATCAGGGGCATCAGCTGGGCGAAGACCGCGGGCCGGGCCTCTTCCCCGATGTGCTCGGGAAGGTCGATCACCGGTGCCGGGCCGTGCCGGTAGAAGAGGTTGGGGACGAGTACGTAGTACCCGTGCCCGGCGAGTTCGAGGGCCATCTCCCGCAGCACGGGCCGGATGCCGAAACCGTCCGGGTACATCAGCACCCCCGGGTGCCGCTGCCGTTCGCCGTGGTCGGGGAAGGCGGCGAAAGCGTCGGCCGGGCCGTCCGCGGTGGGGATCGACAGGGTCGTGATGGGCATGGATTCTCCAGTCGTGGTCGATGTGCAGAGCCTGTGGCCGAACACGACGGAGGCGGAGCCCGCGCGGCGGCGCGGGCTCCTCGCTCGAACTGGGGGCCCACACCGGCCCGCACGGTGCTCAGCGGAGCACCGGGTCACCGATCCGTGTGTGGCGCAAGGCCGTCCCGGGAGTCATCGCCGCCCACCCTAGCCACGGGCGGAGCCGTCCGCGAGGACGGTCCCGGCCAACACCCCGGATCCCGGGCCCGGTCGGCGCTCCCGGCCCCGCGCGGCAGGCGCTCCCGGGCCCCGCGCGGCGGGCTCCCGGCCCCGCGCGGCAGGCGGTCTTGGCCCCGCGCGGCGGGTGGTCCGGCTCCGGGTGGCCGGAACTCGCCCGGGGCGGGTGAACAGAGGGCTACGTGCTGGTAACTTACGCGAGTTGATCAGGGTCGGGGGTGTGGCCGGCCACGCTCCCGGCCTGAGCCACCCCCACCCCCAGTCAAGGAACCACATTGGCACGCACCGTCGCTGCGGCGGCCCTCGTCTCCACCACGGCCCTCGCACTCGGCCTCTCCCTCCTCGGCGCCGCCGCCCCCGCGTCCGCCGCTGACGCACCCACACCGCACCTGGACTCGGTCGAGCAGACCCTGCGGCAGGTCTCGCCGGGCCTGGAGGGCTCGGTCTGGGAACGCACCGCCGGCAACCGGCTCGGCTCCTCCGTCCCCGGGGGCGCCGACTGGCTGCTCCAGACCCCCGGCTGCTGGGGCGACGCCGCGTGCGCCGACCGGCCCGGATCGCGCCGCCTCCTGGACAAGATGCGCCAGGACATCGCCGGCGCCCGGGAAACGGTGGACATATCGACGCTGGCGCCCTTCCCCAACGGCGGCTACCAGGAGGCGATCGTCGCGGGCCTGAAGGAGGCCGCCCAGAAGGGCGGCCGGCTGAAGGTGCGCATCATGGTGGGCGCCGCGCCCGTCTACCACTCCACGGTGATCCCCTCGTCCTACCGCG
This sequence comes from Streptomyces sp. NPDC030021, assembly GCF_055574035.1. NCBI lineage: Bacteria > Bacillati > Actinomycetota > Actinomycetes > Kitasatosporales > Streptomycetaceae > Streptomyces > Streptomyces sp. NPDC030021. Next base: position 8,504 of record NZ_JBVIAH010000026.1, read on the forward strand.
ACGAGCTGCTCGCCAGGCTGGGCCCGGCCGCCGCGGCCGGCATCACCCTCAACGTGGCCTCGATGACCACCTCCAAGACCGCGTTCTCCTGGAACCACTCCAAGCTGGTCGTCGTGGACGGCACTTCGGTGATCACCGGCGGCATCAACAGCTGGAAGGACGACTACCTCGAGACCACCCACCCGGTCGCCGACGTCGACCTCGCGCTGACCGGGCCCGCCGCCGGCTCCGCGGGCCGCTACCTGGACTCCCTGTGGGACTGGACCTGCCGCAACAAGGGCAACTGGGCCTCGGTCTGGTACGCCGCCTCGCCCGGCGCGGACTGCATGCCCTCCCTGCCCCGCCCGGCCGCCCCGGCGGGCGGCGGGGACGTGCCCGCGCTCGCCGTCGGCGGCCTCGGCGTGGGCATCCGCCAGAGCGACCCCGCCTCCTCCTTCCGCCCGGTCCTGCCCACGGCCGGCGACACCAAATGCGGGATCGGGGTGCACGACAACACCAACGCCGACCGGGACTACGACACCGTCAACCCGGAGGAGAGCGCCCTGCGCGCCCTGGTCTCCAGCGCCGCCTCGCACATCGAGATCTCCCAGCAGGACGTGCACGCCACCTGCCCGCCGCTGCCCCGCTACGACGTACGCCTCTACGACGCCCTCGCCGCGAAGCTCGCCTCCGGCGTGAAGGTCCGCATCGTCGTCAGCGACCCGGCCAACCGCGGCACGATCGGCAGCGGCGGCTACTCGCAGATCAAGTCGCTCTCCGAGGTGAGCGACGCCCTGCGCGGCCGCCTGACGGCCCTGACCGGTGACGGCGGCCGGGCGCGCACGGCGATGTGCGAGAACCTCCAGCTGGCCACGTTCCGCGCGTCCGACCGCCCCACCTGGGCGGACGGCAAGCCCTACGCCCAGCACCACAAGCTGGTCTCGGTCGACGGAGCGGCCTTCTACATCGGCTCCAAGAACCTGTACCCGTCCTGGCTCCAGGACTTCGGGTACGTCGTCGAGAGCCCGGCCGCGGCCGGACAGGTCAAGAGCGACCTGCTGGACCCGCAGTGGCGCTACTCCCAGGCCACCGCGACGTACGACTACGCCCGCGGCCTCTGCCAGGGCTGACACCCCCAGGCCCCCAGGCCCCCGGGTCCCAGGACACCAGGCCCCAGGCCCCAGGCCCCGGACACCCAGGCCCCAGGCCCCAGGCCCCGGACACCCAGGCCCCAGGCCCCGGGTGTCCGGCTCCCCGCCCCCGCCGCCCCCGCTGCGCCCGGCCCGTACGGCCGGGCGCGGCGGGGGCGGCCCCGTGCCCGCCGCCGGGAATACCGCGGGCGCACCCCCCGTTGTGTGGTTGAACAGTCAACAATCTTGGAAGGGGATGGGGACCCATGCAGTTCGGGATCTTCACCGTCGGTGACGTCACGGCCGACCCGACGACCGGACGCGTGCCCGGCGAGCACGAGCGCATCAAGGCGATGCTCGCCATCGCGCAGAAGGCCGAGGAGGTCGGCCTCGACGTCTTCGCCACCGGCGAGCACCACAACCCGCCGTTCGTCCCCTCCTCGCCGACGACGATGCTCGGCTACATCGCCGCACGCACCGAGAACCTGATCCTGTCCACCTCGACGACGCTGATCACCACCAACGACCCGGTGAAGATCGCCGAGGACTTCGCGATGCTCCAGCACGTCGCGGACGGCCGCGTCGACGTCATGACCGGCCGCGGCAACACCGGACCGGTCTACCCCTGGTTCGGCAAGGACATCCGCGACGGCATCGACCTCGCCATCGAGAACTACGCCCTGCTGCGCCGCCTGTGGGACGAGGACACCGTCACCTGGAAGGGCAAGTTCCGCACCCCGCTGCAGTCCTTCACCTCCACCCCGCGCCCCCTGGACGGCGTCGCGCCCTTCGTATGGCACGGCTCCATCCGCTCCCCGGAGATCGCCGAACAGGCCGCCTACTACGGCGACGGCTTCTTCCACAACAACATCTTCTGGCCGGCCTCCCACACCGAGCAGATGGTCAGCCTCTACCGGGAGCGCTACGCCCACTACGGGCACGGCACCCCCGAACAGGCCATCGTCGGACTCGGCGGCCAGGTCTTCATGCGCAAGAACTCCCAGGACGCGGTACGCGAGTTCCGCCCCTACTTCGACAACGCCCCCGTCTACGGCCACGGCCCGTCCCTGGAGGAGTTCACCTCCCGGACACCGCTGACCGTCGGCTCGCCGCAGCAGGTCATCGAACGCACCCTGTCCTTCCGCGACTACGCCGGCGACTACCAGCGCCAGCTGTTCCTGATGGACCACGCGGGCCTGCCCCTGAAGACCGTCCTGGAACAGCTCGACCTCCTCGGCGAAGAGGTCGTACCGGTCCTGCGCAAGGAGTTCGCGAACCTGCGCCCCGCCGGCACACCGGACGCACCGACCCACCAGGCCCGCGTGGCGGCCGCCCGCCCGGCCCCAAAACAGGAGACGCAGGCATGAAACTCGCCGTCGTATCGGCAGGGCTGAGCTCGCCCTCCTCCACGCGCCTGCTCGCCGACCGGCTCACGGCCGCGGCACTCGGCCACCTGGACGCCGCCGCCGAACCCCGGGTCATAGAAGTGCGGGAACTGGCGACGGAGATCGCCCAGCACCTCGTCACCGGGTTCCCGCCCGCCCGGCTGGCCGCCGCACTCGACACGGTCGCGGCCGCGGACGGCCTGATCGCCGTGACACCGGTCTTCGCCGCCTCCTACAGCGGCCTGTTCAAGTCGTTCTTCGACCTCATCGACAAGGACGCCCTCACCGGCACACCGGTCCTCCTCGGCGCGACCGGCGGCACGGCCCGGCACAGCCTGGTCACCGAACACGCCCTGCGCCCGCTGTTCACCCACCTGCGCGCACAGGTCCAGCCCACCGCCGTGTACGCGGCCTCGCAGGACTGGGGCGAGCAGGGCCTGGCCCGGCGGATCACCCGCGCCGGCACGGAACTGGCACACGCCATGAGCCCCGCCGCCCGGGACACCGCCCCCGACACCGCCGCCGCGCTCGCACCCCGTTCGCCGACCGGGGCGATCACATCCGCGGATCCGGCGAACGGCTTCCGGACGGTGCCGTTCGAACAACGGCTGGCCGCCCTGCGCGCCGAGTAGCCCCACGGCATCCCCCCGCAGCACCCGCTCCAGCGGCCCGGCGGCTTCCTGGTCCCCACCATCTGCCGGGCACAGCACCGGGCCCGCCCCGGGCCGGTGCCCCGCCCGGGACACCCCCAAGCCCCCGGGCGGGGCCCAGGTGATCCGGCCCGGCTCCGGATCACGGGCGAAGGCCCCCGCCGCCGTCCTGGGCGGGTACCCTCCCCGGCGGCGGCGGCGGCGGCGGCGGCACGGACACGGCGGCCGGCGGCGAACACCCCCCGCACGCACCGCCGCAGGCCACCGGGCAACATGCCGCGTCCGGCGTAATCGGAGCTTCGGCCCGGCTTCCTCCCCACGCTGTGACAGCCGATCACGCTCAAATCAGGAGGCCCGTGTGCACAGCTCCCGTGGGTGCGCGGCCCTCCGCACGGCGCCCGGGGGCGGGCGGTGAGACGCACCCGCCCGGACGCCTCCCTCACGGCCGGCCCCGACGACGGCTTCCGGCCGGCCGCACCGCCGGCGTGGACGCGGTGGCTGCCGTTCGTCTACGTGGCCTTCGTCCTCCTCCTGGAAGCCGCCCAGCAGGAGGAATGGGCGGTGAGCCTCTTCCTCGTCGCCCTGCCCGCCATCGCCGCGTACGCCTACGGCCCGGCCGTCGTGGCCGCGCTCACCGTCCTCGCCATCCTCCTGGAAGGCTTCCTCGCCGCGGCCTCCCACCACCTGGGCGAGACCCACCACGTCACCGCCGACATCGCCACCGCCGTCGTCGGCATCCTCGCCACCGCCCTCGCCGCGCACCGCCGCAGCCAAGAACGCCACCTCGTCCACGCCAACTCCGTCGCCGAGGCCCTGATGCGGGCCCTGCTGCGCCCGGTGCCGCACCAGGCCGGGAACGTGCTCGCGGCCGGCCTGTACCGGCCGAGCGAGGCCGGGACCATGGTGGGCGGCGACCTCTTCGACATCCGCACCACCCGGACCGGGGAGCGCGCCATCATCGGCGACGTACGCGGCAAAGGGCTCCCGGCGGTCCGCACGGTCGCGGCGATCCTGGGCACCTTCCGCGAGGCCGCCTACGAGGCGCAGGACCTGCCGGCCATCGCCGCCCGGCTGGAACGGGGGCTGGTCCGCGAGGCCGAGGAGATCCGGGACGCCGAACTGTTCGCGACCGCCGTGCTCATCGAGTACGACAGCCTGGCGCACCGGGTGACGGTGACCAACCACGGACACGTGGAGCCGGTACTGATCTCCCGCGGTCAGGTCCGCACGCTGCAGGACCCGCCGGCGCTGCCCCTCGGGCTGGGCCACCTGGCCGCGCGGGACAGGCCGGTGCCGTGCAGCCACCGGTTCACCCGGGGCGACGTACTGCTGCTGGTCACGGACGGGCTGGTGGAGGCCCGTGACCCCGGCGGCGACTTCTATCCGCTCGTGGAGCGGCCCCGCCACCGCTTCGAAGGCCGCCCGGCACCCGGCCCCGCCGACGTCGTCGACTTCCTCAACACCGACCTCCCCCGCCACACCCCCCACCTCCACGACGACGTCGCGATGCTCGCGATCACCCCGCACCCCCGCACCTGACACCCCGCCCCCGGCCCGCCCCGCCCCGGCCCCGTCCGAAGGCCCCGGAGCCGCCCGGGCCGGCACGTACGCTCGACCGTATGCCCCGCTCCCCGAAGAAGCCCCGCCTGCTCGTCGCCGACGGACGCAGCTACACGTGGACGGTCCGTCACGGCCACTGCGTCCTTGAAGACGGCGGCTGCCGCAAAACCCTCACCCTGAATCCCCACCCGCCGGGCACCGGCGGCCTGCTGCGCTTCGTCTTCGACGAGGGCCCCGGCCGGTACGTCTCGGGTTTCACCACGGGCTCGGGCGAGGTGGGGGAGACCGGGACCGGCGCTCTGAACCTGCACGAACCGGGCACCGTACGGGTTCTGCTCGACGCGGCGCTCGCCCGCGGGTGGCACCCGGGGGAGAAACGGGAGACGAAGGCCGACGGCTGGACCTTCCTCGGGCCGGCGGTCGCCGTACGGGGCTGAGTCCGGTCGCCGCACCGGCCCTCAGCGGGGTGCACGTGCGGCGAGGACCCCGGCCCGGGGCCAGACCCGCCGGCCGTCTGCCCGCGGACACCACGAAGGCCCCGGCATCGACCCGGGGCCTTCATGCACTTCGCTGACCTACCGGTTCAACGACCCGGACCGCAGTACGTCACGCCCGCCCCGGTCCCGCCCCGGCGGGCGGGGCCGGCCGCGGCGCAGGCGCACCGCGGCCGGCGGCGCCTGCTGTGCCCTACCTGAACAGACGGTCACCGGGCGCGGCCATGCGATGGGTGCCGCCGTGCCGGTTCACCCAGTCACGGATGAGGCCGACGGAGTTGGCGCACTGCCAGCCGTCGTCGTACTCGCGCACTCCGGTGAAGGCCCCGTAGCCCGCGATGATGCCGTCCACCCGCCCGTCACCCAGCAGCTTGTCCACGTACCAGGGATCGTTGTAGGTGGTCGTCCAGGACAGGGTGGCCGCGAGCTGCCCGGCGTCACGGTCCGCGGCGCCCCTCTTCAGTTCCGCGCACGTGTAGTACGTGGCTTCCGTGCAGTTGCCGAACCCCTTGGTGATGTCGCTGTCGCCGTAGTCCATCACCCGGCGGCCGGCCGGGAACCCGGAACCGGACCGGTCGAACGCGCCCCGGACCCGGTCGCGGGTCCCGGTCGTCGTGATGCCCTCCAGGGCGCCGAGCCTGCCCTCCAGGCTCTGCCAGCCCCGGCCCCCGACGTCCGGGGTGCTGCCGCCGTGGTACTCGTAGAACCCGTAGAGCACCTGGATCCCGGCAGCCGTCAGCCGCTGCGCCTTGTCGCGCAGCCCGGCGACGCTGCACCCGCGGTTCTCCCGCTCCCCGCAGTAGTTGGGATCCTTGATGTCCAGCCAGACCAGCGACAGCCTGCGCCCCTGGTCCGCGTGGGAGAGAATGCGGTCGACCATGCTGTCGAAGCCGGGGCCCAGCCGGTTGTCACCGGCCGAGGAACAGTCGTGATAGGCCCGCCACTCGTTCGGGTTCCACCACGCGCAGACGTCTATCTCGATGCTGTTGGCGCCATGCCTGAGTGCGGCGTCCACGCCGTCCAGGGTGTCGACACGGTGCGCGATGGCGTAGACCGGGTGACGCTGATCGGCCGCCGCCGCCGGGGCCGTACCGAGCGCGGTGGCGGCGACGACCGCGCACAGGGCCGAGAGCAGCGCCAGGAGCATCCGCGGGCCGGCGCCATGCTTGAGGTGAGGGGTCAAGAAAACACTCCGTCATGTCGGTGTCCGAATAGGACGGTTCATCTCACCCGCCACATGCTGGCACGCGATAAATGTATGACGAATGAATTCTGTTGGGGATGTTCCCGGAATGGCGGGAAACAGCCGCCGCCCCCTCCGCCGTATGACGGGAAAACACCCGCGGGGAAAAGAGGGGGCGCAGATTCCGGTGCCGCGCGAATCGCCTCCGCGCGCCCGGACGTCCACCGGGGGCGGTCCGGACCGCGGGCCACCGCTTCCCGCCCTGCCGGAAGCCGCCGGGCCGCAACCGTGCACGGCATCCGGCGCGGACGGCCCGCACGCCGCGCATTCCGCACCCCCGCCGGGAAATACGGACGCCCCCGTTCCCACAGGCCCCGGCCGGCCCCGCGGAATACCGGGGGAGCGGACGCAATGCCGGGGAACGGCCGGAAATCCCCCGCAGCCGGTTTCGGCCGACCGTGACATCACCGATCAGAACCGGACTTGGACGGACGGCGAACATAACCCTCAGGCACTTGCTGCCGTCCGGACGGCATCGCAATACTCTCCGAACGGTCCGGCCGACCGACGTCCCGTGCACTTTCGGCTTTCCGCTTCCACATTCCGGGAGACAGCTATGTCCGACACCGCACACACCCCCGGGGCCGAACTCCACGACCTGGAGCTCGACCTCGGCGACCTCACCGTCACCTCGATGCGGGACACCGCCGCGCTGCCCGAGGGCGGGGCGTCCTGGGGCTCCTGCTCCTGCCAGGGATCGTCGTCCTGCGCCCAGCCGCAGGACGTCACCGCCCTCGAGGTCTGACCCCCCTACACGAGAGGCACCCCATGAACGACGCCACGCAGTCCGCCGGTTTCGACCTCGACGACCTCGACCTCGGTGAACTCACCGTGACCTCCATGCGGGACACGGTCGCGCTCCCCGAGGGAGGCGCGTCCAACGGCGGCAGCTCCTGTTCCTGCGGCTCGTCCTCCTGCGCCCACCCCCAGCTGCCCGAACTCCCCCTGTAACCGGGGAACACCACCGCACCACCGCACACAGCACCACCGCACCACCGCGCACAGCGCCACCGCACCACCGCGCACAGCGCCACCGCACCACCGCACACAGCGCCACCGCACCACCGCGCACAGCGCCACCGCACCACCGCGCACAGCGCCACCGAGTGACCGCTCGCCAGACGCTTCCCGCCGCGCCCCCGCGCCCGGCGGGAAGCCGCGCGCCGCCCCCACCCACAGGACGGGAACCCATGCCGCAGCCGCAGCCGCACTCCGCCCCCGGCACCGACGGCTACCGGGTACGGTCCGCCACCTACGCGCTGGCCCGCGCCACCGTGCTCGCCCACCCGGCCCAGCCTCCCGCCGCAGCCGCCTTCCGGGACCTGCTGACCCGCCTCCACCGGCTCGACACCGAACTGGCCCAGACCGCCGCACCGCTCTGCGACGACCTGTACGCCGCCCGCGACGGCCACCCTACGGACTTCCACCGCGACACCGTCCTGCCCCTGCGCAGAGCCCTGCACAACCACCGCGAACCCCGCCCCGCCCTGCTCGCCCGCCTCGGCGACCTGCCGGCCCGCCTGCCCCGGCTCGCGGCCTGGCTCGCCCTGCGCGCCGACCGCGACACCCTCCTCACCGCCCTCGACACGGCCTGCGGCCCCGCCCTCGACGCCGAACGCGCCTCGCTCGCCGCCCTCTGCCGCGAACCCGCCCTCGCCAAGGCCACCGCCCTGACCAGCGCCGACCTGCTGCGCGCCATCAACCGTGCCGCCACCGGCACAGCCGACCGCCGCACCCGCAAGGAGGAGCCCACCGTGCTGCGCTACGCCCTGCGGGCCAGCACCAAGACCAGCCCGCTGTCATGGTTCACGGCGGTCGGATGGGGCCCACTGGCCGGCCACCTTGCCGACGGCCCCGCCCGCCCGGTGACCTCCTGGGGCACCGCACCCCTCCTCGACGGCCCCCTGCGGTCCGTCGTACGGGCCAACCGCACCCTGACCACCGCGCTGACCCTCGCCCTCCTCGACGCACCACACCGGCGCACCACCCTTCCCCACCGCATCACCAGCACCGCACGGACCGCCGGCGCACGCACCGCCTACACCCGCGACCGGCCCTCCTTCGCCGGCGGCCGCTACCTCGTGCCCGGCGAGGACGAGGCCGAGGTGGCCTCCGGCAGACCGCTGCGCCTGCTCACCGGCCTCGCCGAGAACCCCGTACCCCTCGCGGACCTGACACGGCACCTGGCCGCGGCGCTCTGCCCGGCCGGCGAGGACGACAGCGGCGCCGGCCGGGCCGCGGTCGCCGCCTTCCTCGACCGGCTCACCCGCGCGGACCTCCTGGTCCCGCAGCACCCCGTCGCCCCGCAGGACCCCGCCCCCCTGCAACGCCTCGACGCCTGGGTACGCTCCTTCGCACCCGGCCACCCCGAAGACGCCCGCCGCGCCGACCGGATCGCCGAACTCGGCTCACTGACCGCCCGCTTCGCCGACGCCCCGGCCGCCGACCGCCCCGCCCTGCTCACCACCCTCACCCAGCGCTGGACCGCCGAACTGGCCGCCGCCGGCCGGCCCGTCCCCACCGGCTCCGCCCCGCTGACCGTCCTGTCCGAGGACGTGATCGCCCCGCGCCCGCTGGCACTCGACGGCTTCCTCGGCGCCGCCGACCACGAGGCGCTCGGCGAGGTCACCGCCCTCGCCGAACTCTTCGACCTCGGCCATCTCCTGCGCCGCGCCCTGCGGGACCGCTTCGTCGAGCGCTACGGCCCCGGCGGACGCTGCGCACACCCCTGGGAGTTCGGCACCGACGTCACCGCCGCCTGGGAATCCGCCGGACGGATCGCCCTGCTCGACCCCGCCGACCGGGGCGCGTTCCCCAGCGCGACCGAACCGCTGGCCCGGCTGCGCGCGGAGATCACCGCCGCCCTGCACGACCACGACGGCCCCGCAGGCCGCCACGCCCCCGCTCCCGCCGACGAGGCGGTACTGCCCGCGGACACCCTCAAAACCCTCGGGGAACGGCTCCCCGCCCCGGCCCTCGAACGCCCCCTCAGCTACACCTACTTCCTCCAGCGCGACCCCGCCGCCGGACTGCTGGCCGTCAACCACGTCTACGGCGGCTGGGGCCGCTTCACCAGCCGCTTCCTGGACTTCCTCGACCCCCGCGCCGCCGCCGAGGTGTCCCGGCAGATCCGGCGCGGCCTCGGACCCGGCGCCCGCCCCGCCCAGATCCGCCCCGTCGGCGGGTTCAACGCCAACCTCCACCCCCTCCTCGTCCCGGACGAGATCGGCTCCGACCGCGACCGCACCCCCATCACCGAAGCCGACCTCGAACTCGTCCACGACGAAGCCACCGACCAGGTCCGCATCCACCTGCGGACCACCGGCGAACCGCTCGACGTGCTCTACCCCGGCTTCCTCGCCCCCGTGCTGCTGCCCGCCCGCATCGCAGCCCACCTCGCCGACCACCCGGCCGGCGCCGTCGACTTCCGGCCCCTCGCCCCCCGCCGGACCCTGGACGCACCCGGCGGCCCGGTCACCGTCAGCTCCCGGCTCCGCCACCGCCACGTGGTCCTCCAGCGCCGCCGCTGGCTGCTGCCGCCCGCCGTCGTGGCCGCCCTGCGCGCCGACCTCGCCGCCGACACCCACCCCCACCGGGTCCCCGCAGCCGCCACGGCCGACTGGCGCGCCCGCCTCGGCCTGCCCGAACAGGTCTTCCTGCACCCGGTGGCCGGCGCCCCCACCGGCCGGGCCACCGAGGACTTCCTCAGCCGCCTGACCCGCCCCAAACCGCACCTCGCGGACCTCGGCAACGCCCTGCACCTGCGCTGCCTGGCCAAATGGCTGTCCCGGCACACCGACGGCATCGTCCTGGAGGAGGCACTGCCCGCACCCGGCGGCCTGGCCGCGCCCGTCCGGGCCGTCGAACTCGCCCTGGAGGTCTACCGGGACGGACGCCCGCGATGACCCGCCCGCCCAGCCCGCAGCACCACGACAGGAGCACACCGGACATGCCGTCCCCCGACCCCGAAACCCCCCCGGGACAGGACCCCCGCGACCACGGCGCGCTGGACGTCGTCGCCTACTACCACCACCCCGTCAAAGCCCCGCTGCTGCGCGAGGTCATGCTGCCGCTCGCCGCCACCGCCACCGCCGACGGCACCGCCGCCCACGTGGAACGGCACTGGCTGCACGGCCCGCACCTGCGGCTGCGCCTGCAGGGCACCGACCCCGCCGCCGTCGCGGACACCGCCGCCGCCGCGGCCGCACACATCCAAACCTGGCTGCGCGCACACCCCTCCCACAGCGACCTCACCGAGGCCCAGCTCCTGGAACAGGCCGCCGAGGCCGGCCGCGCCGAACTCCTCCCCCCGCCCTACGGGCCGGTCCACCCCGACAACACGACCCGGATCGAACCCGTCGACCGGTCCTGCGTACGTACTCTCCTCAAAGCGGACGGAACCGCCCTGCGCGAGGACCTTCTGCGCCACGGCCTGGACGCCCTGCGGGCCGGCGCCGGCTTCCTCGGCCGGCACGGGGACACCGGCCGGGCCCGGCTCCGCCTCGCGGTGACCGCCCTGGCCGCCCACGCCTGCGCCCACCCCGGCGGCCTGACGGGCGGACACTGGTCCTACGTCTCCCACCTGGAGGACTTCCTCCTCCACGACGACCCCGACGGAAGACTCCGCGCCACCTTCGAACGGCACGCGCAAGCCGCCGGGGACACCGTCACCGCCCTCGTCGCACGCATCGCCGACGGGCACACCGACGACTGGGAACAGGCCTGGGCCGGCTTCTCCCGCAGCGCCTGGCAGCTCACGCGCCGGCGCCACGCCGCCGGCGCCGACCTGCACGGAGACCCCCTCGCCTACCGGATCCGGGCGGCCGCCACCGGCGACGCCGCCGCGTACGAACGCTGGAACCAGGACATCCGCACCCGCTACAGCGAGTTCCACCGGCTGCTGCGCCGCGCCGACCCGCAGGGCACGATGTGGAGCCGCCCCGACTACCTCATCCACCGGGCCTGCACCAACGCCCTCTACCGGCTGCTGACCGTCTGCGACGTCCGCCCGCTGGAACGCTACCTCGCCGCGCACCTCGTCGTCCGCGCCGTGCCCACCCTGACCGGCTGCGACTGGCGCACCGAGATCGGCACCGTCATCGACGCGGTGGAGGCACGGACATGACCGGCGAACACACCGGCCAGGACGCCCACGACACCGGCAGGAACCGCGCGAACGGCGACGACCGGCCGCACCCCGGCGACCGGCTGCGTCCCGGCACCGCCGTCACACCGCTGCGCGCCGGCCTGCACCTGCGGGGGCGGCGCGGCAGCGTCACGCTGGAAGGCAGCACCGCCGTCCCCGTGGTGTGGGGCCTGCTGGAGGAACCCCTGCGCACCGGCCGCCTCGCCGAGTTCCGGGAGGGCCTGGAGCCGGGCTCAGCCGTCCGCGCCGCCGCCGACACCCTCCTCGGCCAACTCGCCGACCACGACCTCCTCGCCCCCGCACCACCCGCCGCCCAGCACCCCGACCCCGCCGTCGCACGGTGGATCGACGCCACGGCCGCCCGCCCCGCCGACGCGGCCGCCCTCCTCGCCACCGCCCGGGCCGAGGTCCTGGCCCGCGACCCGGCCTCCCCGCCCGCCACCGCCGCCGTACGGGCGCTGACGGCCGGCGGTGTGCCCGTCACCCTCACCCCCGACCCGGACCTGCCCCCAGGCCGCGTCCTGCTGACCGTCCGCGGCGCAGGCCCGGACCGGGCGGTCGCGGCCGGCCGGGGCGGCGCCACCGGATACGTGACCGCCCCCGGCAGCGCCGCCCAGGCACGCGCCGACGCAGCAGCCCTCGAGGCCCGGCTCACCGACGGCACCGACGGCACCGACGGCACCGACGGCACCGGCGGCACCGGCGGTGCTGCCGCGCCGCAACCCCACAACACCCCGGGCACGTTCGCCGCGCTGCTGGCCGGCGCCGCCGCACACCGGCTGCTGTGCGCGGCCGCCGGGCTGCCCGACCCGGCCACCGAGGCCGACGACCCGCGGCTGCTCCCCGGCATCCCCGCCGTCCTCCTCGCCGACGCCCGCCCCGCGCGCGCCGACCACCACAGCTGGCTCGGCCCCGAGCGGATCGACGCGGACCGCCGCATCCGCCTCGCACCCCCGGCCGGGCTCGCCGAGGCACTGCGGCGGATCGCCGCCCTCGGGGAGCGCCGCTGCGGACCCCTGCCCGCACCCCTGCCGGGGGAACTGCCCCAACTCCCGGTACCCCTCGCCACCTGCACACTGCCCGGCCCCGCCACCGGGCACACCGCGACCCCCCGCACCCTGACCGGCGGCGGGCCCCGCCTCGACCTGGCCCGCCTCGAAGTGTTCTGCCGCGCCGCCGAACTGCTGCTCGGGGAAGCCGCGTTCACCGTCGGGGCCGACCCGGGGCACGCCCGCGGCCGCGCCCTGCGCCACGCCGCCGCACGCCGCCTCGCCGCCACCCCGCACAGCCGCCCCCCGCTGGACCCGGCCCGATGGTCCGGCCACCCGCAGCTGCGCCACTGGTGGACGACCCTGACCGGCCGGCTCGCCGTCCCCGCCCGACTGGAGGTGCACCGGGCGGCCCCCCACGCACAGGCGTACCGGGCCGTGGTCCGCCGCACCCCGCCGGGGCCGGGGCGCGGGCCGGGCCCGCTGCTCGGCGAGGCCGTCGAGGCCACCCCCGGCGACGCCGCCTCCTTCGCCGCGCTGGCCGCCGTCACCACCATCTGCACCGCCGCGGCCGGGACGCCCGGCGCCCCGCCACCGCCCTCCGGGGGCGCGGCCGCCCCGCTGGCGGCGGCCGGTGTGCCCACCGCCGCCTGGGAGGACCCCGGCTGGACCGGGGGCTGGCTCGCCGACCTGGCCGGGCGCGAGGAGGCCTTCCACCACACCCTGCACCGGCTGTCCGGAGCCGGCCCCGCGATCACGCCGGCCGCACCCAGCCCCGCACCCGGCCCCGCGATCACGCCGGCCGCACCCGGCCCCGCACCCGGCCCCGCACCCGGCTCCGGCCTCGCCGGCCTGCTGCACTCCTTCGGCTTCACCGTGCTGCACACCGCCGAGGAGGCCCGATGACCCGCCCCGCCACGGCCCCCGCACCCGGTCCCGCACCCGGTCCGGGCCCCGTCCCCGTACTGGACGCGGCCGCCGCCCTGGCGGCCACCACCGGCCGGGCCGCGGTCCTGCTGACCCGCTGGACGCTCGGCCTCGCCGAGGAACTGAGCCGCCACGCCCTGCACCGGCCCGTGGCCCTGGTCCCGGTGCGCTACGACGGGCCGCTGGCGGTGATCGGACCGGTGCTCCGGCCGGGCGCCGCGGCCTGCCTCGTCTGCACCGAGTACCAGCGCCTGGCGACCGCGGGCGGCCGGGTCCCGTGGCAGACCCCGAAGCTGACCCTGGCCGGAGTACCCTCACCGGCCCTGACCCCGGCCGTAGAGGCCCTCGTCCACGACCTCCTCAACCCCGACCCCGACCCCGACCCGGATGCGGCCCCGGATGCGGATCCGGATGCGGCCGTCGTCCACGTCGTCCACCAGGGCCGCGGCACCTGGTCCACCCACCACGTCCGCCCCGTCGGCGGCTGCGACGTCTGCCGCCCGCTGCCCTCCGACACCCGGACACCGCTCCACCCACTGCCCTGCGGACCCCGCCCGATGCCCGACCCGGCCGTCCTGCGCGGCCCCAACCCCCGTACGGCCGGCACCGCACTGCGAGCCGCCCTGCACGACGAGCGGTTCGGACCCGTGCGGCTGCTGCGCCGCTCCGAGGACTCGGCGTTCAGCCTCACCAGCGCGCTCGTCACCGACGGCAGGTCCGTCGACGACGGCGGCCACGGCCGGGCCCGCACCTTCCCCGACAGCGAACGCATCGCCCTCTTCGAAGCCGTCGAACGGTACGCGGGCATGCGCCCCACCGGCCGCCGCACCGACCTGCTGGCCTCCTTCGCCGAACTGGGCCCCGACCGGGCCTTGGACCCCGCACGGCTCGGCCTGCCCGACCCCGCCCACCACGGCCACCCCGCCTCACCCACCGTCCCCTACACCCCGGACCTTCCCCTCCACTGGGTACACGGCTGGTCCCTCACCCACCAGAAGCCGACCGCCGTCCCCGAACACGTCGCCTACTGGGACGTGCCGGGACCGGACCGGCCACGCGTCGTGTACGAGTCCTCCAACGGCTGCGGCCTCGGCAACAGCCCCGAAGAGGCCGCCCTGTACGGGCTGTTCGAGGTCGCGGAACGCGACGCCTTCCTCATGGCCTGGTACGCCGCCACCCCGCTGCGCCGCATCCACCCGCCGGCCGACGACACCGACACCCTGCTGCTCGCGGACCGGGCGGCGGCCGCGGGCTACCGGCTCCTGCTCCTGGACGCGACCAACGACTTCGCCGTCCCGGCCGTCCTGGCGGTCTGCCGCTACGAGGGCGGCCACCCCGGCGCGCCGCGGATGTTCCTCGCGGCCGGCGCCCACCACGATCCGCGCACCGCCATCCGCTCCGCCGTCGCCGAGGCCGTCACCAACGTGCTGGAGGCACCGCACCGTTCCTCCGCCGAGGCAGGGCCACGCGACCCCGAACGGCTGCGGCCCATGCTGGAACACCCCGAACTCGTCCTCACCCTCGACGACCACGTCGGGCTGAACACCCTGCCCGAGGCCGCCCTGCGCCTGGAGTTCCTCTTCGCCGACACCCCGGCCGCGGCGGTCGACGAGGCCTGGCCCGGCGCCCCCCGGCCGGTGCCCGACCTCTCCGGCCTCCTGACGCGGACCGTCGCCCGGCTGGCCCGGGCCGGACTGGAGGTGATCACCGTCGACCAGAGCGAGCCGGGGCTGCGCGAACGGTTCGGCCTGCACTGCGTGAAGGTCGTCGTCCCCGGCGCGCTCCCGATGACCTTCGGGCACGTCAACCGGCGCACCCTCGGCCTGCCCCGGCTGCTGGAAGTACCCCACCGCCTGGGCCGCACCGGCCGGCCGGTGCACCACGGCGAACTGCCCCTGCACCCGCACCCCTTCCCCTGACCCGACACGCGAGGCGAGGACCGGACGACGTGACGACGACCGACAACGGCACCGGCACCGGCACGTGCGCCGCCGCCGGCACCTGGCAGAGCCACCACCTCTTCCTGCACTCCACCACCGAGGACACCGACCGCTTCCTGATCCGTGACGCGGCCCCCCTCCTCGACGGCCTCGTGGCCGCCGGCGAAGCCGCCGACTGGTTCTTCATCCGCTACGGACAGGACGGCCCCCACGTACGGATCCGTGTCCGTACCACCGGGACCGCGACCGCCGCGGACCTCCCCCGACTACCGGACCTGCCGGACCTGCTGGCCCGGCGGGCACGGCAGGTGCCCGCCGTCCCCGGCCCCTGGCCCTCCCGGCACGCCGAGATCCGCGCCGTGCCCTACGTACCCGAAACCCGGCGCTACGGCGGACCGCGGGCCCTGCCCGTCGCCGAGGCGCTCTTCGGCACCTCCACCCGCACCGCCCTCGACGTACTGCGGGCCCTGCCCGCCAGGACCACGGCCGCAACCCGGCTCACCGCGGCCGCGGACCTGGCGCACACCACGGCCTACGCGCTCGGCATGGACCCGCTCGCCGCCGCACGCTGGCTCCGCGCGCACGCGGCGGGCTGGCGCTGGGTCACCGAGGTGCCGCTGCTGCCCGCCGCCGCCGTCCACACCCGGGTCAACACCGTCCACGCCGCGCAGCGCACGACCCTCGGCGCTCGCGCCGCGGACCTGCGCGAGCGCCTGCAGGCCGGCACCGCGGCGCCCTGGCTGACGCACTGGGCCGAACGGGTCCGGGAGGCCGACGCGACCCTCGACGGCCCCGGCGAGCGGACCCGGGCCGGGATCTGGGGCTCCCAGCTGCACATGCTGTTCAACCGGCTGGGAGTGAGCCCCGACGAGGAACGGGCCGTGTGCCGGCTGGCCGCGCGCACCCTGCTGGAGACGGACGGACCGGCAGGCTTCTTCCCGCCCGGCCACACCGCCCCCGACCTGCAGTACCTGGAGCGCAGCAAGTTCCAGATCGGCCGCGGCGAGGACTCGGCACTGCGCCCGCTGCCGGCCCCGGCCCCGGCCCCGGCCCCGGCCCCGGCCCCGGCCCTGGCGGCCGACCCGGCCGGGCCCGCCGAAATCCCGCTCCCCGCCGACCCGTTGCCCGAGGTGCCCCTGGCCGCGGTCCTCGCCGCACGCTCCTCGCTGCGCGGCGCCCTCACCGGCCCCCTCGACACCGGCACGCTCGGCGCCCTGCTGTGGCACTCCCTCGCCGAAAGCGGCCGCACCGAGCAGCACCTCGCCGACGGCACGACCCGTACCCTGGCCCACCGCCCCTACCCCAGCGCGGGCGCCCTCCACACGGCACGCGTCCGCCTCCTCGTCCTCGACGTGAACGGTCTCCCCGCCGGCACCTACGACTGCCTCCCCGAACGCCGGACCCTGCGCCGCATCGGCCCGGCGGCCCCGCTGGAGGACATCACCGCCCTGTCGACCTACCTCTCGCGCCCCTCGGCCGACCCGGACTGGATCGGCATCGCACAGGCACCGGTACTCCTCGCCCTCTACGCCGACCTCGGCCTGCTGCGCCGCCGCTACGGACTGCGCGCGCTGCGCCTGGCCCTGCTGGAGACCGGCCACCTGGCCCAGACCCTGCTGCTCACGGCGTCGGCCCTGGGCCTGGGCGGGACCCCGCTGGGCGGCTTCCACGACGACCTGGCCCACGAACTGCTCGGACTCCACGACCCGGACCAGCCGCTCCAGTACCTCCTTCCCCTCGGCCGCAGGCCGCACCGGCACGGCAGGTGACCACGGCACGCCAACGGACAACGCCGACGACGACCGGTGCGGCACTCAGCGCTCGTCGCCGACCGCGCCCGGTGCCAGGGCGGGGGAGGGGAACGCATGGCGTGCCTCACCGCCGGACCCACACACCCCGACGGCTGGGCCGCGCCCGCCCGCACGGCAGGACTGCGCTGCGCCCAGGGCGCGGCCTCCTCCAGCGTCGACCGCGCGGGGGAACCGACGCGTGGCCGCAGTCCCGGCCGTCCTGGACAGAGGCACTGCGCCGCGGGAGGAACGAACCGCACCGACACGAGACACGAGACAGGCGCCTGCCCTGCCCTGCCCGGTCCTGCCCGGCCCGGCACGCGAGGTGCCGGCCCGGGCAGGCGCTCAGAAGTCCCAGCTCTGGCTCCGCGCGCCGTTGCAGCTCCAGCTCACCAGGAGCTGGCCGATGTCAGGCCGCCCGGCCAGGATGTCCAGGCACTTCCCGTTCACCCGGTTACGGATCTCACTGCCGTTGCGGTACCACTTCTGGTGAAGACCGCCGTGGCAGTCCCACATGCTCACCGACCCCTGGTCCCCCAGATGCGGGCCGTAGATCTCCAGGCACTTCCCGTTCATGCTCGAACGGATCTGCTCACCGTCCCAGTACCACTGCTGGTTGGTCCCGCCGTGACAGTCCCACGTCACGGTGGAGGCGCCGTTCTCGTTGTGGAACATGAAGATGTCGGCGCACCTCCCGTTCAGGTTGGACTTGAGCAGCGGTGCCGCGGCATACGCGGGCGAGCCGGTCAAGACAGGGCCGGCCAGCAGCCCGGTGACCGCCGCCAGCAGCATCAGTCGTCGCACGGACCTCATGTATTTCCCCTTCCCATCACCGTGGCGCGGTTGCGCCGGCCCCTGTCTAGCCCCCGGTCGATGTCCGGCGCCGGAACGAGGATTCCGGACATCAAAAGCTGGACAAACACCACCCGACACGGATGCGGAAAGCCGCAGGAAGGACAGCAATGCCACGCCCCGAACGCCCGCTCGACCCGGACTCCGGTCCGCTGACACGATTCGCGGCCGACCTCCGGAAACTGCGCGAGGCAGCGGGACGCCCGCCCTACCGGGCACTGGCGAAAACGGCACACTATTCGTCCACGACACTGTCGGACGCCGCGGGCGGGAACACCTTCCCGAGCCTCGCCGTCACGCTCGCCTACGTCGACGCCTGCCAGGGCGACCGCCGCGCATGGGAAACCCGATGGCATGCCGTCGCCACCGAGATCGCCGCGAGCGCACCACGCGAGGACCCCGCGGAAACCAGCCGTCAGAACGCCCCGTACGCCGGGCTGTCGGCATTCCAGCCCGAAGACGCGAGCCGCTTCTTCGGACGCGAGCGGCTGACCGGCGAACTCCTCGCGAAGGTACGCGACCGCCGCTTCCTCGCCGTCTTCGGGCCCTCCGGATCGGGAAAATCCTCGCTGCTGCGGGCCGGACTCGTCGCCCGCGCACGGGCATCGGGGTGGCCGGTCATGCTCTTCACCCCGGGCCCGCATCCCCTGGAGGAATGCGCGCTCCACCTCGCCGCGGCGACGGGCGAGGCCCCCGCCACCCTGCTGACCGAGCTGCAGGACGATCCCGCGGCACTGCACCTGCGCATCCGCCAGACCATGACCGACCACACACCGGACACCGACACACTGATCGTCGTCGACCAGTTCGAAGAGATCTTCACCCTCTGCACGGACCGCGGCGAACGCGGCGCGTTCACCGCCCTGCTGACCGCGGCCGCCACGACGGCGACCAGCCGCACCCGGGTGGTACTCGGCGTACGCGCCGACTTCTACGGCCACTGCGTCCAGGACCCCCGGCTGGTCGAAGCAATCCGCGACGCGCAGATCGCGGTCGGCCCGATGAGCAGCCAGGAACTGCGCGAGGCCATCACCCGGCCGGCCGTCCTCGCCGACTGCACGGTGACCGGCCCGCTCCTCGCGGCCGTGGTCGCGGACGCGACCGGCCAGCCGGGCGCACTGCCCCTGGTCTCGCACGCGATGGTCGAGACCTGGCGCCGGCGCAGCGGCAGCCGCCTGACCCTGGAGGGCTACCTGGCCGCCGGCGGAATCCAGCACGCCCTCGCACACACCGCGGAGAGCGCCTACGGAGCACTGTCACCCGCACAGCAGGACCTCGCCAGGTCGCTGTTCCTCCGGCTGACCGCCCTGGGCGACGGCACCGAGGACACCAGGCGCCGCATTACCAGGGACGAACTGGACCCGAACCCCGACACCGTCCACGTCCTCGAATCCCTCGCCCGGAAACGGCTCGTGACACTCGACCAGGAATGCGCCGAGATCACCCACGAGGCGATCATCCGGTGCTGGCCGAGACTGCGCGGCTGGCTCACCGAAGACCGCGACCGGCTGCTCCTGCACCGCCGGCTCACCGACGCGACCGCCGGCTGGGAGCGGCACGACCGCGACCCGCACACCCTGTACCGGGGCGCCCGCCTGGCCGCGGCCCTGGACCTGGCCGCCGCGGACGGCAGCCACCTGACCTCGAAGGAACGGCGCTTCCTCGACGCGAGCCGGGAAGCACAGGCCGGCGAGATGGCCGCGGTCAGGCGACGGACGGTCCGCCTGCGGCAACTGGTCACACTGCTCACCGTGCTGGTGGCCGTCGCCGCGACCGCGGGCGCACTGGCCGTCGGCTCGCGCGACTCCGCCGTCCGCCAGCGCAACGTGGCCATCGCACGCAAGGCCGCCGCCGACGCCGCCGAGGTACGCCGGCACGACCCCGCGCTCGCCGCGCAACTGAACCTGGCCGCCTACCGGCTGGCAGCCACCGGCGACGTCCGCGACCAGCTCATGAGCACGTTCGCGACGCCCTACACGAGCCGGCTCACCGGCCACACCTCCGACGTGGTCTCGATCTCCTTCGCCCCGAAGAGCAGGGTCCTGGCCACCGCGAGCTGGGACCGCACGGTCCGGCTGTGGGACACCGAGGACGCCCACCACCCCGTACAGCTCGCCGCCGTGACCCAGCCGGAGCGGATGGTGTCGGTGGCCTTCGACCCGGGCGGCCGCATCCTGGCCACGGCGAGCGAACGCTCCGTACGGCTCTGGGACGTGACGGACCGTCGTGCGCCCGCCGAACTGAGCACCCTGCCGGACCAGCGGTCCGCACCGACATGGGTGGCGTCCGGGCCGGGCGGCCTCATCGCCACCGGCCACACCGACGGCACGACGCGCCTGTGGAACGTGCACGACCCCCACAACCCCCGGCAACTGGCCACCCTGCCCGGTCACTCCGGCACGGTCACCTCGGTGACGTTCGGCCCGGACAACCGCACGGTGGCGACCACCGGCGACACCACCACCAGACTGTGGAATGTCGCGGACCCCGCGCACCCGCTCCTCCTCGACGTCCTGCGCGGACACACCGACACCGTGACCTCGGCCGCCTTCAGCCCCGACGGCAACACCCTGGCGACCGGCAGCTGGGACCGCACCGCACGGGTCTGGGACATCACCGGCGGCCGGTCCACCCGGCCGCCCGCCGTCCTGCCCGGCCATCCCGCGATCGTCTGGTCACTCGCCTTCAGCCCGGACGGCACCACACTCGTCTCGGTCGGCGGCACCACCCAGTTCTGGGACATCGCCGCCCCGGCGGACCCGAAGCGCACCAGCACGCTCCAGGGCGGGTTCTACCAAGCCGCGTTCAGCCCCGACGGCCGCCTCCTCGCCACCTCCGACCGGCTCCTGGACCTGCGGGACCTCTCCCTCGCCACCCACGACGACGTGGTCACCTCCCTCGCGTTCGCACCCGGCGGCCACCTGCTCGCCAGCGCCAGCTGGGACGGCACCGCACGCCTGTGGCAGGTCACCGGCGGCCGCGCCCTGTGGCCGCTGTCGGCCCTGCACGGACACACCAGGTTCGTGCGCTGCGTGACGTTCAGCCCGGACGGCCGCACCCTCGTCACCGCCAGTGAGGACGGCACCGCCCGCGTCTGGAACGTCACCGACCCCCGAAAGCCCCGCCTGACATCGGTCATCGCCCCCGAAGGCGGCGAAGTCGCCGGCACCGCCTTCGCCCCGGACGGCCGCCTCCTGGCCGTCTGGGCACAAGCCACGGCCGGCCTCTGGGACCTGACCGATCCCGCCGCCCCCCGGCCGCTGAGCCGGATCGCCGAGGACGGGCCGCACGTCACGACGGCCTCGTTCCGGCCCGACGGCCACACGCTGGTCACCAGCACGGGCGAGTCCGGCTCACTGCGACTCTGGGACATCACCCGGCCACGCACCCCCCGGGAACTGCCCTCCCCCTTCCCCTCCGACCCTCTCACCGGCGGCGTATTCAGCCCCGACAACCGGCGGCTGGCCGCCTTCCACCGAACGGACAGGACCATCTGGCTGATCGACGTCGACGACATCCACCACCCGGCGAAGACAACGCAGCTGCCGGCCTCCGGCTCCTGGCTCTACACGCTGGCCTTCGACGCGCAAGGCCGCCGACTGGCAGCCGGCGCCGCGGACAGCAAGGCCCTCCTGTGGGACGTGAGCGGCCCGGCCACCCCCACCGTCCTCACCGGCCACGCCAACCCCGTACCGGCCGTGGCATTCAGCCCGGACGGCACCACCCTGGCCACCGGCGGCAACGACTTCACGATCCGGCTGCGGGACACCGGCCCGGACCGGGTCGCCACCCGCATCTGCGACAGCGCCCACCCCCGGATCACCAGAGCCCAATGGGCCCAGTACTTCACGGCGGTCGGCTTCACCCCGCCCTGCCCCGCCACCTGACACCCGGAGGGCTCAGCGCCTGTACCTCCGTGCAGACCGGGCTTCGTCGCCCCGGGAGCGATGCGAGAACGAGAGCATGAGCACGATCGACCCGCATGCCGAGCGGAATCCCGTTCCGGACAGGTGCCGGGACCGACGCGCGGTGTCGGTCATCCATCGGCGGCTGCCGGTCCGGTGTCGGTGGCATGTCGGCGAGGCCCGGCAACCTTCCAGGGACGGCCCCCCGGAGCTCACCGGGCGGCCCCGATCCCCAGGAGCCACCATGCACATGCCCGTCACGATCATCGGCGCCGGACTCGGCGGACTCACCCTGGCACGCGTCCTGCACGTCCACGGAATCCCGGTCACCGTCTACGAGGCGGAGCCCTCCCCGACGGTGCGCACGCAAGGCGGGCTGCTCGACATCCACGACTACAACGGACAGCTCGCCCTCAAGGCGGCCGGCCTGATGGACGAATTCCACGCCATCGTCCTGGAGGGCCGCCAGGCGATGCGGGTCCTCGACCCGGACGGGACCGTCCTGCTCGACAAGGCCGACGACGGCACGGGCGGACGCCCCGAGGTGCAGCGCGGCGAATTACGACAGATCCTCCTCGACTCACTCCCGCCCGGCACGGTCCGGTGGGGGCACAAGGCCGGCAGCACCCGCGCCCTCGGCCGGGGCCGCCACGAGGTGACGTTCGCCGACGGCGCCACCGTCGTCACCAGCCTGCTGGTCGGCGCGGACGGCGCCTGGTCACGGGTACGGCCACTGCTCTCCACCGCCACACCCGAGTACACCGGCACGTCGTTCGTCGAGACGTACCTGTTCCACGCCGACACCCGCCACCCGGCCGCCGCGAAAGCGGTCGGCGGCGGGATGCTGATGGCGCCCTCGCCGGGCAGGGAGATCTTCGCCCACCGGGAAAGCGGCGACACCCTGCACACCTACGTGGCGCTGACCAGGCCGCAGGACTGGTTCGCCGCCATCGACTTCACCGATGCCGCCGCGGCCACCGCACGGATCGCGCGCGAGTTCGACGGCTGGGCACCGGAACTCACCGCGCTGATCACCGACGGCGACACCGCGCCGGTCCTGCGCCCCCAGTACGCTCTGCCGACCGGGCACCGGTGGGACCGGGTGCCGGGGGTCACCCTGCTCGGCGACGCCGCCCACCTCGCGCCCCCGAACGGCGAAGGCGCCAACCTGGCCATGTACGACGGCGCCGAACTCGGCAGGGCCCTCGCCGCACACCCCGACGACGTCGAGGCCGCGCTCACCGAGTACGAGCAGGCCATGTTCCCCCGCAGCGCCCAGGTCGCCACTTTCGAAGGCGGAGAGGTCCCGGGGATCGACTCCGAGCACAACACGGCCCAGGGCCTGATCGACATGATCACCGAGAAGAGCCGATGAGCCGCCCAGGCCCCGATCCGACGCTCTCCGTCCCGCCCGCGCCCGAGCCCGGCCGGCGGTGGCTCCCGAACCCATCGACATTGATCACGGGCGCGAGCGATGGACCGGCTCCCTAAGCCCTCGACAAACGACTCCCGTTCCCACCGCCCGGCGTCGGGGACTTCACCGCGGGGGAGGCAGCCGCGAAGTCCCCGACGCCGCACCGCGGTTCAGGCCACGAGCAGGCGCAGCCCGAGATCTGCCGCGTCGAGGCCGGCGAGGTGGCTGTTGCGTGCGGCCCACCGGCCGGAGGCGAGGTCGGCGCCGAGGCTTCGTACCGCCCGCTGCTCGGCCTCCGGCCCGACCCGCGTCCACACCGACACCGCACGGCGCACGCGATCCTCCGGATACGCCTCCGGCCGGCGCCAGTACGCCTCGAACAGGCCGTCGGCGCAGTGACCCGCCCTCGAAGAGAGCGGCGTCCCGGCCGCCACCGCTCACCGCCGGCTGCAGGCCCGGCGGCCCGGCCTCACTTCAGGTGCCGGCCGAAGAACCGGTTCCCGTCCTCCACCTCGAACCACGGAGTGCCGGTGTGTCCGCCCGGATTGGCGTGCAGCGTCTTCTCCTTGGCGCCGAAGGAGTCGAACAGGTCCAGGGCCCGTTGCCGGGGATTCCCCTCGTCGTCCCACTGCAGCAGGAACAGCAGCGGAACGGTGACCTGCCGGGCCTCCTCGCGCTGGGCGCGGGGCACGTAACCCCCGGCGAAGAAACCGGCGGCCGCGATGCGCGGCTCGGCCACCGCAAGGCGGATGCCGACGGCGGTCCACCCCGAGTACCCGACCGGGCCGCCGATCCCGGGCAGCGCAAGGAGGGCGTCCAGGGTGGTCCGCCATTCCGGGACCGCCTTTTCGACCAGCGGGCCGATGAAGGACTCGAAGATCTCCTCGACCGGCTCGCCGGCCTGCACCGCCCGGCGGAGGCCGGCGCGGGCCTGCTCGTCGGCGGCGGAACGGGGCCGGTCACCGCACCCGGGGGCGTCGATGGCGGCCACCGCGTAGCCCTGCGCCGCCGAGTGCCGGGCCCGGGCCACCAGCCGGGCCGCACCCTTGGGCAGGCCGTTGTTGTGGGCCATCAGGATCAGCGGGACCGGTACGGCGGATTCAGGCGTCCACAGGGTGCCGGGGATCTCGCCGAGGGTGAATTCGCGTTCGAGGACGCCGTCGTCGAGGCGCTGTCCGGAAGTGAAGTGCATGGTCGTGCCTTTCGGGAGGGCTTGCGAGCGGCGCTCCCGGACGACCTGCCTACCGTCCGACCGTGACCCCGCAGGGGAGCACCCGTGTCGATACTGCGTTCACGGGTACCACCTCCTCGTTCTCTCGCACGGCCTCCGGGAACGTAGCAGTGCCCGCCGGGGTCCGCCAAGCAGGTTTCCCGCGGCCACCGCGCGGCCGGACGCCACGCAGACACCACACGGATCCACCCGGGCCCCGGTCACGGCCCCGCGCCGGGGCCCGCGGGCGCCGCGGCCCCGCCGTCCAGCCAGCCCGCCTCCCGGGCCGCCTCCAGCGCGGCATTCGTGAAGTGCGTGACGATCGGCGACGGCGAGGTCTCCGGGAGCACCAGATGGGTGGCGAGCGGCCGGGTCCCGGGAGCGAGCGGGACCCAGCGCAGCCACCCCGGCAGCTGGTCGCCGGACGACGCGGCGACCAGACCCACCGTGCGGGCGTCCCGCAGCACGCTCTGCGTGGGATCGAAGGCCATCGGACGCTCCGTCAGCCGCGGTACCAGCCCCGCCCCCCGGAACACGGCCAGCACCTCGTCGTAGTGGCCGGGGTTGGCCTGCCGCTCGTGCAGCACCAGCGGGAAGGCCGCGGCCTCGGCCAAGGTGAGCTCGCGCCGCCCGGCCAGCGGATGGGCGGCCGCCAGCAGCACCCCGCGCGGTTCGGTACGCACCAGCAGCAGCCGCACCCCCGCCACCGCCTCCGGCGAACGCGCTATCCCCGCATCCGCCCGCCCGTCGAGCACCGCGTGCGCGATGTCGGGGGTCCGCAGCACCTCGGCGGCCACCTGGACGTCCGGCAGCCGCGACCGCACCGCCTCCACCAGGCTCGGCACCGTCCCGTACCCCGTACTGGTGCTGTACACCAGACGCAGCCGGCCCAGTTCACCGCGCCCGGCCCGCCGGGCCGCCTCCCACACGTCCTCCAGTGCGGCGAGCGCACCCGCACCGCGCTGGTACACGGCCTGCCCCGCCTCCGTGAGGCGCACCACGCGGGTGGTGCGGTGCAGCAGCAGCACACCCAGCCGGCTCTCCAGCCGGCGGATCTGCGTGCTCAACGCCGGCTGCGCGATGTGCAGCCGGGCCGCCGCCCGCGTGAAGCTGCCCTCCTCGGCCACGGCCAGGAAGTAGCGCAGCAGTCTCGCCTCGGGCATCGTCACCCCGCCATCGTAGAGGCGCCGCCCCATTCATATCCGGGGGTTATGAACCGAGACAGAGCCGGTCTTTCCCTCCCGGCCGCCGCCCTGCCTACGGTCGCTGCATGACCTCTTCCCGCACGTCCCCCGCCTCCGCCCACCCCGTGCCGCCGATCCTGCCCCAGCGGATGCGCGCCTGGATCGGCACCCCCGACGGCCCCGACCTGCGCATCGTCGCCCTGCCCGAACCGGCCCCGGACGAGACGCTGGTGAGCGTCGCGGCCTTCTCCGTCAACCGCGGCGAACTCAACCTGTTCCGGCGCCGCGCCGAGGGCTGGCGGCCCGGGCAGGACCTGGCCGGGACCGTCGTACGCGCCGCCGCCGACGGCAGCGGACCCGCCGCCGGGACCCGCGTCGCGGCGATGAACGACTTCGGCGGGTGGGCCCAGTACGCGGCCGTCCCCGTCGGCCGCCTCGCCGTCCTCCCCGACGCGGTGGCCTTCGCCGGGGCGGCCACCCTCGGCGTCGCCGGACTGACCGCCCTGCGCGCCCTGCGCCGCGGCGGGCCGCTGCTGGGCCGCCGCGTCCTGGTCACCGGGGCGAGCGGCGGCGTCGGTTCCTTCGCCGTGCAACTGGCCGCCGCCGAGGGCGCCGAGGTGACGGCGCTGACCGGCACCCACCGCGACCTCGACCTGAAGGCGCTGGGCGCGCACCACGTGGTCACCTCGCTCGCCGACGCCGAGGGCGACTTCGACGTGATCCTCGAATCCGTGGGCGGAGAAGTACTGGTCACGGCCCTCAAGCGGCTGTCGGCCTTCGGCCACATCGTGGTGCTCGGCACCTCCTCGGGCCGCACGGCCTCTCTGAGCATCTCCTCCTTCGTGCCCCACGCACGCCAGACCCTGCACCCCTTCTGGGTGTTCGGGTCCGGCGAGCCGGTCGGCGAGGACCTGGAGCTGCTGGTCCGCCTGATCGACCTCGGCCGGCTGCGGCCGGTCCTGGGCCACCAGGACGCCTGGGAACGGCTCCCCGAGGTGATGACGTCGCTGCGCGAGCGGCGGATCGCCGGCAAGGCCACCCTGCTCGTCCACGACGGGGCGTGAGGGCGTGGCACGCATCGTCGTCGCCGGCTCGCCCTACCGGGCCGGCACCGGGAAGATCATCGCCTCGGCGGCCGCCGAACGGGGCCACACGGTCCGCTACGTCAGCGACCTCGGCGACCCGGCCCGGCCCGAAGACCTCGGTGAACTGACGGACGCGGCCGCCGTGCTGGAGGGCGCCGAGGCCGTCGTCCTCGTCCCCAAGCGGGGCGACGCCCGGGTGCACACCGAACGGGCCACCCGGGTGCTGCTGGAGCAGGTGCGCCGCCACCGGCCCGCCGCGCACTTCGTCCTGTTCAGCTCGTTCGCGGTCGGCCACGGACCCGCCCACCCGCTCAACCGGATCAACGACACGCTGCTGCCGGCCCGGGTCGCCGCCGAGCGGCTGGTGCGCGGCAGCGGCCTGCCCTACACCATCGTGCGGCCCACCTGGATGACCGACGACCCGCCCGGCAGCCACGCCCTGACCCTCAGCCAGCACCCCCACGGGGACGGCATGGTGGCACGCTCCGACATGGCCGCCGCGATCGTCGCGGCCATCGAACAGCCCGCCAGCCGGTCCACGACCTTCAGCCTGTTCAACGAACCCGGCGCGCCCGTGGCCGACTGGGCCGCCGCGTTCGCAGCCCTGCGCCGCGACGAGCCGCAGGAGGAGCTGTGATGCCCGTACGTCCCGCCGCCCAGCACGCCTGGGAGGACACCTTCCGCTCCGACGAGGCCGGCCGCGCACTGCCGCCCCGCCACCACCGGCTGCTGATGCTCGACGTCGCGGGCTCCCCCGTACGGGAGGACGCCGCACACCTGGAGGCCGCGCTCGGCGCCCTGGAGGAGCGGTACGGGCACGGGCCCGACGGCATCCTGATGTGCATGGGCTGGGGCCCGGGCTGGTTCGAGCGGCACACACGGCTGCGTTCCCCGGTGGGGCGGCCCGTCCCGATGGCCCGCTGGGAGAACCCGGTGCTGGAGGAGTACGACGCCTGCCTGCACCTGGCCTCCGACCGGGAGGAGACGGTGACCGGGGCCGCCGCCTCGCTCTTCGGGCCGGGACCGCAGGACCAGCGCGGGCGCCTCGTGCTGCGCGAGACCCGCAGCGGCTTCGTGGGGGAGGGCCTGCCGGCCGCGCGCCGGCCGCAGGCCGGCGTACCCGCCCAGGCCCCGCTGCTGCTGGGCTTCCACTCGGGACTGCGGCGCAACCAGGCCACCGAGGAGGAGGTCTCGATCACCGGGGGGCCGCTGGCCGGCGGCACGACCATGCACGTCAGCTACATCGTCCTCGACACCGACAGCTGGTACGAGCAGCACGAGGACGAGCGTGCCGCCCTGATGTACTCGCCCCGCACGACCGCGAAGGAGGCGCAGGCTCTGGTCGAGGACGCGGAGAGCGACCGCACGCAGCTCGCGGCGGTGGCCGCCGCCCACGGACGGGTCGGCCACGCCCAGGCGACCGGGCGGGCCCGGCTCGCCGGCCGTCCGCGGATCAACCGCAGGGACTTCGCGACGATGGACCACGGAGTGCCCGGGACCCACTTCGTGTCCCTGCAGCGCACCATGGAGGACTTCCACGCCACCCGGGCGATGATGAACGCGGCCGACGCGTCCACCCACCACGGTGGGATCGGCGTGCGGCGCAACAACGGCATCAACGCGTTCATGGACGTCCGGAGCCGGGCCACCTTCGCCGTGCCCCCGCGCGCCGACCGCGCCTACCCGGGGCTGGCGGAGCCGCCCGCCTGAGCCGGCCGGGCCCCTCGCGTACGCGTGCACCTGTGGAGCGACGGCTGCCGGGCCCGGCCGCGGCGGCCGGCCGTGGTGCATCAGATGGACCGTCCGGCGACCCGGGCGAGCAGATCGTCCAGCGCGGCGGCGGACGCGGAACCGGGTTCCGGGCTGAACACCACGGCCCACTCCCCGTTCTGCGCCCCCTCCTCCAGCACCACCCGGGAGAGCTCCATGGAGCCCACCGCGGGATGCTCGAAACGGAAGAGGACACCGCAGCCGTCCTCGTCTCGCCTCTCCCCGGCCGGACGCGACCACAGCTGCGCGAACTCACCGCTGCCGGCGGCCAGTTCGACCACCAGGCGGGTCAGCTCCTCGTCCGGATGCTGCTCCACCGCCCGCCGCAGGGCCCCGACGAGCCCGGCGACCTGCCGCTGCCCGGGCCCGTACAGCGCCCGCGTCGCCCGGTCGAGGAAGAGCATCCGGGCGAGGTTGGGCTGTACGTCCCCGACCGGCCAGTCCAGGTCCCAGGCGAGCAGCGCCTGCCCCGGCAGGTTCCAGCCGGTGATGTCGTAGCGGTGATTGAAGGCGATGACCGGCAGCATGGGCACGGCCCGGGTCAGGTGGCCGAGCCCCCGCAGCCGGGACGTGCCGGGGGAGGCCCCGAGCCGGAACAGTTCGGCCCGGTCCCCGGCCTCCAGGTGCAGCGCCGATGCCAGCGCGTGGAGCACGGACAGGGACACGCGGCCGGCCCGGCCGTCCTCGATGTCGGTGTAGCGGTCGGCGTCGAGCCCCGCAGCCCGGGCCAGTTCGGCGGGCAGCAGACAGGGCGCGGTCCGGGGGCCCGCGCCCGTCGGCACCCCCGTCCGCTGGGGGGCCGTGCGCAGGCGGTGGGAGCGCAGGAAGTGGCTGAGGTCGGCGAAGGATTCCATGGGTCCAGTCTCGGCGAGGCGTTGATCCCCTCGCCTGCCCCTGCTGGTCATCCTCAGCGGGTATTGACGGATTCTCGACTGCTCCCGGACCGGCTCCGGCGTCCTGCCGGCGCGGGCCGCTAGCCGCCGCCGCGGCCTTCCAGGAGGATGCGCAGCGCCTCTTCCTCCAGGGAGGCGGGCTCCGCGTGGTACAGAACGATGCACTGGTCGGGGGAGTCGGGAAGGCGCAGGCTCTCGAAGGCGAGGGTCAGTTCCCCGACGGCCGGGTGGTGGAGATGGCGCGTACCGAACGTCTTGTCCCACACCACGTGTCCCGACCAGATCTCGGTGAACTCCGGGCTCGCGTGGGAGAGACGTTCGATCAGCTCGACCAGTTCCGGGTCGCCCGGGAAGCGGCCGGCCATCATCCGCAGGTACCCCGCCATCTCGACCGCCTCGTCGTTCCAGCGGGGGTAGAGGGCGCGGGCGCCGGGGTGGAGGAAGACGAGCTCGGCCAGGTTCGGCGGCATGTCCCGGGCGAGGAGTTCCTCGATGTCGATGTGTCCGGAGAACATGGTCCGGGCGAGGGCGTTCCAGGCGAGGATGTCCATCTGCCGGCCCAGCACGACCGCCGGCCCCTGGAGGTAGGCGGAGATCATCCGGGCGACCGCGGGCCGCACTTCCTCGGCGGCCTTGGCCGGGCGGGCGAGCTCGGCGGCGCGGGACAGGTTGTGCAGGTGGGCCCGCTCGCCCGGGTTCAGGCGCAGCGCGTTGGCGATGGCGTCCAGGACCTCGGGTGAGGCGCTGCGGTTCTGCCCCTGCTCCAGGCGCGTGTAGTAGTTGACGCTGACCTGGGCGATATGGGCGACCTCCTCCCTGCGCAGCCCCCGCACCCGGCGTCTCTTGCCGTCGCTGGGCAGGCCGATGTCGTCCGGCGACAGCAGGCTGCGCCGTACCTGAAGGAACTTTCCAAGATCAGAATCTCGAACTCCCGTCGCCCGCTGCATTCTTTTTTCGCCTTTCGCTGCCCGCGCACTGCGCTGAAACATCCGCCGAATACTAGCCGATGGGAAACGTGGGGAAGTGCCGTCCGCGGCCCGGCTGATTCACGCCACACGGGCCTCCTTACAAAGGAAACCCGGAACGACGAATTCCGGCCCGTGACGTCCGTCACTCCCGCATAACTGGGGGCCAAGATCCCATGCGGCAAGGCGATTTGGCGAGCAGAGCGGGACCGGCGAGTCCATCTGCAGGGGAGCACCAACGACAATTCAGCCAGCGCCGCATTATTCCCGGGCGGGCTGCCGGCGGCGGCGTTACTGGTCACTTACCGTGTAAATCCACCTTGATTGTTGAGGTGTGTACGACTTCTGGTCCGGGTGTGCACTACATGCTTCCCGCGCGTTCTCCAGAGGGGTCGGTAAATAGAATAGGTCCGGAGTGTTTACTCACGGGTATTCGGAACGGGTGGGCCGCCGCCGGTCCAGCGCGCGCACCGGCGCCACCTTGACCAGAGCCGCGATCCGGACCAGCTCGTCCAGTACCGGAACCGGCAGGGTCAACCGCGGCCGCACCGCCCCCGCGCCGGCCGGCGGGACCATTGCAAGACGCCGCGCGGCGCCCGCGGCGGTTCCGCTCAGGCACATCAGGAACTGGCTTGTTACCGCCCCCTCCCGGAGCACCCCCGAACCCCCTCCCGACCGGGCCGCACGCGTGGTGATGACACCGAAGGCGCCTCCCCGCGCCGCCCGCCCGGAATACCAGGCCGTGATGCCGACATGGCGTGAATGCTGCACCGAGACCACGGACGAACCGTGCACCCGGGCCTGCTCCACCGCCTGGTCCACGGCGAAGGCCAGCGCGGGCTGGCCCAGCCCGTGATGCGCGTCGATCACGGTGACGTCCCCGTACCGGCGTACGATCTCGGGCCGGGCGGCGCCGTTGATCGTTCCGCCCAGCAGCCCCTGCACGTACGGGAGCAGCCGCACCACACCGTGCCGGGCCGCCCCCGCGAGATCCGCGGCCACCAGCACCTCGGCCGTCAGGTCCGCGTCGGCCGGGCGGGCACCCGCCGATTCCAGGGCCGCGCTGACGAACGCGGTCAGTTCATGCCCGGCCACCACCGCCACCAGGCCCGTCCCGGGCCCGCGCACCGGCACGGGCGCCGCCGTCATCACCTTGGACATCCGCTCTCCCCCTCTTCCCGCTCTCCCTCGTCCCGCCGGCCCTCTCCCCGCTCCCGCGCCGGCCCGCAACCGGCCCCGGACAGACAGAAGGCGGATGCCCGGGCAACCGACAGGAGAGTCACCGGACATCCGCCTCCGCCTCCTCGGCGCCCCGCCCGCGGGGGACGGGGGAGGGGCAGCCAGGACTATTGGGAGAGGAACTCCTCCAGCAGGGTGGCCAGCGCGACCGGGGTCTCCACCATCGGGTAGTGGCCGGCGTTGCCGACCACGGCCAGCCGCCCGTTCGGATAGTGCTTCATCCACGTCTCCTGCATCGACTCCGCCGTCACCGCCGGGTCGTGCTCACCGACCACCACCAGCGCCGGCACCTGAGCACCGCTCACCCGGTCGGCGAAATCGGTGGTGCGGAAGGAATCCAGGTAACTGCGGAAAGCGACCGGCCCGACCTCCTTCATCGAAGACTCGGCGAAAGCGGTCACCCAGTGCGGGGACAGCCGGTTGCCGGTCGTCAGATCGATGACGATGCGACGGTTCTCCACCTTGTGCGCGGCCTCCGCGAACAGCGGGAAGTCGGAGTCCGGGATCGGCATGCCACCCGCGGGAACCGGGCTCAGCCCCACGATCCGCCTCACCCGCTGCGGAGCCTTGAGCAGCACCTGCTGGATCGGCTGCCCGCCCAGCGAGTGCCCGATCAGCGAGAACTCCTGCCAGCCCATGTCGTTGGCCAGGGTCAGCACGTCCGAAGCGATCTCGTCCGTCGTGTACGTACCGGCCACCTCCAGGCTGCGCCCGAAGCCCCGGGCGTCCATGAAGGCATACGTGAAACGCGACCCGTCCAGGTACGGCCACAGCGGCGAGAACGACTGGTGCCCGCCGAAGAGGGAGTGCAGCACGATCACCTTGTGCGGGCCGGAGCCCACGGTGTGGGCGAAGGGGACGGATCCGGCAGTCTGGTACATGTCTTCTTCCTCCAGCGGGAGTTCATCGGTCGGTGAAAGGCCGGTCCCCGGGGCGGTGCCCGCCCCGGGGACCAGAAGGCGGTCGAGGGTGTCGTACAGCTCGCGCAGCTCCTCACGGTGCCCGTGCAGGACGATGTGCCCGTCCGGCCGCACCAGGTGGAAACCGGCGTGCCGGCAGTGCAGTTCACGGGCGGCCGACACGGCCGGACCCCGCCCCGGCAGGGCCGCGGTGTCCACCACCCGCACCTGGCCGGCCCACGGCCCGGCCAGCCGGCGCACCGCATCCGCCAGGCCGCGGTCCGGGTCCTTCTCGCCCGGCAGCACCACCAGGTGCAGCCGGACCGGATCGGCAGCCGGTCCGGCCACCCCCAGCGCCACGGCCAGCGCCCGCGGCAGGGCCGCACCCTCCCGGGCGTGCCGGCGCAGACCCGCCCGGGCCGAGCACCAGTGCACGGCCCTCGTACGCCTGGGCCCGTCCGCGACCGGCCCGTAGACCCAGCGCCGGCCCGCGGCGACCGGCACATAGAAGCGGTCCAGGACCCCCGTACGGTCCAGGGCCCGCATCGCCGTGTCCCGCAGGGTGACCTGACTGCCCCGGGTCCACATCGCAGCCCGGGTCTGCAGGTCGGTGTCGCGCACGACGGCATCGGCCACCGCCGCCCGCTCGGGCGTGTAGCTCTCCAGCAGCCCGGTCCGCGCCTCACCGCGCACCACCGAGGCCAGCTTCCAGGCGATGTTCTGGGCATCCTGGATCCCCGTGTTCAGACCCTGCCCGCCCATCGGACTGTGCGCATGCGCGGCATCCCCGGCCAGGAAGACCCGGCTCAGCTGGAAGGAGGCGGCCCGGCGGCGGTGCACCCGGAAGGTGGTCACCCAGTCCGGGTCCGTCAGCCGCAGCCCGCCGGGCCCGCGCAGGTCCACCAGCCGCTGCATGTCGGCCAGCGTCCCGTCCGCCATGTCCGCAGGAGCGTTGGTGAAGAAACGGAACAGACCGAACGGCTGCGGCACGATGGCCAGGACACCCATCCGTGACTGGTAGTAGTGGATCTCGTCGGGCTCCAGCGGATCGCCGGCCACCTTCGCGTCCGTGATCAGGAAGCGGTTCTCGTACGTGGCGCCCTCATAGGCGATGCCGAGCTGCCGGCGCACCGCACTCGTCGCGCCGTCCGCACCGATCACCCACGGCACGGTCACCCGCTCGACGCTCCCGCCGGCGTGCTCCAGCACCGCGGTGACCGGCCGGTCCTCGCGTATCGCCCCGCTGAAGTCCACGTCCTGCAGCGACACCAGCCGGACACCCCGCTCCACACGGCCGCCGAGCCGGTGCAGACCCTCGGTCAGCACCTCCTCCGTGAGCCGCTGGGGCAGGCAGTAGGGAGCCATGTCATCGGCCATCCGCATGCGGGTGACCGGCTTCTTCTCCGAGTAGTAGGTCATCTGCCGCAGCTTGACCGCGACCTGGCCGACACCCCCGGACAGCCCGAGGTCCTCCAGGATGTCCAGGGTGCGCGGCCACACCAGCATCGCCTTGGAATGGACGCTGGGGCCGGGAGCCGCGTCCACGATTCTGACGCGGACCCCCCGGCGCAGCAGTTCACAGGCCGCGGTCAGGCCGGTCGGGCCGCCACCTACAACGAGGACGTCGTAGGCATCCGGCCGCGCCGCGTCCGCGCCGGTGTCATCTTCAGTGGGGTACCGGGTGGTCATCGAAGCCTCTTTCGCGCTCGCCGTCCGAAGCCGGATCGAAGTGGGCCGGACGGCTCAGAGGAAGGCCAGGGAGATGGCGTAGCTGTCCTCGTGCATGTGGTAGCGGGTGATCAGCCCATCGCAGACGTGCAGTTCGACCGCGAACTCCGAGGCGAACGCCTTGCCGGTGGCGTTCACCCGGTAACGGAAACGGCCCAGCGCCACGGCCGTGCCGTCCTCGGCCAGGATCCGCTCGATGGCGAACTCCTCCGGCGTGAGGTTCTCGCCCGCCTGCTTGAAGAAGTCCGCGACCTCGCCGCGGGTGGTACGCCGTCCCATCCACGGAATCAGCGCGGTGTCACCGGGAGTGAACCAGTCGAGAGGCTCCGCGAGCAGTTCGAGAGCCCGGTCGGCCTCGCCTGCACCGAGCCGGCCGAAGAAGTCTTCGACTACGGAGCGTGTGGAATTCGTCATGCCCCGAAACGTATTCACGGCCGGGCCGCATGAGACAGACCCAGCCAGTGGTACCCACCGCAGCCCTATGAAACAGCGGGTACTGGCTAGCCCCCCACACCGTGCAGATGCTCGGAGCAACCCAACCGGCAGGAAGCGAAAGGTCTCTCATGTCAACGGTCAACAGCCCCGAGGAGACTCGGGCAGATCATTCGCCGGGCCCGGCCCCCGCGCCCGAGCGGATGACGAAGCGGCAGACGCTCATCCTGCTCCTGCTGCTCGGCGCGCAGTTCACCCTGGCGGTGGACTTCTCCATCATGAACGTGGCGGTCCCGGTCATCGGCCGCGAACTCGGCTTCGCCACCGAAAACCTGCAGTGGATCGCCACGGCCTTCGCACTCAGCGCCGCCGGGTTCAGCCTCCTCTTCGGCCGCGTCGCCGACCTGGTCGGGGCCCGCAAGGTCTTCCTCACCGGCCTCGTCCTGCTGACCCTCTCCTCCCTGGCGGGCGGCCTCGTCGACTCCGCAGCCCCCCTGCTCGCCGCCCGGGTGGCACAAGGTCTGGCGACCGCCATGGTCACCCCCGCCGGCCTCGCCCTGCTCATCACCTCCTTCCCCGAAGGACCCCTGCGCGACCGCGCACTCGGACTCAACGGCGCGATGCTCTCCGCCGGCTTCACCTGCGGCGCCATCGTCGGCGGCCTGCTCACCGACACCCTGAGCTGGCGCTGGGGCTTCTTCATCAACATCCCGATCGGCATCCTCCTGATCGTCGTCACCCCCCTGCTCCTCAAGGGCTCCCGCTCCCACGGCGGCAAGCTCGACATCCCCGGCGCCGTCTCCGTCAGCGCCGGCCTCATCGCCCTGGTCTACGGCATCTCCGCCGCAGGCCAGTACGGCTGGGGCGACCCCACCACCCTGATCTCCCTCGCCGTCGGCGTCCTCCTCCTCGTCGCCTTCGGCTTCGTGGAGCTCAACGCCAGCGAACCGCTGGCACCCCTGCGCATCCTCGGCCGCCGCAGCGTCACCTGGGGCAACATCGGCGGCGCCGCCACCTTCATCGGCTTCACCGCCATGATCTTCCTGCTCACCCTCTACCTGCAGGAAGTCCTCGGCTACTCGGCCATCGCCACCGGCCTGACCTTCGGCGTCCTCGGCATCGGCGCCTTCCTCGGAGGCGTCACCGCCCCCCGCTGGATCGGCGCCCTCGGCAGCAGCCGGGCCGTACTCGTCGCCGGCCTGCTCATCCAGGGCATCACCGTCGGCGCACTGTACTTCGCCGGCGACGCCCGCGGCTGGCTCTACGGAGTCCTGGGCCTGGCCTTCCTCAGCAGCTACGCCCACGTCGCCGCCATCGTCGGCTTCATGGTCACCGCCACCTCGGGCCTGCCCAACGAGCAGCAGGGCCTGGCCACCGGCATCACCACCCTGACCCAGCAAGTCAGCATCACCATCGGCATCCCGATCATGAGCGCCATCGCCACCGCCCAGATCCGGAGCCTGTCCAGCGAACCGGTCAAGGCCGCGACCCTGTCCGGCATCAACCTCGCGATCCTCGTCAACGGCCTCATCCTCATCGCCGTCGCCCTGCTGGTCGCGCTCTTCCTCCGCAACCGCCGCACCGCCGGCCGGCACTGACCGCCCCCGGCCGGCCCGAACGACCGTCGCCGGGGGCCCGGACCCACCCCCGCCCGGGCCCCCGGCGACGGCCACGCCCGTACGCACAGAAAGCGACGAACCGATGAACCGGAACACCCCGCGCGCCCGGGCGGCCGACCACCACACCACCGACATCCTGGTCGTCGGCGCCGGCCCCACCGGACTGATGCTCGGCTGCCTCCTGCGCCACCACGGCATCGAGTGCACCGTCATCGAACAGCGCGACGACATCGACCCCCGCACCCGCGCGGTCATGGTGCACGCGGCCGGACTCGAGATCCTGGACACCCTGGACCTGCGCACCGCCGTCGAGGACAAGGGCGTACGCCAGACCCGCATCGACTTCCACACCCGCCACCAGGCCCTGTTCACCGTGGACTTCAGCAGGCTCGACACCGCCTTCCCCTACTACGTGAACGTCCCGCAGCCCGACGTCGAAGCCGTGCTCGCCGACCGGTTCACCACCGCCGGCGGCCGGCTCCTGCGCGGCCTGCGCTACACCCGCCACCAGGAGGACGAGCACGGCGTCACCGCCGAGACCGACGCCGACGGCGCCCCGCACACCATCACCGCCCGCCACCTCGTAGGAGCCGACGGCGCCAGCAGCGCCGTCCGCACCGCCCTGGGCATCGGCTTCCCCGGCATCACCTACCCCATGAGCTACCTCCTCGCCGAGGGCGCCCCCCTGCTCCCCGCCGACCCGCACGCCTCCGCCATGTACATCGGCCCCGCCGGCGCAGTCTCCCTGCTGCCACTGCCGCACGGCACCGTACGCATCGCCGGACCCGTCTCGGCCGAATCGATCGACCGCGACAGCGAACTGAGCACCCAGCACTTCCAGGAAACCGTCGACACCCTGGGCTTCGGCCCCACCCTGCACTTCGAACGGGTCGACCGCATCGCCCACTACCAGGTCCACGAACGCCTCGCCGAGCGCTTCACCCGCGGCCGGACCGTCCTGGCCGGAGACGCCGCCCACCTCAACGCACCCGCCGGCGGCCAGGCCATGAACACCGGCTTCGGCGACGCCTGGGCGCTGGCCTGGCGCCTCGCCGCCCTCCTGGACGGCTCCCAGGCCCCCCTCCTCGCCGACTACGACCGCGAACGCCGCGCCGCAGCCGCCGAAGTCGCCCGCTCCACCAGCGTCCTCGCCCTCCTCGACGCCATGCGCCGGGCCACGACAGAGGCGGCGCGAAACTCCGTACAGGAAGCGCTGACCGGATACGCGGAAGCCTGGAGCCAGCTCTACCTCCACTACCGCCCCACCCCCGCACCCACCACCACGGACACCACGGCACCGACGGCACCCACCGACACCACGCCCGGACACATCGTCCTGCCACCCCGCACCGGCCACCGCCTGCAGCCCGGCGCCCGCGTCCCCGGCCACCGCCCCGAACCCGGCCGCCACACCTGGCTGCACCTGCCCGGCGCCCGCCCCGACGACACCCTCCTGCCCCCGCTCACCCACACCGCGGAACTCTCCCCGGCACAGCGCGCCTGGCTCCCGGCCGGCGCCGCCGCCGTCCTCGTACGCCCCGACGGCCACGTCGCCCGGACCGTCCCCGCCCCCACGGACACCACCGCCGTCGCCCCCGCCGAAACCGAGAAGGAGGCGGCATGACCACAACCCCGCCCCGCCCCCCGACCGGCCTCAGCATCGCCGGCACGGGCAGCTACCTCCCCGAGCAGCGCCTCGACCTGAACACCGAGGCCGCCCGCCACCCCGACCCCGACGCCGAACGCATCCGCGCCACCGGCTACCGCACCATCGCCACCGAACAGACCCTCTACCCCGGCGACATGGCCCTCGTCGCCGCCCAGCGCGCCCTGGCCGCCGCCGGAACCAAGCCCCAGGACATCGACCTCATCGCGGTCACCGCCATCCACCGCCACGGCCACCAGCGCCTGTGGTCCCCGGCCTCCTGGCTCCAGTCCCGGCTCGGCGCCACCCGCGCCCTGCCCTTCACCGTCAGCCAGGGCTGCAACGCACAGCTCCTCGTCCTCGACCTCGCCGCCGGCCTCCTCTCCCGCAGCGGCCGGCGCAACGCCCTCATCGTGGCCACCGACCGCTTCGCCGCCTCCGGCTTCGACCGCTTCACCGCCGACTACGGCATCGTCTACGGCGACGGAGCGGCCGCCGCCGTCCTGACCGCCGACACCCCGGCCCCCCAGGCCCCCGGCTGGCACGTCCTGACCATCCACAGCGTCAGCGACCCCGAACTCGAAGGACTGCACCGCCTCGACGAGCCGGCCCCCGAGACACGCGCCCTCTTCGGCGCCGAACACGACGTACGCGCCGCCAAGAAGCGCTACCTCGCCGCCCACGGCACCGACAGCCTGCGCGAGGCCACCCGCCGAGCGGTCCGCGAGATCCGCCGGGCCCTCCTGCCCTCCGGCACGGACCCGAGACTGCGCCGCGTCGTCTACCCCAACCTGGGCCTGCCCCTGCTCCAGGAGAACTACTTCCCCGAGTTCCCCGGCGGCGCCGAGACATCCCTGTGGGACTTCGGCGCCACCGTCGGCCACCTCGGCAGCGGCGACCAGATCGCCGGCCTCGACCACCTCGAACACCACCACACCTTCGCCCCAGGCGACCGGATCGTCCTGCTCGGCGCGGGAGCCGGTTTCACCTGGACAGGAGTGCTCCTGGAACGCCGCTGACCGCCCGGACGACGACGAAGAAGCACCAGCAGAAGCAGCACACCACCCGAGAAAGCAGGTTCCGCACGTGACCACCGCACCCTCGCCGCTGGAACAGGACCTCGCCGCACTTGAGCTGAGCTACAGCCGTACCGTCGACCGCACACTGGTCCACCGGGACTCGCTCGGCGAAGTCTTCCTCACCGACCTCCAGCCCCTCGGCGGAGCCTCGTACGTCGCCGCGGCCCAGCTGCCGCGCTCCCACGCCTACTACGGCGACCACCTGCTCAGCCCCAACGTCTACGACCCGGTCCTGCTGCTGGAGGCCTGCCGGCAGGCCGCACTGGCCGGCGCCCACGCCTACTTCGCAGTGCCCCGCACGGACAAGTTCATCCTCACCCACCTGCGCGTCCACCTCTCCCGCCCCGACCGGATAGCCGTCGGCGCCACCCCCTGCCAGCTGACCCTGCACGTCACCACCAGCAACCACTACGTCCGCGAAGGCCGCACCAACGGCCTCGACTACGACGTGGACCTGCGCGTCGGCGACATCAGCATCGGCCGCGCCGGCATCGGCCTGCGCTTCAAGTCCCCCGAGTCGTACGTCGCCCTCCGGCTGCGCAACCGCGACCAGAGACCACTGCCCTCCTCCGCCGACCACCCGGGGCAGGGCAGCACCACCGGCGCACCGGTCGAGCCGTACCGCGTGGGCCGCGCCAACGCCGACAACGTCGTCCTCACCGGCATCGAGGTCGCCGGAGACACCCTGACTGCCGGGATCCGCACCCCCGGCAGCCACCCCAGCATGTTCGACCACCCGCAGGACCACCTGCCCGGCATGGTCATCGCCGAGGCCGCCCGCCAGATCGCCCTCTACGGAGCCCTCGACGTGCGCGGCATGTCGCCGTCCCGCACCTACCCGACCGACCTCGCGGTCACCTTCAGCCGGTTCGGCGAACTCGACAGCCCGGCCACCCTCACCGCAGTCGTCGGCGAACGCCGCGACACCGACCGCCCGGCCGAGCCCGCCGTCTACTACACCCAGGGCGGAATCGTGGAGTTCGGCGACGAAAACGCCCCCGACACCGACCGCGTGCCGGTACGCGTCGAGGCCCACCAGGACGGCGAGAGCCTGTGCCTGCTCACGCTCAACCTCGCCCGGGTCCGGACCCCGCGATGAGCACCGCCGCCTTCTTCGACGTCGACGAGACACTCATCGCCTTCAAGAGCATGTTCCGTTTC
Organism: Streptomyces sp. NPDC030021; assembly: GCF_055574035.1. Lineage (NCBI taxonomy): Bacteria > Bacillati > Actinomycetota > Actinomycetes > Kitasatosporales > Streptomycetaceae > Streptomyces > Streptomyces sp. NPDC030021. The sequence continues at coordinate 48,817 of NZ_JBVIAH010000026.1, forward strand.
CTGGCGTTCCACCTGGAACGCCGGGGAGCGGCCCCCGGCACCTACGAACGCCTCTCCGGCACGCTGCACCGTGCCGCGGCCGACGGCGTCCCGCGCGCCGAGGTCAACCGCCGGTACTACCGCCTCTACGCGGGGGAGAGCGCGGCAGCCCTGGCGGCCTCCGGCCGAGCCTGGTTCACCCACGAACTGGCCGGCGCACCCTTCATCCCGGCCCCCACCGCCCGCTTCGCCGCACACCGCCAGCGCGGCGACCTGACCGTCCTGGTCTCCGGATCCTTCTTCGCCTGCCTGGACCCGGTCGCCGAACACCTCGGCGCCGACTGGGCCTTCGGCACCCGGCCCGTGATCCGGGGCGGCGTCCTGACCGGCGAGGTGGTGACCCCGCTGATCGGCACGGCCAAGGGCCGCACCGCCCACGCCGTCGCCGCCGTCCGCGGCCTCGACCTCGCGCACTGCTCGGCCTACGGGGACCACAGCAGCGACCTCGACCTGCTCCGCGCCGTCGGCCGCCCGGTGGCCGTCGGCTCCGACCCCGTACTCACCGCGCACGCGCAGCTGGCCGGATGGGAGCGGCTGCCCGGCACACGAGCGGCCGCCGAGCCCCGACCCCAGGAGATGAGAACGTGACGAACAGACCCCGCGCAACGGGAAACCCGATAGCAGTCCTGGCCACGGGCTCCTACCTGCCCGAGCAGGTCGTCGGCAACGACGAGGTGGCCGGCGCCACCGGAGTGAGCGACGAGTGGATCGTACGCAAGACGGGCATCCGCGAACGCCGCCGCGCCGCCCCGCACGAGGCCACCTCCGACCTCGCCGCCCACGCCGGCCGCCGGGCCCTGGAGCAGGCGGGCATCCGCCCGCACGACCTCTCGTACATCGTGGTCGCCACCTCCACCCCCGACCAGCCCCAGCCGGCCACCGCCGCGCTGGTCCAGCACCTCCTCGGCGCCGTCAACGCCGCCGCCTTCGACGTCAACTCCGTCTGCAGCGGCTTCGTCTGCGGGCTGACGGTCACCGAACGCCTCCTGCGCGCCGAGCCCGGCGACGCCCACGGCCTGGTCATCGGCGCGGACATCTACTCACGGATCCTGGACCACACCGACCGCAAGACGGCCATCCTCTTCGGCGACGGAGCGGGCGCCGCCGTCCTCGGCCCCTCGCCCTCCGGCCACGGCCTGCTCGGCACCAGCCTGCTGACCCGGGGCGACCAGCACGAGCTGATCGGCGTCCCGGCCGGCGGCAGCCGCCGCCCGGCCTCCGTCCGGACCCTGGAGGAGGGCGCGCACCACTTCCGCATGGACGGCCGCGGCGTGCGCGCGTTCGTCCAGGAGAACCTGCCCGGAGCCGTCGCGCAGCTGCTGGCCCGTACGGGGCTCCCGGCGGGCTCCGTCGACCACTTCGTCCCGCACCAGGCCAACGCCGTCATGATCGGCGAGGTATGGCCGGCGCTCGGCCTGGACAACGCCGCCCTCCACCTGGAGCTGGCCCGGTACGGCAACACCGGCTCGGCCTCGATCGCCATCACCCTCGACGAGATCCACCGCCGGGGCCTGCTCGCCGAGGACGACGTGGTGCTCCTGACCGGCTTCGGCGGCGGCATGTCGGTGGGCTCCACCGTACTCAGCTGGGCCCCCACCGCCCACGCGGCCGCCCCCCGCGTCCTGGCCGCCGCCACGGGCTGACCCCACCCACCACCCCCGCCGGGGCGCCGACGAACCCCGTCGGCGCCCCGGCGCGCGCACGAACCCGCTGTGCCGAATGCCGGGGGACGGTACGCCTGTTCGAGCCGAAGCTCAGCAGTTGTCACCGGCAGAGCCGGATGACATGGCGAAAGGGACCGGCCGAAGCAGCCTGATGGTCACCAGCAGCGAAGACCGGCGGGCGGAACTCGGCCTTTGACGGCCTCCGCGATCTGCAGGGCGGCCCGGGCGGGTGTGAGGTGCGTGGTGTCGACGACCTCGGCCTCACCGTGCAGCCACGTGCGGGCCGCCTCGGCGCAGGGCTCGAGGTATGCGAGACGGAACGGGGAAGGACCAAGAACCATGTCCCCCTCGATCCGCCCGCGAAGGGTGTCCTGGTCGGCATGGAGAACGAAGTGCCGTACCGCAATCGCATGCCGGGCAAGGCCCGAGCTGATCTCGCGCCAGTACTGCTCGACCAGGACGGTCATGGGCATCACCAGAGTGCCACCGGTGTAGTCGAGTACGCGGCGGACGGTCTCGACCACGAGCGGCCACCACGCCGACCAGTCCTGGAAGTTGCCCGTCCAGGGCAGCGCCGGTTTGATGTCCATGAGCGTCTCGCCGACCTTTTCGGCATCGAACACCCGTGAATCCGGGATCAACTGCTGCACGAGTGCACTGGCCGTCGTCTTTCCTGCACCGTGGGTGCCGTTGATCGGTCTCGGCTCTGAGCGGCCGTTCTGCCGGTTCTTCACCGTCTGCGGAGCCGACGTCAACGCGGCCGCGAGCCAGGCCTGCGTGACACCGGCCGCCTCAACCCCACCTGCACGTTGGATTTAACCCTGCCGGGCGTGTCGTGTCCGTGGGACGCGTTGCGGGCCCGGTACCCAACCGCACCGGTTGTTGGGTCCGCCCGGGTGTGGGCGCGTGCGCGGACGGGGCAAGGTCGCAGACAGGAACCGGCCGGCCTGTCGGCAGGGACGCAGGGAGAGGACGGCGCGCTGATGGACTGGGACTGGTGGACGGTCGAGTTCGGGGACGCGCACGCGGGCGCGGCGGGTGTCCTCGTCGGCGGCAGCGAGCCGGGCCCGGTGTACTTCGATGTGGGGAGCGGTCCGGACGTGCCGTCGACCACGCACTGGTCGGCCTACGACGGCCGGGCCCGCCGCCCGCGCGCCGAGGCCCTCCGGGCGGTGTGCGCGTGCGGATGGCGCGGCCCGGCCCAGTACCCCCTGGACTGGGACACGATCGGCGACCAACCCCTGTACGAGGCGGACATCGACCTCACGGGACCGCTCGCGGACTGGACCGCACACCTGTCCGTCGTCCGCGACAACGCGGTAACGCTGCCCGAACCGCTGGCCGCACTCCTGGCCGCGATGACCGAGCAACTGACCACTACGGCCGCGGACACACCACTGGCCGCGCTGCGCGCCGCCGGCATGCTGGAGCGGATCGCCACCCGGATCGGCCGGCAGACCGCAGGCGCGCTGCGCGACGACAGCATGTCCGCCGAAGCGGTCGCCACCGCGCTCGGCACCACCCGCTCCAAGGCGCTGCTCCTGCTCCTGACCGCGCAGGACAGCTACTGAGGATTTCGCGTTGTCGTCGGGTAGTGACGGTTCATGATCCCTGCGGTATGCCGGTGAGGTGAGGTATGCAGAGGGTGGGGGCCTGACCGCTGAGCGTCGGGCGTTTCGTGAGGGGATCCGGCTTCAGGCCGGGATGCGGTTCGCGGCGGTCAGAAGACCGCGGTGATCGCGAAGGATCTGCGGGTGAGTGTGTTGCGGTCACCGGTCTGGGGCAACGACACGGTCGTGCGGCTGGAGGAAGTCTGGGACACCCTCCCTGCCAACTTGCACGGACGTGATCAGAGGCATTGACTTCCACCCGCTGCTCACCGTTGAAGTCGGCGACATCTTGGACCGCGTCGTGGACGCTGGCAGCCGCACGGCTCTGGATGAATTCCTGCAGAGCTATCGGGCGGTGCGGATAGGATCGTAGGTGTGGGAATTGACTGGGAAAACATGCTCGGCACAAGCGGGAACGGCCTCAACGAGGCATACGACAGGGCGGTCTCCTCGGTCGTCTATAGCGAGACCCTAGGGGACGACCATCGGCCACTCCCAGTCGGCGAAGAGTGCGACGACACAGATGGCCTGCGCTGACCTGAGGGCGCACACAGAAACTGCCCGATGAGCCGGGGTTTTTGTTGGGCTTGGTCCGCTTTGACGGGCATTGGAGATCAGAGGCTTCTGCCCCGGAGTGAATCGGTGGTCAAGCGTGACCGGCGCCGCCGGGTATGACGACTTCGCCCGTCGCCGGGCGGGAGCCGATGCCGGGCCGGACTTCGAGCGGCGCCATCCGAATGCCGGCTGGCTGTCCATGCACTGGAAGATGCCCGCGGAAACAGGCACCCAAGAGGAGCGCCTGAAGCGCCTGTCGATGCTCGCCCGCTACCAGCCCGCCCAGTGGGCGAACCACATCAACGTGGACGGCAGCCGACACGCGGTGCCCATCGAGAAGATTCTGGAACGGGCCATGGAACATCTGCCCGTCCTGTCACGCAGTGGGTAGAGCGGGAAGGCGCCCATCGGCCGGTCCCGAGGGCCCACGGCGAGGAGATCGCGGTCGAGGGTGAGGCGGAGCCGGTGATCGTGAAGCTCGGCGTATGGGTCTCCAACACCAAGAGCCGACGCGACAAGCTCACCGCCGACCAACTCGCCTCGCTCGCGAAGCTGGGCGTGGACTGGGCGTGACACGCCACCTCGCCCGTCGTTGAGCCGGGAGGTCAGCGAAGTGGAGGCCCCGGGACGTCGTGACACCCGGGGCCCTCGTCTTGCAACACGGGCTGCGACACAGGTCCCCTGACGGCTACGGGCCGGTGTTTATCCAGGTCAGGGGAGCAAACCGAGGCGCGTTGCACCCCTGTTGCAATACCGAGCGTGTGCGTTGCAGTCATTGGTCTGTCTCCGCCCCACCGGCCGAAGAGGCGTCCCGCCAGGGACGGGCGCGACGTGCTACCGCTTGGGGGCTGACAGCCTGGTCGCCGTCCAGTTACTGAAGATTTCAGGGTGGGGTCGGTGGGTTGAAGAGCGTCCGCAGCGAGCAGGTGACGTTCCCCTGCAAGAAGTGAGCCCTGCTTCTTCTTGCGCTTCAGCAACAGCGCCATCGACCAGATCAACGAACTCGGCCGCCAGGAGATCCACGCCCTCGACCGCGCCCTGGCCGCCCTCTCCGTCGCCCCCTCGACGGGCGACCCCATCCCCGGCTCCACCCCCGAGCTCCACCGCTACGACGACGACCTCGACGAAGTCGCCGTCATCTACTACGTGACCGTGCTGCGCACCGTCGTCGTGGCGTACGTAGAAGCCTGAACACCACCCGGACAGGGGCGGTCGGCCGGCCCCTGCGTCCGGGGCCGTCCTGATGGGTGGCACACAAGCGGGTGCGTCACCCTCGTCGGTGGCACCGCCCGCTCGAACCGTCAGAAGAGCGACCAGGACCCGGCGACATGGATGCCGGCCCCGCAGGTGCGCCGAGCAGGAGGCGCTGCTGGGATACGCAGCCGGCCGCCCGAACGCGAACCTCGCCTTCGAGCGGGCCGGCTGAGACAACCGGAGCGTGCCCTGCACCGTCGCACAAGACCTCGTCGATGACCTGGAACAGGCACACGGAAAGGCACAGGCACTGTGCCTCGTCGCGGCCGCCGTGGAGAGGGCAAGCAGTGATTTCGTGGGCGAAGACCTCAGCCAGGCCAATCTGCATCGCGTACCGCTCAAAGGTGTCCGCTGGGATGCCGCCACCCTCTGGCCCGAGGAGTGGGAAGGGCTGATCCGTCGGGCGTCTGTGCCAGCCAGTGGAGAAGAGGGGTACTCATCGTTGCCACCGAGCCGCACAGCAGTGCTGTATCAGCTGACGTATAGCCACCACGGCGATGGTGCCGGTCTCCGGCCCGCTGGGCGCGGGCCGGGCGCCAGCGGCTGTCAGCACTTGCGTTCCCGCGCCAGGGCGGGGTCCCCCGGCCGGTTGCCGACCGCATCGGAATACCCGGTTCTGCCCCCACGCAGAGCGACTTCATGGAGTACGAGACTGCGGGGGGCGGAGCAGTCCTACGGTGTGTCCCGCATAGCTGTCAGAGGATCGTGAGATCCACCCATACCCACGGTTCGTGGTGCCATGGGCGGACTTCGCCGACGACCAGTTCGATGGTTGCTCCCACCGGTGGGAGGTCCTGAGCGAGTCGCCTCACGCCTGGCTCGCTGCCGCGGCGGATGCTATCGAGAGATGCGCCGACAGACTCGTATTCGTTGAGCTTCGCTGTGATGCCCCATGGCTGGTGGCTGGTGATGGTCGCTTGCACGGGATCGCCTGGGTGAAGCTCGCTGAGAGGGCGCTTCGGCTTGTCTGACACGGCAGCATCATCTCTCCCTGTCATCAGCAGGGCGTTGGCGGGGAACGGAGTTCGCCCAGGTCATGCCCCAGACCTTGGTCCGGTACGTCCTGTCGGAGCGGGAGGCGGGCCTCCTGGTGGGCTCACGCCAGTGGCCCCTGTTGGCCGCCCGCATGCGGAAGATCGGTGAGAGCGACGGCACACATACTGCCGCCCGGCACCTGAACCGCCTGACGGCCGACACCTCCTGGAAGCAGGCCACGGGCACGGCCCTGGTGGGCCGCCTCGTGGAGGCGACCCGCCACGCCCTGACCACGCCGCCGTCCGTGCGGTCGGCGTCCGCGTCCCGGCTGCGGGTCTCCCCGGTGGCGGCCCGCTCCCGCTCCACCACCATCCCCACCACCGCGGCCCCTGGCCTGCCGGCCCCGGCCGAGGCCGCCGTCCCCGCCCACCGCCGGCCCGCCGCATCGGGCAAGGGGGCGGGACGCGGGAGGTGACACGGCGTCGGGGCGGGGGAGAGGAGGAACTGACGGTCGGCGCCCGGCAGGTTGGCGGCCGGGGCGGGTCCGGGAAGGGCGTGGCGCAGTGGTGATGACCTGGCTCCGGTCTGGGCAGCCCGGCGCACGTGCGGCACCCGAACGGGTTGACCACCGTGTCCATGTACCCGATGGAGGGGTTGGAGGGGACGAGCGCCCGTCATGGGCCTGTCTGCCCGGCCCATGGCCGGCGCCCGCTTGGCTCACCGTTTCGACGCACATCCTGAGGGAGACCCCCAGTGAAGAAGACCACGGCCGTCATTACCGCGACCGGAGCCATCCTCCTTGGCGCGGCGGGCATGGCTTCCGCCGACGCCGGTGCCCAGGGTGCGGCCATCGGCTCGCCGGGTGTCGCCTCCGGGAACGTCGTCCAGGTCCCGGTTCACGTTCCCGTCAACGTCTGCGGCAACACCGTCAACGTCATCGCTCTGCTCAACCCGTCCTTCGGCAACACCTGCGTCAACGCCTGATCCGGCCCCAGCAGCGCACCGGGGAGCCTTGCCGTTTCCCCGTGTGGCACGTGAGCGCGGCCCCGGCTTCCTCCCCGGTCGGCCGCGCTCACGCGCGTTCACCCCTGCTCTCCCGGCGCGCGTACCGATGCGGTACGACCCGCCGCCGGGAGGAACCGTCGATGAGCGCCCAGCCCGACCACACACCCCTCACCCCGCACGCCCCCGCACCGGGCGCGCCGGCTGGCCTGCGCGCCGCACAGTGGGTGCCGGCTTTCGAGCGGGAGTGGGCGGCCGCGCTGGAGGAGTTCCGCCGCACGTTCTCCCTCGCCGGGCTGTACGAGGTCGTCCAGGACTGGCAGGGCCGCCTTGCCCACGCCCCGGCGGTCGACGCGTTCGTCGCTTCCGGCTACGACGGCAGCGAGTCCATCGAGATGGCGGAGCTACGGGGAAGGCGGCGATGACCGGACAGCCGTACGCGGTCCGCTTTTCCGCACCGGCGGCGAAGGTCCTCGACACCCTGCCCGAGCACGCCGAGGACACCGTGCGGGACGTCCTGGACGCCGCAGCAGCAGCCCCGTGGGGCTTCCCGCCACCGGAACGCCGACGACCCCGAGGGCGAGGACGTGCGCTACGCGTCCGTCGGCCGGCTCTCCCTCACCTACTGGGTGAACCAGCCGCTGCGCCGCCTGACGGCCCTGAACATCGCCGCCCAAGCGGGCCAGCCGCAGGACCGCGAGGACAACGAGGGCGATCCGGTGCGGCGCGAGCTTGCGCCACCGCGAACCGATCCTGTTCAGACGGCCCCGGATGAGGCCGCCGTTTTCGACCAGGTCCAGGGTCGCGGCGTGCGCTCCACCGCGTCCTTGGCCTCCTTGAGGCCCGTACCCGTGGTCGCGCGGTATCGCTTGATCGCCTGGATTCTCCGGCCGGGTCCGGTCCGTCCTGTTGGCAATGCTCGCGGTGTTGAAGAGCACGATGAGGACGACAAGCGTCAATGCTGCGATTCCCTTGGCCGGGAGCCCAGTTCCGTTTCCTTCGCCCGCAGCGGCAACGTGTGTACGAACCTGTCGGGCCCGAACTGAGACACGGAAACGCCACGCCGGGTAGGCCCGGCGTGGCGTTTCCAAGCGCACCAAATTTAGCGCATGCAATATGTGAAAGATAAATCAGCGAACGTCGCCGCGGAACATCCACTGCCCACGAATGCCGTCGTCCGAAACGTGGCAGCTTGCGATGCAGATGAAGATCTTGCCGCCATTGACGCACTCGTTATAGCTGTGTACCTCATTGTTGGGGTAGCGGACGTCGATCTGCGCGGCATTGAGGGACGGGCCCTTACGGACCGGCGCGATCCTCTTCACCGTGTACTTGTGACTGTCCGGGCGGCACTGGATGGTGCCCAGTGCCTCAACGCCGCTGGTGGCGATGGTGGTGGACGTGGGGATGGCGGCCTGGGCGGTGGCGCCGAACCCCCAGAGGGCCAGAGCCGTTCCGGCGGTCAGTACTGCCGCACGCATTCCGAATTTCACAATTTCTCCGCTTCCCGTACCATTTCTCCACCGGTGTGTCCGTCAGTCTTAAGGCGGGCCGGGTCAGGGCACCGCAGGTGACCCCTTTCGGGGGTGGAGGGGTGCTTTAAGCATCGGCCTCGCGGCGAGCCGTCAGCAACGACGATTCCCGCATCGTGATCAGATCTTGATCAAGGTAACTTTGCCTCCGTTAAGCGGAGTTGAGCATTCAGGGAGGTTCGGCTCAGCCCGGATCCACCGGTTGATGCCTGTGGACAGTCCTTCTGGAAACGAGGAAGAGCCTTGTGAACTGCGATGATTGGGAGTTGTAAGGCTTCCAGTACGCGCGATCGACAAGGCTCTTCCGAGATGCAATCTTCCCATGCTGCTGTGCATGTCTCCGCGCTCTTCGACGAGCCGAGTCTGATCGCGGATGCCGGGCTGCTGCCGCTGGTCGCGCTCGCCGAGCGGGTCGGGCTGCCTGATCTGGCCGCCACGGTTCGTATCGAGGCGGCCGACAACAGCGGCGGGGCACGCGCGCCCGCCAAGATGATGTCGCTGCTGGGCGCGATGTGCCGGGGCCGACTCCATCGACGATGCCGACCGGCTGCGGCACGGTGCGATGGGCCGGGCCTTCGCCGGCATACGCGCTCCGTCCACGCCGGGTACTTTCCTGCGGTCCTTCACCCACGGCAACAACCGGCAACTGCACCGGGTACACCGCGATTTCCTGGCCCGTCTCGCGGCGCACACCGCGTTGCTGCCCGGCGCAGGTGCGCTGATGTTCCTCGATGTCGACCCTGCCCACCGCCGGGTCTACGACCGTGCCAAGCAAGGCGCCGAGCGCGGCCGCACCTGATCCACGTCCCCGCCCGCCTGGCCCGCACCACGAGGATCAAGGTGACCGCCCACCTGCCCGAGCATTGAGGTCCCGCCACTCTGATTCTCGCTGGTGAGAGGGGCTGGTGTGCTGTCGCGGTGAGGTGCTCGTGCTGGTCCGGGCGGAGATCGTTAGCACGTGATCGTCCGTCATGGGCGGTCTCTGGCGTTCTCGGGCCGGGGTAGCGGTCCGTTTCCACCAGGACCTTGCTCCCGGCCGCCCGCACACGGTGTACGTTCACCTCCGGGCGGGAACCGTCCCCCAGTACGAGGTCGAGGAGCGCCGCGGCGGCCGCCCGGGCGGGGCCCGCCAGCAGGGCGTCGACCGTCGACACGGTTCCGATGAGGCGCAGGCGTTGCTGGCCGGACAGCCAGGCGCGCAGCCCGTCGAGCAGCATGCGGTCGTCGTCGACCACCGCGATGTCGATCATGCCGGCCACCGCAGTTCGACCACTGTTCCCTCACCGGGGCGGCTCCACTTCCGCCCTGCCTCCGATGGCGGCCATCCTGCCGTGTACGGAGCGGCGCAGTCCGGTCCCGGCACGGCGGTGGCTCTCGTCGGACGTGTCGAATCCGATGCCACGGTCACCTCGACACCACCGGTGTTGCCGAAGAAAAGTGGCCTTGACGTGGTTCTTCCGCAGCGTCTCCAGGACCTGGGGCGTCCAGCGGGGGTCCGGGCCGTCGTCGATGGTGATCGCGACCTGGCGGCCCGCGCCCTGCGCCAGCCGGGAGATCCCCAGCGGGACCCCGGAGGTGCTCCGGGCGGCCCCCTGGGCGGCGCCTGCGGTTCCGGCCGGTGCGGAGTGGCCGCCGGGGGGGGCGTCCGGGGCGCGGTCGGGTCAGCCGATGGTGAAGGTGGCGGTGTGCTTCTGGAGCACGACTCGGTCCTTGCCGGTGCGGTTCTTGCCGTCGGTTGTGCGTCTGCCTTTGGTCTTGGTTCCGGTGATTTCGACCTGGTAGGTGCCGGGCTGCAGGTTGGTGTAGGTGCGTGTGACGGTGCACAGGTAGGAGACGGATCCCACGCCGGCGTGGAAGGCGTGACTCTGCAGGACGTCCTGGCCCTGGGTGAGGGTGATCGTCCCGTCGATGACCGGTTTGAACTCTTCGGCCAGGTCTGGTCCCTCGCGGTGCCACATGATGGCGTCCCAGAACCAGCACTCGGCGTCGTAGCGGACGGTGGCTTCCTGGAATTCCTGTCCCCAGGACACTTCCACGGTCAGGACGGCGCCGACGCTGGAGATGTTGCCGTTGTCGCCCTGCGAGTCCAGCGTTCCGCTCTTCGGGGATCGAACGGTGGTGGTGACCGCGGGTGACCGGGACTCGATCCAGTCCACCTGCCCGAGGGCGCCCTCCTGGCATGTGGTCACGTACCGGCTGTCGCGCTGGCTGCGTCGGCGGGTGCCCTTGGGCCGCTGCGATCCGTCGTTGGCCACGCAGTAGTCGATCCCGCCCGCACCGGGGAGTTGGATCGGCTGGGCAGGCGTCCACAGGGTGAATCGCTCCTGATCGTCCGTCATGAGTGAATCTTCACCGCACGTGGTGGGAAACAAGCCCCGCCGCTCGTAACGCCACCCCGTAGGACGATCTGGGCGGCGAACGCCACCGGCCTGCAAGCGCGAGCCGGGGCCGCGCCCGCGTCCCGGCTGTCGGTCTCCCCGATGGCGGGCCCGCTCCACCACCGGGCCCAGCAAGGTGTGAATCGGTCTGGTGGTAGCACTGTATGGGCGTCAGCCAGGACGGGACGGCAGTCCCTGCTCGCGCTGCACTGCGGTAGCGATCATGGCTGTCACGGGGTGACCAGGCTGACGCCGTCAGGTGCTGATCACGAAGAGGGGTGGCTGCCATGGGCGCGCCTGTTCACAGCGTTCGGTGCGTCTGCTGAAGACGATCGGCGATGCTGCCGACAGCGGGTCCGGGCTGCAGGGGGAGTGGTCGGAGTTCGAGCGGATCGTCCTCCACGGCGGCATATAGATCTCCCCGCCCGGGAGTATCCGCTGCCGGGTCGCGGTTACGCGCGGGCGTGAAGCGGCTCGTCCTGACTTCAGCCCGTCCGGCTCTCGCCGGCCGCCCGGTCGCTGTCACCGGGCTCGAACGTCCCTGCGCGCCACCGATCAAGGATGTCTGCTCAGGTGGTTCGGTCGTGGCGTGTGCGGTGGCGCTGGGCTTTGGCCCGGTTGCCGCATACCGCCATCGAGCACCAGCGTCTTTCTCCCTTGCGTGATGTGTCGAGGAAGTGGAGTGGGCAGGGCGGGTTGGCGCATTTGCGTACGCGCCCCGGCGCCTGGGCCATGACGCGCAGCAGGTCGCGTGCGCACATCCAAGCGGCATGGCGTGCCGGGTCCGTCACCTCGGGTGTTTCGACCGGCTCTCCGGCGTTGAGGGACAGCTTGATGCGTCCGTGGCCGAGGATGCGGTTCAGGTCGGTCGTGTCCGTGGGATCCGCCACCGCGGCGGCGAGGGCGGTCCGGGTCTCGCGCAGGTGGGTGCGGACGTCGGCTGCGGCGGCCCCCGTGTTCAGGCTGTGCTTGTCCAGCCAGGCCAGGGTGAGCGCATCCTCCTCCAGCAGGTCGTATGCATCCGTCCCTGCCAGCCACCGCGTGTCGAGGAGGTCGGCGGCCAGCGGCTCGTCCGTGAGAGGGCGCCCGGGCCATCCCCGCTCCTCCAGCCGCGCCTGCAGTCCGGCCTCGCTCTGCTGCGTCACGACAACACCAACCTCTCGACTAACCACTCAACTCTATTTGACAGGTTAGCAGAGGCGTGCTTTCCTCGAATCGAGCTAACCGGTAAAAGTGTTCTGAGGGGTTACTGTGTTGTTGAAGCGTCGACATGTTGCGCTCCTGGCAGGGCTTGCCTGCATGACCGCAGCCTTCGGCGTGAACTTCGCTGCCGGCGCCCTGTTCCCCTTCCTCGCGGCCGAGCACGGATGGAGCGCGGCGACGCTGGGCGCTGTCGCGGGCCTGAACACGGCGCTCACCGGGCTTCTGCAGCCGCTCGTGGGCCGGGCGGTGGACGCGTGGGGCGCACGCAGGGTCCTGCTCACCGGCATGGCCTCGCTGGCCGCGGCCCAGCTGCTGCTGTCGCTGACCTCGCAGCTGTGGCAGTTCGTGCTGGCCTACGGCGTTCTCGGCGCCGCGGGTTTCGCCGCCTCCAGCACGCCGACCGTCTCCGCGCTGGTGAGCCGCTGGTTCCCCCGCCGGAAGGCGACAGCCCTGACGGTCATCACCGCCGGCATCAACCTCGGACAGCTCCTCGTCGTACCGGCAGCGGCCTTCCTCGCCGGTGCCGAGGGCGTTCCGATGACCTACACCGTCCTGGGAACGGGCGCCGCGCTGCTGGTGATCCCGCTGCTGCTGGCCGTACCCACAGAGCCTCCTGCCGCGTCCGCTCCCTCGTCCGCGCCCGCGGAGGCGGCTGGCGAGGCGACACGGTCGGGCTCCCTGATGCTGACCATCACGTTCGGCCTGCACGCCCTGCCGCTGTACATGGTCATGCTGGCCCTGCCCCAGTACGCGATCGACCACGGCGCAACCCCGGCCGCCGGCGGAAACCTGCCGGCCGTCGCCGCCGCAGCCAGCCTCACCAGCATGATTGCCACCGGTGTCCTGCTGCGCCGTGCAGCACCCCGCAGCCTGCTCTACGCACTGCACGCACTACGAACGCTCGCGCTCCTCCTGCTGGCCTTCGCGCCCGGCCCGGCCGTGATCCTCGCCGGAACCCTCCTGTTCGGGCTCTCCAGCTTCGCGACCATCCCCCTCACGGTGGCAGCACTCACCGCGAAGACCCCCGCAAGCCGGCTGGGCCGGTCGATGGCCCGCGCGTGGCTCGTCCACCAGAGCGCCGCAGCCCTCGGTGTCGCCGCGGGCGGCGCCGTGCACGCCTGGACCGGCAGCTACACCCCGCTGCTCGCCGGCATTGCCGCGGCACCCCTTCTCGCCCTGGTGCTGCTGCTGCGCAACCGCACGGCCGACCCCCACGACAGCGCCGCGACACGGCCGGCCCCCACCCAGACTTCCGACACCCCGGTGCCGGATCTCCCCACCAGCCTGACAACGAAAGGCATGTCATGACCACCCGCCACCACTTCGCCGAGATCGACGGCCAGAGGGTCTTCTACCGCGAGGCCGGACCCGCCGACGCCCCCACCCTGGTCCTGCTCCACGGCTTCCCGACCAGCTCCCACATGTTCCGCGAGCTGATCCCCGCCCTCGCCGACCGGTACCACGTCATCGCACCCGACCACATCGGCTTCGGACGCAGCTCCGCCCCCTCGGCCGACGCCTACGACTACACCTTCGACAACCTCACCGCCGTCACCCTCGCACTCCTGGACCACCTCGGGCTGCAGACCTTCGCCCTGTACATCCAGGACTACGGCGCACCCATCGGCCTCAAGATCGCCCAGGCCCACCCCGACCGGGTGACCGCGATCATCACCCAGTCCGGCAACGCCTATACCGAAGGCTTCACTCCCTTCTGGGAGCCCCTGTTCGCCTACGCCATAGAGCCGGGCCCCGACACCGAGCCCGCCGTGCGCGCCCTGCTGACCGCTGACGCCACGCACTGGCAGTACACCCACGGCGTCAAGGACACCACCCTGATCAGTCCCGACGCCTGGACTCACGACCAGGCACTTCTCGACCGGCCCGGCAACGCCGAGATCCAGCTCGCACTCTTCCGCGACTACAAGAACAACCTCGACGCCTACCCCGCCTTCCAGGAGTACTTCCGCACCACCCAGGTACCCCTGCTGGCAGTCTGGGGCCGCAACGACGAAATCTTCGGCCCCGACGGAGCCGAGGCCTACCGGCGCGATCTGCCCGACGCCGAGATCCACCTCCTGAACGCCGGCCACTTCGCCCTCGAAGACCAGCTCGACACCATCGCCGGCTACATCCGCGGCTTCCTCGGACGCGTCCTGAACTGACAGACCGCCGGGCTGGGCAGGCCGGCACCCGCCGGCCTGCCCACCCCACACCGTCGCCACCCCACGACATGCGGCACTGCGACACCTCCACCCACCGTGCTGCAACCACCGAGGAGAGCGCATGCCTCAGCACTACGCACGCATCGCCTTTACCGACGAGGTCAAAGAAGCGCAGCAGGCGAACGGCAGCAGACGCGCCATGCAGCGCTTCGAGGAAGCCGACTTCGACAACGACATCCTGGGACCCGCCGAAGAACGCTTCATCACCGAACGCGACGGCTTCTACCTCGCCACCACCAACAGCAGCGGATGGCCATACGTGCAGCACCGGGGCGGCCCCCCGGGATTCGTGCACGTCATCGACGAGACCACACTCGCCTGGGCCGAACTGCGAGGAAACCGGCAGTACATCAGCCACGGCAACCTCGCCACCGACCAGCGGGCCTCCGTGTTCCTCATGGACTACGCCCGCCAGCGGCGCCTGAAAATCTTCGGCAGTCTCCAACTCCTCGATCCGGACCAGCACCCCGAACTCCGGGCCCGGACCATGCCCTCAACCCCGCCCGCCCAGATCCAGCGGCTCGCACGGCTGCACGTCCACGCCCACGACTGGAACTGCCCACAGCACATCACCCCCCGCTACACGGCAGCCGAACTCCAGGAGGCCCTGACCCCGATGAGAGAACAACTCCAACGCCTGAGATCCGAGAACGACACACTGCGCTCAGAGCTGGCGCGCCGCCCCACATAGGCAACAAACCCTCGCCCGCACCCGGGCCGCAACCCCTCCACCACGTCCGAGAACCACATCAACCGGCTCGGACCATCCTCGGTGCGGGGTCCCGGCCAACCCGCGCCCACAGGCGGGAGGCCGTTACCGGCCGCAGTGACCGGCAGCGCGCCCCAGGCACGCCACCGCATCACACCTCTGCCGAGGAGCCCCCCATGAACGCCACTGCCCGAGTGCCTACCGTCCCAGCGCCCTACGCCGCGGCCCTCGGCCCCACGGCACCTGGCATCGGCGAGCCGCCCTGCGTGTGGGGCCTTCCGCACCGACCCGAGTCCGCCGGCACCGCCCGCCACATCACCCAAGCCGTTTTCGACGCATGGGGCACGGACAGCGACGCGGCCGACCAGGCCCTCCTCGTCGTCTCCGAACTCGTCACCAACGCCGTCGAACACGCCCTGCCCCCCATAGTCCTCCGCCTTGAGCAGCGCACCGACAGCCTGCGCATAGAGGTCGACGACGGCGGCCCCGCCCCCGCAGACGGTGCCTGGAGCCCTGCCTGCGACCCGGAGGAACACGGCCGCGGCGGTCGAATCGTCGCCCAGCTGGCGACTGCATGCGGCACCCGAGCCCTCCCGCGTGGTGCCACGCACTGGGCAGATCTTCCCGCCACTGACAGCACGAGAGTGCGGGCCCGGCCCTGAGCCTGCCAGCCGGGGCCCACGGCACGGTGACCTGGTACCCGCCGTTCTTCGCGGCAGACCGCGCGGCCATCGAGCAGCAGCTGTCCCGGAACCAGGACCACGACGCCGCGGCCACGGAGATCGAGGCCCTGTCGCGGCGCTGACCCAGCACCGCGGACATGGTCCGCGAGCGGGCCGACGCCCCGTGCCGTGGCGCCGTCCAGTAGCCGCCGGGCGTCACAGACCGAGCGCGTTGACGCGGTTCTCGTACTCGCGGCGAGCCGTGCGCTGCGCCGGGATCGCCGCGGCGCCTGCGAGTGCCTGGCAGCGGTCGAGGAGTTGGGGGTGGACCGAGGTCACCGCGGAGACGCGGAGCATGTGGCCCTGGCCGCGTCGTACGGGCACGCCCTGGTCGAGCGCGGCCCACTCGGCGGGCGCCAGTTCGGCGCGCAGGAAGTCGGCGACCCCCGGACGCTGGCCGAGTCGGTCGCGCGGTACAACGCCCGGAACGGGATGGAGACGCAGAGCCCGCGACAGCGCCAAAGGTGCGCTACACGTCCCCGGGTGCAGCGATGTGTAGCGCTCTCCGAGGCGTGGCCCGGCGATCGTGCTGCGCCGCAGTCGCCCAGCGGCACCCGAACCATAACCACCCCGCAAGCAACACCTCTTTCCCGCGCGATAGCCGAGGGGAAGAGGTGTCGTCCATCAGGGCCGGGCCGGGCGTGCTCAGGCCAGCTGTGCCCGGAGTCCGGCGAGGGGAGAGTGCCGGCCCTTGCCGACCGTGCGCAGCTGCGCCCAGTCGACCTCGGGGTGTGCCCCGGGCGACGTGGCCGGCGGCGAGGCGCGGGACGTCGACGGCGCCGGCCTTGCTCGCGCCGAACTGGACGCGGCCCCAGGAGACCGGAGCGATCCAGCCCAGGCGGCGCATCCACTCGAAATCGACCCGGCGTACGCCGAGCCGGGCGGCGGCCTGCTTCGGTCCGAGCGGGGCCTCACGGTCCAGCAGCTCGGCAAGGCCCTCCCGTGCGGCGACCTGGTTGACTTGGGCGGGGTTGAGGAAGCTGTACCGGCGGTAGCCGCTGAGGTCGGTCAGGAGGCCGAGTGCGATCAACCGCTCCACTGCGTAGGAGGACACCGCCGGCGGCTCGTCGGGCTGATTCGGCGTGCCCAGCGCTGCCGCGATCCGGTTCGCCGCCTCGTACGGCGAGATCGCCTCGCGCGGCATCGAGGCCCGCGTCCATCGCCTCCACCGCCGCCCTCGACCACGCGAAGCCGCGGACGTCCGGATCCGGGACACGCCGACGTGCAGCGCCCAGCACAGCACCGCGACGTTCGGGCGCAGGGTCCGACACGGGCGGGGTGTTTGCGCCATCGTCGGGTTCCGGTCGTTCGCGCGGGAGTTCCGGCCCGGTGGTGATCTTCGGTGGAAGGCTCTGACCAGGAAGGCAGCGTGCCGTCCTGTGAGGAGAGACCATGTCCGATGAAGTGACCGACCTCGGCGCGATCCCGGGATCCGGGGACGGCCCGGCGGCGCCTGCTCTGGGCTCGATTCCGGTGACCGAGATCCACCTGGTGGCCGAGGTTCGCCCGGAGGCCGACAGCGGCCTGACCGTGGTCGCTCCGGCCGACGTGAAGGCGGAGGAGGTGGGCTTGTTCAGTATCCGGTACAGGGGATTGGTGCCCACGCTCGTCCTCACCGGCGGCACGATCGTCCCTTCCTTGATCACCGTCGTGGACGGGTCCGGGAGTGTTCTGGCCGAGTACGAGGCACGCCCTGCCCCGAAGCGGATAGCGAGCCGGATGCTTCCCGACGACCAGAACGATCTCGTCTGCGCCACCCCTGACTGCAAGCCCATCAGCCTGACCAAGTAGGCCCGTCAGCCAGGGGCCCAACCGTCCCGCACCAACCTGGGGCGGGACGCCCACCGCGCCCAGTCGAGTCCTGGGTCGGCGAGTGCCTAAGGGCTGAGTGGGGCGGAGCGCGGTCGCGACGCTGCGCAAGTGAAGGGCTCCGGGAGCACTTGAGGAATTCGCGCTTCAGTTGGCGAAACGGGACCAAGCCGAGCGCTCAGTCACAAGTGCCCGGGGCCCAGTGCCCCACGGCAGCCCCGTCCTTGCCCCTGCGTGGGTGTCCGGCCGCGCGTCAGGGCTCCCCTGGGGTGGGCATTTTGGCTGGTGAACCGGATGGGGTCGCCGTGTGTCTGAGTGCCTTGCATAAGTGGTTGTACTAGCTGGATACCTTTCCGGCCCTTTATCGCCTATTTGCAGATACTCGCCCCGGTGTCGTGATCACCATGCGTAGCGTTCCACTTGGGCCTGCTTCAAGGCTGGCCTTGGTGCTTTCGAGTTGGGGAGGAACGCCATGGATGGTGGGGAGACGACTGCCGAGCAGCGGTTGGAGCGGTTGCGGGGGCTGTTGTCGGGGACGCGGGGTGACTCGAGGGCCTCGCGGAACGCGGCTCGGGTGCCGCAGGCGAACGTGATGTTCGGGGCGCTGCTGCATGCCGCGGACCGACTGCGCCAGGGTGAGCAGCTGACCGATCTGGAGGCCAAGTGCTGGGCACGCTGGAGGGGGTGCTGGCGGAGGACGAGGTCCTGGAGTGGGGCCGCGTCTACCGCGAGTCGGTGACCGCCCGCAAGGTGCTGACGGGGGTGCCCGAGGTCATCACGAGCCGTCCGGTCTCGCAGGGCTACAGCATGGCGGACCTGGCCGAGGACCTGCCGGAGGTGACCAAGCTGTGGATGGCGCAGCCGAACTTCTCGGCCGTCAGCCACGAGGACCTGGCCGCCGCAGGGGACTTCGACAGCCCGGAGTTCATCGAAGGCATGCGCGAGTGGGGGTTCGGCGTCACCGTGCCCGCCTGGCTGACCGCGCCCGGGGAAGGGAACACGGGCCCGGAGCCCGTGCAGGAACCGGAGGGTGAGCGGGGGACGGCCTACAGCTTCCGGCTGGAGTACGAGAACTTCTATGTCCACCGGGTGGTGGGTGACGGGTGGCCCACTACCAGGGATGAGATCCGCTGGCTGTCCGGCGGCCAGAGCGATCTTAGGACGCGGGCTCAGCCGTTCATGTCGCAGGAGTTCGGCGGGGAGGACGCGCAGGCGGGCAGGACGCCGGCGTTCAGGAACACGTTGAACGGACGGGTGGCCTTCGCGGGCCTGGCGGACCGGGCGCTGGCCCTGAACGTCGCGTGCTGGGAGTGGGACACCGGCGACGGCAGCAACGACAGCGTCGGTGAAGCCCTGAGGCGGCTGAACAACGATCCCCTGTTCAGCGCCTTGTGGTCGGCTCTCAGCGATGCCATGCCCACGGTCATCGGGTTCCTGATGGACATCACCTCCCTCGGCATCACCCTGATCAACCTGGTCGCGAAGAACGACCTCTCCTGCTCCCGCACGTTCCTCCTCGACCAGCCCACCCTGGCCGCGATGGCCTACAACGGGACCACACGATGGCACTTCAACGGTGACGGTCACCACGAACTGAGGGTGAAGGTCACCGGAGACATCCCCATGCCCGTAGGCACCCTGGAATACGCGGTGCGCACCGGGAACACCTGGGGCACGCCGGCCGAGCTCCCCTGGCAGAGCATCACACCCCCGGCTCTGGCCTCGTACAACAACAAGCTCTATGCCCTGTTCGTCCGCCCCGACGACAAGGCGGTGATGTGGACCCGCCTGGAAGACGACGGCACCTGGAAGACCCCCGCCCGGGTCGGTGGTGACGCCAGCGTCTTCGCCCCGGCGGTGACGGTGAAGGACGGCAAGCTGTTCTACGCCGTCTCCGGCGCGGGTGCCCGGCTGTACTGGCGCACGTTCACCGAAGCCACAGGCTGGAGCGACATCACCCACCTCGCCGGCAACCAGTCCACCAAGAGTCCCGCCCTGGCCTCCACCACGTACCGCGTCTGGATGACCCACATCGGCTTCGACGGCTCGCTCTGGCACAACTGGTATGAAAACGGCGCCTGGAGTGTTCCGCAGCGCAGCAACCTCAACAGCTGGGTGGTGGACGACGGCGTCGCCATGGCACGCCACGGCGACCACCTGTGGCGGGTCGCCCGCGGCCACCGCGACCACGTCTACACCAGCACCGGGGACGGATACGGCTGGCAGGACCGCGGCACCGTCACGCGCTGGTCCGTCACCCACGCCCCCGCCCTGGCCTCTCACGAGAGCGCGCTGTGGATCTTCCTGCGCGCCATGGACGGCAGCCTGCGCGCTGCCACGCGCCGCAGCCCGGACTACGCCTGGAGCGACACCCACCAGGTCGGCGGACAGCATCCCATCACGACAATGGACGAGGCGTCCGCGGTTTCTCACGACGGCAAGCTGTACGTGATGTACCGCCGCTGACCCCGGCTGCGGACACCCAGAACTCGCAACGGCCGCCTGGCCGGCGCGCAGCGCACGGTGAACGTCTACCGCCCCCGCACTGGCTCACTTGCGTACGGATCCTCCGGACGTGGCGCTCCCCGACGACCTGGAGTGGGGGTGGAGCCGGAAGTACGACGGGGCGCACGGTTACCCGCGCGCCACGGGCGTCCGGGTGGTCTGCGCGTGCGGCTGGAAGGGCGGCCGCAAACACCCGACGTGGAACGCCCCGCGGGAAGTCGACGACCAGCTGCGCGCGCAGTGGCGCCACCACGCGGAGGTCGCCCTGGCCGACACCATGCCCGAGGGCATGCAGCGCCTGGTGGTCGCGCTGCACGACGCGGTCACGGGCTTGATGGGGCTGGCGCAGTACGAGGGTCACGAGGTCTGGCCGCTGGCAGTTGTCCACGCCGCGACGCTGCTGAAGTCGATGGCGGACGCCTGGCAGACCGAGGCCGTACAGGCGGCCCGTACCGACTACTCGTGGGAGGAGATCGCGGGCGCTCTGGGCACCTCGAAGCAGTCCGCGCATGAGTGGTTCAGCCGCTGAGGGCCTGTTGGAACAGGCACTGACACACGCTCAGGGTTCAGTGGCACGGGACAGCCGATCCTGTCTGGATTTTCCATGCGACCAAAGTCCGAAAAGTGTCGATTGTAGGCGCTCGCGTGTGTGCAGATTCCCTTGGGCTCTCGGTCACCCGGTCGAGGCTGAGCAGGGAGGTTGTTTT
This sequence comes from Streptomyces sp. NPDC030021, assembly GCF_055574035.1. Lineage (NCBI taxonomy): Bacteria > Bacillati > Actinomycetota > Actinomycetes > Kitasatosporales > Streptomycetaceae > Streptomyces > Streptomyces sp. NPDC030021. Next base: position 69,706 of record NZ_JBVIAH010000026.1, read on the forward strand.
TCTTGGATGCGAAGCGGCTGCACATCGACGGGAAGCCGGTCGCGGTAGTAAACGGCACGGTGGTCGTGGGTGGGAGCTTGGAGGGCGCCCGCTGGAAGATTGAGGCGCAGCCTCAGCACGGTAGGCAGCTGTACACCATCAAGAGGGACGGCAGTGCCGAAGGGTGGGTAGCCCCGGAGGGGGAGGCCGGTACGCCGATTGCGGTGCGGCCGCTGATCGTGCTGCCGAGCGACCCGCCCCGCTACCCGGACAATGAGCTGTGGCGGATTGCGCCCCTTGACCAAGGGGGGTACAGCATTACCTCCCTCTTGAATGAACTGCCGGTAGGCGTCGGCGACCCGGACTCCTCGGGTAATCAGCCGCTTGTGCTCGGAAAGGGAGGCACATCCCCAGTGGTCATCGCTAACGCCTGACGAGGGACAGTCGACCGACCAGTCTGCCAGTGGGCCCTCTTGCACAAGGCCAGACAGGCTGTGCGGCATGCCGGTGAGCGTGTGCCTCGCTCATGTCCGATGGCACACGCTCAAAATTCCGTGGCACAGGACCGGACACACCCGCTCCACAGCGCCCCGCCCCGCGACCTGGGCGCCCTCCCAGGGCGGGCCGTGCCGGGTCAAGGGTCTACTCCCACGCCATCCTGTGCGGCCTGCGCCGGACACCGGCCGATTCCGGGCGCGGCCCTCGACAGGGACGCTGACCCGCCCAGCCCGTCCGCGGTAGGCCGGGCTCAGCGATGCTGCACTCAATGCTACGACGTGGGGAGTGCTCGACTCGGGGCGAGCGGCACTGCCACCGCCCGTCTCCGTCGTTACCTGCCCCAGCTCCCAGGCTGGTCGGCTGAGGGTCAGGCGGTGTTGATCCAGTTCGTGTAGCTCGACACGTTGGTGTAGACGTCGGGCTGTCCCGGGCTTCCGCAGGACTGGCTGCCGGGGGTGAGCGTTGCTCCCCAGGAGATGATGCCCAGGACCGTGAGGCCGAGCGGGCCGACGACGGGGCCGCCGTCGTCACCCGTGCAGGCTCCCTGCCCCGCTGCGCCACCGCAGACCATGCCGGCGGTGACTTCGGAGCCGTAGGCCTCCTGGCATGCCGGGTTGGAGATGAGCTGGACGCTGACCTTGCTGCGCGGGTTGGGGAAGGTGCCGCCCGGGTTGTTCGCGCCGTAGCCGACGACGAAGGCGTTCCCGGAGGGTGGCGGGCCTTGAGGGGGCAGCAGAGCGGGCACGTCGACGGCGGGCAGGGGCCCGGCCAGGCGCAGGACCGCGATGTCGTCGGCAAGGTCGAAGGAGCTGTAGCTGGGATGGATGACGACCTGGGAGAGCCTTTGGGTCTGGCCCCCGGAGGTCGGCTGAAGCGAGTTGGCCCGCACGGTGAGCTGGCCTGCCGATACGCCGTCCACGCAGTGCGCGGCGGTGATGGCTTTGGACGGACCGATCAGTGTCGCTCCGCATACGTAGGTGCCGTTGTTCAGCAGGGCCAGCGTGTAGGGGAACTGGCCGGGGGCGGCTGTCTGCCCTCCGGTGACCGCGTTGGCGGGTGATGCCATGACGGTGAACGCCATTGCCGCGGTGCCCGCCAGGGCCATCCGCCGGATCCGTGTCTTGATCTTCAAGTTGACCTGTCTCTCCGAACGTAACCACGCTGTCACTCCGGCGGCGATCATTCCATGACGGCCCGTCATGTATCCAGCCGCTTGTTTTCCTCCGGGGCGGCAGCTGACAGCCGTCGCTCACGCGGTCTGCCCAGCCGGCTCGGCGCGTGCGCCGCAGCACTGCCGAAGACCGGACAGACGCTTCATGCAGCGGGCGGACCTGGTGGTGCGTGCGCCGGCGGCCGGGGTGCTGCTGCTGGAGACCGACCGCCGCACCGAAGACGCCCACGGCCTGGTGCAGAAGCTGCGCCGGTACTGGGAGTGGGGCCGCCTGCTGCCGCAGGACGCGGACAAGGGCCGGGAGGGGGGCGATGCGTCGGTTGTCGACGCGTCGGCCACAACCCATATGTCACCGACTGTAAAAGATCTGTCGCTCTCCGCGAAGGGGCGGAAGGATCAGCGGGACGGCCCTGTGCGTTGTCCGGGCCGTGACCGCCAAAGTCGGAGGGGTTGCTCGTGGAGTCGTTGGAGTTCGGGACCACGCAGGAAGAGCGGTTGGAGCGGTTGCGCGGGCAGTTGCAGGGCACGCCGCCCGTGGGCACGCGCGCCGCCGGGCGCACGCAGCCGTCGCCGGGGTCGAACCTGCTGCTCGGCGTGATGCTCCACGCGGCGGCCCGCCTGGAGGCCGGGATGGAGCTGACCGACCTGGAAGCCCGGATGGTCGCCCCACTGCGGCTGCTGCTGTCTGAGGAAGAGGTCCACGGCTTCGGGAGGGTGTACCGGGAAGAGAACACCGTGCGCAGCACGGCCGCGGTGCTCCCGCAGGTCCTCACCACCCGTACGTTGGCCGACGGGTACGCGGTGGAGGACCTGGTCAAGGACCTTCCCTCACTGCGTGAGGAGATCCTGGGACAGGACAATGTCAGCGTCGTCGACCTGAGTACCGCCGTCGAGCGGGACGGCACCTTCGACACCGCGGAGTTCATCGCCGGCCAGGCCGCTTACGGGTACGGGGCGACGTTCGTGACCGCGTCGGCACCGCCCGAGGAGCAGCCGGGGGTGAACGCCTCGTTCATGGCGCGCGTGGATATGCACTCGTTCTACTGCGAGGACGAGTCCAACGAGGCTTCCGCGTCCGACGAGATCTACTGGGGGTGCAGCTCCGTCGGTGCGTTCAGCGCCCGCCAAGAGCTCCTGACCCGGGTGTTCACGAACGTCGACCAGGGCGAGTGGCACGACTTCGGCGCGAACACCACGCTCTACAGCGGCCGGGTGGACACCTCCTTGGTGTGCAACATCTCCTGCTGGGAGGAGGACGACGGCGGCGCGGAATGGAGGAACCGCCTGCGGGACAAGCTGCGGGCCATCAGCGTGGAGCTGCAGAAGTTCGTGGACACCATGGAGATCTACGGCTATCTGGCCCCGCAGTACGGTGACTTCCTCGACTACGCCCAGCTCACCGCGCTCGTCGCCCGGCTCATCGCCTGGCTGATCGACCTGTTCAGGAACGACGACGACCTGGTCCAGGAACGCACCCTGGTCTTCACCCAGTCCGCGCTGCGTCAGCTGGTGACCAGCGGTGGCGCCGGCTCGCTCGGCTGGGTCTTCAACGGCGGTGACGCCGAGGGCCGCCACCGCCTGCAGCTCAAGTGGGTCGGCACGCCGCCCCCCGTCGACGCCCCCGGCGACATCAAGCTGGTCTCACCCGCGAACGGCCAGTGGGGCTCCACCACCAGGATCCCCGGCACCACGGACTGGGGTCCCTCCCTGGCGGTCCACAACGGTAATCTGAACATTGTCACGCGCGGCCTCAACGGCGGCGTCCACACCGGCGCGTTCAAGAACGGGACCTGGCAGGGCTACGGGTTCGTGCCCGGCCTGACCAGCTGGACCCCGCCGGACCTGGCCGTCAACAACGGCACCCTGTACGTCTCCAGCGGCGGACAGAACGGAGAGATCTACGTCACGCCCCAGAACAGCTCCGGCTGGGGCTCACCCGTCAGGCTCCCCGGAACCAGCTCGCTGCGAGCCGCCCTGGCCAGCCGCGGCAACACACTGCACTGCGCAGTCCGCGGCCACGGCGGCAACTCCGCCGTCTACTTCAGCTACCTCACCGCATCCGGCTGGGTCGAGTTCGCACAGGTCGGGGGCCTGCAGACTTTCTACGCCCCGGCACTGGCCACTCTCAACAACACGCTGTACCTGGCCTGCGTGGGCCTCGATGGCGCCACGTACGTCGTCAGCCACAACGGCTCCGGCTGGTCCGACGCCACGCGCCTGGGCGGCACCACCGACAGTGCACCCGCGCTGGCCGCCCGCAACGGCGTCCTGTACTGCGCAACACGCGGCCTGGACTCCATGGTCTACCTCAACTCGCTCAACGGGAGCACCTGGACCGGCTTCAACCAGATTGTCCCCGACGCGTACACCATGTCGGAGCCCGCCCTCGCCGGCGGCAGCGGCGACACCCTCCACATCGGCTACCGCACCACCTGACCGCGAGACCGGAGGCCCGCACCGCCGGCGCGGGCCTCCATCAAGATGGCTGTCAGCCAAGCAGTGGATTCCTGACGAGCTGGTCAATGAGTTCGAGCGGATCGTCCTGCACGGAGTGGCCGAGCTGCCGGGCCGGGAGTACCCGCCGATCCATGGCGATCCGTCCCCGCGAATGCAATCCGAAAATTGATTCCCGCCAGTCCCGTTGGCCCCGTCATGGAGGGCTGGTGGCCCGTGCATCGGCGGTCGGCTGCGCGAGGTACTCGACACGGCATTCCGTGCGGCGAAGCCCGCCTGTACGCGGCGCCGGTGGGGCATGGGGGGAGGCCGCGGGCTTGTGGCGTCCGGGGCCGCAGGTGGCGGTGGTCACGACGACGGCGCCGGGGCCTATGCAGTCGGCCGGGCCAGCCACCCGCGGGGCGGACGATTACTGGTTCAAGGGAATGGAAGGGCCGGCGGCGGGTGCGCCGGCGGACGGTACGCCAGCGGGTACGCCGGCGGTGGGTGGGCCGGTGAGTTCGCTGCCTGCGATGTCTGCGATGCCCGAGATGAGGGTCTGCGGGTTGATGATGTTGCCGGTTCCTGCGTTCACGGAGTCTCCGTAGGTGACTCCGTAGTTGTTGGTGGAGCGGTCCCACTCGACGACTTCGTTCACGTTGTTCTGGATTTTGTCCGCGTGAGCGGCCCCGGAGAACGACAGGGCAGCCCCCGCCAGGGCGAGAGTGGCAAGTACGCGCTTGGTGTTGTCCATACTCGGCCAACGATCTTGACTCGCCGGGGTCACGACTGCACCGGCTCGCCCACCGCCTGGTTCCGGGCTCAGGCTTCGTCGTGGTGCGGGGCGCACACCGCCGGACCGTCACCGCGTTGCTCGGGCGTCCAGCGTCTGCGGGCCTTGGGTACCGGCAAGGGGTGGCGTCTTCGCGCCACCCTGTCGGTTACCGGCCGTTCCGCCGAGAGCAATGGTCCGGTGACGCTGTGTCCTGCGACGCTCTGACCAGGGCGGCAGCGTGCCGACCGGCAAGGAGGCGGGCATGTCCGGGCAAGGCGACGGCATCTCAATCAGCGTGCCGCAGTACGACGGCCAAAAGAGCGGCGACCAGGTAGGAGTCACCTGGTCTGGAGGATCTGCCCCGGTGACCGCTGAAGAGGGCTCTCGGGGAACTGACGAGGCCGCGGACGGCATCCAGCGCATCCCGGCCCGGATCCAGGTACAGGAGTCGCCCACTGTCGACGTAGCCCGTGAACGGCTCGTGGAGGCGATCGGCCGCGAAGCCGCCTTCCTCGCCGACCAGCGGGCCGGGCAGGCATCTGAGGGCCTTGAAACCCTCGCCCGTGCTTTTGCCCTGGTCACCACCGGCACCCCGATGGTCATTCCTGCCGCATCGGGTGCTGTGGATGGTGCCCGGGTGTCGAGTTTCTCGGACTGGGTGAACACTACGGAAAGCCCCAAGGCTGCGGCGATCGTCGTTCCGGCGAGCAGCGGCAAGGCGCGGAGCGTTGAGTCGGGTCTCGACGCTGCCCAGCAGATCGGGTAGTCGGCGCGGTTGGGCCACCCACCTTGCCCACAGGCGCGAGGCAGCTGTGGGGGGATTGGAAGATCAGCATCGGGCGGCGATGCGCCGTCCAGAGAGGGGACACACGCATGGAGGAGTTCGCCGGTCGGTGGGGTGCGCCGAACGAGGGGCCGTCGCAGCGGAGCCTGTGCGGCGCCCTTGGCCCCGGCTCGGAGGGTCAGCGGCGCCCGAGGGTGCCGCGTACGAGGGCGTAGGGGACCACGCAGAAGGCGCCGAGGCTGGTGGCGACGATCAGGGTGAGGAACAGCCAGTAGGCGAAGCCATGGCCGTTGGAGGAGGCGAGGAGCCACCCGTAGGTGAGGGTGGTGAGGATGCCGGTGCTGGCGAGTCCGGCCGCCCAGCCCGTCTTGCTCAGGCCGAGGCCGAGGCCGATGTAGGCCCAGAACAGGGCGGGGCCGGCGATGGCCGCGATGGCCAGGAACGCCGGGTAGTCGATGTCCCGGCCGCTCATGTAGTCCGTGAGCTGAGGTACCGAGATGAAGGTCAATAAGCCCATGTAGGCGACGCCGAGGACGACGGCGACGATCGTGATCATGCGGGTGGCGCGGGTGGTGGGAGGGGTGTTCGCGGCGTCGGTCATGGGGCGGTGGGCTCCTTCTCCTACGGCGGGCAGGGCAGTCGGCCCCGTGTGATGTCTCAGCTCAATTGCGGTGAGGGTTTGTCTGTGACCTGTGGCGCTGCAGGTTGAATGCGACGGCTTTCTGGCCCAGATTGACGCCTTTCTGTGTTGTGGCCAGCGGTGCTGCATCTTGGATGAGACTGCTGCAGTTGTAGTGAGAAGTCCTATGAGCAGGTTCGGTTGGGCCCCGCCCCCGAGATCTGGCTTGCCTCTGCCTGATGGCCAAGCAGCCGGGGGGAGCGCTACGAGGGGAAGCCGCAATAGGCCGCCTGCCCGCCTCAGCCGCAACAGGAAGATCGAACCGGACAACGGGCAGTGCATGCAGACAGCTCACAGCTCTCCGTTCGCCACCACGCCTGGCGCAGCGCCGTCACACCCTCGACCGGCTGCGACCTGACGACGTGCGAAGGCGACCAGTTCATAGCACGATCACTGCCCGGATCGCAGAAGAGACAACCCGGAAGATGAGAGACCGTCTCGGTGTGACAAGAAGCCGCGCCTGTGGCGTCGACACGCGGCAGCGGGAGCCCCTCTCCGGCTTGGCGATGGGGCGGAGCGCGGACCTAAATGGCTGCTAGCTCGTCGCGCACGGCGCAGCTTGTTGGGTTCTCGGGACCGAGTCGGCGCTCGTAGATCCGCAACGACTCGGCGAGGAAGGACGTCGCGCCGGCTTGGTCGCCTTTGTTGTGGGCCAACTTACCCAGGACTCTGAGCGTGTCCGCCGTCTCGGCATGGTCCGGGGCAAGGCTGTTTTGACGGATGGCCAGGACTTGTTCTAGGCACTCCCATGCTGCGAGGGCCTGGCCCTCCGCCAGCTTGAGTACACCCAGAGTGTGGAGGCACCGGGCATAATCTGAGGCGGCTTCGCCGACGCATTGGCGGCACACCTGGGCCGCGTGCTCCGCATCTGCTAGGGCCTTTCCCCGATCGCCCTGTGCATGGAGTACGGTCGCCAGGTTGGCAAGGGTAATAGCGGTGTCTCGCTGCTCCTTCCCGTGCAGCTGAATTCGCAGGGCGAGCGCTTCCTCAAGCCGTTCCTGGGCCTCGGGCAGCCTGCCGAGGGAGCTTAGGGTCATTCCGTAGTTGTTGATGATCTTGGCGGTGAGAGGGTGGTTGGACAGCCCGGCACGTTGCTGGATATTGAGGGCGCGCTCGTAGAAGGCGGCTGCCTCCGCATAGGCCGCCGTGCGCTCACGAACCATGCCCAGGTTGTTCAGAATCGTAGCGAGTCCCGGACTGAACGGGCCTTGTGCCTGCTCCTCCGAAGCCAGAGCATCTAGATATGTGCGCAACGCCCAGTCATAGGCGCCGCGAAGCCACTGGTCGAAGCCGATGTTGTTGAGGAAGGTGCTGGAGCCCCGGAGATCCTCTGCGAGCAATGCATCCCGCATACGCTTCCACTGTGCGCTTAGCTGTTTGGGAACGTCGGCGCCAACATGACATGCGGAAACAAGGAATCCGGACGTTCTTCTCGGGCGGATACGCCATCACCGAACCGGTCCGAGGCACTGTCCGGGCCATACCCGACCGCCTCTGGCGTCCCGCCCTGGACCAGGACGGGACCGTGCGGGACGGCGCCGAGGTCGCCGAGCTGACCGGCATGTCGACCTTGCCGACTACCCGGCCGGAACCCGCATCATCGTGCGACGCGAACGACCGCGCCCCGGCGCACAACTGTCCCTGTTCTGGCATAGACGCTCGGTGAGCTATACGGGCAGCGCGAATCGCAACTGACCCTTCAGGACCACAGCAAGTAGTCAATTTGGCAGCTGCGGCACGTGACGTGAGTTCCTACGTCAGCTAGTCGAACCGAGTTCCACTGGTGGCAAGCCTCCCGAGGGCAGCGAGCTTGCTTGTGTCCGCAGCTCAGGCAGACGTAGAGCCCATGAGACTCGGTGAGCTTAGTGTTGTCAGTGAGGACTTTGAACAGATTCCACGGCTTCACAGAGTTATAGAAAATGGCAGCTATTCCGACAGCGTTATCCTTGATCCCGAAATTGCCGTCACTGCCATACACTCCAACAGTCGAACAATAGACGCACTGTACGGGATCGTTCGCTTCAGGACGCTGTACCATAATCCCCCCTCAGGGCATTATCAGGATGAGGGCTTGCAGAGGTTCAAGTCAACTCTCCGTACAGCTGCCGTCACCCCGGCACGCAGCTCGTCTCCGTCACCGAGCTGCGGACGCCCGCGACAGCGTCCGCTTCGCCGACAAGCGCATCGCCGACCACGAAGTCCACCTGGCCGACGCCAGCTGTCCGCCAGGACACGCTGACGTAGCTACCCCATGAGTAGTTCTGGGTCGTCCGCCTGTCGGCATGTCGGTGGACGACCCAGAACGCCAACTGCCCCTAACCTCGCACTTTCGGTTCGGGGGGTGGGTCCGGATGCTGGCCGACACGCGAAAGCGCCTTCCTGAGCTGGGACGATGAACTGTGTCTAGGGTTTGATCGTCGCCGGCGGAAGGCACTGTCTACGTGCAGGTTATCGGTTCCCGTCCCAGGCTCGTGGTGTCCTCTGACGGGACGGGGGTGGTCGGGCATGCGGGGGCACGATTGCTGGCTGATCTCGCAGATGCGACCGGGTTGACCAGCGCCTGCTCGACTGCTCTGCGGCGGTTGAGGCCGCGCGGTACCGGCCACGACCCGGGTCGGATCGCAACTGATCTCGCGGTGATGATCGCTGACGGCGGCGAGACCATCACGGACCTGGCCATCCTGCGCGACCAGAGCGAGGTGTTCGGTGCAGTGGCCTCCACGCCCACGGCTTGGCGGCTGCTCGCCGACATGGACAAGGCCGTAGTCGCTGCGCTGCGAGCGGCCCGGGCCGCGGCCCGGGAGGTGGCCTGGCTGCAGGCCGCTGAGACGGGCGAGGGCATACCAGCGGTGACAATCGCAGGACACGAACTGCCCGGTCTGGTCCTGGACATCGACGCCACACTGATCACGTGCCACTCCGAGAAAGAGCAGGCGGCACCCACCTACAAAGGCGGCTTCGGCTACCACCCGCTGCTGTGTTTCCTGGCGAACACCGGCGAGGCCATGTCCGGGCTCCTGCGGCCCGGCAACGCCGGAGCCAACACCGCAGCCGATCACATCACCGTCCTCGATGCGGCCCTCGCCCAGATCCCCGACGCCCACCGGCACGGCACTGCGATCCTCATCCGTGCCGACAGCGCCGGAGGCGCGAAAGCCTTCCTGGCCCACATCCAGATGCTGCGTAAGAACGGCCTGGATCTGCGTTTCTCGGTCGGATACCCGGTCACCGAACCAGTCCGCCGCGCGATCCGGGCCCTCCCCGACAGACTCTGGCAGCCCGCCCTTGACCAGAACGGGACCGTGCGGGACGGCGCCGAGGTCGCCGAGCTGACCGGCATGGTCGACCTTGCCGGCTACCCGCCTGGCATCCGCATCATCGTGCGACGCGAACGACCGCACCCCGGCGCACAACTGTCTCTGTTCGACCAGGACGAAGGCCTTCGCCACCAGGTGTTCCTCACTGACACTCCGCACGCGGGTGGCGGTTCCGCCCAGTTCCTGGAGGTCCGCCACCGCGGACACGCCACCGTCGAAGACCACATCCGCACGGGCCAGAGCACCGGATTCGGCCGCTTCCCCTCCCGCCACTTCGCCATCAACGCCGCCTGGCTTGAGCTGTCCCTGACCGCCATCGACCTGCTGTCCTGGACACGCCTCCTGCTACTGGACGGCGAGTTGGCCATTGCCGAACCCAAGAAGCTCCGCTACCGCATCCTGCACGTCGCCGCCCGCATCACCCGCGGCGGACGCCGCCTCCACCTGCGAATCTCCGCAACCTGGCCCTGGCGACACGAACTGACCAGCGCATTCGCTCGCCTCACGGCCCTGCCACGGCCGTCCACCTGACCCGCGACACCGCCCCTGCCCGCCACGATCGAGGAACCTGGGAGCACCCGGCCCGAGCGTCGGGCCCCAGCCATGCCACCCCGCAACCAGCAACCGACATCACCTGGCCACCGCGACTAGGCCAGCTCAGCCATCCGAAGCGAAACAGTGAGGCTAGGGAGCGTTCGACGAAACCTGTACGGCTTCCTGTCCTCTTCGCAGGTCACAGTGCCTGTCACGCCAGCGCGAGAGGCGGCGGCGCGCGTCAAGTAAGGACAGGGGAGCGAGCAGTGGAGATGAAGGAGATGGCGGGGGCGTACCGGGTGCGGGCGGAGCGCCGGCGCAGGGTGCGCGGCAGCGGGGAGGCCCGCACCCCTGCTCGGGCAGGACCGACAGCCCGGTTCTCCTGTTTTCTGATCCTTCAAATACTGTTCTCTGTGTCAGCCAGCAGATAGAAATCAAAGCCCGCAGCCTTGTGTCCGCCCCCCGACTGTGGCGCCCCGTTGCAGATTCCCTTTCTTCCTTGGGAATCACCATTAAAGAAGAGGCTGAAGCACTGATGGCAGAATCGCCAGTTTGACTGGGTGTGCTCTACGGCCTCGGGAATGTTGATGGGCACGAATCCTCCGATAGTGAGAAAGGGGAGCTGACGTGGTTGTTTGCTGTCGTCCGTGCCCGGGGGGCTTCACCCCCGCAGAGCTCAGATGCTGTTCTCTGGGTCGGCAAGCAGGAAGAAATCGAATCCTGCAGGCTTGTGCCCCTCTCCCTCGAAGTGCCCTCCAGCACAGTTACCCTTCCCTCCCTGAGGATCGTCGTTCCAAAAGACGACAAAACACTCGACGCAGAAACGCCAGTTGGGTTGGGTGTGATTTACTGCCTCGGGAATATTGATAGGCATGATTCCTCCGAAGTGAGAATCTCGGCGACCTCGAGTGAAGCTAGCATGCGTGACACTTCTGGCGGCTTACTACCTTTTGGGGGCCGCCAATTTCCACCCATTCAGCTGTATATGCCTCTGGATTACTCAATAGGGCGAGTCAACCCCTCAACGATCTTGAAACCGTCGTGGCAGCGATGTCACCGTGGGTTCAAATCCCACACCCGCCGCAGGTGAACGGCCCCTGACCAGGTACATCGGTCAGGGGCCGTTCACCTGCGCGCTGCCCTTCAACCACCGTGGTTCCCCGTCAGTTACCGGCCGATCGGGCACGGCAGGAGCACGGGCACCTTGTGATCCGTGGCTCTAGATAAGCACGGGGTACGAGGTGGATGCCCTACCCGTGTTTGCTGGCACCCGCCCCTACTCGTTGGTGTTGGTGTCAGCCGCTAATGTCAACTCGTTGCGCCTGCGGGTGTGGTGTCGACGCAGCCTCTGGATTATGAGCCCCGCCAGGCTGACGAGTGCGCCGCTGAGAACTTTGATGGCAAGATCCTGGATCAGTGATCCCATGAAGGCGTGGGTGCGCTTAAGGGCCGGACTGCGCACCGCGCTCCTCGCGTGCGGAATCAGACGGACAAAGCGACGACGCTGGATCAGCCCCGGCTCGAAGGCAGGAACCAGCGGGAACGGCGATCATGCGCCATTCCTGCTGGTATCGGTCTCTTGGCGTACCGGGTGACGGCAGATATAGGGAGCCAGAAAGCATCTCTTCGAACTGCGAGATCGGCCATGTGTATCGACAACGCGCAGGCTTCGTTGCGCTGCTGCACGAACGCCAGTCATCACGGACTGCTTTGAGAAAGGTTCCGTGACCCCGGTCAGAGATGCAGAAGACACCGAGCAGGCGGAGGAACCCTCGGGCCACGCCTCACGGGATTCGGATACGTGTGCAGGTCGGCCCGCGTTGGCTGCGTGATTCACACAGATCGTCGGTTCCGTTACTCGCGTTGAGGGCCGTGATGCTGATGCCCCCCGCCTGTGGTGGAAGGGTCATCGGCATGCTGACTCGCTGCTCGACCGTGCCCGTGTCGTCAGATCTGCGTCCGCTTCAAGGACATCGACCGCGTCGCCTGCGAGCGGGTGAAGAGCATCAACAGGGCCCAGTTCTAGGCGCTCTGATGCGGCGCGCGCGGCCCGCCGTCTTCTTGGCCGCCGCGTTCTTCCCGGCGCCCACCGATCCCTTCGGTGCCGCCTTCTTCCTGGTCGCCTTCTTGGAGGGCAGGTCGTGGATGGTGGCCTCGGTGTCCTCGCCTCGGGCGGCGCGGGCATCCTGGACCGACTGCTGCAGGGCCGCCATCAGGTCGACGACCTGGCCGACCGGGGCCGCTTCTTCGGCCGGCTCCGGACGGGTCCCCTGCGCCTTGGCCGCAATGACCGCTTCGAGGGCCTCGCGGTACCGGTCTCGCTGCTGCGACAGGTCGAAGCCGACCGAGAGAGCACCGGCCAGCTCCACCGCGGCCGCGGTCTCGTCCTCGCTGACGTCGACCTTCGCGGGCGCGGGCACATCGCTCGCCGGACGGATCTCGTCGGGCCATCTCAGCAGGTAGAGCGCGATCACGTCCCCGACCACCCTGAGTGCCCCGAGCCTCTCCCGGTCCCTCATGGAGTACTTGGTGATCGCGACCTTGCTGGCCCGCTCGGGCGGACGGCGCATTGGGCGGAACCCGCCGTTTCATAGGTGGTCCCTTATGCAACACCCGTCTCGCAGTTCGGTGATCAGGGAGAACTCTGTTTCATAGGTCGTTTCTTTCATCTTGTCCTGTGAAACACACATGAAACGATGGGGTCGTGAACACCGACCCCTCCAAGCTGGTGGAAGCGCACGACTGCCCGATGTCCAGCTGCGGCGCCCCGGCGGGCTCGCCCTGCCGCACCACGGCCGGGAAGGTGGCCGTGCAGTACCACACGGCCCGCTTTCGGCTCGTGCCGAGCCTCAAGGCGGAGCTGAACATCCCGACGCCCGCCGTCCGCAGGCCGGGGGCGAAGTGGCAGGAGCTCCCGCGCCCCGCCGCCACGGCCGCGAGCGGGCCGAACGGGCATGTCCGTATCGCGTACGCCCGGGCCTCGACTGTCCGCCAGTCGCTGGACACCCAGCTCGACGCGTTCGCCGCGGCCGGGATCACCCGGGTGTTCTCCGAGAAGATCAGCACCCGGGTGAAGGAACGCCCGGAGTTGGAGAAGGCCATCGCCCTCGCGTGCGAGCTGCGCGCCGCCGGGGTTCGCGTCACCCTCGTCATCCACGAGCACAAGCGGCTCGGCCGCGGGCACGACCTGGTGACCCTGGCCGTGCGGCTGCGGGAGCACGACGTAGAGCTGGAGTTCTTGACCGGCGAGCTGCAGGGCTCCCACGATCCGCACGGCCCGGTGTTCGCGGTGTTGGCCGCGCTGTCCGGCATGGAGCGCGAGTACATCCGGGAGAAGACGCTGGACGGCCAGGAGTCGGCCCGCCGGCGGGGCAAGGCGATCGGCGGCGCGAAGGTGTCCGACCCCACGATGCTCGCCATGGCCCTGCACCTGCGGGACACCGAGAAGCTGAGCCTGCGGGACATCGCCCCCCGGCTCGTCATCACCAAGGGCAGGAAGAAGGGGCAGCACCCCAGTCCGGCGACCGTCCTGCGGATGCTCCGGGACCACGACGACCGGACGGCCGCCGATGCCGAGATGCAGACGCAGGCGACCACGCCCGTAGCCCTCCAGGCGTGCATCAGCCCCTGTTAGGTCCAATGGGCCCAACAGGGGCTGACGTGTGGTTCAGGCGATCGGGTTCGTCTTCGTCACCCACGGGTCGGGGAGGGACTCCCATGCGGGTGGCCGCGGCGGAGCGCAGGCTGCGGAGCAGAACTGCGGTGGAACGGGCCAGACGTCCAGACCGCGGGTCAGCGCGGCTCCGCAGACGGCGCATGAGCCGTCGACCGACGACCGGATGTGGTAGCCCTCCTTGTTCGCCACCGTGGTCAGGCGCAGTCGCTCGCGTTCGGTGCCGTGACGTACAGCCATGGCCTCCTCGCCCCAGCCGTGCACGTCCTCGATCAGATCCGAGTCCGTGAAGCAGTGGCCGATGAGTGCGGCCGCGACCTTCGTGAAGGCCCCCTGGGCGACTGCGGCCCGGACAAGGTGGTCGCCCTGCGGCCCCGCCTGTGCCTCCCCCGGGTGTTCTTCGAACGCGTCGCGGCGGTCGAGGCCCCAGTTCCCGGCCATGTCGATCAGCTTCTCCGCCGGGCACTCAGGAAGGTGGCCGGTGCAGTACGGGATGAAGAAGTCGTCGACCGGCTGGCGGGGGCAGGCGGAGCCCTGGCACAGCTCGTAGAGCAGGTCCTGGTTCAGGACCAGTCGGAAGCGACGGCCAGCGCAGGACACGATCGCTTCCCCAAGGGGATCGTTGGACTCCACGTGCACGTCCCCGCGCAGTTCCAGGCCGGACAGCGCGCCGGCGAGCGCCAGAACCGTGCCGCAGGGGACGGGCCCGCCGAGCAGGGCGGACTCGAACATCACGGGGCCGGGGAACGCGCCGTCGTCCTCGGGGTCGTTGTACCCCCAGTCGACGTGGACCTCCGGCAGCGTGGAGCACTCGGCCAGGAGGCTCCGGAACGGGAAGGCCTTCGGCGGTCCGCCGGCGGCGGCTTCGCGGAGCAGTGCGGTGTACTTCCCGCCCGTCTTGCGCTGAGCCTCCCGGGCGCGCTGCGCAGCGGTGTTCTGGTTGCGGGGCATGAATGTTCTCCGGATCCGGCGGGCCGGCCCACGTCACCCGCCGGCGGAAGACACCGTTGCGGACTTCGCGGGCCCCGGAGGTCCTCGGCCGATCGCTGACCCCGACGACGTGGGCGTCGGAGTCTGCGGCGGTTGGCGTGCGCGTCCAGCCGTGCGCAACGTAGCGCAGCCCAGTGCGGGATGAGCAGTCTGTTGCCCCGGATCTCACCCTGATGGGGTGGTTGCCCCCGTTGGGTCTAATGGGGGCAACCACCCCTCTCAGCCGATGAGCGGAAGATCCTGGGTCTTGCGGAGGGCGGCCTCCATGGCGGCCTGGGTTCGCATCTGGAGCTTGTGCAGGACGGCGACGCGGAGCCAGAACTCCGGCTCGGGCTGCGGCTGGCTGTGCTCCACGAGGACGTGGGTGATGTGGCAGATGGCCAGCTCGTCGGCCGCGGGCTCAGGCGTGCACTCCGGGGAACAACTTCCGGAAGAGGCCGTGCGTCGCGTCGATCGCCTGGGCCCCGGTGGCCCGCTCCAGGTCGATGCCCGTGACTGGGGCTCCGAGTTCGGTGCCGAGGGCGAACACGGTCGCGAACAGGGCTTTGGCGTGGCTGCCGAGTGGCGCCTCCAGGGGGACCAGTGACTCGTGCAGCGGGGGGACGGGTTGCGGGCTCACCTCAGGCCAGTCCTCCTGCAGGCGCGGGGCATCGAGGGTGAAGACGTCGGTGAAGGTGGCCGCGGCGGCGTCCCGTTCGGTCAGCGGGGGCCCCAGGCTCCACCGCTCGCGCAGGGTCGCCAACACGGAGGTGTTCCAGTGTTCCCGGGTGACGACCGTGCGCTCGGGGATCCAGGCCGAGACGGCGATCGTCGGGACGCGTACGCCGAGGCGGTCGAAGCGGAAGCCGAGCTGCCCGGCCGGGGCGCCCGCGGTGGGCGCGGGCGCGGGGCCGGGCGGCACGTGGTCGTAGGTGCCGCCGTGCTCGTCGAACGTCACCAGCAACGTTGTGTTCAGGTGATTCGACCCGTGCGGGGACGACGACGAGCGGACCGCCTCGTACACCCGCGCGAGCAGGTCCTCGCCTCCCAGCACGCTGGAGGGCGGGTCCCACACCAGTCCCGGGGCCGAGGACCAGAACGGGGGGTGCATGTCGTTGTGCGCCCAGCCGATGATCTGCGGCTCGATGAAGGAGTACCGGGGCAGTGCGCCGGCCTGCGCGTCCTCGAAGAAGCGTGTGGTGGAGGAGAAGTGGGTGGCGAACTTCTCCCGCAGCCGGGCGGCGTGGATGAGGCCGGTCAGGGAGTAGTGCGACAGCGGATCGCAGTACACCCGCCAGTCCAGGCCCGCCGCGTCCAGGCGGTCGAAGAGGGTTTCGGCCGTGTTCTGGCGCAGGAAGTCACCCTCCTCGCCCATGTTCACGACCAGCCCGGAGGCGGTGGCGGCGTGGAAGAAGGAGCGGTTGGTGAAGGTCTGCGAGGGCACGTCGCAGAACCAGTGGTCGAAGGCGGCGAACCCCTTCGCCAGCGCTGAGACGACCGGCACCTGCTCGGGGGTGTAGCCGGCCATGATCTGCCGGTACTCCTGGTAGAACGGCTGGCGGCCGGTGGCCGCCCACCAGGTGTGGATGTAGTCGGTGACGAACCCGTCCATGGTCGGCACCGCCCCGGCCGCGGGCGCGTTGTAGGGCGGACTGAAGGCGGCCGTCCCTGGCTGGCCGAGGACGTTGAACAGCTGCGTGTTGATGTGCGGGTACTCCTCGCCCGGATCCAGGCTCGGGGTGTTCATCGACGTGGCGACGCCGTACGGCACGCTGCCACGCTCGGCGCCGTCCTCGGCCCAGGGCGGGATCGGGTTCGACAGCTCCTTGCCCAGCACCCCCTCGAACGAGGAAACCTCACCCGGCTCGTACAGCCGGCCCAGGAGGTTGTCGAACGACCGGTTCTCGAACATAAGCACCACAACGTGGTCCAGTGCGTTCTCCGGCCCGACCGCCATAGCCCTTACCCGCAATTCCATAGCCCGCCGCGCCGGACTCGACGCTGAACCGGGTCTCAGCCACGCGCCCCGTCATCGGCCCTGCCCGTGCACCGGACCGGCGCCAGCCCTGGATTGCGTCTTTGCGTGCAGAATATGCCTTTTGTGCGTATTGGTCATGCAGGGGTCGGCAGCCCCGCCCGTGTCCAGGGCGCACAAGCGCCCAGACGATGCGGCCTGGCTGTTTCTCCCGTCCGGCCCGGCCAGGGCCTTGCGCGGCTGGCATTTCCCCCGGCGTGCCAGCCGCAGCCCAATACCGCACGTTTCGAATGACGCTCCCTGCCGGCTCACGCCCGAGAATCTTCGGCGGGCACATCATCGGGACGGCCAACGCCGCGGCGACCGCGCCCGCCCTGCGCCGAGCGAGGCCGAGGCGGCGCGGGCTGGGGCTGGGGTTCCAAGGCATCCGTACGGACCGCTGACAGCGGAACCGACAAGGACGGTCCCTGTTAGACCTGTTGGGGCTAACAGGGCTTATAAGGGCCCGTCTGCGGTTTCGTGAGCGGGTCTGTCGGCGGGTCTATCGGGCGGCAGGGACTGCGACGGGGTTGTCCCCGAGGTATCCGAGGCGCTCGTTCACGAGCGTCTCCGCCTGCCGCTGACGGCCGACGTGGGCCTTGTCGGCGGGCCAGCCCTTCGCCGTCCGACAGGAGGAGGGAGTTCGGAGTCCTGGGCGGCGAGGGTGGCTGCGAGGCGTTCGGCGAGTTCGGCGAGGTGAGGGTCGTCGGGGCCGGCGGTGTGCTCTATGGCGGCCTGCTCGGCGTCGTACGCGTCGAGGACCTGCTCCCAGCTCTGGGCGTTCGGCCCGTAGTGCTCGGGGAACACGTGGGCCAGCCACCAGGCCGCCGCACGCCAGTCCGGCCGCAGGTACCGGGTCTGCCGTTCCTCGACGTCCAGGCCCGTGACGGGGTCGTTGTAGGTGCGCACGCGTTCCTCCAGGACCAGGCTCCCGGCGCCCGCCTGCAGAACTCGCGCGAGCGCCCGGGCGGCCATCTGCGCCCGAGCGGAGTTCACCCGCCGGTACAGCTCGACGTACACGTCGTCGGTGGCGTTCGCGAGTTCTCCGTCCTCGCGAGCCTGGGCGGCGTTGCGGCCGCGAGCCATCCACCGCGCGAGGGTGGCCCGGGAAACGCCGGCGCCCTCGGCGGCGAGCGAGTTGGCGACGCCCACGGCGGTGGCCTTGACGATGTTCTCGATCCGCTCCGGCGTCAGCAGGGAGGGACGGCCCGGGCGGCGGGTGCTTGATCTCATGCGGGCGGACCGTACGTACACCTGGTCGCTTGCGTCTCCGGCGTCACGCATTTTGCGATTTACGCGACGGTCCTACGCGCGCGCGGGCGCGGGGTCTCACCGGGGTACCGGGCGGTCCTCCCTGGTCAACGCGCCAGGCGCCCGGTCCTGTTGGACCCAATGGGGTCAACCCTGTTAGGGGCACCACGCTGGCCTGGGGTTTTCCCCGATCGGGCGGAGCGTCGCCGGGTCCACGTACGGGCTGGGAGGAGGCGGTACGGTCTGGCGGTGACGAGTGGACGGGGAGAGGCCCGAATGAGGAGAGAGCCATGGTCCAGGTAACGCTGGAGCCGTTGAAGATCCCGGACCGGCTGCGCATGCCGGCCGTCTTCGAACGGGAGTGGACGGAGCCGGCCAACAAGCTGCGCCCGCGCATCCTGCTCCCGGCCGCATTCACCGGGCCGTCCCCGATCGCCCCGGGTGAGCACCGCGTCTTCATCGTCTTCAACCGCAAGGGCGGTGCCGGGAAGACGACCACGACCCTGGAGCTCGCGTGCGCCTGGGCGGCGATGGGCTACACCGTGCGCATCATCGACGCCGACCCGCAGGACGCCGGTCTGACCGGGTGGCTGGCGCCGGTCTATCCCGAAGGCCTGGACCCCAAGCACCGGCTGACGCTGAAGAACGTCATGTACGGCGAGGCCGGCCTGGACGAGGCGACCTACTACACCCGGTACAAGAACCTCTACATCGTGCCCAGCTATGAGGACTGCGCGGTCGTCGAGTACGACCCGGCGGTCAACGGTGAGCGCACCCTGCGCCGGGCGATCAAGCGGAGCGAGGCACCGGTGGACATCACCATCGTCGACTGCCCGCCGAAGGTCGGGAAGCTCTCGACCTTCACCCTGGCGATCGGCGGCGAGGTCCTGGTGCCCAGCCAGCTCAGCGGCCTGGACAAGAAGTCGAACGAGCCGTTGCGCAGGACGATCGCCGACGCCCAGGAGGAGTACGACGTGAGGGTGCGGGCCGCCGTGCTCACGGCCTGGGGCAAGACGATCATCTCCCGCTCGGTCGGCAACGAGATGGCCGCGCACTACCCGGACGCGCTCGTGTGCCCCATCCGCAGGTCGGTGGACGCCACCACCGCGCCCGACGAGAACCAGTCCATCCGCGAGTACAACAAGCGGTCCACCACCACGCGTGACTTCGACCAGCTCGGTCACATGCTGGTGGCGCCGCGGGGAGCTGCAGCATGAGCAACGGAATGCCCTTCGGGCAGGGGACCCTCCTCGGCAAGGAGCTGGGAGCCCAGAAGACGTCCGGCCCGGGCACGAAGGAGAAGATCCCGGCGTACGTCAGCCCGGAGACCATGAACCGGCTGCGCAACGCAGTGGTCGCGCTCCAGCGGATCGACGACGAGGACGCCGACGTCCCGGTGTCGCTGTCCGCGTACGTGGAGGCCGCCGTCCTCGCGCAGCTGCGTCGCGACGAGCGCGCGTACAACAACGGTGCGCCGTTCGCCCAGCGCCGCAACAAGAACCTCAAGAGCGGTCCGCCGGTCACGAAGTAGCCAGCCGCAGACGACGAGGGCCCCACCGCTTCCGGTGGGGCCCTCGCGTGCGTCAGGGCCGGTGAAGGTGTCCGGCGTCGGCGTCAGGCCAAGGCGAACGTCACCGCGACGGCCACGCGGGCCGCTGCTCCGTCGGCAGGGTCCGTAGTCGTCGTCTCGGCCATGTCGACTGTCCGGCCGAGCTTTTGGCCGGACAGCTTTGCGTGCTGCTCCGCGCGCTTCCGGGCGTCCGTGTAGGCCAGCTTTCGGGCCGAGTCGAGATCGGGTGCGGTCCCTTCGCCGTTGACGACGACAGTGTTCGGATCAGTCACGGGGACTCCTTCGTCCTCTGGCCAGGTCGGTCTCTCCCAGCACATTCCTAGATCGACACGAGCCTAGGGGAGCCAACCTCGCACAAGGGGCAGAACAGGGCAGAGCGACCCCCTCGATAGGGCGGGGATGTTTCATCGGGATGAGCGGTCATGCGGACCTGGATCCAGCCGCTGTCGTGTCCGCCCTTGGCATGCCACGTCAGGCCTTGTTGGGCCTGTTGGTTCTAATGGGTCTAATTCCCGGTTCGGTCAGTACGCCCGGCCGGACGTGGCTACCGTGCAGGGCGTGACGAAGAAGGTTGACCTCCTGGACGAGATGCCCGAGCTCCAGGAGGCCGTGGACGCTGTGTGCGAGGAGGCCCCCTCCGACGCCCGCCGTCGGCAGATCCGGGCTCACGCCCGCGAGCTGGTCCGTGCCCTCCAGCACCCCGGCCATCCGCACGGCGTCGGCGACGACCTGGCCGACGTCTTCGACCCGGAGTCGCTCAAGGCGTACGAGAAGCTCGCCCTGGAAGGCGAGCTCCGCGACCGCGGGGAGAAGCGCCCGACCTCCGAGGCGACGGCGATGGTGCGCTCCGGGGTGATGGCCCTGCTCCAGCGGGAGCTCGGCCTGGAGGTCCACTACCTGCGCCAGCTCAAGGAGCTCCCCCGCAAGGAGCCGGTCGACGTGGCCCGCCGCGAGCAGCTGCGCGAGAGCCTGGTGACCCTGTCCGACCACGTCGGCCGCCGTACCCGCTGGAGCGTCGAGGGCGGCCTGATGGAGCACGGCTATCCCCGCTGGGTGCGGATGCTCGCCATGGCCTCGGTCGTCCTGGACACCGGCGCCCGGGTGGGCGAGCTGTGCGCGCTGCGCCTGGAGGACCTCTCCCCCGCCTTGGGGGAGGTCCGCATCCGGCGCCGCCCTCAGAACGCCCGGCCCGACAGCCCGGTGTCCGTCGAGGTCTACCCGCTGCGCCGGGCCACCCGGGCCGCGCTGCAGCGCTACCTCCTGGTGCGCCGCATGCTGATGGGCGACGTCACCGGCGGCGCCGACTGGCTGTGGGTGTCCGTACGCGGGAACCACGGCGGCGTCGTCGACGAGAACGCCGGACCCGAGTACCGGCCCGCCGGCACCGCCCTGCAGGAGTGGGGTACCGGCAGTGCCTACAGCGCCACAGTGAAGAAGGTGAACATCGACCTCGCCGGGACACCGGGCTGGACGCCGCTGCCGGTGCGGATGGAACAACTGCGCCGAGGAGTCGCCGCCCCAGAGCTCCATCTGGTGCCGCCCGCGCCGGACGCCGAGCGGGCCGCCGAGCTGATGGACCGGCTCCAGCGGGCGGCCCGCGGTCTCGCCGCCCTTCCCGACGCCAAGGCCGCCGCGACCACCGGCCGCAAGGACCGCGACGAGGCCCGCCACGTCCTGCGCGAGGCATGGCGCCTCGGCATCGAGCACCAGGTCCAGCTCGCCGTGCTCAGCGCCGGCGGCCTGCTCGCCGCCGACGTCCCGCGCGCCGGATGGGAGCCGGAGCTGCTGCGCTCCCTGGACCGAGCCCTGCACCTCACCCCCCTTTAGAGGCCATCTCATTTGGGTGGTTGGGTAGACTGTCGGTCGTGGTGGGCATTGTTGAGCGGCTGGTGCCGGATGAGTTGTGGGTGTTGTTCCAGCGGGTGGTGCCGGAGGCGCCGTCGCGGCCGCAGGGTGGTGGCCGGCGTCGGCATGGCGACCGGGAGGTACTGGCAGCGATCGTCTTCGTGGCCACCTCGGGTTGCACCTGGCAGCAACTGCCCACAGCGTCGTTCGGGCCGTCGGGGGCGACAGCTCACCGGCGGTTCACCGAGTGGAGCAAGGCGCGGGTGTGGGCCAAGCTGCACCGCCTGGTCCTTGACGAGCTCGGCGCTCGCGGCGAGCTGGACTGGTCCCGCTGCGCGATCGACTCGGTGAACATGCGGGCCCTGAAAAGGGGGACCTGACGGGTCCGAATCCTGTGGACCGGGGCAAGTTCGGGTCGAAGATCCACTTGATCACGGAGCGGACCGGTCTGCCCCTGTCCGTCGGAATCTCGGGGGCGAACCTCCACGACAGCCAGGCCCTCGAGCCCCTCGTCCGCGGCATACCGCCCATCCGCTCGCGCCGCGGACGCCGACGACGCAAACCCGGCAAGCTCCACGCGGACAAGGGCTACGACTACGCCCACCTGCGACGATGGTTACGCGGACGCGGCATCACGCATCGCATCGCCCGCAGGGGCATCGAGTCCTCGCAGCGACTGGGCCGCCACCGCTGGACCATCGAACGCACCATGGCCTGGCTCACCGGCTGCCGCCGCCTCCACCGCCGCTACGAACGCAAAGCCGAACACTTCCTCGCCTTCACCAGCATCGCCTGCACCCTCATCTGCTACCGCAGACTCACCAAATGAGATGACTTCTTAGACCCGTTAGGTCCAACACCCTGCGGCTTCCGGCGGTGGTCGCGGACGGGCACACGTGTGGAGCTGCCCGAGGGCGGGGCGTGGGGGAGGCGCCCCGCCCTCGGTGCTGGCCTACGCGATGAGCTGGTGCAGCCCCACAACGGTCGCCGCCGCGGCCCCGAGGGCGGCCAACGCGCCGCTGAGGACGAAGACGGCGGCGCCGGCCACGAAGCCGCCGATGAGGATGATGGCCCACCGCTGCGGCAGGGGCTCCGGGCGGTTCGCGGCGTTCTCGTTGGTGTTGGTTTCCACTAGGCTCCTAGGTGAGTGCTTGAACTGAGACGGCCCCGGGTTGCCCCCCGGGGCCGTTCGCTTTCGGTGCGAACGGCGGGCCGTCAGGGCCTTCGAAGAAGGCCCTGTACTGATGATCAGGCCGTTCAGACCCGCTTCTCCGGGAATCCGGCAACGCTTTGATCCGCACCCAGACCACTTAGTGATTAGTAATCTCTTGTGCGGATCAAAACGTTGGGATCAAAGCGGGGGAACTTCTGTGGCTGATGCGCGTGTGGCGAACGAGCGGCGGGTGCGCCGACTGGAGCAGATGGACAGAACCGGCTCGACCGGGGCGGCGAACGGGACGCTGAAGGCCTTCTGGAGCGGCGGCCGGGAGCCCGCCCACATCGTGGTGCGCAGCGACCTGGTGAAACCCGTCGAAGGCGGGCCGCTCCTGACTCGGCTGCTCCTGCCCAGGGGCGTTGCGCTGCGCTTCTACCTGCTCACGCTCTTCGAGGCGCAGTGCCGGCTCGCGGCGGGAGGCCAGTGGGAGAACGTGCTGCCGCTAGCCGGGCCGGGGTCCTGGTCCGACCTGATCGCCGTGGACGGCGCCTACGACGCGAAGTCGGAGACGTACATGCGGGGCACCCGCGGCGGCAGGGCGGCGGAGGACCTGAGACTGCGGCAGGTTCAGGGAGCCCTGCGCACCCTGGAAGAGGTCGGCCGCGAGAACCTCGACCAGGCGCTGGTCGAGGTCCCCCGTGGGGCGAGAGGGCAGCGGCTGTACGCGTCGTTCCGCCTCATGAAGGAGAGCGGCCGCGGCAGTCACCAGAGCCCGGACATCTACACGGTCCCCGCGAATCACTGGCACCCGTCCAAGACGGTGACCATCCCCGCGGCCTTCTTCCTGAACGGGTGGGTCCAGGTGCTCACCCCGTCGGAAGTCGCCACCTGGCTGGCCCTGCGTGTGCTCAGCAAGTGGGCCCCCGACAAGCACCAGGAGTCCGGGGTGTTCCTCTACGGGGACGCGCGCAAGGAGAAGTTCGGCTTGCGGCGCGACGCCTGGGAGGACGGCTGTCAGCGACTGCTCGACTTCGGCCTGATCCGCTTCGCCCGCCCCATGAAGGACGGCGAGTCCGCCGTGCCCCTCACCCCGAACGAGTGGCTGATGGCCCTTGCCGAGCCTGAACCCCGGGAGCGGTACGAGCCTCACCGCTACCAGCTCACCGACCAGGGGCTGGACCAGGACGCCGTCGAGGTCTGCCGCAGGGAGCTCACCCTCCGCCAGCGCGTCCTGGACCGCCGGGCAGAGGAGGCTCGCCGCGCCTCCTCCACGGCGTAGCGCCAGAGGTGCGGCAGGTGCTCCACAGGAAGACCTGTTAGGCCCAACACCCCCGACTGACGTCGTCGAGTGCTTAACACGAGAACGCTCACCGGCCCCGTCCCGCGAGCCGCGGACGGGGCCTTTCGGGTAGGCGGCACGGATCGCGCCCGAGGACCATCTCTGACCCTGTTAGGCCTGTTGGACCCAACAGGCCCGACTCCGTCAGATCGGGATGCCCTCCCGCTCGAAGGCCTCGCGGCCCCGGCAAGCCTTCGCGAACTCGGTCCGTGGCCTGGCGCGGGCCTTGGCCCGACAGGCGTCGATAAGCAGATGCTCCAGTGTGTCCCAGGTCCAGGGCTTGGCCTCGTCTTCCAGCGCCTCCCGCAGGGTCCGGAGGGAGGGCTCCGGGCGCCCGGACGGAGGGGATGTAGGTGACCTCCGGCCGGGCGCCTGGCCATCTCGTCGGGATTTCCTGTTCCGCAACTACTCACACCCGTTGTTGATCACGTGCCATGGCCGTCGTGCTCTCGATGGTCGAAACGGGCCATGACCCCGGCATGGGTCAGAACCCATGATCAATCTCATCAATAACCACGGTTCGATTGATCCCCGACGCCGGCGCCCGCCGGCTGAGGGATACGGGCCGTCAGAAGTCGTGCCTCAACGGCCGAATGGGATCGAGGCGCTCTTGCGGACCGGTCCTACGCTGGGGGCATGGCCACCGATCCCTTGTTGAGACAAGGCCCCGACTCGACGGATCTGGTCCTGCACGTCGGGCCGGCCGGGCCGGCTTGGAACGTGCTGACCTCGGCGGGGCCGGCGCTGTTCGCTCCGCTCGCTCTGGGCGTGCCGACCCTGCTCGTCGCCTTCTGGATGGTGCTGGCTGGGGCGCGGGCGTCGACTGTGTTCGTGGTGGTGGGGGTGATCGCCGGGCTGGAGTACCTGCTCGGCTGGCTGGCGCTGGCCTTTTCCCGGGCCCGGGACATCCTGCGGGTGGAGTTCGCGCCGGCCGGGGTGCCCGCGTCCCTGCGGTTGGTCCGGGGTGCCGGGCCGGACGACTGGCTGCCCGTCGACACCCTGCACGAGGTGCAGCTGACGCACAAGGTGGTGGAGCCGTACCAGGGGGACCGCAAGCCGGCCGTCTCCACGCTCGCGCTGGAACTCGTCCTGCGGGGCGGCCGGGAGCGGCTCGCCCCGCTCCCGTTCGGCGGCGACCCGCAACGGCTCGCCGACGCACTGGAGGCCCTACTCGGCCCGGCTGCGGTCGTGGTGGAGCTGCGCACCGAGCGCCGCACGCGCGATCGGCCGCGGTCCCACTCGACCTGGTTCTCCGGCGGTTCGGCCTCGGCTAACTCGGGTGGCGGCTGACCCCGGGCTGGGCGCGGGGGTGTGTGGCTGGGGGGTGCAAAAAGCGAACGGCAGAGGGGAGTGAGGGGGGGTCCACCGCCCCCTTTACCCCACGGCAGACCA
>NZ_JBVIAH010000026.1:95094-112591 GCF_055574035.1 Streptomyces sp. NPDC030021
GCTGCCGTCCCCCCCCCCCTCTCCCCCCCCCCCCCCCCCCCCCCCCCCCCCCCCCCCCCCCCCCCCCCCCCCCCCCCCCCCCCCGGCGGCAGGCGGTGCGGGGCAGCCTGCCGCTACTTCGGCCTCGGGGAACATCGGTACAGCCGTTGGCGCTGAGAACGATCATGGTCGGCTAGGACTTGTCCGGCCGATCATGTGCGGAGCCAGATGGTGAGGGCTGCGACGGTTGCGGTGCCGAGGTAGACGTAGCGGCGCTTGTCGTAGCGAGTGGCCACCGCCCGGTGCTGCTTCAACCGGTTGATGGCCCGCTCGACGGTGTTGCGTTTCCTGTACCGCTCTTCGTCGAAGCCCGGGGGCCGTCCGCCGCGTGAACCTTTGCGTAGGCGGGTGGCCCGACTGTCGGTCTTCTCCGGAATCGTGTGGCGGATGCCCCGGTGCCGCAGGTACTCGCGGCACGGCCCGTTGCTGTATGCCTTGTCGGCGGCGACGCTGTCGGGCTTCTTGCGGGGCCTGCCTGGTCCGAGCTTCGGGACGCGAATCTTTTCCAGAACGGGCTTGAACTGGGTGCAGTCCGCCCGCTGACCTGGGGTGACGATCAGAGACAGAGGGCGGCAGCGGCCGTCCGCGCTCAGGTGGAGCTTGGTGGTGAACCCGCCGCGCGAGCGGCCCAGGCCCTCACCTCCAGCACCACCTCCACCAGGCGGGCGTGCAAGCTCTGCCACGCTGTTTCGCCCTGGTGTTCTGGAACTTCGTCCCCCTTTGAGGCGGGTGCTCGCGGCGGGTCGGTGCGGGCGCCGGCCGCATGCTGATGAGCCCGCACGATGGTGGAGTCGACCGAGATGTCCCAGTCGATCTCACCCGCCGCATCAGCGGCGGCCTGAACCTGTTGGAGCAGTCGCTCCCATGTCCCGTCGCTCGACCACAGTCGGTGCCGTTCGTAGACGGTCTTCCACGGGCCGAACCGTTCGGGCAGGTCGCGCCACTGAACGCCGGTGCGCACCCGGTGCAGAATCCCGTCGATTACCTGCCGGTGGTCCCGCCACCTGCCACAACGCCTGTTGCTGACCGGCAGGAACGGCCGTAGCCGTTCCCACTCGGCATCGCTCAGATCGCCCCGCCCCATATCCACATCAACGACCCGGACCCACGCCCGTCACAAGATCACACGAATTCTGACTCTCAGTCCGCGACAAAGGGTGCGTATCCGACCGGCACCTCGCTCACCTCAAGGTCTGAGAAGACCAAGGTCAGATCATGAGCGTTGGTCTCAATGTGAACCTCATGGAAGTTGATCCCGACAGCCTTCGACCAGCGGAGGGCAGCCTCCGACTTGAGACGAAGCTCGGCTCCGTACAACTCGTGATGGTTCGCGCCCCAGACATAACCGTCGAGGTCGATGGCGGTTTCGCGGTCGAGTAGCCGCTCGTCCAAGGAATCCCGCCAGGTATCCGTGGACAGGAACGTCTCGCATCGGGCCTCGACGCAGTACCGGAAGAGATACCGCAGGTAGGTCGACGGGCTTTGGGGGCCGTCCCACACATTGATGATGACCTCGTAGTCGCGCATGTAGGTGGTGTATCCGTGGTGCACGACAACGGCTTCGATGGGCTCGTTCAGCGTCCGCTGAAGTTCTGCGGTGTCCATGCCGCACTTCTACCTCACTCGGCAAGCCCTTCGACAGCGAGATTCAGAGCGTTAGGCACTCGTCGGCTCAGAGATCGCCCGGACAAGTCCTAGCACGTCGGACGGGGGCTCCGCTGGGGTTCGCGGAAAGGTCGCCGGGTGGGCGCCGGTGCTGGCTGCGGTCCGCTTCGTGCCGGTGGAGTTTCTGACTGATGAGCAGGCCGAGGCGTACGGGAAGTTCGCCGAGGAGCCGACGAGGCCCGAGCTGGAGCGGTTCTTCTTCCTCGACGACGAGGACCGGAAGCTGATCGCGAAGCGACGCGGTGACCACAACCGGCTCGGCTTCGCCCTCCAGATGTGCACGGTTCGCTACATCGGGCTGTTTCTGGAGGACCCCTTGGCCGTGCCGTGGTCGGTGGTGGAGCACCTGGCCACGCAGATGGAGATCGAGGACGTCTCCTGCGTCAAGGAGTACACCGCGCGGTTGAAGACGGCGTACGAGCATGCGTGGGAGATCCGCGATGCGTACGGCTACCACCCGTTCGCGGACCACGCCCAGGGCCGGAGGTTCCGCGCGTTCCTGCACGGCCGGGCGTGGACGGCTCAGGCCGAGGGGCCGAAGGCACTGTTCGATCACGCGGTGGGCTGGCTGCGCCGGCACCGGGTGCTGCTGCCGGGGGTGAGCGTGCTGGCCCGCCAGGTCTCCGAGGTCCGCACCATCGCAGAGAGGCGCCTGCACACCACGGTCGCAAAGGCCGCCTGGCGGGCCGACCCGGCCCTGCCCGGTGACCTGGTGGCCACGCTGAAGACGCCGGAGGGCAGGCGGTACTCGGAGCTAGAGCGGATGCGCCAGCCCCCGACGCGGACCACGGGTACCGCGATGAAGGGCGCGTTGCAGCGGGTCGAGGACATCGCCGCCTTCCAGCTGGGCCGTTTGAAGCTGGAGCAGATCCCTCCGAACCGGCTGTCCGCGCTGGCCCGGTACGGGCTGGGCACCAAGGCGCCGAAGCTGGAGCGGACCCCGGAGCCCAAACGCACGGCGATGCTCACCGCGGTGATGCGCCACCTGGAGGCCAAGGCGATCGACGACGCCCTGGACCTGTTCGAGATCCTGATGGCCACCAGGCTGATCAGCACCGCGAAGCGGTCCACCGACAAGCAGCGTCTGTCCACGCTGCCGCAGTTGGAGAAGGCATCGCGGCTGGTGGCCAGGGCCGCGGCGGTGTTTATCGAAGAGCTGGAGCTCATCGAGCAGAGCGGCTGCGATGTGGACGTGGCCGCGCTATGGGCGGCGCTGGAGGAGGTCGCACCCCGGGCGGCACTGTCCAGCGCCGCCACCGTGGTGGTGAGCCTGGTCCCGGAGGACGACGGCACGGCGGAGACGGCGCTGCGCGGGGCGCTGGCGCTGCGCTACAACACCGTCAAGCCGTTCCTGTCGCTGCTGGGCGAGACCTCGGCGCTGGGTGCGGCGACCGGCGGGGCCCGCGTCCTGGCCGGGGTGAAGAGGCTGCCGGTGCTGTCGCGGCGGAAGGTGGGCGAGAAGCCGCTGCTGCCGCGGGAGGTCGACGACAAACTGGTGCCGGCGCACTGGCGCAAGGCCGTGTACGCGAACACCGAGCTCCCGCAGGGGGCGGTGGACCGCGACGCGTACGTGGTGTGCGTGCTGGAGCAGCTGTTCCGCGCGCTCAAGCGCCGCGACATCTTCGCGTCCCCCTCGCACCGCTGGTCCGACCCTCGCGCCCGCCTACTGGACGGCAAGGGCTGGGAGGCGGTCCGCGAGGACGTCCTGGCGGGGTTGAGCCTGGAGGAGGACGCCGAGGAACATCTGCGGGAGCTGACGGCGATCCTGGACGCGACGTGGAAGCAGATGGCGGAGCGCTTGGAGGAGGCCGGCACCGGCGCGAAGATCAGCATCGAGGTACAGCCGAACGGCAGGGCGAAGCTGAACGTGGAGAAGCTCCACGCGCTCGGCGAGCCGAAGTCCCTGGCCTGGCTGCGCGGCCGGGGTCGAGAAGATGCTCCCGAAGATCGACCTACCGGACCTGCTGTTCGAGGTGCACGCCTGGACCGGATTTCTGGACGCCTTCGTATACCTGGGCGACGGGAAGACCCGCATGAAAGACCTCACTACCTCGGTCGTCGCCCTGCTCGTTTCCGAGGCGTGCAACATCGGCATGACCCCGGTCATCAACCCGAACCACGAGGCACTCACCCGGGCCCGACTCGTCCACGTCGACCAGTACTACCTGCGCGCCGAGACCATCGCCGCGGCGAACGCCGCGCTGATTGAGGCCCAGGCCCGGGTGCCGATCGTCCAGCACTGGGGCAAGGGACTGCTCGCCTCCATCGACGGCCTGCGGTTCGTCGTTCCCGTCCGCACCATCAACGCCGCCCCCAGCCCCAAGTACTTCGCGAAGAAGAAGGGCATCACCTGGCTGAACGCCATCAACGACCAGGTCATCGGCATCGGGCAGATGGTGGTGCCCGGTACCCCGCGCGACTCGCTGTTCATCCTGGACGCGCTGCTGAACCTGGACGGCGGGGTGAAGCCGGAGATGGTCGCCACCGACAATGCCTCCTATTTAGTTACATGGACACCTTGCTCCTCGTTGAGGGCCGGGGGCGGCCGTACGGGCCGTCGAACGCGACGGTGGCGGAGGCGTCCATGCGGGTACAGGAGAACGGGTCATCCCGTGTCGAGCTGCTCGACGAGAGCGGCGAGCCGGTCGAGGTGGTCGCCGGGTTCCTGCGGTTCCTCGCAGCGAGGGATTGCTCGCCGAACACGCTCGTCTCGTACGCCTACGACCTGCGGCACCTGTGGCTGTTCTTCGCCAGCAGCGGTCTGAGCTGGGAACGCTTCGGCCCGCCGGACTCGATCGCACTGCTGGAGTATCTGCGCTCGGTGCCGTCGCGGCGCCCTCGTCGTCGGATGACCCTGTCGGTCGTGACCATGGACGCGGACGGGCCGGCGACCAAGCTGGCGGCGAGCACGGTGAACCGGATCCTGGCGGCCGTGTCATCGTTCTACGAGTACGCGATCTTGTCCGGGCTTTTGGACAGGGCAAACCCGTTGGAGAAGCGGCCGGACCCGGCGCTCGCGCGAGTCTCCGAGAGGCACCGCCCGTTCATGGGCCGGGCCAGCCGCCAGCGCCCGGTTCGCCGGGCCGTGCGGGTCAAGACCGTGCAGCGGGTGCCAAGACCGCTCTCCGATGACCAGGTCCAGGCTCTGCTGGCACAGCTCCGTGGGCCGCGGGACAAGGCGATCGTCCTGCTGATGCTCCACGGCGGCCTGCGGCCAGGCGAGGTCCTCGGCCTGCACTTGGACGACCTCGCCTACGGCCGTCGGCGGGTGGTGGTCCGTCACCGTGACGACCATCCCAAGGGCGCCCGATCCAAGTCTCGCTACGAACGGGTCGTCGACCTGCACGAGGCGGAGACCCTCGCTGCGGTCAGCGCCTACGTGATGGGCGAGCGCCCTGCTGAGGCCGATAGCCGGCTGGTGTTTCTGATCGGCGGGCGCGGCACCCGGCGTCTGGAGGCGCTGAGCTACGACGGACTGGTGCGGATGTTCTCCCGGGCCTGCACCCGGGCCGGGATCCGAGAGCCGTGGGTGACCCCGCACGCTCTTCGGCACACTCACGCGATCAGCATGTGGGAGGGCGGCATGCGGGAACTGACGCTTCAGAAGCGACTTGGCCATGCATCTCCAGAGTCCACGCGTATCTACACCAGGGTCTCCGACCCAGCCGTCGTCGCCGACTACCACAAGGCGCTCGACCAGCTGGGCCGCGGCGGAGCCAAGAAGTGAGGGCCGGACCGGTCTCCACCGCGGCGGCACGCGCGGTGGCGCCGCAGCGGTCGTGGCAACCCGCCCGGCACTGTCCCGAGGCCGAGTACCTCGCGTTCCTGAACGGACAGGACATCCACCCGGGCTACCGCAGTGCCAAGCTCCGGTACTACCGGGCGTTCATGGAGCGCTGGCCGAGCATGACCGACTGGTTCGCCGCCCCGCTGGTGGAACGGGTCGGCCGACTGCCCGGCGAACCCCACACCGCACCATCTTTCCCGGTCTCCTTCCAGGCCCGCCCCTACCTGCTGTTCCTCACCCTGCGCGGCCACATCGCGCTCGACTACCCGTGGATGCTCGGCGCCGGGCAGCTGCGGGTCATCGACCCGGCCGCCGAGATGGGGATCGACCTGGGCACGGCTGCCCTGATCAAGGAGGCCATCGCGCTCGGATACGCCGCAGGTTAGGCCCGGCAGGCGATGAACTGGACAGTCAGCCGGATCGCCCTACACGCCGGCCTCTCCCGGGCCGAGCACGTCACGGCTGGCTCAGGCAGAACGCTCCCAGCGTCTTCGCTGGTCTGGGCGGCCCGGGTAGCCCGACGGCCATCAGCGATGCTGAAGAGCGCATGGGGTTGAAGCTGCCGAGGGAGATGTCGCAGTGGCTTCTGGCCAACGACATCGGTGGTGAGCAGCCCCCCGACGCCGGTTCGTGCCTGGTGGCGCTGGGGTGTGAGGGAATCATCCCGAACGGCGGTCTCCTGCTGGGACTCACAGATATTCAGCGTGTCTACCTGCACATGTGGGGCTTGGAGAAGATGCAACCGTCAGCAGACCCCGAATCGGCCTTCTGGCGCCGGGAGTGGGTACCAATCGCCGCGGAGAGCGACGGCTTCTACGGCAGGTTCCTGGACGCACGCACCGGCACCGTCGGATCTTGGAGCGAGGGGCAGAACCCTGAGGAAGGTTGCTTCGCCTCACTGGCCGACTTCTTCCACGATGCGGCGGACCACCTCGAAGGGGTGTCCTCGGAGCATCCGAGGGGGACCGTCAGGGGCCCCTTGAGGGACAGCGGTCAGGAGGGCGAGGCAATACGGCTATGGGCCCGAGCGAACGGCTACCTCGTCAATGACAAGGGACGTATCCCTGCCTCCATCCGAGAGGCGTACGAAGCCTCACTGTGAGCACCAAGGCTGCCCCGTTGCTGAACAAGCCGGCGGCTCACACGCTGATTGGCGCCCTGGTTGGCTCCTGATGCCGTCAGTCCGCACCTTCCCCGCCGTCGTCGGCACACCGGATGATGATCAACTTGAACTGTCCACATAAACTCCGACATGGTCTTCGGCATCTTCAAGATGCTTGGCTACCGCTTCTCCCCGCGCTTCAAGGACCTCGAAGACCAGCGGTTCTGGAAGGCCCAGATGCCCGGAGCCGAGGCGGCGGGCGGGTACGGGCCGCTGGAGGCGCTGGCCCGCAACAAGGTCAACGTGAAGAAGGTCCTCACAGCCTGGCCGGACATGCTGCGGGTGGTCGGCTCCCTGGTCACCAACCAGGTCAGGGCCTACGACCTGCTGCGGATGTTCGGCTGTGAAGGCCATCCCACGCCGCTGGGGCAGGCGTTCGCCGAGTACGGGCGGATCGCCAAGACCCTGCACCTGCTCGCCGTCGTCGACCCGGTCGACGACACCTACCGCCGGCAGATGCACAAGCAGCTCACCGTCCAGGAGTCACGCCACAAGCTCGCCCGCGACATCTGCCACGGCAAGAAGGGCACCATCCACCAGGCGTACCGGGACGGGATGGAGGACCAGCTCGGCTCACTCGGCCTGGTCCTGAACACCGTGGCGCTCTGGACGACCCAGTACATCGACGCCGCTGTTGCCCAGCTCCGCGTCGAGGGACACGAGATCCGTGACGAGGACATCGCGCGGCTGTCCCCGCTCAAGCACAAGAACCTCAACGTCCTGGGCCGCTATAGCTTCACCGCTTCCATCCCGGCCGGCGGCGGCCTGCGTCCGTTGCGCGACCCGGACGCGGTCGAACTCGACGATGACGAGGAGGGGACGGAGGACTAGCTGTTGCGGCACACGAGGTCGTTGCCGATGGTTGACGCGGCGCTGCTTACCGCTGTGTCCATGTGGGTGTCCACGTATCGCTGTCGGGGCGGTCGGGCTGTGTGGAGGCGAGGTAGTCGTGGAGTGTGGTGAGTGCGGGGTGTGGGTTGTCGGGGCGCCAGATCAGTGAGTGCGGGTAGACGGGCGTCGGGTCAGTTACCGGGATACGGCGCAGACCATGGCTGGCGGGCCAGATGAGGCGGGTGTGCTCGCCCATGAAGGTGGCCAGGGCCGGAGTGTCGGCGATGGTGTCGAGGAGCGCGTCGGAGCCGAAGTTGGGTCCCGTCGCCTCGATGGTGAGGCCGAACTCGGCGACGAGGTCGTCGTAGTAGGCGGTCCACTCGGTACCGGGGACGATGCCGGGCATCCAGATCCGGTGCCCGGCGAGCTGGGTAAGGGGTACCGACCGGGCGCCCGCCAGTGTATGGGCGGGGCCGGTGAGGAGCTGGAGCGGTTCGTCGAGTACCCGGACGGACTCGATGTCCTCGGGAAGGGGCCGGCCAGGCGCGGCGACGGCGCGGAAGGACGCGTCGATCGCACCGGAGCGGATGGCGGTGACGGCCGTCTCGATGTCGAACAGCATCATCACGTCGAGCTCGATCTCCGGGTGCGCGCGGTGGAAGCCGCGCATCAGGCCCGACGCCGCGCCGCGCGAGTTGATCACGTCGACGCGCAGCGGACGGCGGCCAGTGAGCACGGAGGATACCGCGCGCTCGGCGACGCGCAGCAGCTCACGCGCGTGGGGCAGGAACGCCTGCCCGTCGATGGTGAGCTCGGCGCCGCGCGGGGTGCGGGTGAACAGCCGCACCCCGAGGCTGCGCTCCAGCGCGGCGATGCGCTTGGAGACGGCCTGCTGGGTGACCGCCAGCTCGGCGGCGGCCTCCTGGAACTGCCCCGTGTCGGCGGCGGCGACGAAGGTCCGGACGGTGTCGAGGTCCATGCCGATCCACCTTAGTGCACAACGATCAGTTGTGGCTCGATGGCAGATTGGTTGTTTGACCTGCTGCTATGCCGCCAGCTTTGCTCCTACTAGTCAACATCGGTTTGTTCAGGTGGGACATCAAGGGGTGCGCTGAGCATGGTGGGCAGGAGACGGTTGGGCCAGCAGTTCGGGTGGCTGTGGGCGGCGTATGGGGTCAGCGTGTTCGGCACGCGGCTCGCGTTCGACGCGTTCTCCCTGATCGCGATCCTCGTACTGCACGCCGGACCGACCGAGGTGTCGGTGCTGGCGGCAACAGGGCTCGCGGTGGGGGCGGTGGTCGCCGTGCCGCTTGGCCCGTGGGTGGAGTTCCGTCGCAAACGGCCCGTGATGGTCGCGATGGACCTGATCCGGTTCGTGGCGCTGATGAGTGTCCCCGCCGCGCACACACTCGGTCTGCTCAGTTTCGTCCAGCTGCTGGTGGTGTCCGTCGTCGTGGGCGCGGCCGACATCGCCTTCAGCGCTGCCAGTGGCGCGTACCTGAAGGCGCTCGTGCCGCCGGAGGACCTGCTCGTCGCGAACGGGCGGTTCGAGTCCACGACCTGGACCGCCACCGTGCTCGGACCGCCGGCCGGCACCGCCGCGATCGGGCTGTTCGGCCCGGTGACGACCGTGATGGCCGACGCGGTCAGCTATCTGCTCTCAGCTGTGGGGATCCGTGCGATCGGCGGCAGCGAGCCGCGCCCCGTGCGAACCGGCGCCGAGAAAGCGCGGCTCCGCACCCGTGACCTGCTCGAAGGGTGGCGGTACGTCCTGGGCCACCCTGCACTGCGTCCCATGTTCTTCAACACGGTGCTGGTCAGCGGCCTGATCATGGCTACCCTGCCGCTACTCGCCGTGCTCATGCTCGGCCCGCTCGGGTTCGCCCCCCTGGCAGTACGGCCTCGCGTTCGGCCTGCCCTGCGTCGGCGGCGTCATCGGCGCACGGCTGGCCCCGCGGCTCGTCTCCCGGTTCGGACGGCACCGGGTCATGCTCACCGCCGGGGCGCTGCGCGCGTGCTGGTCGATCGGCCTGGCCTTCGTCCGGCCCGGCGTGGTCGGGCTCGTGCTGGTCATCGTGGTCGAGTTCGGGCTGATCACTTGTATGGGCGTGTTCAACCCGGTGTTCGCCACCTACCGGCTCGACCGGACACCCACGGACCGGATCGCCCGCACCCTGTTGGCGTGGTCGGTCACCAGCAAGGTCTCCATCGCGGCCATGACCGGGCTGTGGGGGCTGCTGGTCGGCATCACCGGCCTCCGCACAGCGATCGGCGTCGCCGGTCTCCTCATGCTGGCCACCCCCTTCCTGCTTCCCTGGCACGACCACACGTCGCACCACGAGCGAGATCTGCTCCGGAGCCGAATGTGACACACCACTAATCGCCACCCGCCCGAACGCAGGATTTGGCCAGTCTGGCGATGGGCGTCCCGTCCAATCACTGGCTGCCCACGAGCAACTCTGCGGCGTGCCAGCTGCACTGCCGACGTTCTGATCACAGCCGCAGTCGCAGCGACCCTGCCGGCAATGCCCCTGCTCGACCTCCGTCTGAAGCTACTGGCTGGCATAGGCCACGACCAACACCACCAGCAAGGAGACTCGTGTGAGCACTGCCCCCGCGCTCGACCCCGCGCGCACCGCCCTTCTCGTCATGGACTACCAGCCCGCGACCCTGGCCCTTCTGCCCGAGAGCTGCGACCTCGAAGCCCTGCTGGCCCGCATGGAAGGTGCCATCTCCGACGTCCGCGTCAGCGGCGGCACCATTGCCTACGTCCGCGTCGGCTTCACCGAGGCCGACTGGGACGCGATCCCGGCCACCAACAAGTCCTTTGCCCCGCTGGCCCAGCACCGCCTCATGCACCACGAGGACCCTGCCACCGCCGTCCATGAGCGCCTGGCACCCCAGCACGGCGACATCATCGTGCGCAAAATCCGCTACGGCGGCATGTCCACCACCGACCTCGACGAGCAGCTACGCGAGCGCGAGATCACCACTCTGGTCGTCTCCGGCTTCAGTACCAGCGGCGTCGTCCTGTCTACCGTCATCGACGCGACCGACCGCGACTACCAGCTCTACGTCCTGTCCGACGGCGTCGCCGACCCTGACACCGAAGTCCACGACATCCTGCTGCATCGTGTTTTCCCCCCACGGGCCCACATCATCGACACCGCCGAGTTGCACACCCTGCTCGGCGCCGACTGACTCGAACCGCCGAGCCAATCCCACCCACGGCCACCGCACCCGCACTGCGCGGCGGCCGCCTGCCCCCTGGGCACCCTGGCCCAGCAGACCCCAGAGCCGCCTCGTGGGCCCGCCCACACAGTTGCGTCAACTGCTCCCGCACGCCGGTGGTCAGGGGCAGGCCGCGTTCCGCGAGGAATGTGTCCAGCGCCGCGATGAAGTGGTGGGGGGCGACCCTCTCGCCGCTCAGGTACCGCGAGAGGGTGGCAGGGGCGACATGTGCGCCGACCGCGATCTCCTTCTGCGTCCCGCCCTGAGCGGTGAAGCCGTGAACCGCAGCACGTAACGCGGCCGCGTACGCTGCCGCCGCCGGCCCGGCGCTCTTCGGTTCGTCCATCCCCGTGCCCCCCGTCGACCGTGCCGCGCGTGCGGTCTGGCGCTGGCCCGGATTCGACGATTGTCACGCACCGGTACGCGGCGTGAAAGCCCGTTCCGGCCAGCGGTGCTGACCTGCCGTTACCAGTTGTCCGGGAAGCGCTGTTCCCACTGCCGCACCGATCCGCCCGGGTCGACGCTCGATCTGTGGCCGCATCCGGCACCACATACGAGCAGAAACGAGGCATGACGGTGACCATGCTCCAGAACCTGCTGACAGGCTTCCTGACAGCATTGACCAGTGGCCTTGCCGCCACCCTGCCCACCTCACTCCAGAGCCCCGCCATACTCCTCGGCCTGGCCACCCTCACGGTCCCCGCACTGCGCGCCGTGTTGCGATACCGGCTGCAGGCCAAGGCCGTCGAGAAGGCCGCCACACACGATCTCCCCGCGCTCTTCAACGCCTTCGGCGTCGCTGAAGCCGACCCGGCCGACCAACAGCCGCCGCCACCTACCACCGAGCCGTGACGACACGAGGCGACGACGGCAGGGGCACGGTGGGGCGGGGGAGGGAGCAAGCCGTGCTGATGAGCAGCAGGCAGGCGCTTGTCAGCGTTCCTGCCCCGTAACTCGGGTGCTTTCAAGATCGTTGGCTGGGCATGAACAACACCAAGCGCGTACTGGCCGCTGTCGTGCTCGCGGGGGCCGCTCTGTCGTCCACGGGAACCGCAATGGCGGATCAGGGCGATAGCCAGGGCAACATCGGGAGCGTCGCACGAGACGAGTCGTTCAACTTCAACTCTCAGACTTTCGGCGACTCGGTCAACAACGGGATCGGCAATGTGATCAACGCGGTCGCCGATCTCGAAGGGACGGGTAACCAGCTCACCTAGAGACGGACCGTCTGCTGGGCCCAGACCATGCCCGCCCCGGCACGGCTGAGACTGTGCTGGGGCGGAGCCGTGTCCGTCACGCAGAGGGTGGGTGGGCGCGGGAGTGCTAGCCCCCGGGGCTCCGGTTTGCCGCGGGTGTCCGGGGCGGGTGTTCAGGCCGGCCGGGTCACTTCGCCCAGTCGATGCCGAGTTCGGCGAGTGCGGCGAGCTGCGCGGGGTCGAGCCGGTCACGGCGTTGCTTCTGGTTCGCCAGCCACACCCCCACGCGGCGGACGTCCCCATCGGGCATCTCCTGCACACCGGCGCGCCCCGGCAGGGCGCCCTCCCGTGCGATGTACCGGGCGAGGGCCTCAAGGCCTTTCTGGAACGCCTCGCCGCCCGCGCGCGGCCCGGACGTCGTTGCCGTCTTCGCCGAGGCCGTGCGGGCGCGTGGGGCCTTCTGGGGCTCTACGCCGAGTTCGCCGAGCCGGCGCTGCTGCTCCTCATTCAGCCGGCCCCAGTCCCGCCGCTGGGTGGCGAGCCACCGGCCGACGTCCTCGCCGTGCCGGGTGACACCGGGGACGACGGCCGTCAGCCGCGCCCCGCCGGCAAGGAGCTGGGTGAGGTAGGCGTAGTGCCGCTGCCAGTCGACCGTCCACCCCAGCACCGCCGGGTTCCAGTCGGGGTCGATCGCGGCGAGCAGGGCGGCTCGACGCTGCGCCCGGTCGGGGTCTTTGCCGAGCCCGCCGGGCCGGCGGACGTTGGTCAGCCACTGCCCGATCGCGATGTCGAGGATGGTGGCGCCCCGCGGGGCGGCGAGGGTGCCGTGCAGCTCGTAGTAGGCCCGCGCTGCGCCGAGGTTGGTCTCGAAGCCGGCGTCGGCGGTGTCCCAGACGATCCCGAGCTCCTCCAGCTCGGCCGCCCGTTCGCCGGTCATGGCCCCGGCCCGGTAGGCGCGCCGCTGGTCGGACAGCCACCGTCCGAGCGGGAACGCCCCCGAAGCCTCGACGTGCTCGTACGGGACGTCGAGACCGCCTTCCCGCTGCCGGTACCTGAGTGCGGCTTCGGCGCCGCGGCGCCAGTCCTGGCGTTCGGTGTTGATGACCTGGTAGGTGATCCACTTCGCGATGAGCGCGGGATCGCGGGGCGCGGCGAAGCGGAGCAGCAGCCGTGACTCCTCCTCACCCTCCTCGGGCACCTTCCCGACCGGCACGGACGGGTTTACGATACGTTTCTGGTTTTCCTGCGGAACGGCAAGCATTTCCACAGCCTTTTCATCGTGCGCCCGCAAACCCTCCAATACCCGAATAAGAGGGCGGTACGAGTTCGAGGAAAGCATGTCCTCAGGCTTCTCGTCCGCACCCAGAAACACGGGGACGATCAGCGTGGCCGTCTTGCCCTGACCAGGCTTTTGCCGCAGGGCGCGGCCGATGGCCTGGACGATGTCGACGGCGGATCCCTTGGGGTCGACAAGGGCTACCGAGTCCACGCTTCTGATGTCGACGCCTTCGCCCAGGACCTTGCAGTTGCTGAGTACGGCGCGGCCGGCCCTGCGTCCGAAGTCGGCGAGGACCGCCTGCCGGTGGGCGCCTTCGTGGTCCCCGCACAGCCACCCTGACCACACCCGCTCGGGATGCCGCCCCGGGTCCACCTTGTGCAGCCGGGCCGCCACCCGGGGCAGGCCGGCCGCGAAGGCCTCGGCTTCGATCGTGCGGTGGTGGAAGGTGATGGTGGTCTGCAGCCCGTGGGCGGCCATCGTCTCCAAGAGCGCGGTCTGCATGGCGGCGAGGCGCTCACCGCGGAGCTGCTCCTCGTACCGCCCCCCACCCACCAGCCGGTCCGGGGTGACGACGGGGTCGGTGAGCTCGGCGACCACGATCTGATACTTCGCCAACAGCCCCCGCGAGATCGCGTCCGCGAGCGACAGCTCGTAGACGACGGGCCCGAACACCTTCTCGTCGTCCATCGAGCACGCCAGCTCCTTCGGCAGCCGATCCCAACGCGGCCTGCTGACGTAGACCCGCCCCTCGGCCTCCGCCTCCTCGCTTGCCTCCTCCCCGGCGAGCCAGCGCGCCTCCTCCATCTCCCGCTCCTGGGCCCGCGTGCGCGGCGGCCGCTCCATCCAGATCCTGGGGGTCGCGGTCATGTACAGCCGGCGCATCGCCGGAATCACGTCCTGGCGGTGCACATCCGCCCACGCCTTCCCCGCCGACCCCGACGTCCGGTGCGCCTCGTCGACGACAACCAGGTCGAAGACGTCCATCGGCAGCCCGTACGCGCCCTCGTGCGCCTCAGCCAGCACCGGCAGCGACGCATACGTCGCGTACACCGTCACCGGGCCGCGCCCGTGCCACAGCCCCAGCTG
Source organism: Streptomyces sp. NPDC030021 (assembly GCF_055574035.1). Taxonomy (NCBI): domain Bacteria; kingdom Bacillati; phylum Actinomycetota; class Actinomycetes; order Kitasatosporales; family Streptomycetaceae; genus Streptomyces; species Streptomyces sp. NPDC030021. The sequence goes on from NZ_JBVIAH010000026.1 coordinate 109,371, forward strand.
CGGAGCCGACGTCGTCGTCCGCACGCCGAGCTGCCACAGCTGGGGGTCGTCCTCCAGCGAGCACACCGCGACCGCGGGCCCGGTGTGCCCGGCGAGCCGCCACTCCCGGACGGTCTGGGTGAGGAGATCCAAGGTCGGCAGGAGCACCAGGACCCGCCCGTGCCGGGCAAGCCGGAGCGCCGCCGCAGCGGCGATATGGGTCTTCCCGGTCCCGCACGCGGCCACCACCGTCGCCCGCAGACCCGCCTCCGGAATCCGCTTCCCCGGCGGAATGTCCAGCCCCTGGACAATCGCCTCCACCGCCTCCTCCTGATGCGGCCGCAGCACGATGTGACCCGTCTTCTGCATTCGAAGCTCCACGGAATTTCAAGCAGCGGTGAACCCGCCGGAAGGAGACGGCGATGTTCTCGGGTTACTACACAGTGCATCATATCGATACCCTGGCCGATGCGACCTTGCTCCGGGAGATTCGGGGTACGCCTGTGACAGTGCGGTGGGGGCAGGCCTGCCGGGTCCGGGTGCGTCGAAATGTGTCGAAGGAGGGTTTTCGGGGAGGGAAGCACGGTACAGCGGAATGAGCCGATGGAAGGGGGAGCCGATGGGGTCAGCGTTAATCACCCTTGCGGCTGCTGTGGCGGGCGGCCTGATCACACTGATCTCGGTGCTGCTGACGCAGCGGAGCGCGGAACGCCTCCGCAGAGAGGAGCATGAACGTGCGGACCGGCACCGGCTGGAGGACCGGAAGCACGCGCGGGACAACCAGCTCCTCGAGGGACGTAAAGCGTCCTACGCGAAGATGAACGCAGCAGCTCGTACGGCAAGAGACGCACTGGTCTCATGCAGTATCGAACTCCGGGAGACCGGGGGAGCCGAGCCGGGGACACTCGCCACCCTGGACAGTGTCTGGGCAACCTACGTCTCACAGCACGCAGAAGCCCACATGACCGTGTCCGATGAGGTACTCGACGCGCTGGGGTCGGTGAACGGCTCTCTTCGACAGATGTATGGCCTGGTGCAGAAGCTGTGCAAGGGCACCCCGGACCGGGAAGCTGCCATGGGTGAGCTGGAAAGACGCACGGGTGAGTTGTGGGACCGGCTGACCTTTCTGCGGGATGAGATGCGGAGAGACCTCGGCATCACCTCCAGCACACGCCACCCTGACCTGCTGCAGGACCCCGGCTGGCTCCCCGCCCAGAATCTCAATCAGAGCCCGCCACCCCCTTCCCCGTAGCCAGGCGCCCGCCTTCGGTGGGCTTCGGCCATGATCAGGGGGATGAACTATGAACCTGATCTTTCGAGCGAGTCCGCGGTGCGGAGGGTGCAGCACATGCGATGGAGGCTCGGCGGGGCCGGCTGGGCGAGTTGGCTGTGGTCGGTGGAGGACGAGGAGCTGCGCGCCGCTGCCTCGTACGCGATGCAGCCCGAAGCCCTGGGCGACTTCATGGAAACCGTTCGCGATCTCCTGCTCGGATGCAAGGCGACGTTCGTGACGTTGTGCGACGAGCCGAACGGCACGAGAGTCTTTTTCAACCAGGATGGGGAGGAAGTCTTCGTGCAGGTCGTGAGTTACCCCTACCTGGGGGAGCCGGCGGACTGGTGGGCGGACGCGAAGCTGGTGTGGGCCGGACGGGTCTCCAGCCAGGAGTTCGTGAGGGCTTTCATGCGCATGGTGGAGGAGCTGCTTTCGGAGTACGGCCCGGACGGGTACAGGCGCAACTGGTGTCACGCCTTCCCCGCCGAAGAGTGGGCAGCCCTCCAAGCGGCGTACACCCCCCCGACTAGCCGCTACTGCCAGCGGGCCCAGGACCTGGAGGCGAAGCCGGAAGGGCCAGGGGTGGGAGCGTCAGCGGACACCCCAACAGGCCGGAGGCCCGTCGATGCCCGCGCTTGCGCGGGCATCCGGAGGCGCATCAGCGCCACCGCGTCCGGAGCTTGGCTGGTGCGCAGCAGGGAGTTGGCCAAGGTGCAGTTGGACCGGTTGGAGGAAGAGGCCTGGAGAGAGTAGGTGTAGTGCCGATCCTGGCCGGTGGCCCGCCCCTCTGAACAGGCACGGAGTGGCTTGCCCGTTAGCTGGCGGCTTCCGAGGGTCAGTAGGTTCCGTCATTGCCGTCGTAGGTGGGGCCGGGGTTGCTGCCCCATGTGCCGTCCTGGGGTCCGCCGCTTGCTCCGATGACCCAGAAGCCGGTCAGTGAGATGACTGCGGGTGCCGCGGCCAGGGCTTTGATCCATTTTCCCAAGGCGTCTTGGACGCCTTGGGCGGCAGGGCTGAGCATGATGACGGCGACGGCAGCCCATATCACCACGCATAGTGTCGTGCTGATGATCGTCCATCGCTTGATTCGGCTCATGGCGCCCCCACTCGTTCTCATCCCATCTGCCGGTCCATCATGCAGGCGCCGGCAGAAGAAGCCAGCCCGAGGGTCACCACTGCTGCCAGCTGGCCCGCGTCAGCGGGCCCAGGTCCTAGAAGCGGCATCTGAAGGTTTCAGGTGGGGGTGGTGACGTTGGGCGGGGGGCGTGTCATCGTCATCTAGCTTGTTTTGGGACTGACTTGGGGAGGGTCAATGGGCGGTCTGCCTGTGGTGCTGGGTTTTGCGGTGGTGTGGTTATTGATCGCGTTGGTTCCGATGCGGAGTCCTTCCGCCCGTAGGGCTTGGGGGAGGGGTGTCCTGGGTGTTTCTGTTCTGATCGTGCTGGTCGCGGCTCTTTTCGGTGCTTCGGCGGATGTGGGTATCGGCTATGAGGGGCCGTCGCCTGTGTTGCTGGCGACGCTCGGGGCAGCGATCGTTGTGGCGCCTGGTGCCATTGCCGCGCTGGTGCGCAGCGGCAGAAACAGTTAAGGCTCCCTGCCCTGGCAGGGAGCGGATATCGCCCTGGGACGGTCTGTCGGATGCGGCCGCGTCACGGTCGCATCCGTGCAGGACAGCACCCGGGGCATGCACTCGACAGTCGACCCCAGACACTCCTCACCGCTGCCAGCTGGCCCGCGGCAGCGGGCCTGGTCCTGGAGGCGGAGCCGGAAGGGCCTGAAGGGGTGGGAGCGTCAGCGGACACTCCTTCGATGTTCGCGCTTGCGTGAACATTTGGTGACGCGTCAGCGTCACCGGGCCGGCGCTTGCGCCGCCCTTTCTCTGGACGTCCGCTTGCGGACGTCAATTCCCGCGCTTGCGCGGGAATCTGGCCGTGCGTCAGCACGGCCCTCCGCTTGCGGAGGGCCTTCG
>NZ_JBVIAH010000027.1:0-107049 GCF_055574035.1 Streptomyces sp. NPDC030021
ATCAGCATGACGCCGAGCAGGGCGCCGAGCGCGGCCTCGGTGCGCTGGGCGCGGCGGGCGGCCGGGGCGCGGAAGGACGGCACGGCGTTGGCGACGGCTTCGACGCCGGTCAGCGCGGAGCAGCCGGCGGCGAAGGCCTTCAGCAGCAACAGTGCGCCGACGGTTGTGGCCCCTTCGCCGAGAGCGGAGGCATGGCCGGCCGCCGAGGCGGTGCTGACCGGGCCGTCGCGGAGGAGGCCGACCGCGACCATGGTCAGGATCGACCCGACGAACACCGCGGTCGGAACGAGGAACGCCTGCGCGGAATCCACGACCCCGCGCAGGTTCACCGCCGTGACCAGGACGAGAACCCCGAGGCAGATCCACACCCGCTCCCCGTACAGCTCAGGGAAGGCCGAGGTCAGCGCGGCGACACCGGCCGTGACGGAGACTGCGACGTTCAGTACGTAGTCGAGGATGAGCGAGGCCGCGGCCACGAGACTCGTGCGCCGGCCGAGATGCTTCTTGGCGACGGCGTACGAGCCACCACCGTCCGGGAACGCCGCGATCACCTGCCGGTACGAGGCCACCAGCACGGCCAGCAACGCCGCGATCGCCAGAGTGACGGGGAGGGTGAAGCCGAGGCCGTAGGCGCCGGCTGCCGCCAGGACCAGCACGATCGACTCGGGCCCGTACGCGACGGAAGCCATCGCGTCCAGCGACAGTGCGGCCAGGCCCTGGAGGGCGGTCAGCCGGTGCCGGTCCCCCGATGCGGGAGGCGTCCCTACGCCGGTATCAGGAGGTTCCTCCGTGCCCGGTGCCTTTCCTGCCGCGGTCGTCTTTCCCATGTCTATGGCCATCTTCGCTGTTCCTCCGATTGGACAAAGTGAGGACAGCGTCGGGACGGCATGGCCGAATGACCAGTGCTCTTGGCGTAATCCATACGACCGCCGCGCCACTCTTCACGTGCCCCTGACGCCGGGGCCGCAAAGTCGTATGAGGTGCGTCAAGACCTCGCCAGGGCGCGTGGCTCCTTCATCGGCCGGGGGCACGCTTGATGTGCGTGACACATGTCCGGCGGAGTCGAGGGAGTAGCCGCTGATGGACGCGGAGAACGTGGTCGGGCTCATCGTTGCCGTCGCTCTGCTCGGCTACCTCGTGGCCGCCCTGATCAGGCCCGAGAGGTTCTGATTCGAGACCGTCCTGTCCGGACGGGAGGCATCACATGTCCGGATACTCGCACCGACTCCACGACCGTGCCGTCCTGCTCGCGGCCCTCGTGGTGCCCTTCCTCGTGGCGCTCGCGCTCGTGCCGTTCCGCACAGGCCTTTCGGCGACGAACGAAGCTCTGATCATGGTCGTCGCGGTGGTCGCAGTCGCCGCGCTCGGTACCCGGGCGGCCGGGGCGCTGGCCGCACTCTCTGCGGCTGGCTGGTGGGACTTCTTCCTCACCAGGCCCTACCAGCAGTTCACCATCGCCGACGGTGACGAGATCCAGACGGCCGTCCTCCTGCTCGTCGTCGGACTGATCGTCTCGCAGCTGGCCGTACGGGTACAACGGCTTCGCACGGTCGTGGTCACCGACGCCGCACATCTGTCGAGCCTCCAGGGAACCGCACGTCTGGTCGAGGACGGCGGCTCGCCGGAAGCGGTGGTCGAGTACGTGCGCCGGGAGCTCGTCGGCCTGCTGGGGCTGCGCGGCTGCCGCTTCGAGTACGGGACCCTCATGGGAAACCTGCCACGGCTGGAGCACGACGGTGGCTTGTGGCTGCGCAGCGGCAGCCGGATCACCGAGTACGCCGACTGGCCGGAGGGCGACACCGAGCTGCGGGCCGTCGGCGGCGGCCACTACTACGGCCGCTTCCTCCTCGATCCGCTCCCGGACCGTCCCCTGCCTCCCGAAGAGGCCCGCTTGGTGGCGGTCGCGCTGGCCGCACAGGCCGGTGCCGCGCTGGACACGGCCGGCCTGTCCCAGCAGCGCTGACCGGCGGATCGCGGCCTTTCGCGTATGCGTGGCGTTAAGAGTTCCCCTGCGTCCGTATGGACCCCATCAAGGTGTCTTAACGCCGGGATGAAGACACGGTTATCTCGACATCGGCCATCTGGCCGATTCATTTCCTCCCTCTTCATCCAGGAGCTCACGGTGGCCGATCTGGCCTTCGTCGTCACCACGGTCGCGGTGTTCGCGCTGGTGGCTCTCATCGCCCGGGGGGTGACCAAGCTGTGAACGCCGAAAACATCGTCGGCCTCGTAGTGGCCGTCTCCCTGCTCGGATACCTCGTCCTCGCCCTTGTGTACCCGGAGAGGTTCTAGCCACCGATGAGTCCCGTTCTCGCTGGTGTGCTCCAGCTCCTCGCACTGATCGCCGCGCTCGCGCTGGCCTACCGCCCGCTGGGCGACTACATGGCCCGCGCCTACTCCTCCGAGAAGCACCACAAGCCGGAGAAGTGGATCTACAAGGCCATCGGCGCCAACCCGTCGGCCGAGATGCGCTGGCCCGCCTACCTGCGTGCCGTCCTCGCCTTCTCCGCCGTCAGCGTCCTGTTCCTCTACCTCCTGCAGCGTGTGCAGGGGATCCTGCCCGGCTCGCTCGGCTTCGTGTCGATCGACCCGGACCAGGCCTTCAACACCGCCGCCTCCTTCGTGGCCAACACGAACTGGCAGTCGTACTACGGCGAGCAGGCCATGGGCCACGTCGTACAGACCGGCGGCCTCGCCGTGCAGAACTTCGTCTCCGCCGCCGTCGGCATGGCCGTCGCCGTCGCCCTCGTACGGGGCTTCGCACGCTCCCGCACGGGTGAGCTGGGCAACTTCTGGGCCGACATGGTCCGCGGTGTCGTCCGCATCCTGCTGCCGATCTCGGTGATCGGCGCGATCGTCCTGGTCGCCTGCGGCGCGATCCAGAACTTCGCCGGCATCCACGAGGTCGGCCAGTTCATGGGCGGCACGCAGCAGTGGAACGGCGGGGCGGTTGCCTCGCAGGAGGTCATCAAGGAGCTGGGCACGAACGGCGGCGGCTACTTCAACGCCAACTCGGCCCACCCCTTCGAGAACCCCAACCCGTTCTCCAACCTCTTCGAAATCTTCCTGATCCTCGTCATCCCGTTTGCCCTCACCCGCACCTTCGGCCGCATGGTCGGCAACCTGCGCCAGGGCTACGCGATCCTCGCCACGATGGCCACCATCTGGATCGGCTTCACCGCGCTGATGATGTGGACCGAGTTCGCCCACCACGGCCCGGCGCTCCAGGCCGCGGGCGGGGCGATGGAGGGCAAGGAGACCCGCTTCGGGATCGGCGCGTCCGCGATCTTCTCGGTCGCGACTACGCTGACCTCGACCGGAGCGGTCAACTCCTTCCACTCCTCCTACACCGGCCTCGGCGGCGGCATCCAGCTGCTGGGCATGCAGCTCGGCGAGATCGCGCCCGGTGGTGTGGGATCCGGCCTCTACGGCATGCTGATCATGGCGATCATCGCGGTGTTCATCGCCGGTCTGATGGTCGGCCGGACCCCCGAGTACCTGGGCAAGAAGATCGGCACCCGCGAGATCAAGTTCGCGGCCTGCTACATCCTCATCACCCCGGCCCTCGTCCTCGGCTTCACCGCCGCGGCGATGGCGCTGGACACCCCGGCCAACTCGATGACCAACACCGGGGCTCACGGCTTCTCGGAGATCCTCTACGCCTACACCTCGGGCGCCAACAACAACGGCTCGGCCTTCGCCGGCCTGAACGCCGACACGCAGTGGTTCAACAGCACCATCGGCATCGCCATGCTGCTCGGCCGCTTCCTGCCCATGGTGTTCGTCCTGGCCCTGGCCGGCTCCCTCGCCGAGCAGAAGCCCGTTCCCGAGACCGCGGGCACGCTGCGCACCGACAAGCCGCTCTACACCGGCCTGCTCGTCGGCACGATCCTCATCGTCACCGGTCTGACCTACTTCCCGGCCCTGGCACTGGGTCCGCTCGCCGAAGGGCTCGCATCATGAGCACCGCCACACCCACAAGGGCTCCGCACCAGGACGTGCCCACCGGCCACAAGCCGGGCGGCGGGCGCGTGGGCGGCGGCCTCTTCGACCCGAAGCAGCTGCTGAAGTCCTTCCCCGACGCGATCCGCAAGCTCGACCCCAGGATCATGATCAAGTCGCCGGTCATGTTCGTCGTCCTGATCGGCTCGGTGGTCACCACCGTCCTCGCGGTCAAGGACCCGACGAACTGGTTCGGCTGGGCGATCACCGCCTGGCTGTGGCTGACCACGATCTTCGCCAACCTGGCCGAGGCCGTCGCCGAGGGCCGCGGCAAGGCCCAGGCGGACACCCTGCGCAAGGCCAAGACCGACTCCGTCGCCCGCCGTCTGACCCAGGACGGCAAGGGCGAGGAGCAGGTGCCCGGCGCGGAGCTCCGTATCGGCGACCTGGTGGTCTGCGAGGCCGGCGACATCATCCCCGGCGACGGCGACGTCGTCGAAGGCGTCGCCTCGGTGGACGAGTCAGCCATCACGGGTGAGTCCGCCCCCGTTATCCGGGAGTCCGGCGGCGACCGCAGTGCGGTCACCGGCGGCACGAAGGTCCTGTCGGACCGGATCGTCATCAAGATCACGACGAAGCCCGGCGAGACCTTCATCGACCGCATGATCGCCCTCGTCGAGGGCGCCGCACGGCAGAAGACGCCCAACGAGATCGCCCTCAACATCCTGCTGGCGTCCCTCACCATCGTCTTCCTGCTGGCCGTGGTGACCCTGCAGCCGTTCGCGATCTACGCGGGCGCCGAGCAGTCGATGATCGTGCTCACCGCCCTGCTGGTCTGCCTCATTCCCACCACCATCGGCGCCCTGCTGTCCGCTATCGGCATCGCGGGCATGGACCGGCTCGTCCAGCGCAACGTCCTCGCGATGAGCGGTCGTGCGGTGGAAGCCGCGGGCGACGTCTCGACGCTCCTGCTCGACAAGACCGGCACCATCACCCTCGGCAACCGCCAAGCCTCAGAGTTCGTGCCCGTCAAGGGCACCACGGAGGCGGAACTGGCCGACGCCGCCCAGCTGTCCTCCCTCGCGGACGAGACCCCCGAGGGCCGCTCCATCGTTGTTCTGGCGAAGGAGAAGTACGGTCTGCGCGAGCGCCACCAGGGCGAGCTGTCGCAGGCCGAGTGGATCGCCTTCACCGCCCAGACCCGGATGTCGGGCGTGGACGTGGACGGCAAGCAGACCCGCAAGGGCGCGGCAGGATCCGTCATCACCTGGGTCCGGGAGCAGGGTGGCCAGGTCTCCGACGACGCAGACATCCTCGCCAACAAGATCTCGGAGGCCGGCGGTACGCCGCTGCTCGTCGCCGTCAAGGATGACAAGGGCGCCCGGGTGCTGGGCGTGATTCACCTCAAGGACGTGGTCAAGGAGGGCATGCGGGAGCGGTTCGAGGAACTGCGCCGCATGGGCATCAAGACGGTCATGATCACGGGTGACAACCCGCTGACCGCGAAGGCCATCGCCGAGGAGGCGGGTGTCGACGACTTCCTCGCCGAGGCCACTCCCGAGGACAAGATGGCCCTCATCAAGCGGGAGCAGGCCGGCGGCAAGCTCGTCGCGATGACCGGCGACGGTACGAACGACGCCCCGGCGCTCGCGCAGGCCGATGTGGGCGTGGCGATGAACACGGGTACCTCGGCCGCCAAGGAGGCCGGGAACATGGTGGACCTGGACTCCAACCCCACCAAGCTCATCGAGATCGTCGAGATCGGCAAGCAGTTGCTGATCACGCGGGGTGCCCTCACCACGTTCTCCATCGCCAACGACGTGGCGAAGTACTTCGCGATCATCCCGGCCATGTTCGCCGTGGTCTACCCGGGCCTCGACAAGCTCAACATCATGGGCCTGTCCTCGCCCGAGTCGGCGATCCTGTCCGCCGTCATCTTCAACGCACTGATCATCATCGCGCTGGTCCCGCTCGCCCTCAAGGGCGTCCAGTACAAGCCGACCAGCGCCGACAAGATGCTCCGCCGCAACATCGGACTGTACGGCGTGGGCGGCCTGATCGCCCCGTTCATCGGCATCAAGATCATCGACCTGCTCATCTCCCTCATCCCCGGAATCGGCTGATCTGCCATGAACAATTCCGTATCCAGCACCCTGCGCCTGATCGGTGCGGGTCTCCGCGCACTTCTCGTTCTGACCGTGATCTGCGGGGTCATCTACCCGCTCGCCGTCACCGGGATCGTCCAGGCCCTGTTCAACGACAAGGCCAACGGCTCCGAGATCAAGGACAAGAGCGGCCAGGTCGTGGGCTCTTCCCTCATCGGGCAGACCTACAACCTGCCGAAGAACGACCCGAACGACGACGAAGAGGCCGCGAAGCCGGACCTCAAGTGGTTCCAGCCCCGCCCCTCCAACGGACTGGGCAGCAACAGCGTCAACACGCAGTACTCGCTGATCCTCTCCGGCGCCACCAACCGCTCCGCCGACAACGGTGCCGTGGGCGGCATCTGCCCGAAGGACGCGGAGGAAGGCACGCTCTGCGCCCAGGTCGTCGCCGCCAAGGACGCGGTCGTAGCGGACAACTCCACCCCCTCGTACCAGGCCAAGCCCGCGGACGTGCCGGCCGACGCCGTCACCTCCTCCGGCTCCGGCCTCGACCCGAACATCTCCCCCGCGTACGCCAAGCTCCAGGTCCACCGGGTCGCCGAGCAGAACAAGCTCGACGTCAAGCAGGTCGAGAAGCTCGTCGCCGACCACACCCAGGGCCGGACCCTCGGCTTCATGGGAGAGCCGCGCGTCAATGTCCTGGAGCTCAACATCGCCCTGAAGGCGCTGTCCAAGAGCTGAGCTCCACATCGCACGGACTGAGAGCCGGCGGGGCGCGGAGCTCCCCCAGCTATTGCTGGGAGGTGCCCCCCAGCGCCCCGTCGGCTCTCACCGTGCCCGTTACGAAGGAAAGGCTGCACACCGATGACCCGGGTGCTGGTGGTGGAGGACGACCCTCAGCTCGTCCGCGCGCTGAAGATCAATCTCCAGGCGCGCAAATTCGAGGTCGAAGAGGCCTCCGACGGCGCCTCGGCCCTGCGGCTCGCGGCGGCCCGCAAGCCGGACGTCATAGTGCTGGACCTCGGGCTGCCCGACATGGACGGCGTCGACGTCATCAAGAGTGTCCGCGGCTGGAGCAAGGTCCCCATCCTGGTCCTGTCCGCGCGCCACACTTCGGAGGACAAGATCCGGGCCCTGGACGCCGGCGCCGACGATTACGTGACGAAACCGTTCAGCATGGACGAGCTCCTGGCCCGCCTGCGGGCAGCCGCCCGTCGAAATGAAGTGCCCGCGGCTTCCCAGGCCGACGAAGTCGCCGTGGTCACGACCGACGAGTTCACCGTCGACCTGGTCGCGAAGAAGGTACGCCGGGGCGAGCGCATCGTACGGCTGACCCCGACCGAGTGGCACCTGCTGGAAATCCTCATCACCCATCCGGGCCGGCTGATCACACAGGGACGGCTCCTGCTGGAGGTCTGGGGTCCGACCTACGGGGAGAACACCAATTACCTGCGTGTATACATGGCCCAGCTACGGCGCAAACTGGAACCGGACCCCTCGCATCCGCGCTATCTGATCACCGAACCGGGCATGGGATACCGCTTCGAACCCTGATCACCCACCCGATCCACGGCACGGACCCCGTCGCCAGCAGAGAATGAAGAGTCGGAACATGGGACGCGGCAAGCTCCGCATCTACCTCGGCGCAGCGCCGGGCGTCGGCAAGACGTACGCGATGCTCTCCGAGGCGCACCGCCGGATCGAGCGGGGCACCGACTGCGTCGTCGGCTTCGTCGAGCACCACAACCGTCCGCGCACCGAGGTGATGCTGCACGGCCTGGAACTCATCGAGCGGCGCGAGATCGAGTACCGGGGCAGCACTTTCACCGAGATGGACGTGGACGCGATCCTCGCGCGGCGCCCCGCTGTGGCTCTGGTGGACGAGCTGGCCCACACCAACGTACCGGGCTCGCGCAACGCCAAGCGCTGGCAGGACGTCGAGGAACTCCTCCAGGCGGGCATCGACGTCGTCTCGACGGTCAACATCCAGCACCTCGAATCGCTGGGTGACGTGGTCGAGACGATCACCGGGGTACGGCAACGGGAGACGGTCCCCGACGAGGTCGCGCGCCGCGCCGACCAGATCGAGCTCGTCGACATGTCCCCGCAGGCCCTGCGCCGTCGCATGGCCCACGGCAACGTCTACAAGCCCGACAAGGTCGACGCGGCCCTGTCCAACTACTTCCGCCCCGGCAACCTCACTGCCCTGCGCGAGCTGGCGCTGCTGTGGGTCGCCGACCGGGTCGACGAGTATCTCCAGGAGTACCGGGGCGAGCACAACATCCGTTCCACCTGGCAGGCCCGCGAACGCATCGTCGTCGGTCTTACCGGCGGACCGGAGGGGCGTCAGCTGATCCGCCGCGCCGCCCGCCTCGCCGAGAAGGGCGCGGGCGGCGAGGTCCTCGCCGTCTACATCGCCCGCAGCGACGGCCTGACCTCCGCCTCGCCCAAGGAGCTGGCCGTCCAGCGCACCCTGGTCGAGGACCTGGGCGGCACATTCCACCACGTCATAGGCGACAGCGTCGCCGACGCGCTGCTGGAGTTCGCCCGCGGGTGCAACGCCACCCAGATCGTGCTCGGTGTCAGCCGCAGGCGATCCTGGCAGTACGTGTTCGGGCCGGGCGTGAGTGCCACGGTCGCCCGTGAATCCGGGCCCGATCTCGACGTCCACATCGTCACCCACGACGAGGCCGCCAAGGGCCGCGGCCTGCCTATCGCCCGCGGTGCCCGTCTCGGCCGGTCCCGCATCATCTGGGGTTGGCTGACCGGTATCGCCGGACCCGCGCTCCTCACCATTCTGCTGAACCAGGTCCTTCCCGACCTCGGGCTCGCCAACGACATGCTGCTGTTCCTCACCTTCACGGTGGCGGCGGCCCTCCTGGGAGGCTTGCTGCCCGCCCTGGCCTCGGCGGCCTTCGGGTCGCTGCTCCTGAACTACTTCTTCACCCCGCCGCTGCACGAGTTCACCATCTCCGACCCGAAGAACATCGTCGCCATCGCGATCTTCGTCGGCGTCGCCGTGTCGGTGGCCTCCGTGGTCGACCTGGCCGCCCGGCGGACCCATCAGGCCGCCCGGCTGCGCGCCGAGTCCGAGATCCTCTCCTTCCTCGCCGGGAGCGTCCTGCGCGGCGAGGACTCCCTCGAGGCCCTCCTCGAGCGCCTGCGAGAGACCTTCGCCATGCAGTCGGTCGTACTCCTCGAACGGAGCAGTGAGGTCGATCCCTGGAGCACCGCCTCAGCCGTCGGCCTCCACCCTGTCGCCCGTCCCGAGGACGCGGACGTGGACCTGCCCATAGGCGACAACATGGCACTCGCCCTCACCGGCCGGGTACTGCCCGCCGAGGACCGCCGCGTCCTCGGCGCCTTCGCCGCCCAGGCAGCCGTCGTACTCGACCGCCAGCGCCTGGTCGACGAAGCCGGCAAGGCCCGCGAACTCGCCGAGGCCAACCGCATCCGCACCGCGCTGCTCGCCGCAGTCAGCCACGACCTGCGCACCCCGCTCGCCGGCATCAAGGCATCAGTCAGCTCGCTCCGCTCCGACGACGTCGAATGGTCCGAGGACGACAAGGCCGAACTCCTCGAAGGCATCGAGGACGGCGCCGACCGCCTCGCCGCCCTGATCGGGAACCTCCTCGACATGTCCCGCCTCAACACCGGCACCGTCGTCCCCCTCATCCGGGAGACCGACCTCGACGAGGTCGTACCCATGGCGCTGGGCGGCGTCCCGGAGGACAGTGTCGACCTCGACATCCCCGAGACGCTCCCGATGATCGCCGTCGACCGCGGCCTCCTGGAGCGGGCCGTCGCCAACATCGTCGAGAACGCCGTCAAGTACAGCCCCGCCGGCCAGCCCGTCAACGTCACGGCCAGCGCCCTGCACGAGCGCGTGGAACTGCGCGTCGTGGACCGTGGCCCCGGCGTCCCGGACGAGGCCAAGGACCGGATCTTCGAGCCCTTCCAGCGCCACGGCGACGCCCCGCGAGGCGCGGGCGTGGGCCTTGGCCTCGCGGTCGCCCGCGGCTTCACCGAGGCCATCGGCGGCACGCTCACCGCTGAGGACACCCCGGGCGGTGGCCTCACCATGGTCATCACCCTCCCCATAGCGGGCGGCGCACCGCCGGTCACAGCGGACCTCCCGACGTCGGCGGTCACCTGAACCGGCCTGCGGACCAGGCCCGATGATCGCCGGTCACATCCTGTGGCCGGCGATCCCCCCGCATCAACTTAGAAGGCCCGCGATGGCCGTGAGGGCGGCGAGGTGACGCCGATAGGTGGTCATCCCCTCCTCGGTCAGAGACAGCCAGGTCCGGGGCCGACGCCCGACCTGCCCCTTCTCCACCGTCACCCAGCCCGCTTCTTCAAGGCGCGAGACCTGTTTCGACAGTGCAGAGTCCGTGATCTCCACGAGGTCCCGCACATAGGCGAACTCGGCCTTCTCCACAGGAGCGAGAGCCGCGACGATCGACAGACGCACGGCCGATGCGAGAAGGGGTGCGAGTCCGTGTCGCGGATGAGGGCCCTGACTGCCACCCACCGAGACTTCCGGCGTCATACGGCGCGCGCCTCACGCCAGGCCGCCGCAGCGGCCGGCAGCGCGCAGGCGACAGCGGCCACGACCACGAAGGCGACACTGTCCAGGAAGACGGTGAAGCCGAGCACGAGCGTCAGGACGTAGGCAACCGCCCAGGCGCCGATCACCCTGAGATGCCTGCTGCCGTAGCCGCGCGGGACCACGGGCTGCCTCGTGGCGAACACGGACAACCCCATGACCACAACGGCGTTCGCCAACGTGCTGACGAGCGTCCCCGTCCGCCCGTGCCACATCAGCACCGCCGGGACGAGAGCGAGCTGCCACACGGCGAACAGCCAGAGACAGCCGACGTACCAGCCGCTTCGCCCCCGCGCGGTCGCCTCGATCCGCGCAGTCCCCTTCAACGATGCGACCGCATTGGCCTGTTCAGACATGGCACACCCCTCCCGTCGTCGCCGAGCAGCCTTGAACCTGCCCACTCGGCATCTATTTTCCATGTTAGCAACTACTTGCCGGGAGGGATGCCTGCCCGCGTGCTCGTTGACGACCGAAACACGCGAGCCGCCCAGCTCGGTATCCCCACACCGGAAGCTGGACGGCTCATGTGTTGTGCGACGTTGACCAGCGCGCGGTCGCATCGGCCCGTACCCCCACGGCCGGACCATGCGCATCTTCGGCGGTGTTCAGGTCACCGACCTCCAGCCGCGTGCCACCGGACCGTCACCGGCTCCGTCGCTCCGCCAGTCTGTTCCCGGCCGACGTCCGTGACAACGCTCCTTTACGCATTCCTTCCGCGCGGTCGTCGATCTCTGACGCGGCCTTGATGACCTGCGCGAAGACTGAATTCGCACGGTCACCCGACCTACATCAGAAGGCCGTCAAAGTCCCGTTCAGGATCTTGCCCCGGCATCCGTGATGCGCTGGGATGGAGTCATGAACAGCGGTCCGCGCTACGACGATCGGCCACCGAATCAGGTGCAGCCGACGGCGCCCGCTGTCCGCCCGGCCCTCTGACATCGGCCGCGCGTCCTCCGCGTACCTGCCACCGGTGTCCTGAAGGACTCCGGCCAGGGCTTCGTACGCGTCCTCCCCTTCACCGCATGACCTGAGCCCTCGCCCCCTGCCCAACGCCGGGGGCGCCGGGCGCGTCAGTCATGCCTGCTTCCAGGAATCCGACATGTCTTCATCCCTGTCCGGACGTACCGTCCTCGTCACCGGCGCCACCGCCGGCATCGGCTACGAGACCGCTCGCCTGCTCGCCCAGCGCGGCGCGGTCGTCCTCCTCCATGGCCGCATCCCCGAGGAGGCCCAGGCCGCGGCCGACCGTCTGGTGACCACCGAGGGCATCGACAGCGCCCTGCTGCGCCCGCTCGCAGCCGACTTCGTCCGTCTGGAGGAGGTCGAGAACCTGGCGCACGCGGTCGTACGGGAACACCCGCGCCTCGACGTTCTCGTCAACAACGCGGCCATCGCCGCCCCCGAGCGTCACACCCTCACCGTCGACGGCAACGAGACCGCCTTCCAGGTCAACTTCCTCGCGCACTACCTCCTCACCAACCTCCTGGAACCCTCCCTCACCAGCGACCCGGGCGGGCGCGTCGTCAACGTCTCCTCCTCGCTCCACCGCACGGCCGCCATCCAGTGGAGCGACCCGAACCGGGAGCGCCGTTACTCGCGGCTCGCCGTCTACGCGCAGTCGCAGCTGGCGCTGACCGTCTTCGCCTCCGACCCGCGTGTCACCGCCGTGTCCGTCCACCCCGGTGTCTGCGAGACCGGCCTGCTCCCCCTCTATGGCAACGAAGGCGAATCCGCCGCCGAGGGCGCCCAGCACGTCGTACGCCTCTGCGACCCCGCCACCGAGATCGTCAACGGCGCCTATTACGACCGCGACGAACGCGTCGCCCCGGCCGCCGCCGCCACCGAGGACCGCACGATCAAGCGCCTCAACAAGCTCGCCGACCTCCTCGTCGGCCACACCGCCTGAAGGGATACCCGTCCATGTCCAAGCGCGCACGGAAGAAGAGGGCCCGCCGCAAGAAGGGCTCCAACCACGGCAGCAAGCCCTCCTGCTAGCCATCAGCCCATTCCGCGAGGCGGCCCTCCGAACAGGGCCGCCCCGCCTCCATGTCCCGACAAGGAAGCCTCGTGATCAACTTGCCGTCCCACCGACTCCCGGCCCTCGTCCGCTGGTTCCCCACCGGGGCCCCGGGCTCGACCGCCCTGATCGAGCACGTGCTGACCACCGAGGCCGGCCGCTGGTGGGTGGACCGCGTCATCCAGCCGCGCGTGATCGCCGCCGAATGCGGGGACCACGTACTCCTGCGCGGAGACCCGCAGGCCCTGACGTCGACGGATCTCAGGGTCTTCGCGGACCGCTCCATCGAGGCTCCGGGCCGCTTCCTTCCGCTGATCGGGGCCGCGTTCGACCGGGTCGTGCCGTGGCAGCGCATGGTGTACGTCAAGCGCTGTCCCGTGCCCGCCACCCGGCCGCCCAGGGGTGTGACCGTACGGAGGCTGAACGCGCGGGACGCTCGCGCGCTCACCACCCTCCGCCCGCGATGAGCTGGATCCACCGCACCTGGGGCGGTCCGGACGCCCTCGCCCGCTCGGGCTACGCCTGGGCCGCCTTCCAGGGCGACCGCATCGTGACCATGGCCTGCACCTACTTCCTCGGCACCGCCTACGAGGACGTCGCCTGCGTCACCGTGCCCGACCCGCGCCTGCAGTACCTGGCTCTCGACTGCGTCAGCGCCCTGTGCTCGGACATAGCGGCCCGCGGTCACACGCCCAGCTGGACCTGCTCTGCGAGCAACCGCCCCGGCCGCCTGCTCGCCTGGACCGCCGGCTTCCGTCCCGAGCGGGAGTACGCCCACTACGCCGTCGGCACACCGGCGGCAGCCGGAAGAGTGGCTGCGGGTTGAGGGGCGATACTCGCCGCGTGGACTCCATCTACCGCAGCACGCCGGGCCGGGAGCAGATCCGCCGCTGGTGCACCAGCCGGCTCGACGCATGGCCGGTGCCGCACGAGCGGACCGTTGTGACCGCCAACGGAGCAGAGACCCACCTGGTGAGCGCCGGCTCCGGCCCGACCACGGTGGTCTTCGTGCCGGGTACGAACTTCAACGCGGCCGCATCCCTGCCCCTGGCCACCGCCCTTGTCACGGCCGGCCACCGGCTCCTCCTGCCGGACATCCCCGGACAGCCCGGCCTCAGCTCCGGGGACCGCGGGATCTCCGGCGGCCGCCTGTCGTGGTACGGCACATGGCTGAGCGAGGTCCTCGACGCTGCTGCCGCGACCGGGCCCGTGGTGGTGGTCGGGCATTCCTTCGGTGCCGCCATCGCCCTGTCCAGCCCGTCACCGCGCATCGACCGGCTCGTCCTAGTCTCCCCCGGCGGACTGGGCCGGCTGCGCCTCACACCCGGGCTGCTCGCCGTCTCCGCCGCCTGGTTCGTCCGGCCGACTCCGGCACGCAGCACCCGGCTCCTGCGGGCCATGCTCTCACCCGGCCACCAGCCCCGCGAAGAGCTGGTGGAGTGGATGACGCTGGTCGCACGCCACTCCCGCTCGAGTGGAGCTCCTGGGGTGGCAGACCTCCCTGGGCGGGCCGTTCCCCGGCTGGTCATCACGGGAGCGCACGACACCTTCCTGCCACCGCGACGGCTCGCCCCGGCGGTCCGCACGATGCTCGGCACCGACCTGCACGTCATCCCGGACGCCGGCCACCTCGTGATCGAGGAACACCCCGGCCGGCTGGCGGCCCTTGTATAAGCGGACATCAAGCACGCCGATCTCCCCTCCCCTGCCCGCGTCCGTACTGCTCGCCGGCCCCTCTCACCGGAACTCGGCCAGCCGGCGCCGCAGCCCCAGCACCGTCGACCCGGCCGTGAGCAGCAGCGACGCGCCGGCCATCGGGCCCTGCGTGGTCAGTGCCCCTCGGCCCTCCCGGACAGCGAGATCGAAGTGCCTCTGGTTGACGGCGGTGACCTGGTCCAGAGCCTTCATCCACTCCCCGAAGTGGGCGTTCGAGGTGTCAGATGCCCAGCCGATGCAGAAGACCGTGGCCTCCTGCTGCTTGCCCTCGGCCACCAGCCGCCGGAAGGTCCGGTCGTCGCGCTGGTAGACGGCGTACGCCTCGACGGTCTTCTGGGCGGCCTCCCGCTCGCCCGCGAAGGTGATGTTGTCCAGTTCGCGCCGGTACTCGCCGGTGAACCGTTTGTCCTCGTGGTTGTTCAGGTACGTGGCCCACGTGTCGGCGAGCTTCCGGTCGTACGTATCGAGTCCGGCGCCCTGAATCCCGTACAGCTGATGCGACTTGTCGAGGAAGGAGAGCTCGTACGCGGGGCGGCGGTCGGGGTCCAGGAGGTAGCGGCTCTCGTCGGCGTTGGAGTCGTAACCGATCGCTTTGGACCGTGACAGCGCGATGACGGAGTCGAAGGAGTCGCGGCGGGCGACCTTCATCCGGTCGTAGGTGATCGTGAGCAGCTGGGCGCCGCACACGACCGCGACCACAGCGCAGAGGGTGGCGGCGATAAGTCCAGGGTTGAAGACCCGGTGGAACCGGCGCGCGAGGTGGATCTGGAGCAGTACCAGCGCGGCGATCAGCAGCACGCCGAGGACGGCTTCGGCGGTCCGCTGCACGTCGAGGTCGCCTCGCGCTGCGGCGTACTGCCGTTCGTACACCGCATTGTTGGCGTCAACGAGCTTGCGCGCCTCCGGGAGCAGCCGACCCGTGAGGAGGTCGGTCGCGGTCCGGTAGTCCTCGCGGGCGGCGTCCTTGCCGCCGGGCCGGCTGTCGTTCTCCAGTGCCCGCCCGATCAGCTCCTGGTAGTGCGCGAAGCCATCGGTGAGCCGCACGACGGTCGCCTCGGTGGCCGGGTCGCCTTCCGAGGCGGCGGCGAGCGTACGCAGGGAGCGGCTGATGGTCTCCTGCGCCTCTCCGTAGAAGCCGCTCGCCTTGGCGTACGACTCTTCCAGGCGCCCCTTGCCGGTACCGGAATCACCACTGGAGAGCAGGATGTTGGCCGTCTGCGCGTCCATGTCGTTGAGCGCGAGATTGAGCCGGCTCGCGGAAACGGTACGGGGCGCGTCGCGCTGGGCCGTTTCTTCCCAAGCGGTGGTGGCGCCCGTCGCCGCGACCGCGAGCAGGATCAGCAGCCCGGCGACGAGCAGCATGCACGCCGCGCGAGCGAGGCGCAGCCGGCCGGGCAAGGTGGCCCAGTAGCGGTCGGCGAGGAGGCGAGCCGCCCGGGCGATCATGGTGGGAGGCCGTGGTCCCGGCGGCCCTCCTCCCAGCTCCCCTCCGGACGGCGAACGTGGGACGCTCACGCGACGGGCGTCCGGTGCGGGGCTCTGCGTGACAGTCTCCGGAGCCCCCGCTCCCTGGGTCTGTTCGGTACCGGCGGTGATCGTCACTCGCGCTCCAGCTCACACCCGGGCCGTTCGTACGGCCCTGCGTGCACGCCAGCATCTGGCTCAACAGTTCGACCCACCAGGCACGTTGATGGTCTTCATACGCGGGGAGACGCAGAATTGACGGGGTCTTGACGGCGCCCCCTGTCCGTCGGCTCCGCCGCGCTCACGCCTCGAAGCGGTACCCCATGCCGGGGGCAGTGATCAGATGACGCGGGTGTGACGGGTCCGCTTCCAACTTCCGCCTGAGGTGAGCCATGTACACCCGCAGGTAGTTGGTCTGCGTTCCGTAGGACGAACCCCACACCTCCTGGAGCAGACGCCGCTGGCTGACGAGCCGGCCCCGGTTGCGGATCAGGACCTCCAGCAGATGCCATTCCGTCGGCGTGAGCCTGATGATCTTCCCTCTGCGCCTCGCCTTCTTCGCGAGCAGGTCGACGGTGAACTCCTCGGTCTCCACGACCGCTTCGTCCGCGGCGGCCGACTCCTGTGTCGGCGTGCGGCGGATGACGGCTCCCAGCCGGGCCAGCAGTTCGTCCATGCTGAAGGGCTTGGTGATGTAGTCGTCGGCGCCTGCGTCCAGGGCCTGGATCTTCTCCTCGGAGCCGTGGCGGGCGGAGACCACCAGGACGGGCACCTTCGACCATCCGCGCAGTTGCTTGATCACCTCGATCCCGTCCATGTCGGGCAGTCCGAGGTCCAGCAGGACCACGTCCGGGCGGCAGGCCGCCACGGCCGCCAGGGCCGTACCCCCGTCCTGCGCGCAGTCCACGTCGTACTTCCGCGCCTTCAGATTGATCACCAGCAACCGCGCAAGCTGCGGTTCGTCATCCACCACCAGCACCCGGGGCATCGTCGTGCCGCCTTCCTGTTGTACGTCCTATGAGCACGGATAACCGGAGGGAACATCGGTTTTCGGCCGCCTCGGCAGGCGTTGACAACGTCCATACGGCCGTGGGTGCGACTTTGACGGCATCCTTACGGCGAGGCTCGCGCGGCAGTGCACGGGACGGCCCGTCCGTGATGCGTCCCGGCTCCAGCCCGACCCCCCGCGGTCCGGACTGGGCGTGGCCTCGGCGGTGATCGTCACGCGCCCTCCAACCTCGCATCACGGACGGTCGTCCGCTTCCCCCTGCCACTCAGTCTGCGATCACCACCGCGTGCCAACGCACCACGTTGACGCCCTTCTTACGGCAAACCCGCACTTCCTGACGCGCTGCTGATGGCGGGCATCGGGGTGTCGTAAATGAGTCGTAAACACCATCGGCATCGGACGTAGCATCGGTGCGTTTGCTGTGATCTACGTGGTTCACCAGGGGGAATGTCATGGGCATCGGCGGCAGGCAACGGGGAAGGTTCTTCGCCCTTGTTGCAGGTGGGGTGGTTCTTGCCTCGGGTGCGGGGTTGTACGGATTGAGCGCGACGGGCAGCTGGCCGTTCCGCGCGAGCTACTGCTGGGGAGCGTGGCAGGAGGACAGCGGTCCGTCCTTCCTCGGTGATGAGGCGCTCGGCAAGTCCGGCTCCGCGCGCCGGGCCACCGAGTCGGCGCCGCCCTCGTCCACCAGGCCGACCGCCACGTGCACGGTCACCGTCGCCTCGTCGGTCGCCGATGACGACTCCACCGAGCCGCTCACCTTCGATGAGCGCGTCACCCTCGCGTACGGCCCCGTCCCGGCCTCGGCCGAGGAGCGCCGCGCATGGATAGCCCACTTCTTCCACGGTTCGGCCTCGCCGTTGCCCGACGGATTGAACGGGCTGGTCGGCGGCGATCGGGCCATGCTGGTGCTGCCCGAGACCTGCAATGTGGACGGCAGACCGTCCGCGGTCACGATCCGGAGCGAGAGCTGGGGCGACGGCCACCTGGGCAAGAAGGCCATGCCTTTCACCATCGGAAACCGGATGGACGTCGCCCGGATGCTGCTGGACGCGGCCGGCACCGCCGCGTCGAAGGCGGGCTGCAAGCCCGGAAGGCCGCTGCGCCTGACCTCGCCGATGGTGGTCACCGCGGAGAAGGACGAGAGGGCCTCCACTCCCCTGTGCAGGATTCCGGGGGTGACTTTCGAGTTCGGAAAGGACTCCGCCTATCAGCAGCAGGTGGGCGTGGTCGGTGAGCGGCTCCAGACCTGTTCGATGGTGTGGCGCTCCCGGGGAGTGCCCGATGAGCCGGCGGCGCAGTTCGTGATGGCGTCCGAGCCCCGCATGGTCGCACTGTTCGACGGGCTTCCCGAGGGCAACGGCCAAGGACTTGTGCGGGCCACCTGTGACGGTCGGCGAACCGTGTTCTACGGGAACGTCGAGCCCGGCCTCAAGGGCCGAAGCCGCCCGGACGACCAGCAGGTGTTCGCGAACTTCACCGCGTCCGTGAGCAAGCGCATCGGGTGCCAGGCAGGGGAGAACCGGTGACCGTAGACAACAGCGGCAGCGCGGCGGACAACGGAGAGAGCGTGACACCGGCAGTGGACAGCGAAACGACCCCGGCCCGACAGCCGGACAAGGAGCAGGACCTGGTTCCCTCGGTTCCCTCTCCCGCGCGGCCCTCGTTGGTGCGCCGGCTGCTGCGGAACCGCACCGTCCGGGCCACCGCCGCGGCCGTCCTGGCCGGCGGCCTTCTCGGGGCCGGCGCCGTCGCCTGGCGTACGGACACCCTGCCGCTGCTCGGCCCCGCCCCCTGCTGGGATTCCCTCAGCGACTCGACCATGTCGTCCCTCTTCGGCGACCGCAGGACCGAGGTCGAGGAGCAGATGCTGCAGACCGACCCCCACGGCCAAGGACTGTCCTACGGCCAGTGCCGCATCACCAGTTACAAGGACGACAGGGCCAGAAGGCAGCTGACCGTACGGGTGCACAAGCTGGACGGTCTCCACGGAAGCGACGGGCGGCAGTGGCCCGAGGAGTTCCTCGCGGCAGGCATGGTGGCCCTCGGAGAAGGCCTGCCCGGCATGGCGTCCTCCTCCCGCGCCTGGCTGGCGCTTCCCCAGTCCTGTACCGGCAGGCCCGCCCAGTTCGAGGGCCCGGTGGTGGTCGACGTCGGCATGGGGCCGGCGGGCCTTGACATCTCGTCGGAGTACGAGCGGGAGGACCGCGCCGCTCTGGCGCACGCTGCGGTGGACGCGGCCAACGGCGTCATACGCGAGCTGGGCTGCTCCGGGGTCTACCGGTCGCCGGACCTGCCGAAGGACGTCGTCGCGTGGCGGGACACACAGCCGGACGCCTTCTGCGGGATCAAGGGCCTCGCCCTCCCCGCTGCCTACCGCGAGAGCCTGTCACGTGCCCGGGTCAGCGGCGACGGCGGCGCCGCCCGGATCTGCGAGGCCGCCGGCCGCTACCCCAGGGCCGCAGTCCGGATGACCACGGTCGTGGACCCGGCACTGGCCGAGGTCTTCTCCCAGGACCTCCTCAAGGGCGGCTGGTCCTTCAAGGGCACCAACGGGTTCGGATCGTTCAACGTCAGCCGGGCCGTGTACCGGGCGCGGTGCCAGAGCGGGGACGTGATCTTCATGCTGGAGCAGAAGGACGGGTTCGGGGAGCAGGACTTCACGTTCGTCCACGACCTGCTGCCCGCCTATGTCGAGGCGGAGTCCAGCCGTATCGGCTGCGGCCAGGAGAAGGTGACACTGCCCCGCGGGTGAGCCGCGGCGGCGGGGCGGGTTGTGTGGCCCGTGATCGGTATCACCCGTCGTGGCCGGGACCGGTCATACCGGTATCAGAGCCGTGTCAAGGACTGGCCGGCCTCCTTGATCCCTGTCTCACCAAGCAGTTGGATGAATGACGTGAACAGCGGTCTGCTCCATGACGACCGGCCACCGCATACGGTGCGCCCGGCCTCGCGCGCTGCTCACCTGCCGGTGCGCTGACGCACCGCTCGCAATCCGCGGCCGCCGACAGTCACCCGCAAGACGGGCGGCCGCTTCCGTCCCGTGCCTGCCCCCGCCCCGGGCAGGCACGGGGCCTCACACGCACCTTCTCACCAACCTGCTGGTGCCTGCGCCCGTCGGCCACAACGCCTGAAGGCGAGCCACGGCCCGGAGCTGCGCGGCCTCTTGCCCTGTGCCGCCCCCTCCCCCTGCCCGAGAACCCGTGCACCACCTGGAGACATTCGTGATCGAGATCTCCCCGCAGCAGCTCCCCGCCCTGAGCCGTTGGTTCCCCACCGGCTCACCCGGTCCCGGGACTCTCGCCGAGCATGTACTGACCACGGGCGTCGGCCTCTGGTGGGCCGACCGCCCCGACCGGCCTCGCGTCCTCGCCGTCAGCTGCGCGGACCACGTGCTGCTGCGCGGCGATCCGGGCGTGCTCACCCAGGACGCCCTGGCCCAGTTCGCCGGCCGGTACGTAGAGACGCCCGCCCCGTTCTGGCCGTCGCTCGGCTCGGCATTCGAACGCGTCGTCCCCTGGGAACGGATGCTGTACGTCCACCAGCCTCAGGCACCGGTGTCCCTCCCCAGCAAGCCGCGTGGCGTGACAGTGCGGCGGCTGACTCCCCAAGACGTTCCGGCACTGGCCGCGATGGACTCCGAGAACGGCTGGATTCACGCCAGTTGGGGCGGACCCAGCGGCCTCGCCGCCTCCGGCCACGGCTGGGCCGCGTTCGCCAAGGGTCGGGTCCTCTCCGTCGCCTGCACCTACTTCCTCGGCAGCGCCTACGAGGACATCGCGGTCGTCACCGTGCCCGATCGCCGCCGCGAACTCCCCCAGCTACCGCTGGGAGGGGCCCCCACCGCACTGGCCTGCGTCGCCGGCCTGACGGCCGACATCCAGGCACGGGGACACACCGCGAGCTGGTGCTGCTCACGCGACAACCGGCCCAGCCGACTACTGGCCTGGACGGCCGGCTTCCGGCTGACCCGTGAATACGTCCACCACGTCACCGGTCGCGCCATGGCACGCGAGGTCCGGGCGACCCCGGTTGCCGCTTAAGCCCCACTGGCTCCCCTGATCTGGCAGAGGAGGCAAGGTCGACCGATCACCGCGCCGCGTTGGTGCCGCCTGGATTCAGAGCCAGTCCCGGCGCTTGAAGATCACATAGAGCCCGAGGCACACGGCGGCCATCAGCCCCAGTGCGAAGGGATACCCGAGTGCCCAGCCGAGTTCGGGCATGGTTTCGAAGTTCATGCCGTAGATCGTGCCCACCAGGGTCGGGGCGAAGAGGATGGCGGCCCAGGCCGAGATCTTCTTGATCTCTTCGTTCTGGGCGTGGCCGGCGTGGGCCAGCTGCCTCATTTCCTCGTTCTGCTGCTGGGTGACCAGGGTGGCGTTGACCGCGAGGATGTCCTGGAGAGCGAGGCGGAAGCTGTCGACGCGTTCGGTGACGTGCGTGGCGTGGTCGGCGACGTCACGCAGGTAGCGACGCAGTTCCTCGTCGATTCCGTATTTCTCGAACCCGGCGGTCAACCCTTCGAGGATCCTGGTCAGCGGTCTGGTGGCGCGCTGGAACTCCACGACCTCCCGGGAGAGCTCGTAGATGCGGCGGGAGACCTTCGGGTCGCCGCTGAAGACCTCGGTTTCGATCTCGTCGACGTCGTTCTCCACGCCGGCCACGACCGGCGCGTAGCCGTCGACGACCGCGTCGAGGATCGCGTACAGGACGGATTCGGGGCCTCGCTTGAGGAGATCCGAGCTGTTCTCCATGCGGCGTCGGACCGCTGCCAGGTCGGGGGCGGCTCCGTGGCGAACGGTGATCACGAAGTCGGGTCCGACGAAGATGTGCAGCTCGCCGAAATCGACCTCCTCCGCGTCATCCAGATAGCGGGCCGCACGCAATACGACGAACAGGGTGTCGCCGTAGCGTTCCAGCTTGGGCCGCTGATGTGCCTCCAGCGCGTCCTCGACCGCGAGCGGATGCAGGTCGAACTCCTCGGCAACGGAGAGCAGCTCGGCCTCGGTCGGCCGGTGCAGACCGATCCATGCCATGCCCCCTTCCGCCTCGCGGAGCTTCTGGAATGTCTCGGCGAGCGAGTCATGCGTGCTGGTGCGCACACCGTCGTGGTACAGCGCGGCAGTGATCACGCTGTTTCCACGGGGCGATTGCCGCTCGGCCGCTACGGCCGTGCCGGACTGTTCGGCAATGGGGCGGGGCTCGGCAGGGCGCTTGGCCGGCTTCTTGAGCGCGCGCAGGGCACGCAGGGGACGACGCTCGGACACGACGGAGTCCTTCCGCAGGCAGGAAATAGAAGGCGTAGGGATGCACGAGGGCACGCCGCAGACGCCGCCTGCGGATCCGGCTAGGGTCCGGCCATGGCAGCGTCCCGCGGCGTTCGACTGGGAGGTTCACCACACATCGTGGATCTCACCTTCCTTTCGTATGCAGCGGAACTGGGCCGTCGAGCAGGGTATACCCGCCAGGTGAACGCTTCGGACCAGTGATGGGCCCGGCTCTCGCCGCCCCCACCGGCTGCGGCACACTGGCTGCCGATCCGCCGAAGGAGCTCACCGTGTCGTTCATCCGCAGTCTCCGCCGCGTGGTGCGCCGCACCGACCGGCGCACCGTGGACCTCAGCCATCCCGCACGGTCTCCGCTCGGCAGTGCCGTGGTCAACTGCGTGGTCTACCTGGAGGGCGTGCGGCAGACCGGGAACTGCCTGGCCGACGAAGCGATCCGGCGGGTACGCAAAACGGGCGACGGCTTCGTTTGGATCGGGCTCCATGAACCCGGCCCGGAGGAGCTGGTCGGCGTCGCCGAGCTGTTCGGGCTGCATCCGCTGGCGGTCCAGGACGCGACGCACACTCACCATCGGCCGAAGGTGGTGCGGTACGACGACGTGCTGTTCACGGTCCTCAAGACCGTCCGGTACATCGAGCACAAGGAACTCACGGCCACCAGCGAGGTCGTGGACACCGGCGAAATCATGGCCTACGTCGGACCCGACTTCGTCGTCACGGTCCGGCGCGGCCGACACGGTTCGCTGGGTCCTCTGCGGGAGGCCCTGGAGGCTACGCCCGAGCAGCTCGCCAAGGGGCCCTCCGCCGTCCTGCACGCCATAGCCGAGCACGTCGTGGACGACTACCTCGCCGTGACCGACGCGATGGAGGTCGATGTCGACGCGGTCGAGTCCGCCGTCTTCACCGAGCACGCCGGCCACGGCGACGCGGGCCGCATCTACCAGCTCAAACGCGAGCTGATGGAGCTCAAGCGGGCCGTCTCACCGCTGGAGCGGCCACTGCAGGCCCTCGCGACCAAGCCGTCACCGTCGATCGCCCCGGACATCCAGCCCTACTTCCGTGACGTCGCCGACCATCTGTCCCGCGCCACCGACCAGGTCACGGCCTTCGACGCACTCCTCGACTCGATCCTCCAGGCCCATCTCGCGCAGGTGACCGTCGCGCAGAACGAGGACATGCGCAAGATCACGGCATGGGCGGCGATCATTGCCGTGCCGACGATGGTGTGCGGCGTGTACGGCATGAACTTCGACCACATGCCCGAGCTGAAATGGCGATACGGCTATCCCCTCGTCCTTGGCCTGATCTCGGCGGCCTGCGTCGTCATCCACCGCGCCTTCCGGCGCAACGGCTGGATCTGATCCATACCTCTGGACGAACGCGAGGATGCGGTGCTTGCCCCAGGAGAAGCCCCGGAATCGCAGGATCGCAGCAGCCCACGTGCCTCAGCTCGCCAGATCAAGCCGGGCCTCCTCCAGGTCCAAGGTGCGCTGCAGCCGTCGGCGAGTGGAGTCGCTGATCCGGTGTTCGTCGTAGAGGCGCTGTAGCTCGACGGCCTCCACCCGGATCAGGTCCCGACGCAGCAGCCGATAGACGTGGTCCGCCGATTCGGCCAGGTCTGCTTCCTCCAAGCGGTCGTGGGCATGATCGAGGCGCGCCTGCAGGCTGCGCCGCAGCCGGTCCGCCACGACGTCCGGGACGGCTTCGAGGTCGGACATCTCGTCCAGGCGGCGGATGCCGGCTGCGGCAAGGGCGCACCGGGCGGAGGCCTCCTCGCGCTCGGTGTGATCCGGTTCGAGGGCGATTCCGGAGCGACGGACCACGCCGGCCAGGGTGAAGCCCTGGGCGACAAGGGTGGCCACCACTACCGACGTGGTGAGTACGAGTACGAGCGGGCGCTGGCCCAGCAGGGCGCCGTCGTCCGCCACGACGGGGATGGACAGAGCCGCAGCCAGCGGAACGACACCCCGCGTGCCCGCCCAGGTCAGCACGGCCGGAACGCGCCAGGACGGACGTACGCCCGCGTTCCGCTGGACGACGGCCGAGAGGGGCAGGACCCACAGCAGGCGAACGGTGATCAAGGTCGCGGCGACCGCCAGCGCGTACAGCGGCCAGAGCCCGTCGGCAGCGGTCAGCGCGGCGACCTGGCCGGGCAGGGTGAGGCCGATCAGGCTGAAGACGACGCTCTCCAGCAGGAAGACCACGGTGCCGTTGACGGCGTGCAGCTGGATCCGTATGCGGGCATTGGTGAACCGGTCGGCCCGGCCTCCGAGCACGACCCCCGCCACGACGACGGAGGTCACACCCGACGCGTGCACCGCCTCGGCCAGTACATAGGCAGCGTACGGGGTCACCAGGGCGATGACGGTCTCCAGCACGGGATCCTCGGTCCTACGGCGCATCAGCGCAACGACCCCGGCGACCGCACCTCCGATGAGGATGCCGCCGCCGGCGAGCAGCGCGAACTCGGTGCCCGCCGCCTGCCAGGACACCCCGGCGGAGGCTGCCGCGACGACGATCGCGACCCGGAAGAGGACGAGCGAAGTGGCGTCGTTGAAGAGGCTCTCGGCCTGTACGAGGACCTGGACGCGGGGAGGCAGGGCGAGGCGCCGGCCGAGCGCGGTGACCGCCACCGGGTCCGTACTCGCGAGGACGGCCCCCAGGACCAGCGCCATCTGCCAGGTCAGCGGGGTGAGCAGCGACGCGACCAGACCCACCGCGGCCGCCGAGGCCAAGACCAGACCGACCGCGAGCACGCTGACCGGCTTCCACACCAGCCGCAGTTCGCGCCAGGACAGTTCCTCGGCGCTGGCGTACAGCAACGGCGGCAGAACGATGAGGCCGATGGCCTCCGGACTGACCCGGATCTCCGGAGTGCCCGGTATCAGCGCGACCACGAGCCCGGCGACAACGAGCAGTGAGGGCGCGGGGATTCGCCAGCGGCGGGCACCCGTGGCCACGACCGTGGCCAGCACCACGAGGAACAAGACCGTACCGACGCTGCGCATTCCGCCCCCACCCGAGTCGACGCGGACCATGCGGTCACGCGACGCCGACCAGGCTTCCCGGCACACCGCCTTCACCCTATCGATGCAACGGCCGTCAATACACCGTCAAAGTCCCAGTCGACTCGCGTCAGGAGTGCGTCAGGGCCGTTTCCATCAGGTCTTGGCTGATGTTCGCTGGTGAAGTTGAGGACGTGCGGAGGAGTCGGGTACCGGTGAGTACGGAAACTGTCGTGGGCATCATCGTCGCGGTCAGCCTGGTCGGGTACCTGGTCCTGGCGCTGTTCTTCCCCGAGAAGTTCTGAGCATGACGACCGCGCACGAGGCGGGCCCGGTGGCCGGCGCGGGAAACCCTGCCGTACGGCCGGGGAGGCTCAAGGTCTTTCTGGGTGCGGCCCCCGGCGTCGGCAAGACGTACCGGATGCTCGACGAGGCACACCGCCGGGCCGCCCGCGGCGCGGATGTGGTGGCCGGTTTCGTGGAGTGCCACCGGCGCCGGCACACCGAGGAGAAGCTCGACGGCCTGGAGATCCTCACGCCGGCCGAACAGGAATACCGTGGCGGCCGGTACACGGAGCTGGACCGTGAAGCGCTGCTGGCGAGGCGGCCGCAGGTGGTGCTGATCGACGAACTCGCCCATACCAATGTCCCTGGGGGCGGCCGGCACCCGAAGCGGTGGCAGGACGTCGAGGACATCCTCTCCGCCGGGATCGATGTCGTCACCACGCTCAACATTCACCACCTTGAGTCGCTGAGCGACGTCGTCGAGAAGATAACCGGAGTCCCGCAGCGCGAGACGGTGCCCGACGAGTTCGTGCGCCGCGCCCATGAGGTCGAGCTGGTCGACATACCTCCCGAGGGCCTTCGCCGCCGCATGGCACACGGCAACATCTATCCCCCGGAGCGGATCGACGCCTCGCTCGCCAACTACTTCCGCCCCGGCAATCTCATCGCGCTGCGGGAGCTGGCCCTGCTGTGGCTGGCCGGGAGGGTGGACGAGGCCCTCCACAAGTACCGTACCGAGCACGGCATCGGAGATGTCTGGGAGACCCGGGAACGCGTCGTGGTCGCCCTCACCGGCGGTCCCGAGGGCGAGACCCTCATCCGTCGCGCGGCACGCATCGCCGACCGGTCCGCCGGCGGTGAACTGCTCGCCGTGCACATCGCGCGCAGCGACGGGCTCGCCGCCGGGGTCTCGCACGCGGCTCTGGCCGGCCAGCGGGCCCTCGTCGAGCACCTGGGCGGCAGCTACCACTCCGTCGTCGGCGACGAAGTGCCCACCGCACTGGTGGACTTCGCGATGGCGGAGAACGCCACCCAGCTCGTCCTCGGTACGAGCCGCCGCCGTCGGCTGGAACGTTTCCTCACCGGCCGCGGGATCGGCGAGACCGTCGTGGCTCTGTCCGAGGACATCGACGTCCACATGGTCACGCACGAGCGGGCGGGCCACGGCCGGCTGCTCCCGTCCCGGCGCCGTACTCTCCCCACCTCCCGGCTCATCGCCGGACCCGTGGCCGGGGTGGTACTCCCGGTGCTGCTCACCCTCGGCCTCGACCGCATGCGCGGCACACTGAACCTCACCAGCGAGGCGCTGCTCTTCCTGGTGGCCGTCGTGTGCGTGGCCTGCATCGGCGGAGTGCCCTCCGCCTTGATCGCGGCGCTGACCGCCGCACTGCTCCTCAACTACTGGTTCATGCCGCCCATAGGCGAGTTCACCATGAGCGACCCGGACAGCGTGCTGGCGCTCGTGGTCTTCGCCGTCGTCGCCGCCACCGTGGCCGCCGCGGCTGACAGGTCCCTGCGGCTCTCCCGCCGTGCGGCTCGAGCCACGGCCGAGGCGGAGACGATGTCGTCCCTCGCCGGCAGCATCGTCCGCGGCGACCAGACGATCCCGGCGCTGCTGGAACGTACGCGTGAAACGTTCGGCATGGACACCGTCGAGCTGGCTCCCGAAGCCTGCGACACAGGCGGCGCGACCGACCCCGCCCTCGTGGTGGCGGCGGGCCCCGAGGCCTTCCTCGTCCTGCGCGGCCGTACGCTGCCGTCCTCCGAACGCCGCGTGCTGGCCGCCTTCGCCGCGCACGTCGGCGCGGCCGTCGAGCGGGCCCGGCTGGCCGAGGCCGCCGCCGAGGTCGAACCGATCAAGGCCGCCGACCGCCTGCGCACCGCCCTGCTCCGGGCCGTCAGCCACGACCTGCGGACCCCCTTGGCAGGGGCACTGGCCGCGGTCAGCTCACTGCGCAACCAGGAGATCGAGTTCTCCCCCGAGGACCGCGCGGAACTCCTGGCGTCCGCCGAGGTGTCCCTGAACCGGCTCAACCGCCTGGTGGAGAACCTGCTCGATCTCAGCCGCCTCCAAGCCGGCGCCCTCGCGCTCGACCTGCGGGCCACCACACTGGAGGAAGTCCTGCCGGCCGCGCTGGACTCGCTGGACCTGACGCCCGATGGCGGGCCCGCCGTCGATGTGCAGAACCTCGAATCGGTACCGGCGCTTCGGGCCGACCCGCCGCTGCTGGAACGGGTGCTGGCCAACCTCGTCGGCAACGCGGTCCGCCACGCACCCGCGGAGCGCCCGGTGCTGGTGACAGCCAGCGCCCTGGCCGGGCGGGTCGACATCAGGATCGCCGACCGGGGCCCCGGAATCGCTGCCGACGACCGCGAGCGCGCCTTCGAACCTTTCCAGCGCCTCGGCGACCGCGACAACACCGCCGGACTCGGCCTCGGCCTCGCCCTGGCCAGGGGACTCACCGAGGCCATGGACGGCACGCTCACACCCGAGGACACCCCCGGCGGAGGACTGACCATGGTCCTGTCCCTGCCGGTCGCCACCGATGTGACAGCAGGGCGGTTCTGACCGCATGTCCGCAACCCTCCAGCTCCGAGCGCGAGTCGGGCAGCGCTCCGCACACATGATCATTTGTGGTGACGACGGCCTCGCACACCGCCTGGCACAGGAACTCGACGCCGTGTGCGGCGAGGCCGTCACGGTCGTCCTGCCGTCGCGCCACGAGGGGCACGGCGCCGAGGTCGTCGCCCTGCACCGGGATCCGCGCTCCCCCGTGGAGCTGCTCATCTCCGCGCGGCCCGACGAGCAGACCCTCCGGGAGGCCGGCGTCGAGCGTGCCGCGGCGGTTGCCCTCACCTACGGCGACGCCGCCCGCGTTGCCGACTCCATGGCCGTCGCGGTCGCACGGTGCATTTACGAGGGCAAACCCAGCCAGTTCGTCGTCGAGATCTACCCGCCCATCAAGGCCTCCGACGTGCCCGAACGCCGTGAGGCCCTCACCCGTCTCATGACCGTGTACTTCCCCGCGGCCCAGAAGGCAGTGGGCTGCGCCTCCTGACCGGAATGGCCGCTGGGGAATGCACGCCGCCCCATACCGTCAACCGAGCGAGCTAGGACGCAGCCTGTGCATCACGACGACGAACCGGTCTTCAAGCGGAGCAAGTGGGGAACGAACCGCTACTACTACAACCCGCGCAACCCCGTCGGGCTCGCCCTCACCGTCATCACCGTGCTCGTCGTCGGGACGCTGCTGATCCTCATGGCCAACCGGGCCGGACCGTTCGAGCCACCGCCTGCCCCCGCACCGTGGAATCGCGCGCCGGTCACCACCGGCCCGCCAGGCCACTGAACCGACGGGGGTTGGCCTCGAACCGGAGCCCCGTCAAAATGCCGTATCCATCACATCAGCGGTGCGTCGGGGTCCGGTGTCGAGGCCCGTACCGGCCCTAACGTCACCCCCATGGGACGACGTTTCGCGCAGTCCGCGACCGGAATTCACGCCGGCGCGGAGCCTCGAGGGCCTCTCGCACGCGACATCCACTGGGCCGGCGAGATGCGCTCGGCCATCGGTGTCGCGTCCCTCCTGTACTCGGCCCTGCTCGCCATGGACGCGGGTTTCGGCGAGCTCGACGCGACCCGCGGCGCCCTCTGGACCGGCCTGGCCGCCCTCCTGTTTGTGATCCTGCTGCCATCCAGGGTCTCCGTAGGTCCCGGTCTGCTGAGCGCCCGAGGACTGCTGGTGGAACACGCTGTCCGCACCGACTCCCTCGTCTCGGTCAGGTGGTCCGACGGGGTGGCCCAGCGGATGGTCCTCCGCGACACGGAGGGAGGCCAGGTCGAGATCGATCCGACCGTCCTGGTCCGCAATCCCGCGATGTGGCGCCGCGTCGACACGGACACCCGCACGTCGATCCAGCGCGGCACTCTGCTGTGCGGCGAGACAGCCCTGCGACGGCTGGCCCAGCGCATCGACCGCGAGACGGCTCTCACGGTCTTCAAGGTCTCCGGCCTCGAATGATCGGTGGTCTGTGACTTCCGTACGCACGGTCATGACCAAAGCGGTGGCCAACGACGCAATCGCCACCGGACAGTGGCTGACGCGAGTCACTGCTCCCCCGTCGGGGAAGGCGCAGACGGTGTGATCGGCCGCCGGGATGCCGCCGCCGGAAGCGCGAGCGTCACGGCAAAGCCGGGGCCGACGGCTGCGGTTTCAAGGGTGCCCCCCATCGTCTCCGTGAGGTCACGGCACATCCGCAGGGTCAGACTGTCCGGCGTGCGACTCGGATGTGTGCCGCGTTCCGCGCCCTGCACTGCGTCGTTGGTGCCGTCCGTCACATGGATCTCCACCTGACCAGCCCGGGTCTTGCCTGTCAGCCGCGCGGGCCGGTCCGGCGGGCTGCGGCGCTGGGCCTCGGCCGCCAAAGCGGTCAGCACGCGAGTGAGCACGGCCGCGTCGGCGATCACGTCGGGCAGCTGCTCCGGCAGGCTGCATTGGATCGTATGGCCGCCGGGGCCCAGGTCGTCCAGAACGGCAGTCAGCAGCTCGTCGAGATCAACCGGTCGCAGATACAGATCCAGTGCCCCAGCATGCAGGCGGCTCAGCTCGTCGAGATCCGAGACAAGCTGGACCGCACGCCGCACCGACGACCGGGCTATGGACAGGGCCCGGCTCTCCCTCATATCCGTGCCGACGCCGACGCCGAGGCCATCCAGCGCTTCGTCGGCTGTGCGTAGTGGGCCCCGCAGATCGCGGCTCGCGGTGAGGAGGAGCGAGGCCCTGGTGTGCTCGGCTTCAGCGCGCAGGCCGCTTTCGGCATCGTGGGCAGCGAGCCGGCCGTGGGAGTAAGCCATACCCAACTGGGCCGCGCACGCGCCCAGTACGCGCTGATCGTCGCTGCTCAGCGAGTGCCCTCGGGCGGCCAAGGTGAGGTCGTCGCCGACAGAGCTGTCCACATCGGCGTCGTACGGGCGCTCCGGCGGATCCGCGCCGGTGCTGGCGACGACGTACCAGCGGGGCTCGGCAGCATGCCCCGTATCGCGTTCCAACAGGCTCACCGCCTCCAGGCCGAAGTCCTCCCGTACCTGTTCGAGGAGGGCAGGCAGGTCCTGGCCGTGCATCATGGCGGTGGCCAGCCGGCTCAGCGCCCGGGCCTCGGAGCTCGCGCGGACCGCCTGATACGTGCGGCGCGCGGCCGTGCCCGCGGCCATGCCGACGACGACGGCCGTAACGACGTACACGACGAGCGCGAGGACGTCGGCGAGGTGCTCGACGCGCAGCGAGTGCAGCGGCGGGGTGAAGTAGTAGTCGGCGAGCAGCCCCGCGGCGAGTGCCGCCAGCAGCGCAGGGACGAGGCCTCCGACCAGGGCGATCACAACGACGGCCAGCAGGTAGAGCACCAGGGCGAGGGCGAGGTCCACGTGCTCGCCCAAGAGGACCAGCAGGAAGGTCAGTACCGGGAGCGTGATCGCCGCGAGCACGATCGCCGTCCAGAAGCGCCGTGGCCCGGTGGAGCGGCTCGGGTGTGGCAGCCGCAGGGCGGAGGGCATCCCGGCCGCGTGCTCGTGGGTCACGACGAGTACGTCGATGGGCCCGGACCGCCGGATCGTCCGGTGCCCCACGCCCCCGCGGAGGAAGGTGGAGAGTCTGCCCCGCCGGCTCGCACCCAGCACGATCTGCGTCACGCTCTCGGCTTCCGCGAACCGGAGCAGTGCGTCGGGGATGTCGTCGCCGGTGGTCTGGTGGTAGCTGCCGCCCAGCGACTCCATCAGGGCACGCTGGGCCGCCAGGGCTGCCTGATCCCCACGGACGAGACCGTCGCTCGGTACGACGTGCAGCGCCAGCAGCTCGCTGCCGGGGATGCGGGCG
This sequence comes from Streptomyces sp. NPDC030021, assembly GCF_055574035.1. Lineage (NCBI taxonomy): Bacteria > Bacillati > Actinomycetota > Actinomycetes > Kitasatosporales > Streptomycetaceae > Streptomyces > Streptomyces sp. NPDC030021. Next base: position 31,305 of record NZ_JBVIAH010000027.1, read on the forward strand.
GTGACCCGGGCGGCGCGGCGGATCAGGGTCTCGCCCTCCGGGCCCCCGGTCAGGGCGACCATGATGCGCTCGCGCGTCGCCCATGGCGCGGTGATGCCGTGTTCCGCCCGGTAGCGCTGCAGCCCCTCCTCGACGCGGTCGGCGAGCCACAGCAGCGCGAGTTCCCGCAGAGCCGTGAGGTTGCCGACGCGGAAGTAGTGGGTGAGGGCCGCCTCGATACGGTCCGAGGGATAGATCTCACCGTGCAGCATGCGGCGGCGCAGCAGCTCCGGCGGCAGGTCGACCAACTCGATCTGGTCCGCCCGGCGTGCCACCTCGTCGGGGAGGGTCTCGCGCTGCGGGACACCTGTGATCTGCCGGACCACGTCACCCAGGGACTCCAGGTGCTGGACATTGAGCGTGGTGACGACGTCGATCCCCTCGTCCAGAAGCTCCTCGACGTCCTGCCATCGCTTGGCATGGCGGGAGCCGGGCACATTGGTGTGCGCCAGTTCGTCGACCAGGGCGACCTGCGGCCGGCGGGCGAGCACCGCGTCCATGTCCATCTCGGTGAAGGTCGCCCCGCGGTACTCCACGGTGCGTCGGGGAAGGATCTCCAGCCCCTCGGCAAGGGCAGCGGTGGGGCGCCGCCTGTGCGGCTCGACGAAGCCGACGACCACGTCAGCGCCGACCGCGGCAAGCCGCTGTCCCTCCTCGAGCATGGCGTACGTCTTTCCGACCCCGGGGGCAGCCCCGAGGTAGATCCGCAACCGTCCACGCGCCATGGTCGGATTCCTGCCCGGTCGTCACGCCTTTCGCCCTCCTCTCCATGGTGCTCCGCCATGACCGCCTCCGCGCACTGCCGCGCCGGTTTCGTTGGAGCGGAAATCTTGTCGTTTCCCTGATGCAAGGGCATATTCGCATGGCCAGGAACAAACCATCCTCCGGGGCCGGGGCGCTTCCGAGTACGCAGTCAGGTATGCGCTGGCCCGACGGCTGCCTGGAACGCCTGAGGAGTGCCGAGAGTGCTCCGCGTATCGAATTCCTCAGCAGGAACCGGCCATCCCCTCGGGCCCCTATTGCAGCGCCGGTAAGCAGCTCCATAGATTGGTGAGGCATCGAGGGTCCCTTATGATCACACCCCGCACCAGCCGGATGAGTTGGCGGGAGGCTCGCGCAAGCCGTGAAGGGAAATTCCCATGAGCATGAAAAGCGCACGCCCGTTACTTTCGCTCTATCGAGCCATCTACACGGCAGGCGTGGTCAGCATTCTTCTGGCGGCAACGCTCGGATTATGGTTCGGTCTCAGCCGGCCGAGCCGGACCGCAGTTCTCGTAGCGGCGATCCTCGCCGCGCTCCTCATTCTCGTCGTGACCAGCCGTCTGACCGGATTTCACTCACTGAGGCACCTGCCGGGGCCGAAGCCCGCGTTCCTTCTGGGGAACATGGGCGACCTACTGGCCGACGGCCATGGCGGGAGACACGAAACCCTGCAGGCACTGCATGACGAGTTCGGGCCGATCGTGCGACTTCACTCGGCCTGGGGGAGCTCGCCGTTCGTGTCGCTGTCGTACGTGTCCCCCAATCTCCACAAGAAGGAACTCGACTCGCACCGCCGGGCCGACCGGACCGTACTGGCCCGAAGTCTCATGGGCGTGGAGGGGGGTGAGCTCCACCGGAGCCACCGGCAGGTGATGTCACCGGCCTTGACGCATCGCAGCGTCACGGAGCGAGCGCATGTACTCAGGGACGTGTCCACCCGGTACGTGGACAAGTGGAAGCATGTCGACGAGTCGTACGACGGACTGCAGTCCGACCTGCGCGACTGGAGCGTGCACTGCCTCAGCGCGTACCTCTTCGGCGAGGAATGGGATGTCCAGGCGGATCTGCACGAGTACCACCGCGCACTCGGCGCCATCGAGGAAGAGGTCAGCTTCCGGGCCTTCCACCCCTTCTTCGTCAGGTGGATCTTCCCGAGGCGGCTGCGCCGGGTCACGGCCGCGTACCGCCAGGTCGCAGCCGTCCTCGGTGCAGTGATGAGCCGGCGCGAGCAACGTGTCCCCGCCTCCTGCCCCGCGCATGAACGGCCGGACGACCTGCTCAATCGGGTGACGCAGGCGCCGTGGTCCCCCGAGGACCGCGTCGAGGAAATGATGTCCCTCATCCTCGGCGGCGCGGATCCCATGTCCTACGTGCTGTCGCAGGCTCTGGTCATGCTGTCCCTGGACACGCACGTTCAGGAAAAGGCCCGGAAGTCGATCGAGGCGGCCTCCCCGGACGGCGGCGACCTCAACCAGGACCCCTACGTCAGGAACATCGTCTACGAGACGCTGCGCCTGTTCCCGCCGGTCCCTTTCAGTGCGAAGTTCACGAACGAGCGGGTTCTGGAGGAAAGGGGCGAGAAGATCCCGCCGGGCACGGTCGTCATGTGGATGAAGAACGCCGTCGGGAAGGACCCGGGTGTTTTCCGCGAGGCGGAACGCTTCAACCCCGACCGATTCTCGACGGACGGCGGAGAGCACGACACCATCAACAGTTTCCTGCCCTTCGGCGCCGGCCCGCGCCACTGTGTCGGAAACCGGCTCGCCGAGCAGCAGTGCATCGTCATGCTGACCGAAATCCTGAAGAACTTCCAGATCATTCCCGTCGAGCACATCGACGTGGAATTCCATTCAACGATATCCGTGGTGCCGTCGGCCGTGCCCGTCAGGCTTGTCCCACGATGAAAGGACCACGCATGTCGGAGGATCGCAGGACCGCGCCGATCGCGTTACGCAAAGGCGAGGGTGAAGCACTGTGGTTTCTTGACTTCCTGGCGACGGTCAAAGGTCCCTCGGCCCAGATGAACGGGGCGGCTTCGGTCATCGAACACCTCGGCCGGCGCGGCTCCGGATCGCCGCTCCACGTTCACCACCACGACGACGAGTGGTGGTACGTCCTGGACGGGGAGATGACGTTCTGGGTGGCCGGCGAGGTGATTTCGGCAGCAGCCGGATCCTTCGTCTACGGCCCCCGCCATGTGCCGCACACGTTCCTCGTCGCCTCCGACGAGGCCCGGTTCCTCCATGTCACCGAGCCCGGAGGATTCGACGGCTTCACGCGTTCTCTCGGCAGGCCTACCTCTTCCCTGGAGATTCCGTCGGACGAGATCGCCCCGCTCGACCTGGAAAGGCTGCCGGCCATCGCCGCCGAGTACGGAATCGAGGTGCTCGGACCGCCCGGCATCCCCACCGGCATCCCGACCTTCGGACACGACAAGGAGACTTGGTGACAACACCCTCCCCGCTCTCGGACCCCGGCATCGTTCCCGACCCCTACCCCGTCTACGCCGACCTCGCGCTGCGCGAACCGGTCCACTGGTCCGAGGGGCTCAACGCCTGGGCGGTCATGAAGTACGCCGACTGCGCCGCCGCGCTCAAGGACCACCGGCTCAAGGCCGAGCGGATGGAAGAGGTACTGGACGCGAAGTTCCCGGGCCGGCCGCTGCCGCCCGACAGCATCTACCACCGGTTCACCAAGAATGTCATGATGTACACGGACCCGCCGCTCCACGACGCGCTGCGCAGGTCCACCCAGCCGGGTTTCACCCGTGCCGCTCACGAGCACTACAGCCAGGTCATCGGACACGTCGCGGCCGACCTGGTCGCCTCGGTCCCGGAAGGTGCGCGGGAGATCGACGCCGTCTCCGTGCTGTCCGCCGAGCTCCCCGTACGTTCGGCCGTGCACGCCTTCGGGGTTCCGGAGGACGACCTGGCCATCGTCATACCGTGCGTGGACACGCTGATGACGTACTGGTCCGGGCCGCAGGACCAGCCGGTGGAGCTGAAACGTCTCCTCGAACTGCTCACGGACCTGCACGCCTACGCACTGGAACTCGTCCAGGGCAAGCGGGGGAAAGTTGTCCCGGACACGGTGATCGCGCGCCTCGCAGCCACCCGGGACGACCTGACCGAGACCACGCCGGAGCAGACCGTGCACCAACTCGTCCTTCTGTTCATCGCGTTGTTCGCCCCCACCACACCGGGCTCCCTCAGCAGCGGCATGCTTTCGTTCGCCCGGAACCCGGATCAGATCGCGCGCTTCATGGCGGACCCGGTGTGCGTCGACAACACGGCGAACGAGATCGTCCGCTACAACGCGTCGAACCAGTTCACCTGGCGCGTCGCGACGACGGAGATCGACATGGGCGGCGTACGGATTGGGGCGGGGCAGAGCGTCGCCCTGTTCCTGGGTGCGGCCAACCGGGACCCGGACGTGTTCGAGCGGCCGGACGCCTTCGATCTCGGCCGACCCAACAGCGGCAAGCACCTGTCGTTCGGCCTCGGGCTCCACTCATGCCTCGGCAGGCAGATCGCCAACCTGCAGCTCAAGTGGTTCTTCACGGCGCTGTTCGCCCGCTTCCCGGGCATCCGGCCAGCCGGCGAGCCCACCTGGAACCCGAACCTCGAATTCCGGTCCCTGCAGTCGCTGCCCCTCAGGCTCAGCTGACGGCCGAAAGAAGCCCACCCGGCACCCCCGCCTCCTACGAGGAAACCGTGAACTCCGAAGCCCGCCCGACCCCGATACCTGCCCACCATGCCACCTCCTGGGGACCGCAGACACGTTCGGTCGCCGACCGGGACGAGGCAGAGGAGTTCCTGCGCCAGTTCCACACCGAGCATCCCGGACAGCCCATCCAGCTCAGCCGGCGTCTCCAACAGGTTCGAGCCGCCATCGACGACGCGGGCACCTACCGCCACACTCCCAGCGAACTCGCCTTCGGTGCCCGCGTCGCCTGGCGCAACTCCCGGCGCTGCATCGGCCGCCTCTACTGGAACAGCCTCCGCGTCCTGGACCGCCGCGACGCCACCACCCCCGAAGAGATCCACCACCACCTGTGCGAGCATCTGCGCCAGGCGACCAACCACGGCCGCATCCGCCCCGTCATCTCCGTCTTCGCCCCCGACACCCCCGACCGACCCGGCCCCCGGGTCTGGAACGACCAGCTGATCCGCTACGCCGGCCTCCGCCGGGACGACGGCACGGTGCTGGGCGACGCGGCGAACGCGGACTTCACCGAGCTGGTACGCCGACTCGGCTGGCAGGGCCCCGAGGGACCCTTCGACGTACTGCCCCTCGCCGTCGAAACCGCCGATGACAAACCCCAGCTCTTCGACCTGCCGCAGGACTTGGTCCTGGAGGTTGCGATCACCCACCCGGACTGCCCGGGGATCGCTGATCTGGGCCTGCGCTGGCACGCCGTACCGGCCATCTCCAACATGCGCCTGCGCATCGGCGGCATCGACTACCCCCTCGCCCCGTTCAACGGCTGGTACATGGGCACCGAGATCGGCGCACGCAACCTGGTCGACGAAGGCCGCTACAACCTGCTGCCCGCCGTCGCCGCCCGCCTGGGCCTGGACACCAGCAGTGAGGGCACGCTGTGGCGCGACCGGGCACTGGTCGAGCTCAATGTCGCCGTCCTGCACTCCTTCCGCGCCGCGGGCGCCCGGATCAGCGACCACCACACAGAATCCCGCCGCTTCCTCGCCCACCTGACCAGGGAACAGCGCCAGGGCCGCACCGTGCCCGCCGACTGGAGCTGGATCGTCCCCCCGGTCTCCGGCGGCATCACCCCGGTCTTCCACCGCTACTACGACGCCGCAGACCAGCGCCCCAACTTCTACCCCGACGCCCGCGACCACCACGACGGCGGCAGCGGCAACGAGTCCGGCCAAGGCGGATGCCCGCACCCGCCCGCGGCCTGACCTGACCCGTGACCGGAGCCCACCTACTGCAACCGGCCTGCAAGGGTTTTGGCAGGTAGACCGGCCCCCATCGACCTAGCGGCCCCCGCTAGCTGCCGTCCCGCTCTCCTCGGACTTCGCGAGGCGGATCCTCTCGGAGGCGTGCTGGGCTATCTGGAGGCTGAGGGTACCCGCGGTGTAGTGGAACAGACCGATCGTTGCGAACGGGAGGGCAACCAACAGCAGAGCAAGGCTGTCCGCCACGTCCCGTTCGGCGGCACAGCCTTCGCCCTCGAGGTCGACATAGGTACGTTTGTCGCCGGATTCCCCGGCGCCATCAAAGACCCGGGAAGCACATTCCCGGCCGTTGCTGTGGCCGTTGGTGCAATTGCCGAGGGTGAAGGGGACCAGCAGCAGGTAGGCGATCCAAAGCCAGATCCCGCCCGTCGCGATGAGCAGGCACACCCCCAAGGACTGCTTATGGGTGGCGCGTTCAAGGAAGTCCCTGTCGTATACCTGCACCAGTGACGTCACGGGGCGAAACCAACCTACGGCTCTTGGCTGCCCGCGATCAGCTGCGCCCGCTGCCATGCCCGCCGCCGCCGCCGCCGCGGCGGAAGATCAACAAAGCGCCAGGGAATCGTCAATTCTCCGACAAGAACACGCGCTTTCGTATTCGGCCATTTGATCTCTCCGTACGATGAATGATCTTGAGTCGAACGGGGGCGATCGTGTCAGGGGATTTCACGCAAGGCTGGGGCAGCGAGCGGGGAAGGGCCGCCGAGGCAGCAGTGATGCGGCTCAACGGCGTTCCAACAGTCGGCGGTTCGGGGGGGTCGGGGACTTTCGCGTCGACGCCGACGGAGAAGAAGGCTGCGGCGAACACCATCGAGACGGAGCTGGAGCCGAATACCAAGAAGGCGACGGAGCGCGCGGACGAGAGCACCAACACGGCCGTCAAGGGCTTCGAGGGCTGGGACGCGTCGGTGGGGTTGAAGAAGGTGGCGGACACGTGGGACCAGCAGGTCAAGGTCCTGATGGGCCGGCTCGGCTCGGAAAAGGGATCGTTACGCGGCGCTTCGGGTCTGTTCGTGCAGAACGACCTGGCCACGGGTGACGGATTCCGTCCACTGAACACCCGGTCGAAGCTCCACGGTCTGTAGGGGGGGAGCAATACATGCTGACGTACAACGAAGTAATGACGACTGACCTGAGCCTGCTGACGACAGCCGCCGGCAAGTGGGACGAGATGGCAGGCGAGCTGAAGAAGGTCGAGGCTCGTTACGGCGACAGTGTCCAGAAGATCACCATGGGGCCCAACTGGACTGGTATCAGTGTCGGCGTCGCTCAGACGAGCTTCACCGCCACGCGGTACGAGTACGCCGCCGCCCAGATTCAGGCCAAGGCGGTCGCGAGCCTGCTGCGGGATGCCCACACCCAGTTCGCCGACCTCAAGAAGCGAGTCGAGTCAGCGCGCGACGACGCCATCAAAGCGGGCATGACCGTCTCGGAAGCGGGCCATGTCGCCTTCGACTACCCCAAGCTGACCCCCGCCGAACGCAGTGCCTGGCACCACGACCCCGACGGCCAAGCCACCATCCGCGACACGGTCACCAAGTGGCAGCAGCACATCGACGATCAGGTCAAGGCCGTCTCCGAAGCCGACCAAGGCGTCAAGATCGCCCTTGAGGCGGTCGTGGTGGACAGCAACAAGGACGCCTTCGGCAAGGGCAACGACGGAACCCTGAACGGCTTCAACGCCGACGCACAGGGCGACATCGAGGTCTACGAGGCCCGCAACGCCGAAGAGATCGCCACTCGCATCAACAGCGGTGGGAGCGTCTCGGCCGCCGACTACGCGGAACTCGACCGTTCTTTCCGGGACAACACGGGCAACAAGGCGTTCAGTCAGACTTTCCTGTCCGGTCTCGGTCCGGGCGGCACGATCACGCTGACGGACAAGCTCAATGACCGGGCGCTTCACTCGGACAAGAAGAACGGCGACCGGTACCAGAACCTTCAGAAGGGCCTGGCCAACACGGTGGCGGGTGCCACCGAGGTCCCAGGGAAGGTCTCCGACTCCCCGCCCGGGTCCAAGAAGTTCAAGGAGTGGCTGGCCAGCCCCGACGGCAAGTTCTACCGGGAGTTCACCGACGGCCTGGACAAGGCGGGCGTCCACGCGACGGAAACCAAAGCCAACCCGCTGTACGGCTACCAGTCGTTCGTCAGCATGATGCAGCACGCCGATACCAAGTTCGACGACCAGTTCCTGTACGACCTCGGTGACGACCTCATATCGGCCGAGAAGAAGCAGCCCGGCATGTTCACCATGTGGGGAGCCGGTCACGACGGCATCGAGACGGACGCCATCGACGGGCTGCTCGACGTCATGAGCAAGAACCCCGACGCGGCGACGGCCTTCTTCGACGCCAAGGGCAACGGCCCGGACGGTGACAAGGTCACCAACGACCACCTGCGCTACCTGGCCGGCAGCGGTGACGGCACCCGTGACTGGCCCACCAACACGGTCCTCGGCTATCACAACACGGACCTGGTCGACCCGACCAGCCGCGTCGGCCTCGGTGCCGCGCTGGAGGCCGCGACCACCGGCCACACGCCGCTCGGCTCCAAGCAGGACCCCTGGCCCGTGACCCCGCACACCGACGCCCAGGCGCGCGTCATGCACGACGCCATCGGCCTACTCGGCCCTGACCAGAAGATCCACGAGAACCTGCGCGAGCCACTGGCCCGCTCCCTGGCCTCTTACACCGAGGACACCCACCAGATCCTGGGAGGCATGGGCAGCAGCCAGTACGTGACCTCCGCGACAGGTGACGGCTTCTTCAGGGACGGCGACAAAACCCACATGGCGGTGACGCAGAAGGACCTGACCCAGTTCATGCGGGGTCTCTCCGACGACCCGGAGGCCTACGCCACCCTGCACAAGGCGGAGTCCCGCTACATCAGTCTGGAAATGGAGAAGATCCCGCAGGGCGCCACCGGCTTCGCACAGAGCAATCCGCTGAGCAACGCCGGGGCCACTCTCGGTGCGTACAGCGCCATCAGGGAAGACGTCCTCAACGACGACCGCATGGCCGCCTACAGCTCAGCGGACTGGAAGTCCAAGATGGCCTACCACATCATCGGCGGCGCCGTGACACCGCTGTACTTCACCGTGGGTCCTACCTCCATTGCCATCGGCGACTCGATGCAGCGTGCTGTCGACACGTGGGCCTGGGTCATGGGCAACGACATGAAGGCCGCGGCGGACGTCAAGGCGAACGCGGGTATCGCCGACCTCTACCTCAACGCCAACAACCAGATGGGTCTCATGGTCGACTCATGGGCGAACGGCCGACAGGACATCAACGCCGATGCCAGGGCCGGCCTGAAGGACGAGATCCTCGACGGTCACGACCGGGGAAGCAACACCACACACAAGTACCTGACCGACACCACCAACTGACGCGCACCCCATACAGGAAAGGCAGCCATGCCGCAGGAGACCCCCGGCCGCACGACACCAGCCAAGGCATTCATTGTGCTCGGGCTATGTCTGGCTCTGTTGGGAGGTGTCGGAGCATGGCTGCTGCTCGGCAGGGAGACCGCTGAACCGTGCAATGGCCTGGCCAGGGACGAACGTGTGCAGAAGTCAGTGGGCGCGGCCGTCCGCCCGGGTATGAGCTGCGCAGCTCTTGCCGAGGCCATCGTGAAGGCGTCGACCGGGGGCGCACCCGGGCGTCACACCCAGGCTCAGGCCCAGGCTCTGAAGGACGTGCTCGTCGCCCTCGGATCCGGGGAGCCAGCGGAACTCGCCATGGATCCCGCACTGCGTGTCCCCCTTGCCACCGCCCTGGCCGACTACGCGCCCGATCTGCACGAGATGCTCGGCGGTATCGGCGTCACCGACTTCCTGGCCAAGGCTGCACCCCAGGCCCCGCCGTGGCAGTCCGACGGCACCCACCACCTCACCGTCCTCGGCGACACCCTCAGGGGCGTCGTCCGCGCTGTCGCGGAGGATCCCGAGGCCTATGCGTTGCTGCGCATGACGGAGACCCGGACCGCGGCGCAGAGGCTCGCGGCGGTACCCGCCGACGCCACGGACTACAGCCTCAGCGTTCCCCCGACGGAGAGCGCTCGAGCACTCGGCATCCTCGACGGCATCGCCGGCGCGGTCACCCACGGCAAGGACGAGGGGCAGGCCCGCGCGTGGCGTACGGCCGTCCTGAACACCTTGCTGAACGGACAGGCCTCCCCGAAGAGCGATCAGGATCCCCGGGCCGCCCATCTCACAGCGGCATGGCTCCAGAGCCTGAAGAATGCCTCCGAGGAGGAGCTCTTCGACCGGCTGCGTACACAAGGTGTCGACATGGCCCGTGCATGGTCCCAGGAACGGAAGCTGGACGAACAGACCCAGCAAGGACTGCTCGCCAAAGTCGAACGCAGCGCACTCAGTGCCTACCGCGAGATCAAACCGTGACGGCAACCCGCCTGGCAGGCCAAGCCGACGGATGCCTGCGCCTGCCCGGAGACGGGGCGGCGGCTACGCTGCCCAGCGCCCCGGACTGGCCTTCGGGGCAGCTCCGTTCAGGCGTGCGGCTACTCGCGCAACGTGGCCTGTAGCCCTGATCGTGGCATTCGCGCGCACCAGGTATCGAGCACCGGGGGGATGGGCGGTTTCGGCGCTGAGTGCCAGCTGATGCTGACCTGGCGCGACGTCGTTTCAAACAGATCCCTCGTCAATCTGTTCGACTACAGGACGATGCGCTGGCGAACGGCGACCGCTCCCAGATCCAGAACAGCAGGAGCAGCCTGCTGCCCGGAGTGTGTGAGGACCCGGAGAACTAATTCCTCCTGCACGAGTCCGAGAGGCGGTGCATGGCCGATGAGGGACTCCTGGCCCGGGAACGCATCAGCTCCGGCAACGACGCGGCGCAGACGGACCTCAGCCGGTTCTTCAAGAGCTGGGGCGACGAGACCCAGCAGTCGGCGACCACGGTCAGCACTGCCCAGCGCGAAGCACAGCAGAGTTAACACCAACGGGCGGGAAAGCGCCTACGACCCGCTGCGCGAACGGAAGTGACCCGTGTCCCCAAAGGCTCCACGAGCACGTCGGCGCCCCCCGGCGCGCGCCGCCCTGATCGGGCAGCGAGGTATCGGAATGGGGACAACCATGACCGGAAGCACGAGGTTCCGAGCCGTGCCGGTGAAGGCGTGAGCCGCCGCCGGAGTCTGCCTGGCACTGCTGGGCGCAGTCGCGGCATGTTCTTCCTCGGGCGTGAGACGTCCCCACCGTGCAACGGCCTGGCCGAGGACGCGAGCGTGCAGAAATCGGTGGGGGCAGCTGTTCACTCCGGCATGAGCTGCACGGCACTCGGAGCGGCCATCGGAAAAGCGACTGCGGGCAGCGAACCAGGCCGTCACACCGAGGCACAGGCACAGGCGATGAAAGACGCGCTCTTCGCGCTCGGCTTCGGCCAGTCGAAGAAGCTCGACCTCGACCCCGCGCTGCGCGTCCCCCTCGCCACCGCGCTGGCAGACTACGCACCCGACCTGCACGAGATGCTCGCTGGCCTCGACAGCGAGAACGTAATGAAGGCGGGCCGCGACCCCCCGCACTGGGGAGCCGACGGTACCTACCACCTATCGGTCCACAACAACATGTTCAGGCAGATCCTGCGCGCGGTGGCCGAGAACCCCGCGGCATCCGCCGTTCTGCGGATGGCAGAGACCCGCACCGCAGCCGGGCGTCTCGCCGCCGTCCCCCGGACGCGACCGGCGCAGAACTCTCGCTGCCGCCGACGAAGAGCGCCCGCGCTCTCGGCATCCTGGACGGCATAGCCGACGCCGTCACGAGCCAGGGCACCGAGCAGGCCCAAAGATGGCGCGGCATCGTCGTCGACCACCTGCTGCACGAGCAGGCCACCCTGTCCGCCTACCAGGACGATCCGGCCGGCCGCCTCACCGCCACGTGGCTCCAGGAGCTGAAGAACACCACCGAAAAGGACCGCGCGGAGCGGCTGCGTACCCAGGGCCTCGACATGGCCCGCGCCTGGACGCAGGCATCGCCGCGGGCCAACTGCGGGCTTCGACCTTGAAGGGGGAACCGAACCGACCCTGTCCGGGGCAGTCGAACGGTTCGTGACCGGCACCTCGGCGTGACGCGCCTCTGCCACGAGGAACCGTCCGACTCTCCCTCCAGACATCTAACTACTCGTCAGTAGAGTCAGCATTCGCCTGACTAGACCTGACCACAGCTTGGTACACATGAGACTCGACATCAAGATCAAAATGCCGCTGCAGAGATCGTGTCGACTCCCGCCGAACCCTCGGAAGCGGAACGATGCGAACCGACGCGTACAGCTCTCACCCTTGCTGACATCAGCACTGTTCAGCGCGTTCTACCCCTAGGCTTCAAGCGAGTTGGGGGCAGTTCAGGAGCCGGAATCGGAGGGCCGTCGTAGCCCTTCACCTCGCCGTAGCGGGTGCCGTTCGTCCAGTCCTCGCGGAACTGGACGATCTCCTCGTTGCTGCGGCCGATCCAGTTCCAGAACATCACGATCTCCTCCTCGAACGGCTCGCCGCCCAGGAGCATCAGGCTCGCGTCCGAGGTCGCCCGCAGGGGGAGTTCGGTGCGGCCGCAGCCGAGGTAGAGCATCGAGCCCGGGAGGACCGGGACGCCGTCGACGTGGGCCTCGCCCGACATCGACAGGACCGCGTACTCGAAGTCCGGGTCCAGCGGGAGGCGGGTCTCGGTGCCCGACGCGAGGGTCAGGTCCGCGCCCACGATCGGGCTGTACGCCGTGCCCGGCGAGGTGGCCGTGTCCAGGGTGCCCAGGATGACCGTCGCCGTCAGGCCCGGGGCCGTCACCCGCGGGAGGTCGGCGTGGTGCTGGAAGTGCGGTTCCACGTTGCGGTGGGCGTCCGGCAGGGCCACCCACAGCTGGGCGCCGTGCAGGAAGCGGGCGTGCGGGCGCGGGCTCTCCTCCGAGTGGCTGATGCCGCGGCCGGAGGTCATCAGGCCCAGCTCCCGGGGCCGGATCGTCTCCAGGCTTCCGACGCTGTCGCGGTGCAGCACCTCGCCCTCGTGCAGCCAGCTCACCGTCTGGAGCCCGGAGTGCGGGTGCGGCGCGACCTGCATGCCGGGCTCGTCGGCGATGTCGTCCGGGCCGTAGTGGTCCACGAAGCACCAGGCGCCCACCATGCGGCGGCCCAGGTTGGGCAGGAGTCGGCGGACCTCGGTGGATTCTCCGAGCTTGACCGTGCGCGGGCTGAGGAGCTCGCGCACCGGTTCGGCCACGACGAAGCCGCGGCCGCCGCAGGCGGAGAGAGCGGGCTGGCGATCGAGATTGCTCATGCGGACAACCTAGCCCCGAGGCGGTGGCGGCGGAGAGCGGAATGTCCCACGGCCCAGGCGTGCTGGAGGCACCGGACAGATCACCTGAACGGCGGAAGGGACGCGATGAACGCGCCGACGACGTACTTCGAGCACGGGACGGCAGCCGAGCGCTGGGCGCGCGCCCAGCTCTTCTTCGACGCGAAGGAGTACGCGACGGCCGCCCGCATCCTGGAGGCGCTGGCGGGCGAGGCCCCCAGGCAGCTGGCGCCCCGGCTGCTGCTGGCCCGCGCCTACTACCACTCCGCCCAGCTGTCCCGTGCCGAGCGCGAGCTCCGCGCCATCCTGGAGCGCTGGCCGGTGGAGGACTACGCACAGCTGATGCTCGGTCGCACCCTGGAGCGTCTCGGCCGGGCCGCCGAGGCCCGTGCTCATCTGCGGATGGCTGCCGCCATGGCGGGAGAGTTCCCCGAGTAGCGCGCCGCCCGGCCCCGCGCATGCGGGGTCGGGCCTCCGGCTCGGATAGCCTGGGGCCCATATGAACCGCCTCACCACACCCTTCGGCTCCTACGAGCTCACCCGCTTCCCCGAGGACCCGCGCGACCGGCTCCGCGCCTGGGACGCCGCCGACGAGTACCTGCTGGGCCACCTCGACTCCGGTACGGGGGAACGCGGCCCGGTGGACCTGGCCGCCGCCGGCCGGATCGTCGTACTCGGGGACCGCTGGGGGACGCTGACGACGGCGCTCGCCGCGTACCGGCCGACGCAGATCACCGACTCCGCCCTCACCCGCGCCGCCACCGCCGCGAACCTGGACCGGGCCGGCATCGGGACGTCCAAGTCGACGGTGACCCTGCTGACCACCCAGGACCCGCCGCCCGAGCGGATCGACGTCCTGCTGGTGCGCGTGCCCAAGAGCCTGGCGCTGCTCGAGGACCAGCTGTACCGGCTGGCTCCGCACGTGCACGCGGGCACCGTCGTCGTCGGCACCGGCATGGTCAAGGAGATCCACACCTCCACGCTGCGCCTCTTCGAGAAGATCCTCGGCCCGACGAAGACCTCGCTCGCGGAGAAGAAGGCACGGCTGATCTTCTGCACGCCGGGCACCCCCGGGGCGACCCGCCCCACGTCCGCCGGGCCCTGGCCGCTGACGTACACGGTGGACGAGGACGCCGGCTCGGCCTCCGGCCTGTCCGTCGTCAACCACGCCGGGATCTTCTGCGCCGACCGGCTCGACGTCGGCACCCGCTTCTTCCTGCAGAACCTGCCGACCAACACCGACGGTGCCCGGGTCGTGGACCTGGGCTGCGGCAACGGCGTCGTCGGCACGGCCGTCCAGGCCCATGACCCGGACGCCGAGGTCGTGTTCACCGACGAGTCCTACCAGGCCGTCGCCTCGGCGCGGGCGACCTACCGGGCGAACATCCGCGAGGGCCGGCGCACCGCCGAGTTCCACGTCGGCGACGGGGTCGCGATGCTCTCCCCCGCCTCCGTGGACCTGGTGCTGAGCAACCCGCCCTTCCACTCCCACCAGGCCACGACGGACGCGACGGCGCTGCGGATGTTCGCGCAGTCGCGCAAGGTGCTGCGGCCGGGCGGCGAGCTGTGGATCGTCGCCAACCGGCACATGGGCTACCACACCCATCTGCGCCGGCTGTTCGGCAACAGCGAAGTCGTCGCGAGCGAGCCGAAGTTCGTGGTCCTGCGGGCGGTCAAGCAGGATCGTCCACGGCCCATGTGAGCTGCCGGTAGCTCCTACACTCTGGCGCGTGAGCAGCCAGGTGGAGGACGGAAGCGGTGGCGGGCGCTACCGCCGCGAGGACGTGGCCCGGGCGGCCGGCGTCAAGGTGCGCAACCTGCGCTACTACCAGGAGCGCGGGCTGTTGCCGCCGCCGCGCCGGGAGGGCCGGATCGCCTGGTACTCCGACGATCACCTGACCCGGCTGCGGCTGATCAGCGATCTGCTGGGGCGCGGCTACACGGTCAACGGCATCGCCGAGCTGCTGCACGCGTGGGAGCAGGGTGGCGGCCTGTCCCGACTGCTTGGCCTGGAACGGGAGATGACCCGGGACTGGGTCCAGGAGGAGCCGGTGACGCTCTCCCGCGGCGAGCTGCGGGAGCTGTTCGGTCCGACGGCGACCGCCACGGACACCCGGCGCGCGGCGGAGCTCGGTTACGTGACGATCGACGGGGACCTGGTCACGTACCCGAACCGCCGGCTGCTGGAGTCGACGCTGGCGCTGGTGCGGCAGGGGGTGCCGCTCGCCGAGATCCTGGATGCCGGGGAGTTCGTACAGGCGCAGGCGGCGGCGGTCGCGGACCGGTTCGTGGGGCTCTTCCGGCGGTACGTGATCGACGCGGCGGGCATGGACGGCTCGGCGGGCGGGGCGGGCCCGGACGGCTCGGCGGGTGCGGCGGGCCCGGAGGGCCTGGAGCGGCTTTCGGCCACACAGCTGCAGCACATCACGGCGGCGGTGGCCGCTCTGCGGCCGGTGGCCGGTGACGTGGTGGCCACGGAGTTCGCGCGGGCGATGGCCCGGCGGGTGGACACGGAGGTCGCCGAACTGCTGCGTACGGAGCAGTAGGAGTCGGCTCAAAGGGTGCACTCGCACAACCTTGCCAACCCCCATTGGCACTCTTACATTCAACTCGTCGGTAACAACGGTGCACAGCCGAAATAAGGGACGTTCTCATGACCGGTTCCCCGCATTTATCCGACCCTTCCGACGATGACTCCGGCCGTGTCCGCTGGCGCCGGTTCGCCGTCCTGACCATCCCCGCCGTCGCCGTGACCGCCGGCCTCGGCATCGCCCTCGCGCAGGGCGTGCTGGCCGCCTCGTTCGCCGTGTCGGGACAGCAGTTCAAGGTGTCGGCGAGCAGCCTGGAGGGCGAGGGCTTCGCCCAGTACGGCAGCGTGGACGTCAATGCACGCCAGGAGCTCATCCCGGTGGCCGTCACCGCCATCCGGGAGGCCAAGCTCCACAGCCTCTGCCAGTCCGTGGTCACCTCGCTCCCGGTGATCGGGGACATCTCGCTCAACCTCACCGCCGGACGCAAGACCCCGGTCGAGGCGAGCAACCTCTTCGTCGACGCCACCCAGCTCGCGGGCGACGCCGTCTTCACCAACATAGAGATCGGGCGCGACGCCTCCACCCTCGACAAGGGTCCGGCCGAGGCCCAGGGGATGCAGGACCTCTTCGCCCAGCAGGCCGACACGGTCAGCATCACCGATCTCCAGCAGACGGCGTGGGCGACGAACGCCGGCACCTTCAAGCTCTCCGGGCTCAGCATGGACGTCAGCAAGGGCAAGAAGGAATGCTTCTGAACCTGTTGCTGCGCTGGCGGCGGTGGCGGCGCAGCAGACCCTTCTGGGGCGGGCTGTTCGCGGTCCTGGCCGGGTCGTGGATCTGCGTCCTGCCGCTGGCACCGCTGAAGATCATGCTCCAGCAGGGGGTGGCGGGGATCCCGTCCGTCCTGATGGGCATCGTGATGATCGTGCTCGGGCTCACCGCCTGGTTCTCTCCCCCTCAGCGTTCTCTCGCGGGTGTCCTCACCACCCTGATCGCCACCGCCGCTCTGGTCCTGTCGAACCTCGGCGGGTTCCTGATCGGCACCCTGCTCGGCATCCTCGGCGGCGGCCTGATGTTCGCCTGGCAGCCGCACGCCGCCCGGCGTACCGGCAAAGCCGGGGAAGCAGGGGAAGCCGGAACAGCCGGGAAAGCGGAGTCCGCCGTGGCCGCACCCCCTCCCCCCACCCCGCACCACGATCCCCAAGGAGCACAGCCATGAGCCGTACGCGCACCGCGCTCGCCCTCGGGACCGCCGTCGCCGGAGCCATCGCGCTCGCCTCGGTCACCGCCTCCGCCGCCCCCTTACCGCTGGCCGGGTCGACCACCGTCACCCCGGCCGGGCACGCGTTCAAGGCCACCCTCAGCGGGAAGGCCACCCTCAAGGCCGGTTCGGTCACCGTGACGTGTACGGTCTCCGTCGCCACCGGCGGCGTGCCGGGAGCCCCCGGCAACAGCAACCCGGCCGGGCCCGTGTCCTCGCCGATCTCGGCGCCCACGTACAGCTCGTGCACTTCGAGCATGTGGGGAGTGACGCCCACGGTCACCACCAGCGGCGCCTGGTCGGTGTCGATGCAGGACGGCGCCCCGATCACCGCCACCATGGGTCTGCCGGTCGGCGGTCTGGTGGTCCAGACGAGCGGGCTCGCCTCCTGTACGGTCACCGCCGCCCCCACCGCCCCGGCGAACGTCGGCGGCACCTGGGTCAACGGTGCTCCGTCGACGCTGACCTTCACGAACGCCTCCGTACCGGTCACGGTCACCGGCGGGTTCGGCTGCCCGACGAGCGCGACCACCTCCACCTTCAACGCGGTCTACAAGGTGACCGACACCACCGACCCGGCGCAGCAGATCACCGTCGGTCCCTGACCCGCTGCGCGCCGGACGAACCCGCCCGGTCCCGGAGGAATCCGGGACCGGGCGGGCCGCTGTGCACCCTGCACCCCGGCTGCTTGCTCAGCGGTGCGCGGCGAAGTCCGCCACCTGCTGGTAGGTGGGCCGGTTCTGCCAGTTGATCTGCGGGTGGGCCAGCCCTCCGACCGGGCGCTGGACGATCGAGTCGGCGCACCACTGGTTGCCGGCGGCGCAGGTCCCGTCGGCCGGGTACACGGCCGCGGGGGTGGCGGCGGCCGCCTGCTTCAGCGTCGCGGCCACAGTGTCCCGGCACGCGGGGAGCGAGCCGCCGCCGCAGTGGACCTGGGACGGAGGATCGGCGACCGGCCGCCCGAGCACCATGCGCAGGTCCTCGTCCGCGTAGCTCCACCAGCCGTACTGGAACGCCGATCCGGCGTGCGAACCGGTGGGCCCGTGCCCCGCGTTGGGCGCCTCGTCGACCGTCAGCGAGGCGCGCAGGGCGTCGTACAGCGGGGCCCCGAGGCCGGGCTTGAACTCGGCCTCGATCAGCAGCGGCCACCAGGCGTCCATGATCCGGATGGCGTCCGCGTGCGCGTACGTCCTCGAACCCTGGGCGGTCTCCTTGCGCTTGGCGCCGCTCGCCTGCCAGGCGGCCAGTTTGTCGACCGCCGCGCTCACCGCCGGATCGGTGACCGGTGCGCTGCGCAGGACGGCGAGCAGCTCGGGCAGCAGGTTCTCGGCGCGCAGGTCGGTGACCGCGGCCTCGGCCGTGGCCTGGGTCAGCTTCGCGCGGGTCACCCCGCCCGCCGCCACCAGCGCTTTGACGCGGCGGTCAAGGAGGTCGCCGCGGTGCACGGCGCCCATGCCGAAGCCGGCCGCCCCGTAGTCCTTGGCCTGCTTGTTGTTCCAGCTGATGTAGTAGTCCTGACCGATGGACCGCGGGTGCTCGGCGGGCGGGGTGTAGGCGGCGGTGTTGGCGGCCGGGTCGAAGTCCTGCCACTCGTACTGCTGCCGGGCGTGCACGGGCAGGGAGGCGTCGACCCCGGGCGCCCGGACCGGGTTCGACCCGCTGTTGTAGTACGCCGCTTCGCGCGAGTCGGCGTAGAACCAGTTGAAGGCATAGCCGATGTGCTCGGCGGCCTGCTGGAAGGTGCGGGCGTCCTTGACGTAGGAAGGGTCGTTCAGCATCTGGAAGCCGATGATCGAGTCGGCCTCGTGGCGGTAGGTGGAGCGCAGCGCCGCATACGCGACGGGTGTGCCCGCGACGGTGGCCCGGTGGGTGACGATGCCGTAGTGCGTGCGCCACACCTGCATCCGGTAGGAGCCGTCGGGGGTCGGGTCGGCGACGGACTTCTTCCAGGCGTTGGTGCGCTCCAGCTTCTCCATGGGCGTGCACGTGCCGCGGTAGAGGTAGTGCGCACTGGCCGGGGTGGGCGCCTGCCCGCCCGGTTCGCACAGCTCGACGGCGAAGGTGTCGGTGATGTCCTGCCCGGCGGAGGTGGCGCTCCACGCGTAGTCCTGGCCGCGGCCGAGCTGGACGTACATGCTGACGCCCGCGAAGGAGGCGCCGCGGGCACTGATGCCGGGGCCCTGGATCTCCTGGAGCATGAGGAGCTGGGGCGCGAGGTAGCCGGTCTGCGGCCCGAACACGGCCACCGGGTGGCCGCTCGCGGTGTGCGCTCCGGAGACGAGCAGGGCGTTGGACATGCTCGGTCTGACCGGCTTCGGCGGGTCGGCGGCCTCCCGGGCCGTCGCCGCGCCCGTACGGTCGTACACGAGCTGCTCGGCGACGACCGATCCGGCGTCCGGGAGCGCCGTGCCCTGCGGGTTCGCGGGCTTCTGGGCGTACGGGAAGCTCGTGCCGTCGTGAACGGTGAGCACGGCCTCGGGGTCGTTGCGCTGCCTGAAGGACTCCCAGACCCGGGTGCCCTCCTCCAGGCCGTACCTCTGCTGGGCGGCCAGCAGGGACAGCGCGGCCTGGACCTCGCCGCCTCCCCCGCCGCCGAACAGGCCGCCGACGACGGAGGCGAGGGCGATCAGGTCGGTGATCTTGAAGGGCTGGATCTCACCGGCGTTGGTGATCGAGTCGATGTGGCCGGTGAGGACGTACTCGCCGGGGAAGTAGCGGCCGTTCTTGGACTGGGTGCGGTAGAGGTTGATGCCGTCCACGTACGCCTGGGCGTCCTCCATGGCGAGGCGCCCCCGCTCTCCCTCGGTGGTGCGGATCCGGTCCACCTGGGCCTGGAGGTCGGTCTCGGTGTACGGGGCCTGCGGCCAGAACTGCTGCTCCAGGCCCTGGTTGGCGAGGGCACCGCCGGCGAAGGGGGTCAGGTCCCCGCGGCCGACGTGCCGGAAGAGGTCCATCTGCCAGAGGCGGTCCTGGGCCGCGGCGTAGCCCGCGCCGAAGGAAGTGCCGTAGCGGGTGGTGCCCTTGATGTGCGGGACGCCGGTCTTCTTGTCGCGGGTGATGGTGACGTCGGGGCGCGGGCTGGTGGTGGACTCGACCTGGTCGGCGGGGACCTCGAAGGAGGCGCTGTTGAAGAAGTCGTTGACCTTGGCGTCCGTGAGCCCGGGATACCCGGCCACCAGGGAGTCGTAGCGCGCCAGTTGGTCGGAGGCGTGGGCGGGCATGGTGCCGAACGCCTTGTGCAGGAGGATCTGGGCGAGTGTCGCGTTGCCGTTCTGGCCGGGCGGCAGGATGTCGGAGCACTGGTTGCCGCAGTAGTCGGCGATGGGGAGCGGTACGGGGTCCGCGGCGGCGGCAGCGGGGGCGAGGGGGGACAGCAGCGCGGCACCGAGGGCGAACAGCCCGGTGGCCACGACGGTTCTCATGCGTGCGGTGGGACGTCGCATACGTGCTCCTCCGTGGGGGGCAGGAACCGGTCACGGGGAGGGTACCGGCGGAACTACCGCTCAGTAAGATGAGCGACCGTCACTTCTTGCCGACGGCCCGGCCGAACGCCCCCGTGCGGAAAATGCGTTGCCGCCACCGGCGCGGACGGACGAAGCTCGCCGACATGTCCCAGAGCACCGAACACCAGCCGTCGCAGTCCGCCGCCGCCCCGCGCCCGACACGACGGGACGTCTCCGACCTCTTCTCCGGCGGTCGCCTCACCGTGATCCCGCGCAAGGCCGCCCGGCGCGAGCAGTTGCTCGACCACCTCGCGGAGACCCTCTTCACGGCGGACCGGGAGTACACGGAGCCCGAGGTGAACGACGCGCTGCGCACCGTGCACGAGGACTGCTCGGCGCTGCGGCGCTATCTGATCACCTCGGGCCGGCTCACGCGGACCCGTGACGGACGTACCTACCGGCGGGCGACGATCACCCGGTAGTGGGTCGTCAGCCGACCGTCGTCGCCGATCACGTGGAAGGCGACGGCCGGCGGCTCGTCGAGGTGCACGTGCTCGGAGGACCCGGTCGGCGCCTCCCACGGCAGCCGGAGCGTGGAGACCACCCCGGGCGCGACGAGCACCGGCCGCCCCGCGAAGGTGGTGGCCGCGGCGGTGTGCGCGTGCCCGCACAGGAAAGCGGTCAGGTGCGGGTGGCGCTCGGCGAGGGCGGCGAGCCGCTCCTCCCCGAACTGGCGGATCTCGTCCACGTACGGCGTGTGCAGCGGCACCGGCGGGTGGTGGAAGGCGACCAGGACCGGGATCTCCTGCGGGGTGTCGGTCAGTACGCCGTCCAGCCAGGCCAGGGTGGACTCCTCCAGGAAGCCGTGGTGCTCGCCGGGAACGGACGAGTCGCACACGGCGAGGACGAAGCCCTCGCCGCGCAGCACCTGGTCGACGGGCCCGGTGGAGAGGGACTCCCCGGGTGCCGCCTCGGGAGACTCCCCCGGGGAGCCCTCCCCCAGCAGGCCGCGGCGGAAGGCGGCGCGCTCGTCGTGGTTGCCGGGGCAGACCACCAGGGGGTGGCGCGAGCGCAGCAGCTTCGCGGCCTCCTCGTACTCGGCGTCCTCGGCGTGGTCGGCTATGTCGCCGCTCACGAGTACGGCGTCCAGGTCGTACGGAAGGGCGTCGAGGTACTCCATGACGGCGCGGGTGCGGTCGGCCGCGCGCCGGTCACCGTCGAGATGGACGTCGCTGAGGTGGGCGATCACGATCACGTGCGGTGTCTCCTTCGTCTCTGGTCAAGAGAGGGGGTGGACACCCATTCAACACGCCGAACCACCGCCCGCGCGCTGCGGATTGCCGGCCCTCAGCCGTTGCTGCGCGGCCGTGCGCGGCGCATCAGCACCCACCCGGCCGCTGTAAGCACGACGGCGCTCCCGGCGAGGGAGGCCACGGCCACTCCGGTGGAGGCCAGCGCGCCGCCGCCGGTAGCGGTGTGATCGCCGCCGCCGGCCGTGGCACCGGCCGAACCGCCGCCGACGCTGCCGGGGGTGCCGGACGTGCCGTCGGGGCCGCCCGCACCACCGGAGCCGCCTGTCGCACTCCCGGCCGAACCGGCCGAACCGGCCGAGCCGGTGGAGCCCGTGGAGCCGGTGGAGCCCGTCCCGCCGGTGCCCCCGGTCGTGGCGGAGCCGCCTTCGCCGCTGCCGCCCGTCGTGGGGTCCGCGATGGTGACGTTGAGGGTGGCGGCAACGGTACGGCCCACACCGACGTCGTTGCCGAACTCCGCCCGGTAGCGGCGGCCGCTGTCGGAGAGCGCCGCCGTGAACGTGTACGTCGGCGAGGTGGCGCCCGCCACGGCCTGCCAGGTCCGGCCCGCGTCCGTACTGACCTGCCAGGCGACGGTGGGCCGCGGGGTCCCCTCGGCCTCCGCCGTGAGCGAGACCCGCGAGCCGGCCGTGACCGCCTGGTCCGCCGGGTTCCTGGTGACCTTCGGGGACGCCGCCCGCTCCAGCCGGGTGATCCGGCCGGCGACCGGGTCCGATACGAAGACGGCCGCGCCGCCGGGCTCGACGGCGACGGCCGCACTGCCCAACTGCACGTGCATTCCGGGGAGTACGACCGGCTTCACGACCTCCTGGAGGTCGCGGGTGCGGTGGACGGTGAGCGTTCCGTCGTTGTCGCTGCCCGGCTGCGAGGTGTCCCCCGCGTCCTGCCACACGACGAACGCCTCGTGCGTGGTGGCGTCGAAACCCGCCGCGCGCGGCATGTCGGTGCCCGCGCCCCGGAGGGTGCCCAGCCGCTTGCCCGTAGCGTCGTGGACGACGACGGAGGAGTCCAGCCCGACCCAGACCGCGCCGGTCTCGGGATCCACCTCCGTGAACCCGCCGAATCCCCCGTCGCCCGGGAGTTCGACGGTCGCGGCGACCTGGAAGGTGGCCGCGTCGATCCGGTACATCCGGCGGTTGCCGGTGTCCGTGAACCACACCGTGCCGCGCGCCGCGTCCACCGCGAACCCGTCCCCGCCCTCCAGCGTGACGGAACGCTTCACGGCGGCGGTCGCGATCTCGACCTCCGACAGTACGGGGCCCTGCGCGACCAGCACCGTCGAGGGGGTGAGCCCGGCGGTGGCGTGGGTGACGGCCGCACCCGGCACCCACGCGCCCGCCGCGGCGGCGTCGCCGTCCTTCGCGCTGCCGATGCCGCGGAGCGGATAGAGGAAGACCGCCCCGTCACCGGGCAGCGGCGCGAGCAGCTGCCGCACCGCCCGCCGGCCGAGCGTGCCGGTGGGCCCGGGAGCCTGGCCGACGGTGCTGCGCAGCTTGCCGTCGGCGGGGTCCAGGACGTGCAGCCCGCTCTCGTTGACGCCGGCGGTCTCGGGCAGGTCGTCCGAACCGACGTACAGCTTCTTCGAGTCCGGGTGCAGCAGCAGGTCACGGGGTTTGCCCGCCGTGGTGAACTGCGCCACCGACCGGTACGCGACGGTGCCCTGCGGTACGTCGGCCCCCTCACCCCCGGCTGCCGATACGGGACTTCCGGTGGCGGCCGAGGCCAGTACGAGCGCGAGCGCGGCGGATGCGGCGCCCGCGCGACCGGGGGTGAGGGGGTGTCGGGGTGTCATGGCTTCCTCGTCGGCGGGTCGGGGAATCGGTCCCGGAGCGGGATCAGTTGAAGGTCACCGGGACGTGGACGTCGTACTTGCGGTTCGAGGAGTTGAAGTGGTCGGCGCGCGTGACGATGGCGCACTCGACCGTCTCGCCGCAGATCTGGCCTCCGCCGAGGTCGGCCTTGACGTGGATGGTGACGCTGAAGGTGCCGCCCGTACCGAACTTGGAGGTGTTGGCCAGGGTCCCGCCGAAGACGTTGTTGACCCAGTGCGAGGCCCCGGTGGTGCCCGACTGGTCCGAACCGCCCAGGCAGGGGGTGGGCTTGCTCGCACCCGGTGCGCCGCTGACGGCGCAGAGGCTCACGTAGATGCCCTTGGCGGTGTTGTATCCGCTGCCGGTGACCGTGACGTTCTGACCGGCCGCGGCGGCGGAGGAGGGCGCGGTGAGGCCGAGGCTGAAGGTGGTCGCGCCGTCGGTGACCGTACGCGTCGAGGTGGCGGCCGAGGCGGAACCGGCCGCGCCGACGGCGAGCGCGACGGCGGCGGAGGCGGCGACGGCCGCGCGGGCGGCGGTACGGGGCAGGGAGGCAGCACGCATCACTGGAACACCTTTCAGGCACAGGGAGTCGAAGAATTGAGGTAAGGCTAACCTAATATCGATCAAGGTTGCGCACCTACTTCACGCCATCTCCCATGCCGTGACGGCCGGTCAGCTCCGGTCCCGCGCACGCCGATCCGGAGGCCGGGGAGGAGCGAGGGGCAACGAAACGGCCCGGCTGCGCCGTGCGGCGCGGCCGGGCCGTGTCCAGGACGCCGGGGACCCTCACCCCCGATAGGTCTCCAGCAGCCGCAGCCAGACCTCGCTGATGGTCGGGAACGAAGGCACCGCATGCCACAGGCGCTGGATCGGGACCTCCCCCGCGACCGCGATGGTGGCCGCGTGGATCATCTCCGCGGCGCCGGGGCCGACGAAGGTCACCCCGAGGAGGACCTCGCGGTCGAGGTCGACGATCATTCGGGCCCGGCCCTTGTAACCGTCGGCGTACAGACCGGCCCCGGAGACCTTGGACATGTCGTAGTCGACCGCGCGCACCCGGTGCCCGGCCCGTTCGGCCTCGGCCAGGGTCAGGCCCACGGCGGCGGCCTCCGGATCGGTGAAGACCGCCTGCGGGAGGGCGCGGATGTCGGCGGTCGGCGTGTGCGCGCCCCAGGGTGCGGTGTCCAGCGGGGTGCCGGCCGCGCGGGCGGCGATCACGGCACCCGCGATCCGTCCCTGGTACTTGCCCTGGTGGGTGAGGAGCACGCGGTGGTTGACGTCCCCGACGGCGTACAGCCAGTCGTGCCCGGGCACCCGGCAGGTGTCGTCCACGTCGATCCACCGGCCGGCGGGCAGGCCGACGGTGTCCAGCCCGATGTCCTCGGTCCGCGGCGCGCGGCCCGTCGCCATCAGCAGTTCGTCGCCCTCCAGCGTCTCGCCGCCTTCCAGGACCACGCTGACGGGGCCCGTCGAGCCGTCCCGCACCACCGCCTCGACGGACACCCCCGTACGGACCACCGCCCCGGCCTCGCGCAGCGCGTCGGCGACCAGCTCCCCCGCGAAGGGCTCCATCCGCGGCAGCAGCCCGGAGCCGCGTGCGAGGACGGTGACCTGCGAGCCGAGGGCCTGCCAGGCGGTGGCCATCTCGACGGCCACCACCGAGCCGCCCACGATCAGCAGCCGGCCGGGGGCCTCCTGCGCGGAGGTCGCCTCACGGCTGGTCCAGGGGCGCGCCCCGGCGATCCCCGGGAGTTCCGGGATCACGGCCCGGGTGCCGGTGGCGACGACCACCGCGTGCCGCGCCGACAGGATGTGGTGCTCGCCCTCGGGGCTGGTGACGGCGACCTTGCGGACCCCGTAGAGCCGGCCGTGGCCCCGGTACACGTGGGCGCCGATCGAGTCGATCCAGTCGATCTGGCCCTGGTCCTTCCAGTCGCCGGTCCAGTAGTTGCGGTGCGCGAGCACCGCCGCCGTGTCCAGGGGTCCCTGGACGGCACCGGCCAGGCCGGGCACCCGGCGGGCGTCGGCCCGGGCCAGCGCCGGGCGCAGCAGCGCCTTGCTCGGGACGCAGGCCCAGTACGAGCACTCGCCGCCCACCAGTTCGCTCTCGACGAGCGCCGTGCTCAGCCCGGCGGCGCGGGTCCGGTCGACGATGTTCTCGCCGGCCGGTCCCCCGCCGAGGACCACCACGTCGTACTCCACCGCTTCCGACACAGACACCTTCCAAGGGTTCCAGAGCGTCCACCAGGACCCATGGGAATCCCGGTCAGGGGCTAATGTCCCGTCACTCTACGTGTGGTCTGCGAGACATGCCTGAGATGACGGGCGGCCTCGGCGTGGTGACGCGGCCGCCCCGCCGAGCGCCGGTGCCCGCACGCGGCCACGGCCCGGTGGCTCCCATCCGCCCCTCCTGCCCGGCCGCCGGTCCGAGGCCGGCGCGGTCGCGTGCCGGTAACGGGCCGGCCCGTCCACCCGCCGGCGCCTGGTCGCAAGACGCCCGCGGCCACCTGCCGGGACTGTGCTGAACCGGGGCCATCACACCGGCTGCCCTTGTCT
Source organism: Streptomyces sp. NPDC030021 (assembly GCF_055574035.1). NCBI lineage: Bacteria > Bacillati > Actinomycetota > Actinomycetes > Kitasatosporales > Streptomycetaceae > Streptomyces > Streptomyces sp. NPDC030021. The sequence continues at coordinate 57,300 of NZ_JBVIAH010000027.1, forward strand.
GCAGGCTGGGCGTTGGTGTCACGGTTTCCGTGCCGCGGCCGTGGACCACTCCCGTGTTGAGGATTGGTCGACCAGCAACCCGGCCCTGGGCGTCGGGTTGCCTGCGGGCCTGCGAGCCTGGTCGTCATCGACGTCGATGCGCATGCGGGTGACCTGCCGTCCCGTGACCGGCTCCTGCCGGGATCCCGGTCGGGGCTTCGTCCGTCTGTACGCGGGCTACCGCCACGTACCCGGCCTGGGCTGGTAGCACGGGGAGCGTTGGCGGCGCGCGTGTCGCCGATCGGGCGGCGGATTTCACCGGCCTGGTGATGGATCCGCCCGACCGCGGCTGGTGACCTGGGTCGGGGCGCTCTTCCGGTTCGTGCGGTGCACAGCCCCCATCAGTCGGCGGCGCGGCGCCTGCCCCGTTGGCGGCGCGGGTACGGGAAGAGCCGTGGCGAGCGTTTGGCGGCCAGGTCCTCGACCCAGCCGAAGGTCAGCACCAGCAGGCCGAGCAGCGGGATCGCCACCAGCAGCGTGAACCATGGGCTGGCCAGCAGCCACTGGAGGTTCTTGTAGAAGAAGGGGACGCTCCAGAGGGGGTCGATGAGCGGGACGGCGACCACCAGCGCGATCTCGTGCCAGAGGTAGACGCTGACAGCGCGTGCGTTGAGCAGACCGACCAGACCGTTCCAGCGTTCCAGCGGTCTGGGCCACCGCTCCCAGGACGGGCTGATGTGCAGCAGGATCGCAACGAAGCCGAGGGACCACAGGGCCTGCGCGATCGGCCAGGACTCGATGTCGGTCGGTTCGGTCGGATCGACCGGCCGGGTCTGCAGGTACCAGAGGCCGGCCACCATGATCAGCGGTGCGATGGACGGCAGTACGTACTGCGGGATCTTCTTGAGCAGCCCCTCCTGGTGGGCCATGCCGAGGATCCAGCAGGAACCGAACAGGGTGAAGTCGTTGGCGGTCTCCCACACCCGGCTGTAGATGAACTCCTGGTCGGCGAAGAACGTGTTCATGACGATCGTCAGCGCCAGGGGCGTGAACAGCGTCACCACCGGAAATCGTCGCAGGGCCCGGAGCATCAGCGGTGAGAGCAGGACGTACCACAGGTAGGCCCGGAGGTACCACAGCGGGACGATGACCTGCGCGGCCCAGGTGTGTTCCACGAGATGGTGGAAACCGGGCAGTTCGTCCGCGTACGGCGGAGTGCTCAGCGGCAGGATCCAGAACGCCAGCTTGCCCCACCACCAGCTGGGGTGGCCTTCGGAGTCGGGGCCCCAGCCGTCGAGGATCTGGAGGGCGATCATGACGGCGCCGAACAGCCACATCGGCGGCAGCAGCCTGCGCAGCCGGCCGCGGATCACGCCCAGAGGGGGACGGCTGAGCGAGCGGGCCATCAGCGAGCCGGCCAGTGCGAACATCACGCCCATCGACGGGAAGACGAGGGGCAGCCAGAACCAGCCGAACTGGTGGTAGAGCACCACGCGGCCCAGCGCCAGCGCGCGCAGCAGGTCGAGATAGCGGTCCCGGCCGCCCTTGCGTTCGGGCGGTGCCTCCGGCTCCGGCTCCTGTCGCAGCACGGCGGGGACCCTCAGCTGGACGGTGTCGTAGGTGCGCCCGAGGTTGATGGATGCGGTCACGGTCAGGCCTCCACGGGTACAGCGACCTCGCCGGTGCGGCGGAGCTTCTGCCACCGCAGCCGGCCACCGGTCATCGCCGTGATCGCGGACTGCAGCAGGACGATGTACATCAGCTGCCGGTAGACGAGTTGCTGGATCGGCAGGCTGATCAGATGCCAGGGCTTCTCGCTGTCGAGCCGGAAGGCGTACCAGGACAGTGCGGCCTGGAGCAGGATGAAGCCGCCCCAGCTGGTGAGGGTGATCGGGGCGTCCCCGAAGAACACGCCGTACAACAGGAACAAGTCGACCAGCGGCGCCAGCAGCGGGGCGACCACGCCGAACAGCACGACGAGCGGCAGCCCGAGCCGGCCGAAGCGCCCGGCCGGGCCGCGGGAGGTCACGGCGCCGCGGTGCTTCCACATCGCCTGCATGCTGCCGTAGCTCCAGCGGTACCGCTGGGACCAGAGCTGCTGGAGGCTGGCGGGAGCCTCGGTCCAGGCGCGGGCGTGCTCGGCGTAGACGATCCGCCAGCCGTCGCAGAGCACCGCGATGGTGATGTCGGTGTCCTCGGCGAGGGTGTCGTCGCTCATCCCGCCGACCTGCCCCAGGGCCTCCTTGCGGAAGGCGCCGACCGCGCCGGGGATGGTCGGGATGACCCCCAGCATGTCGTACATCCGGCGGTCCAGGTTGTGGCCGAGGACGTACTCGATGTGCTGCCAGGCGCCGATCAGGCTCTCACGGTTGCCGACCTTGGCGTTGCCCGCGACCGCGCCGATCGCCGGGTCGCCGAAGGGCTGGACCAGCTCGCGTACGGTGGACGGCTCGAACACGGTGTCGCCGTCCATCATCACGATGATGTCGTACGAGGCTGCCGCGATGCCGGTGTTGAGCGCGCTGGACTTGCCGCCGTTGACCTGGCGGATCAGCCGGACGAACGGCAGGTCCATCTCCTCGACGATGTCCGCGGTGCCGTCCGTCGAGCCGTCGTCGATGACGATCACCTCGATCGGATGGTCGCCGGCGGCCAGGGATTTGAGGGTGTTGGCTATGCACTCGCGCTCGTTGTAGGCCGGGACCAGTACGGTGACCGGCCCGGTCACCGGCGGTCCCCAGGCATCCCGCCGCTTGGAGCGGCGGGCGTGGATCGGTGCGAGAACGAGCATCAGCGCGAACCGGCCGAAGTTGAGGAAGCCGACGAGGGCCAGCAGCGCGACCAGCACCGGCAGCGTGTGCACGGCGAACTGGGTGCCCCAGATGAATCCCTTGCCGGCCCACAGCTGGAAACCGTGCACCGGCACGGTGGCGCTGGAGGCGCCGAGCGCCTCGGAGATGGTGGTGAAGCGGTAGCCCTGGGCCTGCAGCCTGTCGATGATCTGTACGAGCGCGGCGATGGTCTGGGTACGGTCGCCACCCGCGTCGTGCAGCAGGATCAGCTCTCCCGCACCGGGCTTGGACGGCATCGCCGCCTTGACTATCTCCTCGACGCCGGGACGCTTCCAGTCATCGGTGTCGCGGTCGATGAACGCGGTGAGGTAGCCGCGCGCGCCCACGTACTTGATCACCGGATAGTTCCAGTCGTCCAGCGCCGAGGCGTCGGAGGAGTACGGCGGGCGGAACAGCGCGCTGTGGATGCCCGCGACACCGGCCAGCGCCAGCTGCGTCTGCGCCATCTCCCAGCTGATCCGGGCGTGGGACTGGTACACCAGATCGGGGTGGGTGAAGGTGTGCACGCCGAGCTCGTGGCCGCCCGCGACGATCTGCCGGATCAGCTCCGGGTTGCGCGTGGTCATCGCGCCGGTCACGAAGAAGTCCGCACGGATGTTGCGGGCCGCGAGCACCTCCAGGACCTTCGGAGTCCACTCCGGCGAGGGACCGTCGTCGAAGCTCAGAACCACGGTGCGGTCGGGGATGTGATAGCTCACGGGGTGCTCGTTCTTGGCGCCCCGCGCGTCGATGATCGGGCCCCCCTTGAGCAGGTTGTCGGGCACGGTCGTCTTGTCCACCGAGATCGCGATCCGGGAGTCGTGGAACGCCTCGTTGGTGGCGAGGCCACGCAGGACGAGGAGCGCGAGCAGGCAGGCCAGCAGAGACAGCGGCATGAAGAAGCGCAGCGGTGGCGCGGCCAGTCGGCGCGGCCTGAGCAGGGACTGCCGGCGGCGCTGGTGGCGGGACAATGACGCTCCTGGAGATGGGTGGTGCGGACGATCAGGGGTGCTTCGCCGGTCGGCCGGGGGACGCTGTGCCGCGCGGCGCGGTGGTCGCGGTCTTCGAGGTGGTGGCCGCGTTCTTCGGCGTGGCGGCCATGGTCTTCGCCGTGGTGGCCGCGGTCTTCGCGGTCGTGGCCGAGGCCTTCGCCTGGGGTGCCGCAGACCGCGTGGCCGTCCGGGGCGCGGACGACGAGGACGACAGGCTGGGCGACAGCGACAGCGACGGCACGGGTGAGGGCGGCGGGACGGCCGGCCGTGAGGGCTGCACGGGTATGCCCATCGCCGGGGCGTCCGCCTGCACACCGATCAGGCTGCTGCCCATGGCGACCGCCAGGACCGCGCCGACCACGGAGACCGGCCAGCCGAAGCCCCGCAGCAGACGGCCGCGCAGTCCCGACTGGTCGACGAATACCGGTGCGGGAACGGACTCCCGAAAATTTGACTCAGACATGCCAGACTCCGCCCGGTGCGCCGGTCAGCGGTCGATGGAATTGATGATTGCGCGCACCTTGCGAGGCCTTTCAGCGCAGGGTGCGTAGACCGCAGGACAGCAGGGCGAACGCTAGTACACCGGCCTGAACCGAATTTGGTCCGATGTATGCATTTGGAGTGATCTGCTCAGGTGTTGTAATCGGATCGGAATATCAATTGGACGTACCGATCGGTAGGTGAGACGCAGGGTCGCCGGGTACTGATCGACCGCCTGCGAGATACCTTCCGAACCGGCGCTAAGATGCCCCCCTCGCGTGATCAGTCATTTGATCCTCATTACAAAGGGCGCGTCCAGGTACCGCCTCCACGCCCCAAGGAGCCCGTGTGAGCCAGCCCCGCCGCACCTCTCGCCGCCGCGTGTGGACCGTGCTCACGCTGCCTGCCCTCCTGTGCGTACTCGCCGCGTGTTCCGGCGGCCCCGCATCCGGCAGGGATACCGATGCCGCGGCCCCCGACGCCTCGCCGGCCCCGTCCGGACCGCCGGGAACCCTGTTCGACAACTTCCACTACAGCGGCCCCGACGACCCCTCGCTCACCGCCAACGGCTGGGAGGTCCGTAACGGCGCGGGCAGCCCGGGGATCAAGGACACCTGGTCCAGCGCCGGCGCCGGCTTCCCCTCCGACTCGACCGCCCAAGGGGGCAGGGTCCTGCAACTGCAGGCCTCCACCGACGGCACCAAGCAGGGCACCAGGCAGGTCGAGGTGCAGAGCACCGGCACCGCCCTCTTCACGGGGACCTACGCCGCTCGGGTCCACCTCAGCGACAAGCCCGCGAGCGGTCGCGACGGCGACCATGTCGTCCAGACCTTCTTCCCGATCTCCTCCTCGGAATCCTCGGCGGACTACAGCGAACTCGACCACGAATACCTGCCGAACGGCGGCTGGGGTTCGGTGGGTTCGCAACTCGACAACGTTAGCTGGTACAAGGCCGATCCGCCGGACCGAGTCAGCCGCACGACCAAGCAGCACCTCGATGGTTGGCACATCATGATGATCACCGCCGTGAACGGAAAGGTCACCTATTCCCTGGACGGCAAGGACCTTTTCGCCAGCTCCGGCAAGTACGTCCCGCGCGAGAAGATGGACATCCATTTCAGCAACTGGTTCATCGACCTTCCCTTCACCGGTGGTCCGCGCACATGGGACATGAAGGTCAACTGGTTCTATTACAAGGCCGGTGAGGCCGTTTCCCAGGCGGAGGTCCAGAGAACGGTGGACGGCTTCTACAGTGCCGGCACCAGCTACATCAACACCGTGCCGAAGTCCTGACCACGGTCCGGGGCCCGGCGTCCGCGTTCGGCCACCTGCCGATCCGGAACAACACAGGCCCCACCGGCCCTTCTTGTCGGGGCGACAGGCTTCCCTGAACATCCCGCCGATGCAGTGCCGTTCATCCACCTGCCGGAATCCCGCGTGTGACGAGAAGCCTTCGCATCCCTTCCCGGATCCGGTCACGGATCGGCCGGACGCCCGCGACGCCCGCGACGCCCTGGCGGGCGAAGAAGGCGGCGGCCATCTGCGAGCGGCCGGCGCAGTGGACGCGTGCCACGGCACCGCAAGGCGGTCCGCCAGGAACAGCCCGATGCAGGAGGCCGCGCACACAGGGAGGGCCGAGCCGAGCCGGTTGTGATCACCACGCCGCTTCGCGATCGGCGTGAGCGGCCCGGGCCGGCCGGCCGGCCGCTCGCGGTCGCCGCACTGCCGACGGGCCGCCGGATCGGTCCGCCGCCCGGGCCCCCGCCCGACCGCCACGCACCCGCTTGTCCCACACGGGAGGTGTGAGATCCGCCCCGGCCGGTTATCCGAGTGGAGGTCTATCGATATTCCGGGACAAAGGGGCACCAGTGGCGCATCCAATGCAGGAGACCCGCTCCAGCGTCGGGCTGCATGTGAACGGCCGGCGCTACGAGCTCGACGTGGACCACCGGGTCACCCTCCTGGACCTGCTGCGGGAGCACCTCGGCCTGACCGGCGCCAAGAAGGGCTGTGACCACGGCCAGTGCGGCGCCTGCACCGTCCTGGTCGGCGGCCGGCGCGCCAACAGCTGCCTGCTGCTCGCCGTCGCCCAGGACGGCACCCGGGTCACCACCGTGGAGGGACTGGGCGGCGACGGAACAGGCAGCCTGCACCCGTTGCAGGAGGCCTTCATGGAACGGGACGCCTTCCAGTGCGGCTACTGCACGCCCGGCCAGCTCTGCTCCGCCGCCGGCCTGCTCGCCGAGGCGGCCGCCGACCCCGCGGCCGCGGACCTCAGCCGCTCCGGGATCGCCGAGGCCATGAGCGGCAACCTGTGCCGCTGCGGCGCGTACCCCCGCATCGTGGACGCCGTACGGGACGTGGCCGCGGTCTCACAGGCCGCTGCCCCGGCCCAGGCTCCCGGTGACGGGCGGGTGGTCGCGTGAAGCCGTTCGCGTACGTGCGCGCCACCGGCCTCCCCGAGGCCATCGCCGCCCACGGCGCGCGGCCCGGCTCCCGCTACCTCGGCGGCGGCACCAACCTCGTGGACCTCATGAAGCTCGGGGTCGAAGCCCCCGACACCCTCGTCGACCTCGCCGGCCTGCCGCTCGGCTCCGTCGAGGAGACCGCGGACGGCGGCCTGCGGATCGGCTCCGGGGTGCGCGGCAGCGACCTCGCACTCCACCCCCTCGTCCGCACCCGCTACCCCGCCCTGTCCCAGGCGCTCCTGGCCGGCGCCTCGGCCCAGCTGCGCAATGTCGCCACCACCGGCGGCAACCTGCTCCAGCGCACCCGCTGCCCCTACTTCCAGGACGTGGCCAAACCCTGCAACAAGCGGGAGCCCGGCACCGGCTGCGGCGCCCGCGACGGAGGCCACCGGGACCACGCCGTCCTCGGCCACTCCCCGCAGTGCATCGCCACCCACCCGTCCGACATGGCCGTGGCACTCGTCGCGCTGGACGCGGCCGTCGAACTCCAAGGCCCCGACGGCGCCCGTACCGTTCCCGCGACCGCTTTCCACCGGCTGCCGGGCGACCACCCCGAACGGGACACCGTCATCGAACCCGGCGAGATCGTCACGGCGGTCACGCTCCCGCCGGACCGCGCCGGCCTCCCGTCGACCTACCGCAAGGCCCGCGACCGCGCCTCGTACGCCTTCGCGCTCGCCTCCGTCGCCGCCGTGCTCGACATCTCCGGGGGACGCGTCCGCCATGTCGCGCTCGCATTCGGCGGGCTCGCCCACCGTCCCTGGCGCGCCAGCGCCGCCGAGGAACGGCTGCTGGGCGCCGCCCCCACCGAGAGCGCCGTGCGGGAGGCCGTCGAGGCCGAGCTCGACCGGGCGGAGCCGCTGCGCGACAACGCCTTCAAGGTCCCCCTCGCCCGCAACCTCGCCTGCGACGTGCTCAACTCCCTCTCCGCGAGTGCCCTCTCCCGCGGCTCCCGCTCCTGAAACGTCCCTCCGCCCCGCCGGACCCGATCGCGAGGACCCGCCATGGACTCCAGCCCCGCCGCCCCGGCGCCCTCCCTCGGCAGCCCCGCCACCCGGCTGGAGGGCCGGGAGAAGGTCACGGGGAAGGCCCGCTACGCGGCCGAGTACGCCCTGCCGGACCGGGCGTACGCGTGGCCGGTGCCCGCCACCGTGGCCCGTGGACGCGTCACCGCCGTCGACACCGCCGGCGCGCTCGCGCTGCCCGGCGTCCTCGCCGTCCTCACGCCCTACGACGCGCCCCGGCTGGGCCCCTCCGACGACCCCACCCTCCGCGTGCTCCAGGACCCCGGAGTGCCCCACCACGGCTGGTACGTGGCCCTGGCCGTGGCCGAGACCCCGGAGGCCGCCCGGGCCGCGGCCGCGGCCGTCCGCGTCCGCTACGACGCCGAGCCCCACGACTCCGTACTGCACACCGGCCACCCGGCCGCCTACACCCCCGAACAGGTCAACGGCGGCTATCCGGCCCACCGCGAGAAGGGCGACGCGGCCGCCGCTTTCGCCGCCGCGCCGGTCCGGGTGGACTGCGCGTACGCCGTACCGCCGCTGCACAACCACCCCATGGAGCCGCACGCCGCCACCGCCCACTGGGACGCCGACGCCGGCACCCTCACCGTGTACGACTCCAGCCAGGGATCCGGATTCGTACGCTCCACACTGGCTGCCCTCTTCGAGCTGCCCGCGGACCGCGTCACGGTGGTGTCCGAACATGTCGGCGGTGCCTTCGGCTGCAAGGGCACCCCCCGCCCGCACGTCGTCCTCGCCGTGATGGCCGCACGGCACACCGGCCGCCCCGTCACCCTCGCCCTGCCCCGGCGCCACCTCGCGGCCGTCGTCGGCCACCGCGCGCCCACCCTGCACCGCGTGCGCCTGGGCGCCCGCAAGGACGGCACGCTCACCGCCCTCGCCCACGAGGTCACCACCCACACCTCCCGCATCCGGGAGTTCGTCGAACAGGCCGCCGTCCCCGCCCGCGTCATGTACGCCGCGCCCGCCCTCCTCACCACCCACCGCGTCGTGCCCCTCGACGTGCCCACGCCCTCCTGGATGCGGGCGCCCGGCGAGTCCCCCGGCATGTACGCGCTGGAGTCGGCCATGGACGAGCTGGCCTGCGCCCTCGGCATCGACCCGGTCGAGCTGCGCGTCCGCAACGAGCCCGACGCGGAGCCCGACAGCGGCCACCCGTTCAGCAGCCGCCATCTGGTGGAATGCCTGCGCGAGGGGGCCGTCCGCTTCGACTGGGCCGCGCACCGCACGCCGCGCCAGGACGGCCCACTGCTGATCGGCACCGGGGTCGCCGCCGCCACCTACCCGGTGTACGTCGCCCCCTCCTCGGCGCGGGCGCACGCCTTCCCCGACGGTAGGTACCTCGTGCAGACCAACGCGACCGACCTCGGCACCGGCGCCCGCACCGTCCTGGCGCAGATCGCCGCCGACGCGCTGCGGGTCGCCCTGGACCGGGTGACGGTGGAGATCGGGCACTCCGCGCTGCCGCAGGGCTCGGTGGCCGGCGGCTCGGCCGGTACGGCCTCCTGGGGCTGGGCGGTCCACGACGCCTGCACGAGCCTGGTCGCCCTGCTCGCCCGCCGTTCCGGCCCGATCCCGGAGGCCGGAGTGTCCGTCCCTGCCGATACGACGGCCTCCGCCAAGCAGAAGTCCCCGTACGCCAGGCACGCGTTCGGCGCCCACTTCGCGCAGGTGCAGACCGACACCGTCACGGGCGAGGTCCGGGTCCGCAGGCTCCTGGGCGTCTTCGCCGCAGGCCGCATCCTGAACCCGCTCACCGCCCGCTCGCAGTTCGTCGGCGGCATGGTCATGGGTCTGGGCATGGCCCTCACCGAACACAGCACCATGGAACCGGCTTTCGGGGACTTCACCGAGAACGACCTCGCCTCCTACCACGTCCCCGCCCACGCCGACGTGCCCGACATCGAGGTGCACTGGCTGGACGAGCACGACAAGCACCTCAACCCGATGGGCGGCAAGGGCATCGGCGAGATCGGCATCGTCGGCACGGCGGCAGCCATCGGCAATGCCTTCCACCACGCGACCGGCTGCCGGATCCGCGAACTGCCCCTCACCCCGGACCGCGTCCTGGCGGCCCTTGGCTGAGGAGGACCGAGCGCCCGGAGCCACGATCGGCTCCGGGCAGCCGCGGGGCCGTTGCTGAGCGATGGCAGCTTGCCGACCTCACGCGCTCCCGGGAGACGGGCAGCGTGCAACGGTCTCAGTTGCCGACCGACCGCCAGATGCGGTCGGGCAGTTCGCGGGCGGCGTCCTCCAGATCGAGGTCCCCCACGGTGAGCCAGCGCCGGACGACGGCGACGACCGGTCCCATGGCGAGGGACTCGATCAAGGGGGCGGGGAGCTCGGCGAGTTCGCCCGACGCCTGGTGCGCGTGGATCCAGAGGGTGATCGGTGTCAGCCGGGCCTCCTGGGTGTCCCGGATCTCGCGCGCGCGGGCCATGCCCAGGCGATCCGCGGTGACGGAGTGCACGAGGCGGGCCGCGTCGGGATGGGCCTGTGCGAAGTCCAGGTAGGCCAGGACGACGGCCCGGATGCCGGAGCGGGCGTCGGTGGCCTGGAGCAGTGCCGTGCCCAGTTCCTTCAGGAGCTGTTCCAGGGAGCGCAGCGCGAGGGCGGCGACCACCCCGTCCAGGCTGCCGAAGTGGTGGTAGATGCTTCCGGAGCTGACCGAGCTGGCGCTGGTGATGGCTCCGAGGGTGAGACCGGCTTCCCCGGACGAGGCGTAGAGGCGGAGCGCCGCGTCCAGGACCTGTTCGACAGTGGCTTCGCCGCGTTGTTGCTTCGGCATCGGGTCAGGCGTCCTCGGTCTCTTCACGGCGGCGGATCACCCCGATCCTCGTCGGGTTCACCCTAAAGCACCATTACTAGATTGTTTTCTAGAAAGACTTTCCATTCTGCGAGTGGGAGGCCCACACTGGGCTGCGCCTCGGCGGGAGGGCTCCCGTGGAGCGGAGCCGCCGCGCGCGGCAACGGCTGCGACCGCGGGGGCGGTTCGGATACGCGGAGGGGGAGACATGGTGTTCCACGTGGAGTTACCGATCGGCGGGGCGGGCGGGCCACAGGACGTGGTGCGCGTCGAGGTCGTGGAGACCGGCGAGGACGGCCTGGTCCGGGTGGCCCGGCCGGGGCAGGTGATGGCGCGCGCCTCGCGGTCGCTGGGGGAGATGGTGACCGGGATCCGGCCGGTCGCGCAGAGTTTCGTCGACGGGTTCCGCGGTATGGCCCAGGCGCCCGACGAGCTCAACCTGGAGTTCGGGCTGTCGATCTCCGCCGAGGCCGACGTCGTGATCTCCAGTACGGCGGCCGAGGCCAACTTCAAGATCTCGCTCACCTGGACCCGTTCCCCGTCCGACGGCCCGGCTGCCGGCCCGGCTGCCGGCACTGCTGCGGGCCCGGCTGCCGGATCCGCCGCCGGATCCGTCGCGGCGGAGCCCGCGCCGTGACGGGGCCGCAGGCCTCGGAGGGCGTTGGCCCGAAGGCCCTGAACGCGGCGGTGCTGCGGATCCGCGACCTGCGCGGGGATGCTGTCGGCCTGGGCTTCCTGATCTCCCCCGAGCTCGCGCTGACGTGCGCCCACGTGGTGTCCGCGGCGCTCGGCACGCCGCAGGACGAGGAGCCCGCGCCCGACTCCCGGATCCACGTCGACCTTCCCCTGTTGTCCGCCTTCGGCCCGGACGCCGTCGGGGTGACCGCGAGCGTCGAACGCTGGCTGCCGCCACGTGAGCCGGGCGGCGGGGACATGGCGGTGCTCCGGCTGGACGCCCCGCTGCCCGGTGCCCACCCCGTGCGGCTGATCGAGGCCGAACGGGTGTGGGGTCATCCGGTCCGGGCCTTCGGCTTCCCCGCAGGCCGCCCGGGCGGAGTCTGGCACTCCGGAGTCCTGCGGGAGTCACAGGCCTACGGATGGATACAGGCGGACCTGGCCGACGGAGGCTACCCGGTCTCCCGGGGGTTCAGCGGCACGCCGGTCTGGGACGAGAACCACGTCGGCGTGGTCGGCATGGTCGCCGTCGCCGAGTCGGGCCGGCCCCCGGTCAGCTACCTGATCTCGACAGCAGGCATCCTGCAGGCCTGGCCCGAGCTGCGCCCGCTGGCCCTCCCGCCCTCGCCGTTCCGCAGCCTCACGGCGTTCCGGGAGTCCGACGCCCCGCTCTTCTACGGCCGGCGGGCCGAAAGCGACGAGCTGGACCTCGCGCTGGCCGGCGAGCAATGGGTGGCCATCGTCGGCGCCTCCGGATCCGGCAAATCCTCGCTGGCGCTGGCCGGGGTCGTCCCCCGGCTGCGGCGGTCGGGGGCGGCGGCGGTCGTCGTACGGCCGACCCACGGCAGCAGTCCCCTGGCCGTCCTCGCGGCCGCGCTGCTGCCACTGCTGGAGCCCGGGCTGTCCGAGACGCAACGCCTCACCCGGATCTCCGAACTGACCGGGGTACTGCGCCAGGGCGGCCTCGCCGACATCGTGGCCCGGGTACTCGATCTGTCCGGCAGCCGTCGACTGCTCGTCGTGGTCGACCAGTTCGAGGAGCTCCTCGCTCTCGCTCCGGAAGCCGTCGACGAACTGGCCGACGTCCTGTTCGACGACGCCCTCCCGCAGCCGGTCCGGGTCCTCACGACGCTACGGGCCGACTTCCTGGAGATGGCGCTGGCGCACCCCCGGCTCGGGGCCGTCATCGGCCGACGCGTCCACGCCCTCGGCCCCCTGGGCCCCGAGCGGCTGCGCGAGGTCGTGACCGCGCCCGTGGACGCCGTCCCGGCGGTGCGCTACCAAACCGGCCTCGTGGACCGCATCCTGCAGGACACCGGCACCGAGCCGGGCGCACTGCCCCTGCTGGGCTTCACCCTCGACCTGCTGTGGCAGGAACAGCGCGGAGGACTGCTCACCTACCAGGCCTACCAGGACCTCGGCGGTGTCACCGGGGCGCTGAGCCTGCACGCCGACCAGGTCTGGGCCGAGTACGTCCCCGAAGCGGACGAGCCGGCGGCCCGGCGGCTGTTCACCCAGCTCATCCGGGTCCCCGTGGGATCACCGGCCGCGACACGCCGCATCGCCCTGCGCGCCGACCTGGGCGAGGAGCAGTGGCGGATCGCCCAGCGGCTCGCCGCCACCCGGCTCCTGGTGACCGGCCGCAGCGCCGAAGGCGGCGAGACGGTCGAACTCACGCACGAGGCCCTGATCGGCGGCTGGGAGAAACTGGCGCGGTGGGTCGAGAAGGACCGGTCCTTCCTGGTGTGGCGGGAGTCCCTGCGCCACGACATGGACCGCTGGGAGCGGGCCGAGCGCACCTCCGAGCTGCTGCCGACGAAGGTGGCCCTCGCGGGCGCCGACCAGTGGCTGCCCGGGCGCGCCGACGACCTGAGCCCCGGGGAACGCGCCTACCTGGATGCGGGGCGCGCCCACCAGCGCTCCCGGGCCCGCCGGGTGCGCGGCGCCTGGTCCGCGGTCTCCTTCATCGTGATCGTGGCCGTCCTGCTGGGGTCGTTGTTCGTCGTCACGCGGCAGGAGAGCCGCAGGCGCGACGCGCTCGCCACCTCGCGCGCCCTGACGCAGGCATCGCAGGACGCCGCGTCCACCGACCCGGCCCAGTCGGTGATGCTCGCGCTCGCGGCCTACCGGACCTCGCCGACCCAGGAGGCCCGCAACCAGCTCCTGCGCCAGCACCTGGCGTACTCGGACAAGAGCCGTGTCGTCTCGGGCCTGCTGGGAACGGTACGGGGCCTGCAGACCAGCCTCGACGGCAACGTGGTGCTGGCCACCTCGAAGAACGGAAGGGCGATGCTCTTCACGGGCGTCACCGCCGGCAAGGTCCGCAGCGCGCAGGTTCCCTCGGTCGGGCAGGTGAAGTACCCGATGGTCTCGGCCGACGGGAAGCGGGCCGGCTACGTCCAGGAGGACGGGGTCGCCGCGTGGTTCCCGGTGCACGCCGACCGCGACGAGCCGATGGGCGAGCTGCGCAAGCTGGCCGCGGCCCCGGGAGCCGCCGTCGGCACGGAGAAGGGGCTGGACCCCTCCATGTCGGCGGACGGGACACTGATCGTCCACCGGGTGCTGGACCACCTGGTCTGGTGGGACCTGGACAGCGGTGCCATCGCCCGCTCGACGCGCGCGCCCGCGGACCAGAACGGCAGCAGCAACGAAGACCTGTGGATCGGCGCGGACAACCGGACCCTGCTGCTGCGGCGGGGCGGGCTGGTCGACAACAACACGGTCCTGCTCGCCTACGACCCGGCGACCGACGCGACGCGTGTCGTCGCCGGCGAGGCGGCCGACATCGAGCTCTCCGGGGACCGGACGGCAGCCGTGGTGTGCAGCAAGCAGGGCGACGGCACGGCCCTGAGCCTGGTGCGGATCTCCGACGGCGCCCCGCAGGGGAAGCCGTACAGCGAGCAGGACAAGCGATTCAAGTCCGGAATCTGCCTTCCGCAGGCGGTCAGCACGGACGGCACGCGGGTGGCGCTGTGGTTCGACGACACGCTGCGCCTGGTCGACCTGCTCCAGAACAAGGTGGTCTCCACCGTCCCCTCACCCTCCGCGCACTGGTCGCGTCAGCTGGCGTCGGCCGACGGCAAGCTCTACTACGTCGGGTTCAAGGACTCCCTGATCACCTACACCGAACTCCCCACCGGAGAATCCGTACTCCAGGTGGGCCAGCAGATCCTCACCCATGACGGCGGCCGAACGATCAGTGTGCTCGCCGACGGATCCGCGCTGCAGGTGCGGCCCACGGCACCGGGCACCAACGACCAGCTCATCGCCGAGGCCCCGCGCCGGACGCCGTACCGGAAACCGGCGAGCACCGACCTCCTGAGGCTGAGCAAGGACGGACGCCTGCTCGCGGACCAGGAGGGACCCAACGTGGTGTCCGTCCTCGATGCCTCCACCCTGCGCCGGCTGGCCACCATCACCGCGGCCGAGCCGCCCGCCCCGGCCGCCACCACGCCACCGCCGCTCCTCGGAGGCAGCGAGGAACCGGACTTCCAGCACTTCTTCGACGTCGCCGGCAACGTCCTGACCGTCTCCGGGACCCTGGTCCAGCAGTGGGACGCGCGTACGGGCCGGGAACTCGCCCACTACGACGCGAAGGCCCTGCTGCCCACCACGGGATCCGCGCCGCATACCGGTATCGGCCCCTACCCGGCCCCGAACAAGGTGACCGTGACCGTCTGGGGCGACCCCTCGGTCCGCATCGTCGACCTCACCACGGGCACCGTCACGGAGACCGTCCGCACCACCGAGGACGTCCTCGCCGTGCAGTTCGACCCCAGCGGCCGCTACTTCGGGCTGATGCGCCGGGGCTCGATCGTCGAGCTGTGGAGGCGCGACCCGCTGCGCAAGGAGATCGGTCCCCTGCGCAGCACCGCCGAAGACTCCGCGACCCCGACCGTCACCCAGTTCCTCGACGGCGACGGCCACTTCCTGATCGCCGCCAACAACGCCGTGCGGACCTACGGCATCGAGGAACGCGCCCTCCTGGAGTCGTACGAATTCGGTCGGCCGCCGAGCGAGACCTCCAACTCCGGCTCCCTCTTCCCGGCACGTCCGTACGCCTTCATGGACATGTCGAAGGACGCCAGGACGGTGATCTACGCCGACCCCGCAGGCCCCGGCGGTGTCCTGCCCCTCGACCCCCGGGCGTGGCAGCGCGACCTGTGCAAGGCCATAGGCAACCGGACGTTCACCGCCGAGGAGCGCAGGAGCCTGCCGGTCCGTATCCCGGCGCAGCCGCTGTGCGCACCGGACTAAGGGCTGTCCCGTAATCCCCGGTGGATCAGCGCGCGGCGTCAGATGCGGTGCCTCGCAAGGCGGAGGGGCGCCCGCATACCGGGCGTATTCGGGTGCTCCGACAACGCGGCGAGGTGCCGTAGCTGGCGTCGTGCGCCCGCCGGGGATTACGGGACAGCCCTGAGGCCGCGACGCCCGGGGCAGACGCAGATCCGCCGGGTTCGCGGGCCCGGCGGATCCTCAGGCCTCCGGAGTTCCGGGGTCCGCGCTGCCCGCGCCCTGGGAGCCCTGCTGCTCCGCGGCGATCTTCGCGCGGACCTCGTCCATGTCGAGGTCCCGGGCCTGGCGGATGAGGTCCGTCAGCGTCGCCTCCGGCAGTGCGCCGGGCTGCGCGAAGATGGCCACCTGGTCCCGGACGATCATCAGCGTCGGGATCGAGGTGATCTGGAAGGCCCCGGCCAGCTCCTGCTGCGCCTCGGTGTCCACCTTGGCGAACACGAGGTCGGGATGGGCCTCGGAGGCCCGCTCGTAGACCGGGGCGAACTGCAGGCACGGCCGGCACCAGCCCGCCCAGAAGTCGATCAGCACGAACGGGTTCTCGCTGACCGTCTGGTCGAAGTTTTCCTTGGTGAGCTCGACTGTAGCCACGGTGTCCAGACCTCCTGATGTGAGCCGTCTGCTCCCTTGAACGAACAGCCTGCCTTCCGCATTCCGCCTCTGCGGGGTGGCGGCGGGGCACCCCTAGGGGGTGTTTTGTCGATCAGGCCGGATCAGGGAGCGGTGGTCGGTGCCATGGGGTCTCCCCAGGCCCGCCACCGCCGAGGGGAAGTATCGCAAGGCGGACGAGGGAGGCGACGCGGAGCGTCGCCGACCGAGAACAACGCGGCGAGGCGCGGCACCGGGCGCCGCGAGCCCGGCCTGATCGGCAAGACACCCCCTAGAACGGGTGACCTGCGGGGGTGCTGCGGGCCGTGGTCCAGCGCAGTTCCGTGAACGCGTCCAGGTTCGCCTCGCCGCCGAAGCGCGCACCGGTGCCGGAGGCCCCGACTCCGCCGAAGGGGGCGACGGCCTCGTCGTTGACCGTCTGGTCGTTGATGTGCGCGATCCCGGTCGGGATCCGCTCGGCCAGGTCGAGCCCGCGCGCCGCGTCCCGGGTCACGATCCCGAGGGAGAGGCCGTAGGGGCCCGCCGAAGCCAGCGCCACCGCCTCCTCCTCCGTCGCGAAGGACCGTACGGGCGCCACCGGGCCGAAGACCTCCTCGGTGTAGGCGGGGGTGTCTTCGGCGACGCCCGCCAGGACGGTCGGCCGGTAGAAGAGGTCCCGGTGCGTGCCGCCGGCCACGAGCTTGGCCCCCTGCCCGGTGCTGGCCTCCACCAGGGCGTGGACGCGGTCCAGCTGGGCGCGGTCGATCAGCGGGCCCAGGTGCACCCGCTCGCGGTACGGGTCCCCCACGGCCAGTTCCTCGGCGCGCGCGGCGAGCCGCTCGACGTACTCGTCGTAGAGCGAGGCGTGGACGAGGTGCCGCCCGGCGGTCATGCAGATCTGGCCCTGATGGAAGAAGGAACCCCAGGAGGCCTGGGCCACGGCGGCCTCGATGTCGGCGTCGCGGAGCACGACGAGGGCGGAGTTCCCGCCCAGCTCCAGGTGCACGCGCTTGAGGTGACGGCCGGCCAGCTCCCCGACGGAGCGGCCCGCGGCGGTGGATCCGGTGAAGGACACCACCCGCACGTGCGGGTCGGCGACCACCGCGGCGCCCGTCCCGGCGCCACCGGGCAGGACCTGCAGCAGCCCTCCCGGCAGCCCGGCGGCGGCGAAGACCGCGGCGAGGGCGAGGCCGCCGCAGACGGCGGTGCGCCGGTCCGGCTTGAGCAGCACCGCGTTGCCGAGTGCCAGCGCGGGCGCGACCGAGCGGATCGCCAGGATCAGCGGGGCGTTGAAGGGGGCCACGACGCCGACCACCCCGGCCGGCACCCGGCGGGTGAAGGACAGGCGGGGCGCCTCGCTCGGGAGCACCTGCCCCGTGGGGCGCGAGGCCAGCGCCGCGGCCTCGTAGCACTCCTGCGCGGCGACGTGCAGCTCGAAGTCGGCCTTGCCGGGTATCGAGCCGGACTCGCGGACCAGCCACTCCCGCAGCTCGTCGGCGTGTGCGGTGAACAGGTCCCCGGCGCGGCGCAGCACGGCCGCCCGCTCCGGATGGGCGGCGCGCGCCCAGTCCCGCTGCGCCGCGAGGGCCCGTACGGCGGCCTCCGCCACATCGGCGGGCGCGGCGAGGTCGATGGTGGCGAGGGTGCGGCCGGTGGCGGGTTCGACGACCGGGGCGGGGCCGCCGGTGAGGGTGGGTCCGTCCTGCCAGAGCGTCGGATCGAGGAGCGGCATGGCGCGGGGCCTCCGGGTGGGGATGGGCGGGGCGGGGGGGCGGCAGCACGCGCCATCGTGCCAGACCGGAGGCTCCACATCTGTTCAGTTATTGGGCAGTTGACACCGAGCGGTGACCGGAAACGATCGACGCCCGCGTATCACCGGCCCGGGTCAGCGCTCCAGGACGAGCGCGATGCCCTGCCCGACCCCGATGCACAGGGCCGCCATGCCGGTACCGGAACCCGCCGCCGCCAGCTGGTGCGCGACCGAACCGGCCAGGCGGGCGCCCGAGGCGCCGAGCGGATGGCCGATCGCGAGGGCGCCGCCCCGCGGGTTGACCACGGCCGGGTCGAGCTCCGGCCAGGCCGCGAGGCATCCCAACGCCTGTGCGGCGAAAGCCTCGTTCAGCTCGAAGGTGGTCAGATCGGCGAGCCCGCGGCCGGACTTGGCGAGCGCCCGCTGGACGGCGTCCACCGGCCCCAGGCCGAAGAGCTGGGGCTCGATACCGGTGACGGCAGACGCGCTGATCCGGGCGAGCGGCTCCCGGCCGGTGGCCGCCAGTCCCTCCTCGTCGGTCAACAGCAGTGCGGCGGCACCGTCGTTGAGCGGGGAGGCGTTGCCGGCCGTGACCGTGCCGTCCGTCCGGAAGGCCGGCTTCAGGCGGGCCAGCGCCTCGGGCGTGGAACCCTCCCGGATGCACTCGTCCCGCGCCAGGTCCACGCCGGAGTACGGGACGACCTCGTCGTCGTACAGCCCGGCGGACCAGGCGGCCGCCGCCTTGCGGTGGCTCTCCAGGGCGAAGGCGTCCTGCGCGTCACGGGTGATGCCGTGCTTGTCCGCGACGAGTTCGGCTCCCTCGCCGAGCGAGCCGGTCCACTCCGCGGGCATGCGCGGGTTGGTCATGCGCCAGCCCAGGGTGGTGGACCACATCTGCTGGTGCCCGGCCGGGAAGGCCCGCTCGGGCTTCTGCACGACCCAGGGGGCGCGGCTCATCGACTCGACCCCGCCCGCGATGGCCACGGAGGCGTCACCGAGAGCGATGGCGCGGGCGGCCTGGATCACGGCTTCGAGGCCGGACCCGCAGAGCCGGTTGACGGTGACCCCGGGGACGCTCACCGGCAGCCCGGCCAGCAGCACCGCCATGCGGGCCACGTCCCGGTTGTCCTCGCCCGCGCCGTTGGCGTCGCCGAAGACGACGTCGTCGATGCGAGCCGGATCGAGGTCCGGCGTACGCTCCACCAGCGCGCGCACGACGTGCGCGGCCAGGTCGTCCGACCGGACCCCGGCGAGGGCGCCGCCGAACTTGCCGATCGGGGTGCGGACGGCGTCGACGACGTAGACGTCGCGGACGGTGCGGATGCTCATGGGGTCTCTCCTGGGCGGATCCGTACGGGCGGTGGCGCGTCGGTGCCGGTGTGGACACCGGGGCACGCCGCCGGGCACGCCCGGTGGGGCGCGCCCGCAGTCTCCGTCCGCACGTCACCGCCTGTCAACGGCTCCCCGGACCTGGGGGTGTCTTGTCGATCAGGGCGGACCAGGGAGCGGTGGTCGGTGCCATGGGGTCTCCCCAGGCCCGCCAGGGCCGAGGGGAAGTATCGCAAGGCGGACGAGGGAGGCGACGCGGAGCGTCGCCGACCGAGGACAACGCGGCGAGGCGCGGTGCCGGCCACCGCGAGCCCGCCCTGATCGGCAAGACACCCCCTAAGCCGCCCCTTCCGGATCCTGCCGGGCCCGGGCACCGTCAGGTCGACTCCCGGTGGACGGCGGCGGCCGCCATCAGGTCGTGCCGCTCCGTGACCTCCGACGGCTCGCGCACCGCGTGGTCCACCAGTGAGGCCAGATCGGCGCCGGTCGGCATCTCCAGGCGTACGGTGCTCAGCCGCGGCCGCAGCAACCGCCCGATCAGCAGGTCGTCGGCGCCGATGACGGCGACGTCCTCGGGGACGCGCAGCCCCTCGTCCTGGAGGGCGCGCATCAGCAGCATCGCGTACTCGTCGTTGTACGCGAACGCCGCGTCCAGCCCGAGCCCGCGCCAGCGGGCCGCGAGGGCCGCGGCCGATTCCTCGGAGTAGGCCATGGGGAGGGCCGTGACCTCGGCGCCCGCCACCGACCGGGCGCCCGTGAGCCGGGGCACGGAGAACAGCTCCAGGCCCTCCTCCTCCGGAACGACCACGCCGATCCGCCCGTGTCCGCGTTCCACGAGATGGGCGGCGGCCCGGACCCCGACCTCCTGCTGGTCCATGACGAGCGCGTGCGCCCCCGGCACGCCGACGGGCCCCATCGTGATCACCGCGCGGGCTCCGGCCCGCTTGAGGGTGGCGACGTTGCGCGCGGAGAGGGCGATCTCGCCGAGGGAGATCACGGCCACCGGACGCAGTTCCGCCCAGGCCCGCACGGCCTCGTCGCCGCTGAGTCCGAGGCTCCCGTACTGCACCACCGTGTAGTCGAGGCGGCGCAGCGCCCACTGGAGTTCGTTGAGGAAGGTGCTGTAGAGCGGGCCGACCGGCACGTGGGAGGTGGGCAGCAGCACGATCCTGGTGTGTCCGGCGCGCAGGCTGCGGGCGGCGGCGTGCGGGACGTACCCGAGCTCCTCGGCGGCCTCGCGGACCTTGCGGCGGGTCGGTTCGCTGATGCGTACGGCTTCCGCGTTGTTCAGCACGTACGAGACCGTCGCGCGCGAGACGCCGGCGAGGCGGGCCACGTCGGCGCTCGTCGGAACTGGGGGCGGCGGGGTGGCCGATCCGGAGGCCGGGTTGGCCGGCTTCGGCTTCGGCGATTTCGATGACTGAGACATTGCCGTGGCATCTTTCCAGACCGATCACGCCCGAGGGCTAGCGGATGGCCGGAAACGAATGCTACACAGTGGTTACACGAGTCATTGACACGTGTAACCACGGCGTCACATCCCTCTACGGCCGATGTGCCGACGCCGTGCCCCGCCGTGCCGCCGTCCTGCCGCGCTCCGTCGCACCCCCGCCGTCGCGACAGGGCGGCGCGCGCCCCTCCGCACCCCACCGCACTTCCTTCCTCCCTCATCCGCCCGCATCCGCCCGCATCCGCCCAGGAGGGCACCGTGGCCCTTTCCTCCCCCGACACCGACACCGACACCGGCCCCGGACCGGGCCCCGCACGGCGCGGCCTGCTGCCCCTGCTGCTCGTCGGCAACAGCGCCATGTACGCGCTCTACATCGGCGTGGCCGGCGTCCTGCTCGCGCTCCAGGTCGAGGACATCGATCCGGCGAACAAAGTGGCGAACTTCGGCCTGATCGCGGGGGTCTCGGCGATCTTCGCCACGGTCTTCAACCCCGTCGCCGGTGCCCTGTCCGACCGCAGCGGACGGCGCAATCCCTGGATCCTCGGCGGTGGACTCGCCGCCGTACCCGCGATGTTCCTGCTGGGCCTCGCCGACACGATCCTGCTGATCACGATCGCCTGGTGCCTCGGGCAGGCCGTCATGAACGTCTACCAGGCGGCCATCACCTCCGTGGTCCCCGACCGGGTCCCCGTGGAGGCCCGCGGCAAGGCCTCCGCGGCCGTCGGCCTCGGCCTCCCCTTCGGCTCCACCCTCGGCGCGCTCATCGGCGCGGCCTTCTCCGAGGACTACCGCACCGGATACCTCGTGTTCGGCGCGCTCGTGGCGGGCGCCGCGGTGCTCTTCACCGCCTGCGGCCGCGAGCAGCGGCTCCCGGCCCGCGCCCCGATGCCCGTCAAGGAGCAGCTCGCCGCCTTCACGAGCGCGCTGCGCGACCACGACTTCCGGTGGGCCTTCATCGGGCGGGCGCTGCTCGTCCTCGGCTACTTCGCCGTGAGCGGCTACCAGCTCTACATCCTGCAGGACCACACCGTGCTGCCCGGCGGTATGAAGCCGGAGGCCGCGGTGGCGGTGCTGATGCCCCTGACCAGTGTGGCGATGGTCGTCTCCACGGTCCTCGGCGGATATCTGTCGGACCGGTTCGACCGCCGCAAGCTCTTCGTCGGCGCTTCCGCGCTGCTGTCGGCCGTCGCGCTCGTCCTCCCGGCCGTGTCGACCAGCTGGACCGCGATGCTGTCCTTCGCTGTGGTCAACGGGCTGGCGTTCGGGTGCTACATGGCCGTGGACACCGCCCTGGTGACCATGGTGCTGCCCAAGGCCGAGGACGCCGCCCGCGACATGGGCGTACTCAACATCGCCAACGCCGGCCCGCAGATCATCGCGCCGTTCGTCGCCTCGGTGGTCGTCTCCTTCAGCGGCGGGTACACCGCGCTGTTCGTCGTCGCGGCCGCACTGGCCGTGGCGGGGGCCCTGGCCGTGAAGCCGATCCGCAGTGTGCGCTGACGCGCCGGTGCCCTGACGCGCTGACGCGCTGACCGGCGCGTCGCACCGGGGTCCGTACTCTCCGCACGTTCCACGGTTCCCCACCCCGACCGAAATTCACCGACGAGAACCGACGAGAACCGACAAGAAAGGCACATCGTGCACCTGCACACCCAGACCTGGGGCGAGGGCGACCGCGTCGCCCTCCTGATCCACGGCATCATGGCCGACCACCGCACCTGGCGCCGGGTCGGCCCCGCACTCGCCGACCACGGCTACCGCGTCATCGCCGTGGACCTGCGGGGCCACGGCGCCAGCGGCCGCGGCGAGTACAGCCCAGCGCTCTTCGCGGACGACGTGGTCGAGACGCTCCCGGCCGGTGCCGAACTCGCCATCGGCCACTCCCTCGGCGGCCTGACCCTGTCGCTCGCGGTGGACCGGCTGCGGCCCGCCCGGGCCGTGTTCTCCGACCCCGCGTTCCACCTGGCCGCCACGGCTGAGGGGTTCGGCCCCGAGGTGCTCGCCCAGTTCAAGACGGCGACCAAGGAGCAGATACGGGCGATGAGCCCGCGCTGGGAGGAGGTGGACGTCGACATCGAGCTGGAGACCCTGGCGGTCTGGGACGAGCGGACCGCGCTGAGCCTCGCGCCGCTGGTCGGCGCCGACCTGATGCCGCCCGCACCGGTGGTCCCCTCCCTCGTGCAGCTCGCCGATCCGAGCGTCCTCATCGACGAGGAGCGGACGCGGCTGCTCAAGAGCCGTGGTTTCGAGGTGCGTTCGGTCGCCGGGGCGGGACACACCATCCACCGGGACGACTTCGACGGGTTCATGGCCTCCCTGGAGGGCTGGATCTAGGGGGTGTCTTGTCGGTCAGGCCGGCCTGATCGGCAAGACACCCCCTGGAACTACCCGGCCACTCCCCATTACGGTCTCCCTACCGACCGGTAATGGGGAGTGGTACGCGATGTCCGATTCAACTGTTCCGACGGCCTCCGGCCTGGTCGACATGGTCGGCGCCCTCGCCGAAGGAACCGTGTCGGCGCGGCGGTTGACCGAGGAGGCACTGCGCCGGATCGCCGCGGCCCAGCCGGAGCTCAACGCCTTCCGGACCGTACGCGCCGAGGCCGCGCTCACCGAGGCCGACGCGGCGGACCGGCGGCTGGCCGCGGGCGAGCGGCTGCCGCTGCTGGGCGTACCGCTGGCGGTCAAGGACGACATGGACGTGACCGGGGAGCCGACCGCCTTCGGCTGCGCGGGAGCCTTCGCCCCGAAGACCGCCGACAGCGAGGCGGTACGAAGGCTGCGCGCGGCCGGCGCCGTGATCGTCGGCAAGACCCAGACGCCGGAGTTGGGGCAGTGGCCCTTCACCGAGGGCGAGGCCTTCGGCGAGACCCGCAACCCATGGAACCCGGCCTACACGCCCGGCGGCTCCTCGGGCGGCTCGGCGGCGGCCGTCGCGGCGGGCCTGGTCCCGGCCGCCCTGGGCTCGGACGGGGCCGGCTCGGTCCGGATCCCCGCGGCCTGGACCCATCTGGTGGGTGTGAAACCCCAGCGCGGGCGCATCTCCACCTGGCCGGAGCCGGAGTCCTTCCACGGGCTCACGGTCAACGGCGTACTGGCCCGCACCGTCGCCGACGCGGCGCTCCTGCTGGACGCCGCGAGCGGCCCGCACCCCGAGGACCTGCACCGCCCGGCACGGATCTCCGCGGTCGAGGCGACCCGCCGCACGCCCCGGCGGCTGCGGATCGCCCTCTCCTTCGCGATGGCCTTCACGGCGACGCCCAAGTACCTGGACCCGGAGGTCCGTTCCGCCGTGGAGCGGCTGGCCGCGCGCCTGGAGTCGCTGGGCCACGAGGTGATCCCGGAGGACCCGCGCTACGGCCCGATCGGCCTGACCTTCGTACCCCGCGCGACCAGCGGCGTACGGGACTGGGTGGCGCGGGTGCCCGATCCCGCGCTGCTGGACCCGCGCACGCACGAGGCCGTACGGACGGGCCGCGTCCTGGGCGGGCTCGCCCTGCGGGCCTCCCGCCGGGCGGAGACGGCCCTGCGGCGGCGGGTCGGCGAGGTCTTCGACCGCTTCGACGTGGTGCTGACCCCGACGACGGCCACCCCGCCCCTGCGGATCGGCGCCCTGGCCGGGCTGGGGGCCATGGCCACGGACCGGGCGATGATAGCGGCCTGCCCGTACGCCTGGACGTGGAACGTGCTCGGCTGGCCGGGGGTGAACATCCCGGCGGGCCTCACGGCCGACGGACTGCCGATGGGAGCCCAACTGCTGGGCCCGGCCGACTCGGAGCCGCTGCTGCTGGGGCTGGCCGCGCAGGTGGAGGCGGCGGAGGGCTGGGCGGCGGTGCGGCCGGGCCGGTAGGCGGCGAAACCCCTCCCCTCATGTACGTTCCCATGGGGAACTATCAAACGCCACATCACCGGAAGGGGCGACGCGACCCATGGTTCAGCAGACGTGGACGGCCGTTGACAACTACTTCGGCGGACTTCTGGTCGAGGAGGACGAGGCCCTGCTCGCCGCGGCCGCCGCCACCAGACCGCCGGCCTGCCCGCCCACCAGGTGGCCCCCAACCAGGGCAAGCTGCTGAACCTCCTCGCCCGCGTCCGCGGCGCCCGCCGCATCCTGGAGATCGGCACCCTGGGCGGCTACAGCACCATCTGGCTGGCCCGCGCGCTCCCGGCCGGCGGTCAGCTGGTCACGCTGGAGGTCGACGAGCGGTGCGCCGACGTCGCGGCCGTCAACATCGCCCGGGCCGGACTGGACCACGTCGTCGAGATCCGGCGCGGCCGCGCCGTCGACCTGCTGCCGGCGCTCACCGGCGAAGATCCGTTCGACCTGGTCTTCATCGACGCCGACAAGCCGTCCAACCCCGAGTACCTGGAGTGGGCCCTCAAGCTCACCCGGCCCGGCAGCGTCATCATCGGCGACAACGTCGTCCGCGACGGCGCCGTCGTCGACGCGGACAGCTCCGACCCCCGCGTGCAGGGCGTCCGCCGGTTCACCGAACTCATCGCCGAGCACCCGCAATTGTCCGCCACCGCCCTGCAGACCATCGGCAGCAAGGGCTACGACGGGCTCATCCTGGCCCTGGTCACCGACTGACCCACGGCGCGGGCGCGGGCTGTTTCTGTGCGAGCGGGGGAACACCGGGCTGTCCGGCGTCCCCTGCTCGCGTTGCGTTTGCCAGCGGCTACGGGCGGCCGGAGACTGGTGATATCAGCGTGGCCCCGCCTCTGCAAACGGGGTTGGCCGGCGCCAACGCTTTCCCCGCTGCGCTGCCACACCGAGTGGGCACCTGCCGCTTTTCCTCTGCGAGACCTTATCGGAGGTCCCGCGGCAACACTGTGTCCGGCCACGTTGAACGTCGCGCATCTTCCTCGTGTTGATGAATGCCGAACCATCGGCTCTCTCACTCAGGAGGTACCCCATGAGGAGAACACGCCCGATCAACTGCATCATTCCCCCGTACATCCTCGACAAGCTCGTGGAGAGCAAGGACAAGGAAGTACGCCAAGCCGCCCTGAACACCCTGTTGACGACCGCTCGCCTGCGGGGTGAGCGAACCGTCCGGACGTCCTTCGCCGGCGCGGCCGCCCCCGGCAACGCCCGACGCACCGTCTTCGACTGCGAGCACTCGGAATTTCTCCAGACCGCCACCCTGGCTCGGACGGAGGACGGCCCGGAGTCCGCGGACGAATCCGTCAACCAGGCCTTCGAGGCACTCGGACTGACACGTGATTTCTACAAGGAGGTGTTCCAGCGCGATTCCATCGACGGCCGGGGAATGCGCATGGACGGATTCGTCCACTTCGGCGAGAAGGTCGGCAACGCCTTCTGGGACGGACGGCGGATGCTCTTCGGCGACGGGGACGGAGTGGAATTCGGCGACCTCACCGGATCCCTCGAAGTGATCGCCCACGAGTTGACGCACGGAGTCACCGATCACACCTCGGCATTCGAGTACCACAAGCAGTCAGGGGCCCTGAACGAGTCGATGTCGGACGTCTTCGGGTCGCTGGTCAAGCAGTGGAAGCGGAAGGATACGGCCGAGGAGGCCGACTGGCTGATCGGGGCTGACGTCTGGACCCCGGGAATCGAAGGCGACGCCCTGCGATCGATGAAGGCCCCGGGCACGGCATACGACCACCCGCTGGTCGGAAAGGACCCCCAGCCCGACCGCATGAGCAGATTCGTCCACAAGCCCGACACCCGAGCAGGGGACAACGGCGCGGTGCACTACAACTCCGGCATTCCGAACAAGGCCTTCTTCCTGACGGCCACGGGCATCGGCGGATTCGCCTGGGAGGCTGCCGGGACCCTCTGGTACGAGTCGCTCAAGGCGTCCACCGCCCAGGACCAGTTCCAGGACTTCGCGGACACCACCTACCTGAAGGCCGGGGAACTGTTCGGCGTCGGCAGCCCCGAACAGTCGGCCGTGCTGGCGGCGTGGCAGGAGGTCGAGATCCAGGTCAGAGGCGTCCCCATCGGGCTCGCCCGGGCACGGAGCTATCCGGTCGACGGGCGCGGCCTGGGCCGGGAGGACGGCCTGACAGCCCTGACCAGGCAGATCACGGCCTTGAACGACAAGGTGACGGTGCTCGCCAGGGAATTGGCCGCACTGAAGGCCACCGGGTGACCGGCGGAAATCGCCGCCGATCCAGAGGTTGCGCGCAGTGAAGGTGACCCTGGAGACATACGGCGGGCTGGCGGCGGCTGCCGAGTTCCGCCGCCGGCCCCAGGTACTGGACACGGTCGACCTGCCCGAGAGCCCCGCAACCGAGCTGGCCCGGCTGGTGGCGGCCGCCGCAGCGATGCCCGCGGCGGCCGACACCGGCCGCGCCAGGGATGCGAGGAGCTACACGATCACGGTGGAGGACGGCGGCCGCTCGACGCTCCTCGAGCAGTCGGACGCCGCCATGACCCCCGCCTTCGCGGCCTTGCTCACGTGGCTCCGGAGACACTTCGCGGGGCAGTGACGTGCGATGGGTCAGGTTGCCCCACCCTCTGGACACCGGGGGGGACGGAATCCTGAGGAAAGCCCGGGAAGAACCGGCCGGCACGCGCGGGAGCCGCGGACGGGACCCGGCGAGCGAGCTCTGACCCGCCGGGCCAAGCGGTGCAACCGGACCTCATGGCCTAGTAATCTCCGCGAAATGACGGCACTTTCGCACCACAGCAACGGCCACGTCGAGCAGCCCGGCCGCGACGGCGTCACCGCGACCACGGAGGCCGATCCGCACGCCATCGGCCCCGTGCGGACCGAGTACGCCCCGGACCCCGACGGCGATCCCGACCCCGGCGAGATCGTCTGGACCTGGGTCCCCTTCGAGGAGAACGACGGGCGCGGCAAGGACCGTCCCGTGCTGGTCGTGGCCCGGGAGGCGGGCGGGCGGACCCTGCTCGCCGTACAGCTGTCGAGCAAGCGGCACGACCACGACCGGGAGTGGGTGCCGATCGGGACGGGTCCGTGGGACAGCGCCGGGCGCGAGTCCTGGGTGGACGTGGACCGGGTGCTGCGGGTGCACGAGTCGGGGATGCGCCGCGAGGCTTGCGCGCTGGGCCGCGGCCGCTTCGACCTGGTCGTGGACCGGCTGCGCGGGCGCTACGGCTGGCAGTGACGCACGCGGGCCGGGCGGTGGTCGCGGCCGTGCCCGCGGCCACCGCCCGGGACCCCCGGCCTCCCGTGTCCCTGGCCCGGACGGTCCTGGTGATCTCCTAGGGTGAGCCCCGTAGGCGGACACAGGGAGTAGCGGGCATGCGAATAGAACGACACAGGGTGAGCGAGGCCGCCCTGGCAGCGGTACGCGAGGACTTCGCGAACAAGATGATCTCGGACGTGTACTCCAGGTCCCGGGCCGGTCTGATCGACGCCTACGACTGGTGGGACATCACGCTGCGGTTCCTCGACGGCCTCGGCGCGTACTCGGCGGTGACCCCCGACCTCGACACCCCGGAGGCGAAGGCGATCCTGGGCGACGCGGCCGAAACGGCCGCCGCCACCGTGTCGTTCGCCGCCTACCCGAACGCGTCCTTCCACGTCTTCCTCAACTACGTCGACTTCGGCCGCGACTACGACTCCGGGGCGGGGGGCAGCGCCCAGCCGGTCAGCGCCGCGCGCTGGATCGACGCGTTCTGTGTGGCGGTCCTCGCCGACAAGGCCGAACGGCACGGCGAGGCCTTCCACTTCGCCCGTACGGCACCGCAGCGGGCCGGCGGGCCCGGGCTCCCGCCGGTGGAGCTGATCAACGGCCTGCTGGCGTACGTCAGCGGGGACATCGGGGTCGAGTACCAGAAGTTCCCGCCCTCCCCGCAGGAGAAGCTCGCCGCGCTGGACGCCGCGCTCGCCCGGATCGCCGACCGGCAGGCCAGGGCCGGAGCCGGGGCCGACAGGACCGGGGCGGCCGACCCCGCGACCGGCGCGCTGCGCGCCCTGCGCGCGCTGGCCGCCCGGGACCGGGAGGCCTTCGCCGCCGAGCTCGCGGCGCTGCTGCTCCCGTACTCCCGCCTGGAGGACCCCCGGGCCGAGCCGCGCAGCCTGCTGCCCCTGCTGCCGCTGGCGCTGGCCGCGCTCGGCTACCGCCGCGAGGGCTGGCAGCCGCCCGTCGAGTCCGGGTACCTGCCCCGGGCACTGGTCACCGGCTTCGAGGCCCCGCCGCCGCGGGTGGGGCCGTACGGGCGCGAGCGGCGAGCGGACGCCGTCGCGGCGCTGGCCGCGGGCCCCCTGGTCGTCGAGCGCCCGGAGATGCCGGAGCCTGCGGGGCACGCCGACCACCTCGTGCGCAAGCTGTACGAGGCCACCCGCGCGGGTGGCGCGTCCGCGGACTCCGCCCGCCCGCACCGCCCTCTCCGTCCCGGGAACTGGCACGAGTCCCTGAAGCGCGCCCTGATCACCGGCAGCCGTGCGGAACTCGCCCCGCTGGTCCTCAGCGGCCCCGCCGCCCTGGAGGAGGACCGTTCCGCGTACGCCTCGTACCGGCAGGCCCTGCACGACTACCTGCGGGGCGAGGACCCGGAGCCCGCCACCGACCGGGCCGTCGCCGACGTCGGGCAGACCCGGGAGTGGGGCTTCCTCCCGGCGCCGGCCGTGCTCTTCTCCCAGCTGGTGGAAGGCGACGAGGAGAGCTTCAACCTGGCCCTGGCCGACGCCCTGGAGGCCCACCGGGACTACCACTCGGTGGGCGACCGGCTCCTCGGCTCCGGGGCCGACGCCGCGGTCGGCTTCGACGTCCTGGCCCTGGCCTGCCACGCCCGCCGCCGGGGCTGGCGGATCCGCGTCTCGTCGCCCTATCTGCCGGAGATCCTGCTGGGGGCGGCGAACCCGTTCTGAGCGCCGTGGGCCCACGGGCCCACGGCCCCGCCGCCCCCGTATCTCAGGCCGGGAAGACGCGGTCGAAGGCCTCACGGGTGGTGGGGTCGCGGTCGAGGATGCCGAACACGACGTGCTCGAAGACCCCGGCGAACCGGTCCGCGAGCAGCCCCCGGAAGGCCTCGGCCACCTGGGCTGGGTCGTTCTGGAACACGCCGCAGCCCCAGGCCCCGAGCACCAGCCGCCGGTACCCGTGCAGCGCCGCCACCTCCAGTACGAGCCCGGCGCGCCGTGCCAGCGCCGCCGGGATCTCGGCGGTCCGCTCCGGCTCCTGCCGGCGGATCGTGCCCGCGTTGGGCGCCGGTGAGGTGAGGAAGCCGACCCGGAAGGGGGTCTCCAGCAGATCGCCCCGGTCGTCGCGGAAGACCGGGACCCCGGGCGAGTGAATCACCCGGTCGGTGTAGAAGGTGCTCCGCTCCGCGCGGTGGACCTCGTAGTACTCCGGGGCTTCCAGCAGGGTCTGGTAGAGGGCGGATGCGCGGCACAGCGCCTCCTCCTGGGCCTTGGCCCCGCGGACGTAACCACCCCCGGGGTTACGGGCCGAGGCGAAGTTCAGGACCGCGACAGGAGACGGACCCGGGCCGGCCGGGGCCGCGGTCGCGAGCCTTCGGGCGGCGACCGTGCTGCTCTCCCCGGTGACCTCGACGACGGTCGGGCTGCCGCCGGAAGCGATCACTTCATCTGGAATGACCCGGTTTGGTCCATATATCCTGGTTCCGGCCTTGGCTTCCGCCAGGGCGGCGGCCAGCGGAACCTGCCGTCCCGACCGCGTCCGGTACCCCCCGGCCGCCAGGATCTCCGCGTTCTCCCGCGCGATCTCGCGCAATCTGCTGCTCACGCCGCCATCCTCCGCACTGCGATTCCCGGCGGCAAAGGGTTTTGCGTCCCGAGGAGGGGTAGGCACGGGTGATGTCACGACCGACGACAGGAGACGAGGACCCGGTCATGTCCCAGGACTCATCCGCTCCCCCACCCGCGCCCGGCCCGACCCCCGTGCCCTCGATCAGCGAGACGCAGGCCGAGGACCTGATCCACGGCATCTGTTTCAAAACCGGCCCGCCCCGCCTGCTCGGCGCCGAGCTCGAATGGCTGGTCCTTGACGCCGAGCGTCCGGAGCAGCCCCTGCCCCCCGAGCGGCTACGGGCCGCGCACACCGCGGCCCGCGCCCTGCCCCTGCACTCCCGGGTGACCGTCGAACCGGGCGGCCAGCTCGAACTCAGCTCGGCCCCCGCCACCTCCCTCAGCGGCTGTGTGGACGACCTGCAGGCCGACCTCACCGCCGTACGCGCCGCCCTGCTGGCCCAGGGCCTGGTCCTGCGCGGTGTCGGCCGCGATCCCCGCCGCCCGTACCGCCGGCTGCTGAACAGCCCGCGCTACGACGCCATGGAGGCCTATTTCGACCGCACCGGCCCGGCCGGGCGCGCCATGATGTGCGCCTCCGCCTCCGTGCAGGTCTGCGTGGACGCCGGGTACGAGGAGCCGGGCGTGCTCGGCCACGGCCGGCGCTGGCGGCTGGCGCACCTGCTGGGTGCGGTCCTGGTGGCCGCCTTCGCCAACTCCCCCGCGGACGAGGGCCCGTACGCCGGCTGGCGCTGTGCCCGCCAGGGGATCTGGAGCGACCTGGACACCCGGCGCGCGCTCGCCCCGCCGCTGGACGCGGAACCTCGCACCGCGTGGACCCGGCAGGCCCTGGACACCGAGGTGATGTGTGTCCGGTCGTACGAGGACGACGGCCCGTGGGAGAGCCCGCCCGGCACGACCTTCCGTGGCTGGCTGCGCACGGGCGGGCACCCCGCGCTGCGGCCGCCCACCGTCGAGGACCTGGACTACCACATGACCACGCTCTTCCCGCCGGTCCGGCCGCGCGGCCACCTGGAACTGCGGATGATCGACGCGCAGTCCGGCGACGACGGCTGGCTGGTCCCGGTGGCCGTCGTGCACGCCCTGTTCGACGATCCGGAGGCCGCCGAGACCGCGTACCGGGTGGCCAAGGGGCTCGCCGACTCCTACGGCACGCACCCCGCGCCCCGCAATCCGCTCTGGCGGTCGGCGGCCCGGCACGCACTGGCCGATCCGGAGCTGCGGGCGTCCGCCAAGGCCTGTTTCCGGGCCGCCGCCGAGGCCCTGCCCCGGCTCGGCGCCAGCACGCACGTCCGGGACACGGTCGGCGCCTTCACCGAACGCTACGTACTGCGCGGCCGATGTCCGGCCGACGACTGGTCCGCACAGGTGCTCACCGGAAAAGAGGCCCGCCGATGACCACCGGATCTCCCTCCGCCTCCACCTCCGGCTCCGACGCCCGCCTGCGGGATCGGGCGGCCGCCGCCCTGACCGCGGCACGCATACGCACCGCCGGCCTCACCGACGCCGTGACCGACGAGGACCTCGCCGCCCAGCATTCCCCGCTCATGTCGCCGCTGGTCTGGGACCTGGCGCACATCGGGAACCAGGAAGAGCTCTGGCTGCTGCAGCGCGTCGCCGGACGCGAGTCGATGCGCCCCGAGATCGAGCCCCTCTACGACGCCTTCCAGCACCCCCGCGCCGAGCGGCCCAAGCTGCCGCTGCTCGGACCCGCGGAGGCCCGCCGGTACGCGGCCGAGGTGCGCGGCCGGGTCTTCGACCTGCTGGAGCGGACGCCGCTGGAGGGCAGCACGCTCCTCGACGACGGTTTCGCCTTCGGGATGATCGCCCAGCACGAGCAGCAGCACGACGAGACCATGCTGATCACCCATCAGCTCCGGCGGGGCGCGCCCGTGCTGACCGCCCCGGAGCCGGACGGCTCCTACGATCCACCGCCCGCCGCGGAAGTCCTCGTCCCCGGGGGCCCGTTCACGATGGGCACCTCCGCCGAGCCGTGGTCGCTGGACAACGAACGCCCGGCGCACGTCCGGGACACCGCGCCCTTCTGGATCGACACGGTCCCCGTGACCAATGCCGCGTACCTGGCGTTCATCGCCGACGGCGGCTACCGCGATCCGCGCTGGTGGGCGGCGCCGGGCTGGGAGCAGATCCGCGAGCACTCGATAGAGGCCCCGCTGTTCTGGCACCGGGAGGCCGGCCAGTGGCTGCGCCGCCGCTTCGGGGTGATCGAGCCGGTGCCGGACGAAGAACCGGTTCTGCACGTCAGCTGGTACGAGGCGGACGCCTACGCCCGCTGGGCGGGGCGGCGGCTGCCCACGGAGACGGAGTGGGAGAAGGCCGCCCGGCACGACCCGGCGACCGGCCGCTCGACCCGCTACCCGTGGGGCGACGGCGACCCGACCCCCGCACACGCCAACCTCGGGCAGCGGCACCTGCGCCCGGCGCGCGCGGGCAGTTACCCGGCCGGGGCCTCCCCGCTCGGGGTGCGCCAGCTGATCGGCGACGTGTGGGAGTGGACCGCCTCCGATTTCCTGCCGTATCCGGGCTTCCGGGCCTTCCCGTACCGGGAGTACTCGGAGGTGTTCTTCGGCTCGGAGCACAAGGTGCTGCGCGGCGGCTCCTTCGCCGTGGACCCGGTGGCCTGCCGGGGCACCTTCCGCAACTGGGACCTTCCGGTGCGGCGGCAGATCTTCTCCGGCTTCCGGACCGCGAGGGACGTCTGATGTGCCGTCATCTTGCATACCTGGGACCGGTAGTGGCGCTCGGGGAGCTGCTGAGCGAGCCGGAGCACTCGCTGGTGCGCCAGTCCTGGGAGCCGCGCCGCCAAGTGTCCGGGACCGTCAACGCCGACGGCTTCGGCATCGGCTGGTACGCCGAAGGGGACCCGGTGCCCGCCCGCTACCGGCGGTCCGGGCCGATCTGGGGCGACCTGACCTTCGCCGATCTCGCCCGGGTGGTCCGCAGCGGAGCCGCGCTGGCCGCCGTACGGGATGCCACGGACCCCGGGGCCGACGGGGAGGCGGCCGCCGCGCCGTTCGCGGACGGGCCGTGGCTGTTCAGCCACAACGGCTCGGTGCGCGACTGGCCCGGGTCCGCCGCCCCGCTCGCGGCCGGGCTGCCGCCCGCGGAACTGCTCCGGCTGGCCGCGCGCACGGACTCGGCGCTGATCTGGGCGCTGGTCCTGCACCGGCTGCGGGCCGGGGACGACCTGGGTACGGCGCTCGCCGAGCCGGTCCGGGAGCTGGCTTCGGCAGCCCCCGGCTCCCGGCTGAACCTGCTGCTCACGGACGGCGTCACGATCGCCGCGACGGCCTGGGGCGATTCGCTCTGGTACCTGGCCGACGCGGAGCGGCGGCGCACCGTGGTGGCCTCCGAGCCGTACGACGACGACACCCGGTGGCGCGAAGTGCCCGACCGGACCCTGCTGACCGCCACCCGCACCAGGGTCGAACTGACCCCGCTCAAGGAGAACTCCCTGTGAACGACTTTCAGTTGACCCGGACACTCGACGAGCACGCCGCGGAGAAGGCGCTGCGTACGGATGTGCTGCACGGGCTGACGCACGCACCGAAGGTGCTGCCGCCCAAGTGGTTCTACGACGCGCGGGGCAGTGAGCTCTTCGAGGAGATCACCCGGTTGTCCGAGTACTACCCGACGCGCGCGGAGCGGGAGATCCTGCTGGAGCGGGCGCGGGAGATCGCCACCGAGAGCGGCGCCCGCACCCTGGTGGAGCTGGGCTCCGGGTCCTCGGAGAAGACCCGGCACCTCATCGAGGCGATGCCCGCGCTGGACACGTACGTGCCGGTGGACGTGAGTGAGAGCGCACTGCGGGGGGCGGCCGAGACACTGCTGGCGGAGCATCCGGGGCTGCGGGTGCACGCCCTGCTGGCCGACTTCACGCGTGCGCTGCAGTTGCCGGACTCCCCCGGGCCCCGGCTGGTGGTTTTCCTGGGCGGCACGATCGGGAATCTGCTGCCGCCGGAGCGGGCGGTGTTCCTGGCGTCCGTACGGGCGATGCTGTCGCCCGGGGACGCGCTGCTGATGGGGACGGACCTGGTGAAGGACGAGGCCGTGCTGGTGGCGGCGTACGACGACGCACGGGGGGTGACCGCCGAGTTCAACAAGAACGTGCTGGCGGTCATCAACCGGGAACTGGGGGCGGACTTCCACACGGCCGACTTCGCTCACCTGGCGGTGTGGAACAAGGAGCAGGAGTGGATCGAGATGCGGCTGCGGGCCCGGTCGGAACTGGTGGTGAAGATCCGGGCGCTGGATCTGGTGGTGCCGTTCGCGGCGGGTGAGGAGATCCTGACGGAGGTCTCCGCGAAGTTCCGTCAGGAGGGCGTGCGCAAGGAGCTGGCGGCGGCCGGGCTGGAGCTGACCCAGTGGTGGACGGACGCGGCGGGCCGGTTCGCGCTGTCCCTGTCGGTCGCCGACGGCGCGGCCGGCTGAGCCGGAATGCCCGGTAGCGGGTTCGGGTCGGCGGGGCCCGTCCAGGCGCCTGCGACGGCCCGCTGAGCCGCTGCCGCGAGGTCCCGCCGGTGCGTATACCGGCCCGGCGGGATCCGCGGCAGCAGCCTGACCTCGGCCCGCACCCCGCGGGCCCGGGCGATCCGCCACAGCGAGGCGGTCAGCGGGTCGTCCCCGACGAAGGCGGGCGCCCCGGCCGGGTTCCCGTCGCACCGCAGGTAGGTGAGCCGCAGGGGCTGTACGGGGACCCGCGCGTCCAGGGCCGCCTGGAAGGAGGCCCGGCGGAAGGTGCCCTGGGCCCGCCCGCACCACGTGGAACCCTCGGGGAAGACGGTGACCCGGTCGCCGGCCAGCAGTGCGCCGGTCATGGCCTCGACGGTGGCGGGCAGGGCGCGGATCCGGTCGCGCTCGATGAACAGGGTGCCGGCCCGTCCCGCGAGGCGCCCGAGGACCGGCCAGGACCGGATGTCGCTCTTGGCCAGCATCCGGCAGGGCAGGGCGGCGGCGACCAGCGGGATGTCCAGCCAGGAGATGTGGTTGGCGACCAGGAGCCGGCCGCCGCCGGGGCCCGGGCTGCCGTGCACGGTGATCCGTATGCCGAAGGCCCGTACGAGCGCGGTGGACCAGGCCCGTACCACCCGGTGCCGGGGGCCGGCCGGCAGCAGCCGGACCGGCGGGGCGCCCAGGATCCCCAGCAGGATCAGGGCGACGGCCGCGGCGAGTCTGAGCACCGCGTGCGGGACGCTCGCGGTGTCCCCCTCGTGGCCGGCGCAGGCCTCGGGGGTGCAGGGCGAGGTGGGCAGCCAGACGCTCATGCGCCCGGGACGAGCGAGCGGAAGTGCTTGAGGTAGCGCGGGTTGGTCCGGCGCAGGGAGAGCAGCACGTACAGGTCGGCGCAGCCGAACCCGGCGTCGAGGGCGGGCTCGCCGCACACCCAGGCGCCGAGGCGGAGGTAGCCGCGCAGCAGCGGGGGCAGCTCCATGCGGTCGGGGAAGGTGATGCCCTCGGGGCTCCAGGGGAGGTGGGGGGTGACCCTGTACTCCTCGGGGGCGAGGCTGCGGGTGAGGGCGGTCTCCCGGGTGGCCGCGGCCAGGACCCCGCCGTCGGCGAGCGGTATCGAGCAGCAGCCGGCCAGCCAGTTGTGCCCGGAGCGGTCCATGTAGTGGGCGAGGCCGGCCCAGATGAGGGCGATGACGGCGCCGTTGCGGTGGTCGGGGTGGACGCAGGAGCGGCCGACCTCGACGAGGTCGGGGCGGATGGGGGCGAGGGCCGAGAGGTCGAATTCCCCCTCGGAGTAGAGGCGGCCGGCGACGGCGGCGCGCTCCGGGGGCAGCAGCCGGTAGGTGCCGACGACCTGCTCGGTCTCCTCGTCGATGACGAGGAGGTGGTCGCAGTACGCGTCGAAGGCGTCGGCGTCGAGGCCGGGCTCGGGCCCGTCCAGGCGGGCGCCGAGCTCGCCGGCGAAGACCTGGTGGCGCAGCCGCTGGGCGGCGCGCACCTCGTCCTCGTCGCGGGCGAGGCGGACGGCGTAGCGCGGTCCTTCGGCGGGCGCGCCGGGCGCCGCCGCCTGGGCCCTGACGGGGGCGAGGCGGTTGGCGGGCGCGGGTGTGGGGGCCGGCGCCGAGGCGGGGAGGGGGGACGGGGACAGGGGTGCGATCGTCATGGCGGCTCCTGATCCGGGCACGGAGGGCCAGGCCCGCAGGTGCGTGGCCTGGCTCCTTTACTTCTTCCGTGACCGGCTGGATTCGACATGACCGCTCAGCGGCCCTTGGATGTGCGGACGCTGAACTCGGCGGTACCCCCGTCCCGGCGGTGGCCGGGGGCACCGGCTCAGCGGTCGGAGCTGAGGACCTTGCCGATCTCCTCGGAGGCGGCCCGGGCGGCCTGCTTGGGGTCCCGGCCGGTGAGCACGGCCGTCATGAAGGGCTTGATCGGGTTC
Source organism: Streptomyces sp. NPDC030021 (assembly GCF_055574035.1). NCBI lineage: Bacteria > Bacillati > Actinomycetota > Actinomycetes > Kitasatosporales > Streptomycetaceae > Streptomyces > Streptomyces sp. NPDC030021. The sequence goes on from NZ_JBVIAH010000027.1 coordinate 94,091, forward strand.
TTCGCCTCGACCTCGGCCCAGCGGGCGGAGGTGGGGGTGGCGCGGCCCTGGGCGGCGCCGGGGGCCATGGCGGCCGCGCCGTCGTTGCCGTCGACGACGTGCGCGAGGGTGGTCTTGTTCGGTACGTAGCTCATGGTGCGGGCGAGTTCGGTCTGCCACTTCTCGCTGACGAGGGCCGTGATCACGTCCACGGCACTCTTCCGCTGCCCGGTCCGCGCCGGGATGATCAGGTCGGAGCCGCCGGTGAAGACGGCTCCCGGCTTGTCGGAGGTCTTGCCGGGGATCGGGAAGAAGCCGAGCTTGCCCTTCAGGGCGGGGTTGGCCGCCTCGATCTCGGCGGCCTGGCCGGGCGGGGCGATGATCTGGGCGACCTGGCCACGGGCGAAGACCTGCGACTGCGGGGGCGTCTCCTCGTCGGCGCCCTTGGGGCCGTCGCCGAGGGCCTGGAGCTGCTTGTAGAAGTCCATGCCGGCCAGGGCCTTGTCGTCGTCGAGCGCGCCGACCCACTTGCCGTTGGTCTCGACGGCGAGTTCGCCGCCCTCGTCCCAGATGAAGCCGGCGAGGGCGTACCAGTTCTGGCCCGCGAGGTAAATGCCCTGCTGGTCGCCCTTGTCGAGCTTCTGGGTGGCCTGGATCCACTCCTGGCGGTTCTTGGGCGGGGTCTTGATGCCGGCGCTCGCGAAGAGGTCCTTGTGGTAGATGACCACCCGGTTGGCGGCGTACCAGGGGATTCCGTACTGGGCGCCGTTGATGGTTCCCGGGTCGGCGAGGCCCTTGAGCCAGTCCTTGCTGCCCCATGCGCGCAGGCCTTCGAGGGTGAGCTCTTCGAGGCCGCCGGTCTCGATGTACTTGGCGACCTGGGTGTTGCCGACCTCGATGACGTCGGCGCTCTCCTTGCTCGTGCCGGCGAGGACGGCGTTGACCTTGTCGCCGATGCCCGTCCACTCCTGGATCCTGACGTCCAGGTCGATGCCGGGGTGTTCCGTCTCGAACTCCGAGGTGAACCTGCCGATGAAGTCCTCCGAGGCGCTGCCCTTCATCAGCCAGAGCGTGACCTTGTGCGACCCTCCGGCCGGGTCGGCCGACCCGCTGCAGCCCGTGAGGGCGGTAGCGGCCGCGAGGGCGGTGCAGACGGCGAGCAAGCGCATCTTCAAGAGGGTCACCTTCTGGGCTCGGTCTCAGATGGCTCGAAATTGGCATAGACCAATAGGCCGGTCAAGGGCCTTTCGCTCGGGACTGTTCGCCCAAAGTTCGCGAACCCTGACTTACTGGGGCACCGTAGAACCAGGCAAAAGCCACCCACTGTCGGGAGACCTCCATGTCCAATCACACGTACCGGGTGACCGAGATCGTCGGCACCTCCCACGAGGGCATCGATCAGGCCATCCACAACGGGATCGCCCGGGCGGGCCAGACCGTGCGGAACCTGGACTGGTTCGAGGTGGTTCAGGTACGCGGCCACATCGAGAACGGGGAGATCGCCCACTACCAGGTGGGGCTCAAGGTCGGCTTCCGCCTCGAGGGCGAGGACTGAGCCCCGGGCCCCGTCACCTCCGCCGGATCAGGTCCGTCCGTCGACCTCCTGGGCGGTCTCCAGCTCCGGCGCGTCCGCGGCCCAGTCGGCCAGGACCACCCGGAAACCGGCGGCGCGCGCAGCCTGGCAGACGAGCTCGTCGTCGTCGACGAGCATCCGCACCTCCCGGCCCCGGGAGATCCGCCGCAGCACCTCGATCTTCGTCGTGCGGGCCGGCCGCCGGTCCTGGTTGCCGCGCATGAACAGCCGCCCCTCGGGCAGACCGTGCCGGGCGAGCCAGTCGAGCGTGTCCGCGCGGCACCGCTCGGGGCGCCCGGTCAGGTACACCACCTCGCAGTCGGCCGCGCTCTCCACGGCCAGCGCGACCCCGCGCCCGAGCGGCGGATCGGCCGGGGCCGCGGCGAAGAAGCCCGTCCAGTCCCGGGGCCGGCGCTCCAGGAAGTGCTGGCGATGACCGGTGTCCGCCAGGGTGTTGTCGATGTCGAAGACGGCCAGCGGCCGGGGCGTGTGCTCACTCATCCCGCCAGCCTAAGAGAGCCGGGGAATCCCCCGGGCCGCTGGACGTTGAGTCCTGTGTGATCCGAAAACTCTCGATACTCGACCGGTCGCGCACCCGCGAGGGCCACCCGGCCCCACAGGCCCTGCGCGACACCGTGGAGCTGGCCCGGACGGCGGAGGAGCTCGGCTACCACCGCTTCTGGGTCTCGGAGCACCACAGCGTGCCCGGTGTCGCGGGCTCGGCGCCGACGGTGCTGGCCGCCGCCGTCGCCGGAGCGACGCACCGGATCCGGGTCGGCACGGGCGGGGTCATGCTGCCCAACCACCAGCCGCTGGTGGTGGCGGAGCAGTTCGGGGTCCTGGAGTCGCTGTTCCCCGGCCGGATCGACATGGGCCTCGGGCGTTCGGTCGGCTTCACGGGCGGCATCCGGCGGGCGCTGGGCCGCGACACCGGGGACGCCGACCGCTTCGAGGAACAGCTGACCGAACTGCTGGGCTGGCTCGACGGCACCCAGCGGGCCCACCCCGAGGTGCACGCCCGCCCCGCCGAAGGGCTGCGGATCCCGGCCTACGTCCTGGCCACGGGTGAGGGCGCCGGTATCGCCGCCCGGGCCGGGCTGCCGCTGGTGGTGGGCGACCTGCGGGCCCGCGGCCGGGTGAGCGAGATCGTCGAGGTGTACCGCAAGGAGTTCCGGCCCTCCGCCCGGGGCGCGGAACCGTACGTCGTGGTCTCGGGCACGGTGGCGGTCGCGGCCACCGAGGAGGAGGCCCGCCGCATCCTGGTCCCGGAGGCCTGGGCCCTCGCACACTCACGCACCCGGGGCAGCTTCCCGCCGCTGCGCCCGGCGGAGGAGATCGAGGCGCTGGAGATGACCCCGAAGGAGCGCGAGCTCTACGAGGGCGCTCTCGCCGGGCACGTCCACGGCACGGAGGACCGGGTGGCGGCGGAACTGTCGCAGGTCGCGGAACGGACCGGCGCGGACGAACTGCTGGTCACCACCTCCACGTACGACCGCACGGCGCTGCTGGACTCCTGCGCACGCCTGGCCCGGATCGCGGGCCTCTGAAGGCGAGCCTCTAAAATAGGACGAATGCACCAGGCTGCCGGTACCCCCGCCCCTTCCCCCACCTCCCTCGACCCCTACGTACGGGTCCGGGGCGCCCGGGAGCACAATCTGCGCGGCGTCGACGTGGACATCCCGCGCGATGCGTTGACCGTGTTCACCGGGGTCTCCGGCTCCGGGAAGAGCTCGCTCGCCTTCGGCACGCTCTACGCCGAGGCCCAGCGCCGGTACTTCGAGTCCGTGGCCCCGTACGCCCGCCGCCTGATCCACCAGATCGGCGCGCCGAAGGTGGACTCCGTCACCGGGCTGCCGCCGGCCGTCTCGCTGGAGCAGCGCCGCTCCTCCCCCGGCTCGCGCTCCTCGGTCGGCACGGTGACCCTGTTGTCCAACTCCCTGCGGATGCTGTACTCCCGGGCCGGGACCTATCCGCCGGGTGCGGAGCGGCTCGACTCCGACGCCTTCTCGCCCAACACCGCCGCCGGGGCCTGCCCGTCCTGTCACGGGCTCGGCCGGATCCACCGCACCAGCGAGGAACTCCTCGTCCCCGACCCCGGGCTGTCGATCCGTCAGGGTGCGATCGCCGCCTGGCCGGGCGCCTGGCAGGGCAAGAACCTGCGGGACATCCTGGACACGCTCGGCCACGACGTGGACCGGCCCTGGCGGGAGCTGCCCGCGAAGGACCGCGAGTGGATCCTGTTCACCGAGGAGCAGCCGGTGGTCACCGTGCACCCGGTGCGGGAGGCCGAGCGGATCCAGCGGCCCTACCAGGGCACGTACATGAGCGCCCACCGGTACGTCATGCGGACCTTCGCCGACAGCAAGAGCGCCACCCTGCGGGCCCGCGCCGAGAAGTTCCTCGCCGACTCGCCGTGTCCGGTGTGCGAGGGGCGGCGGCTGCGGCCGGAGGCCCTCGCCGTCACCTTCGCCGGGCGGACCATCGCGGAGCTGGCGGCGCTGGCGCTGACAGACCTGGACGGCGTACTGGCCTCCGCGCCCCTGGACGGGGAGGCGGCGCGGGTGCTCGCCGAGGACCTGCGCTCCCGGATCGGGCCCGTCACGGAGCTGGGGCTGGGCTATCTGAGCCTGGACCGGACCGCGCCGACCCTGTCGGCGGGCGAGCTGCAGCGGCTGCGGCTGGCAACGCAGCTGCGGTCGGGGCTGTTCGGGGTCGTGTACGTGCTGGACGAACCGTCGGCGGGGCTGCACCCGGCCGACACCGAGGCGCTGCTCGGGGTGCTGGACCGGCTGAAGGAGGCCGGGAACACGGTCTTCGTCGTGGAGCACCATCTCGATGTGGTGCGGCACGCGGACTGGCTGGTGGACGTGGGCCCGCTGGCCGGGGAGCACGGCGGGCAGGTGCTCCACAGCGGGCCGCCGCAGGACCTGGCCGGGGTGGCGGGGTCGGCGACGGCCCGGCACCTGTTCGCGGCGCGGGAGCCTGCCGCGGCTCCCCGGCAGGTGCGCGGGGCGACCGGGGCGGTGCGGCTGACCGGGGTGGACCGGCACAACCTGCGGGAGCTGGCGGCGGAGTTCCCGCTCGGGGTGTTCACGGCCGTCACCGGGGTGTCGGGGTCGGGCAAGTCCACGCTGGTGGGCCAGGTGCTGGCCCGGGAGGTCGGCGAGCGGCTCGCGGAGGCGGACTTTCCCGTACGGCGGCTGGTGGAGGTGGACCAGAAGCCGATCGGCCGGACACCCCGGTCCAACCTGGCCACGTACACCGGGCTGTTCGACGTGGTGCGCAAGCTCTTCTCGGCGGCCCCCGAGGCGCGGGCGCGCGGCTGGAAGGCGGGCCGGTTCTCCTTCAACGTGCCGGGCGGCCGCTGCGAGACCTGCCAGGGCGAGGGTTTCGTCTCGGTGGAGCTGCTGTTCCTGCCGAGTGCGTACGCCCCGTGCCCCGAGTGTGCGGGGGCCCGGTACAACGCCGAGACCCTGGAGGTCCGGTACGAGGGTCTGAACATCGCGGAGGTGCTGGGGCTGACGGTGGAGTCGGCGGCCGCCTTCTTCGCGGAGGTCCCGGCGGCGGCGCGCAGCCTCCGGGCGCTGGAGGAGATCGGGCTGGGCTACCTGCGGCTGGGGCAGCCGGCCACCGAGCTGTCGGGCGGCGAGGCGCAGCGGATCAAGCTGGCGACGGAGCTGCAGCGGCTGCGCCGGGACCACACGCTGTACCTGCTGGACGAGCCGACGACCGGGCTGCATCCGGCCGATGTGCGGGTGCTGCTGCGGCAGTTGCACGGGCTGGTGGACGCGGGGCACTCGGTGGTGGTCGTGGAGCACGACATGGAGGTGGTGGCGGGCGCGGACTGGGTGATCGACCTCGGTCCGGGCGGCGGCACGGCGGGCGGGCGGGTGGTCGCCGTGGGTACGCCCTCGGAGGTGGCTTCCGCGGCGGGCAGCCGTACGGCTCCGTACCTGGCGCGGGCCCTCGGGTCCGGCCGGGACGGGGAGACGGGGCAGGCACAGGCTGCCGGGCGTGTTCTGGAAACGCCCGAGGGAACCGGCTCCGGCGGGGCCGGTCGACCGTCGAGGACGCCGCCGGGAACGAACTCATCCGCTGGTGAGGCTCAGACGTCGTGAGGCTCAGACGTCGCCCGGGAGCAGGTGCTGCGGCAGTTCGCGGAAGCTCCACCGTCCCTGGCGGCGGGTGAACATCCAGACGAGGTCGTGCCGGTCGGGCCAGGTGGCCGGGGTGCCGGGGATCCGGTGGGCGCCGAGGGCCCGGATCAGGCGCGGGATCCCGCTGTGCTCCCAGCAGACGAGCACGGGCATGGGCGCGGCCAACGCGGCCTGCGCGAGGGCGGCTTCGGCGCCGACGGCGAACTCGGTGCGGACGGGCGTGCGCAGGGCGGTGGCGAGCGCCGCCACCGTCTGCTTGCACCGCACGGGGGCGGCGGTACCGTTCCCGCCTGCCGCGAAGACCGCCGCCGGGCGGGGCAGCGAGGAGCTGGGGGCCGGCGGGAAGAGGCGCGGGAGCCGCTCGGCCCGGCGCCGGCCGCGGCCGGCCAGCGCACCGGGGTCGTCCTCGCCCTCCGCGTCCTGGCCGACGCCACCGGCGTACGGCTTCTCCGCGTGCCGGATCACCATGACCAGGGCGTCCTCGGGTCCGGCCGGCGCACCGGGCGCCGGGGTGCGCGGGGCTTCCCCGCCCGAGCACCCGGACCCGGCCAGCGGGGCGAGGGCGGCGGCCAGTACGGCTCGGCGACGCGGTCCGGACCCGGAGGGGGCTTCTGGCATGGCGCCACTGTCCCCCATGGTCCGGGCGGCGCCGGGGCGCGGCGCGGTACGGGCCGTGCCGGTCAGCCGATCGGCGCAGGGGCGGGAGCCTTGGACCCCGGGCTCAGCGGGGGCCCTTGCGCACGGCCCGCAGCCACTCCTTGTTCATCGCGGCGATCGACGGCAGCGGGATGCCCTTCGGGCAGGCCGTGGCGCACTCGCCGGTCAGGGTGCAGCCGCCGAAGCCCTCCTCGTCCATCCGGGCCACCATGTCCAGCACCCGGGTCTCGCGCTCCGGCGAGCCCTGCGGGAGGACGTTCAGGTGGTTGACCTTGGCGGAGGTGAAGAGCATCGCGGAGCCGTTGGGGCAGGCCGCCACGCACGCGCCGCAGCCGATGCACTCGGCGTGCTCGAAGGCGAAGTCGGCGTCGGCCTTGGGCACGGCGGTGGCGTGCGCCTCGGGGGCGGCGCCGGTGGGGGCGGTGATGTAGCCGCCGGCCTGGATGATCCGGTCGAAGGCGCCGCGGTCGACGACGAGGTCCTTGACCACCGGGAAGGCGGCGGCCCGCCACGGCTCGACGTCGATGGTGTCGCCGTCGGCGAAGGACCGCATGTGGAGCTGGCAGGTGGTGGTGCGTTCCGGGCCGTGGGCGTCGCCGTTGATGACGAGGCTGCAGGCGCCGCAGATGCCCTCGCGGCAGTCGTGGTCGAAGGCGACCGGGTCCTCGCCGCGCAGGATGAGGTCCTCGTTGAGGGTGTCGAGCATCTCCAGGAAGGACATGTCCTCCGAGATGCCGTCGACCTCGTAGGAGGCCATGTGACCGGGGGCGTCGGCGCCGCGCTGGCGCCAGACGCGCAGGGTGAGCTTCATGCGTAGCTCCGCTGGGTGGGGTGGACGTACTCGAAGACGAGGTCTTCCTTGTGCAGGACGGGGGCGGCGCCGGTGCCCTGGTACTCCCAGGCGGCCGCGTATCCGAACTCCTCGTCGCGGCGGGCTGCTTCGCCGTCGGGGGTCTGGGACTCCTCGCGGAAGTGGCCGCCGCAGGATTCGGCGCGGGCGAGCGCGTCGAGGCACATCAGCTCGGCGAGTTCGAGGTAGTCGACGATGCGGTTGGCCTTCTCCAGCGACTGGTTGAACTCTTCGCCGCTGCCCGGGACCTTGATCCGGCGCCAGAACTCCTCGCGGATCTCGGGGATCCGGTCGAGCGCCTTGCGCAGGCCTTCCTCGCTGCGGGCCATGCCGCAGTACTCCCACATGAGTTCGCCGATCTCGCGGTGGAAGGAGTCGGGGGTGCGGTCGCCGTCGACGGCGAGGAGTTTCGCCAGGCAGTCGCGGGTCTCGCGGATCGCCGCCGCGGCCTCGGGGTGGCTGTCGTCAACGGTGTCCTGGTGGGGGTGGCGGGCGAGGAAGTCGTTGATCGTGGAGGGGAGCACGAAGTAGCCGTCGGCGAGGCCCTGCATCAGCGCGGAGGCGCCGAGGCGGTTGGCTCCGTGGTCGGAGAAGTTGGCCTCGCCGATGGCGAAGAGGCCGGGGACGGTGGTCTGGAGGTCGTAGTCGACCCACAGGCCGCCCATCGTGTAGTGGACGGCGGGGTAGATCCGCATGGGGACCTCGTACGGGTTCTCCGCGGTGATCCGCTCGTACATCTCGAAGAGGTTGCCGTACTTCTCGGCGACCTTGTCACGGCCCATGCGGCGGATGGCGTCCGCGAAGTCGAGGTAGACGCCCTGGCCGCCGGGGCCTACGCCGCGGCCTTCGTCGCAGACGTTCTTCGCGGCGCGGGAGGCGATGTCGCGGGGCACGAGGTTGCCGAAGGAGGGGTAGATCCGCTCCAGGTAGTAGTCGCGCTCCGCCTCGGGGATGTCGGCCGCGGCGCGGGTGTCGCCCTTGGCCTTGGGGACCCAGATGCGTCCGTCGTTGCGCAGGGACTCGCTCATGAGGGTGAGCTTGGACTGGTGGTCGCCGGTGCGCGGGATGCAGGTGGGGTGGATCTGGGTGAAGCAGGGGTTGGCGAAGTACGCCCCGCGCCGGTGCGCCCGCCAGACGGCGGTCGCGTTGGAGTTCATGGCGTTGGTGGAGAGGTAGAAGACGTTGCCGTAGCCGCCGCTCGCCAGGACCACGGCGTCGGCGTAGTGGGTGGAGATCTCGCCGGTGATCAGATCGCGTGCGACGATGCCACGGGCCACTCCGTCCACGACGATCAGGTCGAGCATCTCGGTGCGGGCGTGCATCTCGACGTTGCCTGCGGCGATCTGCCGGGAGAGTGCCTGGTAGGCGCCGAGCAGGAGCTGCTGGCCGGTCTGGCCACGGGCGTAGAAGGTGCGGGAGACCTGGACCCCGCCGAAGGAGCGGGTGTCGAGGAGGCCGCCGTACTCACGGGCGAAGGGGACGCCCTGGGCCACGCACTGGTCGATGATCTCCACGGAGATCTGGGCGAGGCGGTGGACGTTGGACTCGCGGGCGCGGAAGTCGCCGCCCTTGACGGTGTCGTAGAAGAGGCGGTGCACCGAGTCGCCGTCGTTGCGGTAGTTCTTGGCGGCGTTGATGCCGCCCTGGGCGGCGATGGAGTGGGCGCGGCGCGGGGAGTCGGAGAAGCAGAACTGGACCACGTGGTAGCCCTGTTCGGCCAGTGTCGCGCCGGCCGCTCCGCCCGCCAGACCGGTACCGACGACGATGACGGTGTGCTTGCGGCGGTTGGCCGGGTTGACGAGCTTGGCCTCGAAGCGGCGGCGGTCCCAGCGGTCCGCGATGGGGCCTTCGGGGGCCTTGGTGTCGGCGACGGGATCGCCGGTGGTGTACGCGGCGTAGTGAGGGCCCTGCTGGTGGGGGTCCTGCTGGTGGGCGTGCTGATCGCGGTCGTGCTGGTGTGCGCTCATGGTCAGTTCACCACTCCGGTCATGACGGCTACGGGGACGGACACGAAGCCGGCGAAGAGGACGAGGGCCAGGCCGTTGGCCAGGAACTTCAGCGTCCGCTCGCGTCGGGCGCTGCCCGCGCCGAGGGTCTGCGCGGCGCTCCAGAATCCGTGGTGGACGTGCAGTCCGAGGGCGGCCATGGCCACGATGTAGATGGTGTTCCCGTACCAGGTGGAGAAAGTGGACAGGACGTTCTCGTACGGGTGGCCGGACCAGGCGCGCTCGTTGACGGTGAGCGTGGTGAGGTCGAGCAGGTGCCAGACGATGAACAGGCCGAGGATGATGCCGCCCCAGCGCATGGTGCGGGTGGCGTAGCTCGCGCGGCGGCGCTTGTGGGCGTACTTCACCGGGCGGGCCTTGATGTCGCGGCGGCTGAGCTGGTAGGCGGACACGGCGTGGGCGACGACCGCGGCGAGCAGTCCCACGCGGACGAGCCACAGGGCCCACTCGTGGTGCAGGAAGGGCGAGCCGAGGGTGCGCAGCCAGTGGGCGTAGCCGTTGAACTCGTCCGCCCCGAAGAAGATCTTGAGGTTTCCGAGCATGTGCACGACGAGGTAGCCGAGCATGATCAGGCCGGACACGGCCATCACGGACTTCTTGCCGACGGAGGAGTCCCAGATCGTGCGTGTGATGGACGGCCGTCGATCCGTCCGCGTTGCCAGAGCCATGTCCCCGACGGTACGGACGAGGGTCCCGAAAGGTCCAAGACATGATGGAGCTGATATCGATAGAGGACAGCTATCGAGGGCGCTAGGTCGTGTCGTCAAAGTCTCGTCTGGCTGGCTGGCTGGCTGGCTGGCGCCACTCTGACGACACTTCCGAGGTGTGTGGTCCCGGGTACCGCGGGTAGCGGGGGCTGGCCCCACCCCCGATCGGCCGGACAGCCGGATGGCCCGGTGGATCCCGTGTCGGCGACGGTGGGGCAGTACCCAGCAAGTCGCCTACAGAGAAGGCAAGATCGTGCGCATCGTCACAGCCACCGCCGTCGCCCTGGCCCTCGTCGGCGCAGCCGCGCCGGCCGCCACCGCCCACCAGCCGGCCACCGACGGAATCTGGCGCACCGACGGCTACGGCACTGTGCTGTCCATCCGGAACGGAACCCTCCAGGAGTACCAGACCACCGCCGTCAGCTGCATCGCGGGCGACACCGCGCGGCGGACCGGCCCCGGCGCCTACACCACGCCCAGAGGCACCGTCCTCACCGTGCGCACCCGCGGGGACCGCTACCGCGCCTCCGTACGGCTGGACGGCGACGTCGGCGAACGGAACCTGCGCCGGATGACGGAACTGCCCGACGCCTGCACGCGTTCGGCCCCCGGGGGACCGCTCGCCTCCTTCGACGTCTTCTGGCAGTCCTTCGAGGAGAACTACCCCTTCTTCGCCGCCAAGGGCATCGACTGGCACGCCGTACGCGACCGGTACCGGCCCACGGTCCACGAAGGGACGACCCCGGACGAACTCTTCGCCGTCTTCAGCAAGATGGTCGAGCCGCTCCACGACGCCCACGTCGCCGTCTTGGACGTCGACGGCGACGGCGACGGTGACCCCGACCGGGCCTTCGCGCAGGTCCGCCCCGGCACCGTCCGGCCCGACGGGAAGCTCGACGCCAAGGTCAAGAAGTTCGTCGTGGAGCGCGACCTCAAGGACGCCCGGAACCTCCAGGACTTCGCCGCCGGGCGGATCACCTACGCCGACCTCCCCGGCGGGCAGGGCTACCTGCGGATCTCCGGCTTCGGCGGCTACGCGGGCGACGAGGCCTCCTACGCCGCCGAGCTGGCCGAGCTCGACAAGGCGCTGGACACGATCCTCGGCCAGGAGCGCACCCGGCACCTGAAGGGCCTGGTCATCGACCTGCGGATTAACGGCGGCGGCTCCGACGCCATGGGGCTCCGCCTCGCCGGGCGGCTGACCGACACCCCCTACCTCGCCTACTCCAAGCGGGCCCGCAACGATCCCGCGGACCCCACCCGGCACACGCGCCCCCAGTCTCTGTACGTCACGCCCGCCCAGGGCCCCCGCTACACCGGGCCGGTCGCCGTGCTGACCGGCGGCTCGACCGTCAGCGCGGGAGAGACCTTCACCCAGGCCCTCATGGACCGGCCCGGCCGGACCGTGCGGATCGGGCAGCCCACGCAGGGCGTCTTCTCGGACGTCATGGTGCGCAAGCTCCCCAACGGCATGTCGGTCTGGCTGCCGAACGAGGAGCTGCTGACCCGGTCGGGGAGGACCTTCGACGGCGCGGGCATCCCGCCGCACCTCACCGAGCCGGTCTTCACCACGGAGGAGCTCGACCGGAACAAGGACTCGGCCTTCGACCGGGCCGTGAAGGTCCTGCGGGACTAGGAGTTGCCGTCAAAGTGATCTTGCGTTGTGGATCATGGTTGGGTGATACGTCGCCATGAACTGTCGGACGCCGAGTGGGAACTCGTGCAGCCGTTGCTGCCTCGGCCTGTGCTGGGTCGGCCGCGGCTGGACGACCGGACGGTCCTGAACGGGATCGTGTGGAAGTTCCGGACCGGGGTCGCCTGGCGGGATGTGCCCGACCGATATGGGTCGTGGGCCAGTCTCCACACCCGTTTCCGCAGGTGGGCGGTGGACGGAACCTTCGAGCGGATGCTCCAGGCCGCGCAGGCGCAAGCGGACGCCGCAGGCGACATCGAGTGGCTGGTCTCGGTGGACTCCACCGTTGTCCGTGCCCACCAGCATGCGGCCGGGGCCCTGAAAAGGTGCCTCTATGGTTTTCGTCAAGCCGTAGTCGGTGTGGGTGGTTGGTAGAAGGTGCCGTCGCGGAGCATGGCGAAGAGGACATCGATGCGTCGTCGGGCGAGTGCGACGAGGGCGGCAGTGTGGTGTTTCCCCTCGCGTCGTTTGCGGTCGTAGTAGGCGCGTGACTCGGGCTGGGAGAGCGAGGCGAACGCGGCGAGGTAGAAGGCTCTCTTGAGCTGCTTGTTGCCTCGCCGGGAGGGGTGTTCGCCGCGGATGGAGGAGCCGGAACTGCGGGTTACCGGCGCGAGGCCGGCGTAGGCGGCGAGGTGTCCGGCGGTGGCGAAGCCGCTGGCGTCGCCGACGTCGATGAGGATGCGGGCGGCGGTCCTGATCCCGATGCCGGGCATCGAGATCAGGACCTGGGAAAGAGGGTGGGCCTCCAGGAGTTCCTCGATCCGGGCGGCGAGGACTTTTCGCTGGTCGAGGACGGACTGGAGCGAGCTGGCGAGGCTGGGGACGATCAGTGCGGCGGCTTCGGTGCCAGGGACGACGACGGTCTGTTCGTCGAGTGCGGCGAAGATGTCCTCGACCAGCCGCTCGGCCATCCGCGGCGCCTTGGGACGTATCAAGGTCACGAGGCGACGGCGTCCTGCCTTGCGGATCCGGGCCGGGGAGCCGAACTGGTCGAGCAGTTTGAGCACGGCCGGGTGCTGGATCCGCGGGCCCAGGACCCGCTCGAGCGACGGGTGGATCTGGGTGAGCAGGCCGCGGAGCCGGTTGGCGATCCGGGTGGACTCACCCGCGAGGTCGTCGTCGAACCCGGCGATCATCGAGAGCTCGGCAACGGTCTCGTCGGTGGGATCGATGGTCCTCAGGGTGTGGGGCATGGCCCTGGCGGCGTCCGCGATGATGAACGCGTCGCGGGCGTCGGTTTTGGCCTCGCCGGGGTAGAGATCGGCGATGCGTCGCATCGTGAGTCCGGGCAGGTAGGCGACCTGGCAGCCCGAGTCCCGGGCGACCGCCAGTGGCAG
>NZ_JBVIAH010000028.1:0-83376 GCF_055574035.1 Streptomyces sp. NPDC030021
ACCACCTTTTCGATCATCTCGACTGGGGGCTCAAGTCATACCGGGGCCGAAGGCCGGGAGCCTCATTGCGAGGCCACGAAGACGGTAACGGGGCCCGGCCAACGAGCCCGGCGACCATGCCCTCGGCCGGTCCCGCGGCGGTCTGACGACCAAGATCCACCTGGCCGTCGACGGCCGCTGCCGCCCACTGTGCTTCGTCCTCACACCCGGGCAGGCCGACGACGCACCCGACTTCGAACACGTCATGGCCAAGGTCCGGGTGCCACGGCCCATCCCGTCGACCGGATGCTGGCTGCCCAGCAGCACGCCGCCGACCAGTTCGGCCTGCGCGCCACCGGCCGCCGGGTGTGGGGGTACCGAGGCCGCACCCTCTCCTCGGCCGCCGGCCCGCACTGGCTTCGCGTGGTCTGCGCCGAGGCCGGCACCGAGGGCGGCAAGCTGTGGAACGGCCCTTCCACCTCCCGCACCCTCCCCGCCTCGGTGCCGCGCCCCGACCTGTTCCGCATCCGGGACTGGACCACCGACGGCTACGCCTACCGGGCCGAGCTGTACGCCGTCGCACCCGACCCGATCGTCTCCCCACGCCCCGTCCTCGACGAGAACCCGGGCCTGCCCGAAACGTGGTGGGAGGAGATGCTGGCGGCCCTGGACGTACTCGCCGACGTCCCGCCGCCGACGGACCGCGAGGCCGTACGGGAGGAGTACCTGCGCCGCGTCATCCCCCGAGTACACCGGCCACCAGGTCGAGGACGTCGCCTGGAGCACCGCCCACGGAGACCTCCACTACGGCAACGTCACCCGCGGCCCCCACATCCTGGACTGGGAAGGATGGGGCCGCGCGCCGTACGGATACGACGCGGCTACCCTGACGGCATCGGCAGCACCGCCTGGCAAGGCACTGACCGCCGGGACCGGTCCGGCGTACAGCGCAGCCGGACCGACGGCTGCCGCATCCACGTCCGTCCCGACGAACGGCCTGAGCGCACCAGATGACGCGCCTCGCTGGTGGGATCCGGCGGGCAGGGCGCACGAGCCAGGGGAAGGCGCCTTCGCCCGCTCAGCGTGGCGGGGTGGTCAGCCAGGACTTGATGACTTCGGCCGGCACCGGCACCGGTACGTACGGGGTGAGGGCCTCGGTGATGGCTGCCGCAAGTTCGTCGACGGTGCGGACCTGGTACCTGGGCGGGGTGATCCAGATGCGGGGCGCGGCATCGGGGTCGTCTTGGTTCGCGAAGAGCTGGGCGTACAGGCAGTCCAGTCCTTCGTCGTAGCCCCAGGTGCTGTAGTGGTCCCAGCCCGGCATCCAGAATGCCTGCGGACCGGCCCGGAACGCGTCCGGGGTCACCGGCTGGGGCCGGGGCGGCTGGGTGTACGTCGGCCCGTAGACGATCTCCCACAGGCCGTCGGAGTGCTCGAGGACGTCCATCCGCACATGCTGCTTGAGCGTGCGCAGCTGGCGGCGGAAGTCGTCCGCGTCGAGGCCGGCCCGCTGGGCGAGCACGGGGATGTCGGCGTCCCACAGGTTCAGGCCGAGGATGTCGCCCTCCCCCTTGCTCTGCTCGGCCACGGCCAGGAACACCCGCCGGGCCGTCTCGTCGGCGATGTTCCTGCTGTGTACGTACGCGATGGCGTGCTGGCTCACGTGGACGTTCCTTTCTGTCAGCGTTCGACGATGCGGTCAGCGGGAAGAGAACCGGCGTCGGAACTGCGCCACACGGGGGTGGTGCGGGTGGCTGTCCGGTGTTGTGCAACGTGAGCCGGGTTGGGCCCCGCAGGTAGGACAGGCGATGCCCGTGACACGCGGGGACGGCGAACTTGTCTGCGATCGCCGCGAACGCCCCTCCGGCCGTTCGGCGCGTTTGTTCTCTGCGGCTCGGGAGTTCCGCTCGCTGATGATGAGCCGAAGTCGCTCGTCATGGGGGATCTGCCACGGGCCCTTGTTTCTCGCGGCATCGTCGTTGAGGCACTTCATGCCCCTGGCGGCGTCGCAGACGGGGCAGGGTTTGCTGAGCCACAGGCCGCGGCTCAGTTGCTCGTGCAGCGGCACGTTCTGCTTTGGCCGGGGTGTACGCGGAGCCGGCACCGGTGTCGCCCGAGCGCTCTGGACCGGCGGCTTGCCGGCGTCCGCCTTAGTCTTCCAGTAGTCGATCTTCCACAGCTGGGCGGCGTCAATCCGATCACCGGCCACGGCCGCCGCGTGTACGAGCTCGTTCACCAGCCTGCGCCTTGTCTGCCGCGACTGGTTGGCCTCATTCTGCTGCAGATCGGCCAGCAGTTTCCGTACCCGCTCCGCGGCTTTCTGAGCCTGAAGGCCCTCCTGCTCGGCCCTCACGGCTGCCGCGTCGGCCTGCCGCTGCTGCGCCAGGGCCGCCAGGAATACGGCCGCCGCGTCCGCAACGGCATTCTCGGCCGCGCTGCGGTCATGACCCGCCACGGCGTTTACACGCACCAGGAACTGGCCTGCCTCCTCCGGGTTCCGTGAGGCAACGGCCCCCTCCAGACGGGCGAACAACTCCCTCCTCACCGCTGTCTGACCTGCAAGCCAACGCTCAGCATCCGTGACCGCAGCCGTCAGCTGACTTCGGATCTCACCCGCAACGTCGGTCATCGCCGATATCTCACGGGCCACCTGGGTAACGAGGACCACGGACTCCACCCTGCGGGCGTCGGCCAGCTTACGAAGCAGCAGCTGCGCACGCGCCTGCCCGCCCGGGACCTTCCGGCCGCTCCTTCCCGCCGCCCATGTAGAGCTGGGGCGGGTACCGCGGGAACGAACGATCCGCTCCACCGCTGGCGTGGACAGCCCGCGCTCGGTCATCTCGCACTCGTCCAGCGCGAACCACTCGACGTCCCGCGCGAACGCCTCGGTGCCGATACGGACCCGACGGCTGGTGCCTTCGCTGTCCAGACGGATCCGGTGGACGTACCAGCGGCTGATCAGCGTGTCCTGATCCACCGGCACCGATGCCCCCAGCACCGGCTCACTGCCGTCCTCATCCCACACGGGTGCCACCGTCCCATCCAGGTGCACACGCAGCCCCCTGGACTTGAACCGGATGTCCAGAACCGAACCGATCGGCCGGGCGAAATCGAAGTCGGCCTGCACGCCACGGCCGCGCAGCCAAGCAGCGGCCGCGGACTTCACATACAGGTGGTCGGCGCTGGCCACGCCCCGGGCGCTGCGCCCGCAGTGCGGCATTCCGTCCGGACCGGGGCGGTGAGCGAAGTGGCAGACCCTGTCGGTGTAGAGCTTCGTCGTCAGCTGGACGCCGCAGCCGCCGAGCAGCAGCCCGCACCAGAACGTGTCGTTCTCGTGCCGCTGACGGAACGCGTCCAGCTCGATCGCCTCCAGCGGCAGCATCAGCGGCTCCTCCGAATCCGCACCGCCCAGCACCGCCGTCTGAATCTGCCGCCTGTCACCCCGCACGAACCCCCACCTTTCGTCCCAACTCATCGTGCCACCAGCAACGTTGGTGCCGCAGGCCATCGCATGATCAAGCCGTCGTCCGGAGCGGTGCAGTCCGAGGCACCAGGACTGCCGCTCCGGAGCGCTGGGCACGCTCGGCGGCCCCGGCGGAGGGCGGCGGCCTCGATGGTCGCGGCCTGGAGTCGCCGCTGCACGCGGGCGTCCTCGATCGGCGACGGCAAGTACGGCAAGTACGGCAAGTGTGAATGCCACGGCAGCCGACGGGGTCCTGCGGGCTGCTGCCGTAAGCACAGTGCGGCCAGGCAGGCGGAGTCGGGAGGGGTGCGGGATTCGGCTGCGGCATACCCCGGAGGACGACCAGGTACAGCTGGACGGTTGCCAGCCGGGTGAGCGTCGCGGGAGCTGGACTTGGAGCGGGTCGGCGGCGCCCCGACCCAGGAGACCGTTCGCGGTGCGCTCGCCGCGGACCTGGTCGTCGGCCCGGACGCCGACGAGATCACCCTCTGCCCCAGCTGGGGCCGGATCACCCGCCGGGCGCACAGGCTGCTGGAGCCGGACGCCGCGGTAATCGTGGACATGATTATGCGGGCAGATGCCTGTCTCACCAGCAGGTCCGTTCACCGAGAGCTCTCGGCAGAGGTTCACTCTGTCGAGCACCGCCGGGCGTCGTCCTCCCCACCCTGCGGCCCAGTTCGTCATACCCGTATGTCAGCGTCCGGCCGTTGACCATCTCGGACCGCAGGCGACCGTAGCGGTCCCGAATGCGTTCCAGTCCGGCGTCCGGGCCGGCAGCCACCACGAGTTCGTCGAAGATGTCGTACTCGAAGGTCGTGACGCCTTTGCCTTCGACTTGTTTTCGGATCACCTGACCGAGGGAGTTGTAGGCGAAGTCGATCTGCTCACCCAGGCCGTTCACCCGGGACGCCAGACGGCCCGACCGATCGTAGTCGTAGCTCAGCAAGCGGCCGTCGAAGTCCGTCTCCGCGATCAGCCGGCCTGCCGGGTCGTAGGCATAGTCCCAGGTCATGCCCTGCGGGTTGGTCACCCGCGTCAGCCACAGGTTGGGTCGCGAACCGGGGCAGGGTCGCGGGGAGCTCCGCGCGGGCTGCGTCCTGGGCGGCGACAGCCGTGGTCTCGTCGCCGAGCCGGGCGGCGAGCAGGGCAGGGCATGGCATGGACGTCGGTGAGCCGGTGCCCGGTGGAGCGCTACCGCAAGGGCACCCGGAAGACCCCCGGCCATGGCTGTGACGGGACGCGGCTTCCGGATCGCCCGGCAGCCTGTGGCCGGACGCCCGCCGCCGGACCGTCTCAGGCGAGGACGTTCACGGCCCTGGCGACGACGAGTCCGAGGATCATGAGGGAGAGGATGGACTGGAGGGTCATGACGCTCTTGGCCCAGGGGGCGAGCGGCATGACGTCGGTGGGGCTCAGCGCGGTGGAATTGGTGAACCCGAGGTAGAGGTAGTCGACGTAGTGGGGGCGCCAGTGCGAGGCGTTCAGTTCGGGGCTGAGATGTTGGGGAAAGGCGAGCGCCGGAGTGGGGGGCATGTGGTGGGCCCGGGCGGCCGGCCCGCCGCTGTCGAGTTCGAAGTAGAGCAGGGAGAAGGCGAGAACGGTGGAGGACCAGACGCTGCCGCCGGCCAGCAGGAGGGCGTTGGCGGAGTTGGTCTCGTGCCCGCCGTGGATGAGATCGTCGATTAGTTGGACGGTCGACCAGACGGCGCTGCCCACGAGCACGACGACCAGGGCGATCGCCACCGAGCGCAGGACGGTGGAGCGGCGGCTGATCCGCCCGGGGTCTCCCGAGATCAGCGCCACCAGCAGGAGGCCTTCGGCAAGGGGAAGCGCCCATCGGGGTCCGAGACGCAGGTCGTCGGGCAGAAGCAGGGTGAGCACCGCCGAAGCGATGACCGCTGCGGCCATCGGCCAGCGGCTCTCCGTGCGGACAGCAGATCTCGGCTCCGGCTCACGCGGGCTCCTACGGTCCGTGTCGGACGGGTTCGGTCCGGTCACGGCCGATTACCTCCCGGGCCCCGTGGCAGCTCAGATCGCATGTGCCGCCGAGCTCATACGGCGTGGGCGTTGCGGATGCTGCCGGTCGTCCTTGGTGTCGGATTCATGTGCCGCTCCTCGCAGGTGAAGGCGAACGGGGCGGCTGCCCCGACGGCCTCGACGATCGCGCCCGGGACGCTCGCTCGGGATGACGCGGCGCCGGACCTCGGATCCACCGTAGACCGGGGTGATCAAGGTCCGCGGGCCGACACGCTCCGCATTCACACGCCTGCCGAGCCGCAGGCCGGCAGAGCACGGCGACGAGCCGCATGATCAGTCGGCGGCTTCGCCTGCTGCAACAGACCAGAGACCTCCGCGTTCTCTTCTACGACCTTCACCCCATCCCACGCCCCACTCCTGGCAACAAGGCGGACGCTGGGGTGCGTGCTGTTGGCTGTCCTGCGCGGTCAGGAGCAGGACCAGGGCCTTGGCGCGGGTGGTCCCGAGCGCGGTGGCAACCGCTTCGGCCGGCATACCGTCGTCGCACAGGCTACAAGCGGCCTGACGGCCCACCCGGGCGGCGATCCGCTCCAGCACACCCGCGGCGCGCAGCGCGGCCAACGGCGCGTCCGCGGCCGTGGTGGTCAGCTGCTCGGCCATCTCGACCAGGAGCGCGGCCAGCCGTTCGGGCAGCGGCACGGCGGCATCGCGGATGACGGACAGGTGCGCGGTCCAGTCCGCGAGCGCTCCGGTGAGGTCGACGTCCGCTTCGTAGAGGGGCCGGTCGCCGACCGTCGCCCAGTCCACGGGGTACTGAGCCGCGCTGCGCCATCCGCACGCGCACACCGCGAAGACCTCGGCGCGCGGGCAACGAGCCCGGCCGCATGAGCACCGGACAAAATGGGAGCTCTACTTCAGCACCTCGTCGGCGCGCATCCAGTGCCCGTCGGTGCTCCACCCGAGCAGTCGGCGGGCGCGGCCGCGCTCGCCCGTGCCGTCCGCTCCGAAGGAGGCGCCCCCCGCCACCAGGCGCAGCCCGGCGAGGGCCGGGGCCAGCCGGGCCTGGACGAGCGGTGGCCGGCGCGCGATGTCCGCATCGATCCACGCCAGTACGGCCGCCCGCTCCGCCTCCTCGCACAGGGAGAGGTGGAACAGCATCTGTCGCCATGCGTAGGCGGTGTCCTTGATGGTGGACAGCATCGGGTTGCCCGCCATCCGGTTCACCAGGCGGCACACCGTGTCGAAGCAGTCCCGGGCCAGTGCCGCCCAGCCCGCCGGCGGGGCGATCCTTACCCGGGCGGCCAGGGTGGCCAGGTTGTGGGTCGTGAGGATCTGGGCCTGCTCGATCACCTTGCCGTTCACGGCCGGCCGCCAGCTCAGCCCGTTGGTCCCGGCACGCTCGGCGCACAGCTCCGCGAACGCCTCGGCGCTGCGGGCCGGCCGGCCGCGGTGCGCGGTGTCGGCGGCCTGCGCGACCGCCATCCGGCGCAGCCGCGCGTAGTCGATGTCGTAGTACCGCTCGTACAGGCTCCCTTCAAGGAGGTCGGCGGCGATCCGTGCGGCCACGAGGAACTTCGGGCTGAAGGTCCCCATGAAGATGTCGGCGGCGAGCTCCTCCACGAACGGCGTGCCCAGCTCGGCCTGTCGGCCCAGCTGTGACAGCTCCCGGACCAGCGGATTGGGCAGCACGGTCGCAGGAAAGGCGGACACGGCCAGCTCGCCGAGCCGGCGCAGTGCCTCCTCGGCCTGCTCGTGGGCGCCCGCGTCGGCGTTCCGGTGCGCTGAGACCGCCCGCAGCCACGGGAGTTCCTCGATCCGGACCTGGTGCTGGAGGTTCAGCAGCAGCAGGGAGCGTCGACTCCGGAAGGCACGATAGGTGCCCGCCATCAGGTTCCGCAGCGGCTTGTCGGCGTACTGGTCGGCGGTGACGGCGGCGACGAGCTGCGGCACGAGCTCCGCGAGTACCTCGGCGGACGGCACCACTCCGCGCGCCACCAGCTCCTCCAGCGGGGCGCTGAGCGCGGCGCGGATGGAGTTCCCGATCGCCGGTGGCACGGCCGCGCCCACCGGCAAGCCGGTCTCCAGGGCCTCCCTCTCGCTCACCGGGGCCAGCGGCGTGTCCACGTCGGCCGTTCCAGTGGCCTGGTCGAGCCTGGAGATGCGGCGCAGCACCAGCACGGCCAGCGCGTGGTGCGAGGGCAAGGCCGCCTGATCGGCCTGGATCCGGCGCAACCGGGTGTGCCCGGGAGAGCCGGGCCCGCCGCGCTTGGCGACCATCGAGGTGACGGCCACCCGCAGCAGTCCGGCGAGCCGGGGCGCCAGGATGCGGCCCGCGAGCTCCTCTTCCAGGGCCCGGCGCAGGATGGCGGCGTTCGACTTCGGGTCCAGGTGCTTGGTGCAGCGGGTGTGCGCGGCGGCGAGGGACCCGTAGCGTGCCAGCAGGGCGGCGCCATCCGCCTGCCAGCGCGGGCCGGGCGTACCCGAACCGGCCTCCAGCCGGTGGGCGAGCAGGTCGTCCTCGAAGGGCGCCCAGACGGTGAGGGCCTCCCGCTGGGTCTCCACGGCCGCGTTGGGCCGACGGCGGGCGAGCGCGGCGCCGGCCTCGCCGACGGTCCGCCGGTGCACGGCGCCCGCCCCGGGCTGCGGCCGAGCGGTGGGGCGCGGCAGGAAGCGCAACCGGTCGGCGAACGGCCGCAGTACGGTGACGAGTTCGGCGGCGGCGTCGAAGTCCCCGGCGCGCACCAGCCAGGCAACGGTGGCCAGCGCGGCCTCCTCCGGCACGCGGACCTCGTAGTGCCCGCTGTCCAGCAGGGACCACAGGCGGACCAGGCCGTCCTCGGTGAGGAAGTGGTCGAAGAGCTCCGACCGGGTCGCCGGTACGCCGGCCAGCCGGGCGGCCTCTTCTTCGTACGGCAGCAGCGGTCCGCCGGCCGTCGCGGAGCCGGTGGCGAAGCCGCCGGTGACCACCTCCGGGGTCACCCAGGCGGGCAGGGCCGCCACCGGGGTGCGCGATCCGATGGTGAGGGAACCCGAGCTGATGCCGGACAGGACCTGGCGCCACTGCTGGGCCCGGGAGCGGGCTCGCTCGCGCGTGGCGGTGTCCTCGTGGAGGACGGAGGTCCGCAGGGCCTGGGCCAGCCGGCCCGCGGCGTAGGAGGGGGACACGGACACCGGTACGGCCTCAGGCACGGGTTCGGCCGTGGCCTTCGAAGCGGACCGGTTCGGGAGCTGCTGGTCAGCGTCTGTGTTCATGGCCGACGTGGCAGGTTCTGCCCCTGCGCCCTCCGGGTAGGAAGCCCGGCGCTCTGCTACTGAGCTACACGTCGTGGTCGTGGTGTGAACCTATGCGTTGGATCGGCGCCTGTACAAAGGTTTTGCGGTGTGGCCCGCCGTGGGCTGGCGCCGCTGACCCGGCCGGAGCGGCCGATCTGGCGGCCCGACATCCGCGCCGCGGTCATTGCCAAGGCCCGGGTCAATATGCACCGCAAGATGGCCAACACCTCCAAGGCCACCGGCCAGTACCCGCTCGGCGTCCTCTCCGACTGCGTCGTCTACGCCAGCCCCGGGCCCTCCCCGCTCGACTTCCTGCCCTACACCACCTCCGGCAAGCCGCTCCCCGGCTCCTTCCGCCTCGGGACGACGCCGGGCCTCGCGAAGGTCGAAGGGGTCCAGGAAATGGCGTGGGCCGTCGACCTCATGGAGAAGGGCCTGATCCCGGCCCGCCACATCAAGGGCGGCGACGCCGTCACGGACGAAGGAGAATAGAAGCCGTGGGGGACATCGACGACGCTCTGGAGCGCGCGGGCCGCGAGACGTTCACACGGGAGCCACCCGAGACCCTGAAAGGGCGCATCAACTTCCTGATGGGCAAGCTGAAGACCACCAACGCCGTGGCCGCCGAGCTCGGCGTCAGCCAGCGCTCCATCGAGCGCTACCGCACCGGGGAACGCAAAACCCCGCCCAAGGCGATCACCGACCGCATCGACGCCGCCGTGTGCGCACGCTGGCAGCCCCAGGTCCGCGACCGCCGCCGCAAGGAAGCCGCCACCGAGCACAAGGCCCACTGCTCAACTCATTCTGAAACGATCAGTAAGCCGCCGCAGACAGCAGAAAATCGGCGAAGAGCTCGGTCAGTGGCTGGCCGGTTAGTGGTTCCAGGAACAGGAACTGGCCCTGTGGGTTCACTTCAAGCCATACCGGCTCGCCCTCCGGTGTGAGTTTCAGATCCACCACACCCATGCGAAGCCCCAGGCGGCGCAACACTTCTTCGACCTGCCTGCTCACGTACTCGGGAACGGGCCAAGCCGAAATGGGTACATTGAGGTCGGGGCGCCAGTCAAGCGCTTCTGTCGCGATGAGCGCCCCGTACATGTGGTCACCGAAACAGTTGAGCCTGACGTGTCGATTGCCCTCGATGTACTCCTGGTAGGTGGCGGGGCAGACCTCGAACGACCCTTCAGGGATCGACTCCGGTCCATCAACCCAGCTTGTGTAGAGCGAAGGTCCACGGGCGCCGACCACGGGTTTGACAATGGCTCGTCCGACTTCCTGGGTAAAGGCGATGACATCCTCACGTGACTGCGAGACCAGGGTCTGCGGCACCCGGAACCCTGCCTCCCTTGCTACCTCCAGTTGATACACCTTGTCCGAGGACCGGTCGGTTGCTTCAGGGGATGAAATCCAATCCCCGTGGAAGGCGGCGGCGAGGACGCCGGCGAGCGCGCCACGGCAGTCGTTGTTGATCAGACTGCGCTGGTGGGCACTGCTCACCCTCTCGCTGATCTCCTGATCGGCCCTGGCTCGCCGCCACCACAGACGGCTCGCCTCCTCCGGATCCACGGTCGCCCCCTCGGACGTCACCAGGGTCGCCCTTCCCGGGGCATGGCTCTTCCCGGCTCCGTGCGAATGCCACGAGAGAGCCGCTCGTCCACCGATGGTGTCGCACTCCACGATGTGAAAGTCATGACCTCGGCTGCGCACCGCATGCTGTACCGCGACCGCATGCAAGTCCTCACGGTAGGAGACGGCCAGAATCATGCCAAGTCACACATATCGCTGCGAGATGTGAGGTTGACTTCGCAGCCAGATTCGCAGACGTGGCCTGCGAGACTGTCGGCAACTATCTCAAGGCCCGTGGTCAGGCGCACTGCCTCTTCCCACGCCCGGAGTTCCTCGGGGCTCTTCAGCCGA
Source organism: Streptomyces sp. NPDC030021 (assembly GCF_055574035.1). Lineage (NCBI taxonomy): Bacteria > Bacillati > Actinomycetota > Actinomycetes > Kitasatosporales > Streptomycetaceae > Streptomyces > Streptomyces sp. NPDC030021. The sequence continues at coordinate 10,610 of NZ_JBVIAH010000028.1, forward strand.
ACGTAACCGGTCGGCTGGGTCTTGAAGACCACAGGGGGTGGAATGTTGACGAATTCCGTGCTCTCATCGATTCGATCGCCCAGCCTGAATTCAGACATCGCCCGACCTCCTCGGCTTGCGGTATGTGGATACAGGTTTCCCCTGATTCCACTGAACCACCGATACCCCGTTGGTGCAGCCGGGCCGCGGCGATGGCGACGTGATGAGGGAGCCGCTGTCGTGGCTCCCCACGCCTTCCGGCTCTCAACGTCACGCCGATCCGGGCTTCACGCCGAGGGCCCGCACACGCCTCGTGCCGAGCGGTGAGAGCCGGACTCAGCGACTCGGCCGCGACCGCTGGACCATCGAACGCACCATGACCTGGCTCGCCGGCTGCCGCCTCCACCGCCGCTACGAGCGCAAAGCCGAGCATTTCCTCGCCCTCACCAGCATCGCCTGCACCCTCATCTGCTACCGCAGACTCGCCAAATGCGATGACCTCTCAGGGGCCCCACCAGAGCCCGGCCGCTCCCCTTCCGTACGCCGGGTGGGCGTTCACCAGGTGGTCTTGGCTATCGCCTCGATTGCAGGGTTGCGGATCGTGACACTGCCGTGGTCCTGGAAATGTTCGGCACGCCAGGCGGTGAATGCCGTGGCCAGCCGCTCTGCTTTCTCCTTGTCCGGGGAGTCCGGGCCACGAAGCTCACGGTCCAGCCCGGTGACGATCTGTACGTCCAATGTGGAGTCGGAGCCCTGCACGACCACATCGAAGAAGATTGTCGTGAGATCTTTGGTGGCCTCGTTCCCCAGCAGGAATGTGTGAAATTCCTTCGTGCTTTGATTGGGTTCCTTTCCCTGCAGGGCGCGGGGCGTCTCCAGGTAGGACGCCGAAGGCGTGCCGCCCGGTTCGCCTCAGGCGGCGTCGCAGCCGAGCAGAGCCGTGAAGAAGAGGACGACGACGGCCGGCGTCGCCCCCTTCCGGCGTCGGCGGCCGAGACGAGCCGGCTGTCCGCCTCCGGCCGAGGGAGTGGCGTACGGGGCGGCGGTGTTCATGGGGTTTCCTTTCGTCGACGGCTGCTATCAGGGGACCGCAGGCGCCCTCAGGGGGTTCCGAGCGAGTTCCGTCTGACGCTCGGCGCGCTCCCGCACGACCTGCCACACGCCTCAGTACCTGACGTCAACTCACACCGGCTATGCGACAGGCGATTTCGGGCCACGGGGTCACCATATTTCGAAGCGGGACCCAGAATGCGCCGCTACGATTCGATCATGGGACCCCTGAAACCGAATCTCATCGAGCTCATAGTCGGCCTCATCACCTTCTTCGCCGTCTTCGCCGTTCTAGCCAAGGTCCTCCTTCCGAGGATCGACAAGACCCTCGCCGAGCGGGAAGAGGCCACTGGAGGCACGTTCGAGCGGGCCGAGGCAGTCCAGGTGGAGGCGCAGCGCGTGCGGGCCGAGTACCAGGCGGAGTTGAGCGCCGCTCGTCACGAGGCCGCTCAGATCCGCCAGGCCGCACACGAAGAGGGCCTCGCCCTCGTCGCCGCCGTTCGCTCGGAGGGGCAAAAGGCGCGCGAGGACATGATCGCCGCGGCCACCGTGCAACTGGAGGCCGATCGCGTGATCGCCGAGGCAGAGCTCCGCGAGCACGTCCTCGGGCTGGCGACCGAGCTGGCCGGGCGAATCCTCGGTGAGCCGCTCACCGACATGGACCGTGCCCGCGCCGTCGCCGACGCGTTCTTCGCCGACGCGGAGGCCAATACCACGAGCTGACCTCACGGCGGCTGCCGTGCGGCGGCTGAGGTGGACGCGGGTGGACCCGGGTGGGTGCGGGTGGGTGCGGGTGGGTGCGCGGACGTCCGGGACGGGCGCGTACTCCGTCATACGACCGCTCTAGAGTGGGGTGTCACCGGGCCCCGAACGGAGAGGTCGGCCATGACGAACCGTCATGCGGTGGTGGTCGGAGCCGGAATCGGCGGTCTCACGACCGCCGTCGCCCTGCACCGCCGGGGCTGGCGCGTCACCGTCTGCGAGCGCGCCCCCGAACCCCCCGTCACCGGCGCCGGAATCGGCCTCGCCCCCAACGCCCTGCGCGCGCTCGATGCCGTCGGCGTCGATGTCTCCCGCGCGATCGGCGGCGCCGTACCCGCGACGATGGGCGTGCGCCGTCCCGACGGCCGGTGGCTCACCCGGGCGGGCACCGCGGACATGGCGGCCCGCTACGGCATGGCGCCCCTCGCCGTCCCGCGCCCGGCTCTGACCGCCACCCTCGCCGCCGCTCTGCCGCCATCGGCCCTGCGTTACGGCACCGAGGTGACCGGCGTCGACGATGCCGAGGGCCGCCGTCCGGCCGTCCGCACGGCGGCGGGCCCGGACCTTCCCGCCGATCTGGTCGTCGCTGCCGACGGGATCCACAGTCCGCTGCGCCGCGCGCACTTCCCCGCGCACCCCGGACTGCACTACCTCGGTGAGACGGCCTGGCGGACCATCGTGGACGCCCCGGACCTGCGGATACCGGCCATGAGCGAGACGTGGGGGCGGGGGCAGCGGTTCGGGGTGACCCCGCTCGTGGACGGCCGGTACTACCTCTACGCCACCGCGGTCGTCCCGCCGGACACCCGCTTCGCCGACCCGCGCACCGAACTGCGGCAGCGCTTCGGCGCGTGGCACGACCCCGTTCCGGCCCTGCTGGACCGCGTCGGGCGCCTCGACGCCGCCGATGTCCTGCGGAACGACCTCTACGATCTGGCCGCCCCGCTCCCGTACCTGCACCACGGCCGGATCGCCTGGCTGGGCGACGCGGCCCACGCCATGGCCCCCAACCTCGGCCAGGGCGGCTGCCAGGCCATCGAGGACGCCGTGGTCCTCGCCCATCTGCTGCCCGCCGGAGAGCGCGGCGACAGCGGGGACAGCAACGACGGCGGGGACAGCGGCGACGCCGCCGTTCCGGCCGCCCTCGCCGCGTACACCGCCGCCCGCCGCGACCGCACCGACGCCGTGCGTCTCCGGGCCCGCCGCGCCGGACGTCTGGGCGTCGTGCGCAATCCGGTCGTGGCAGCCGTCCGTGATATCGCGGTCCGTGTCACCCCGGCCCGTCTGACCCTGCGCGGCATGGACGACCTCTTCAGCGGTTTCCGCCTCCCCGCCGCATAGCGGAGAGGCCGGCCGGGACCGGGTGCTACGGAGTGGTGCGGGCCGGGAAGGAGAAGCCGTAGCCCTGCTTCTTGAGCCAGGGCAGGTACTCCTTCAGTGCGGCGACGGTCTCGCTGCGGTCGCCGCCCCCGTCGTGGAAGAGGACCGTGGGCTGCTGGGGGAGCTTGCCCTCCACGGTGGAGAGGATGGCTTCCAGGCCCGGCCTGCTCCAGTCCCTGGGATCGACGCTCCAGCCCAGCGGGCGCATGCCGCTCGCGGCGGCGATGGCGCGGCTGTCAGGGGTGAAGGCTCCGCCCGGCGCGCGGTAGTACGTGACGGGGACCCCGGGAACGGCCTTCTCGATCATGGCCTTGCCGTCGAGGATCTGCTGCCGCTGGTAGGCGACGGGCTTGTGGTCCATCGTGACGTCGTGGTCGACGGAGTGGTCGCACAGCTGGTGCCCGTCGGCGGCGACCGCACGCGCCAGCTCCGGGTACTTCTGCGCCTTGGTTCCGATCATGCAGAAAGTGGCCTTGACGTGGTTCTTCCGCAGCGTCTCCAGGACCTGGGGCGTCCAGCGGGGGTCCGGGCCGTCGTCGATGGTGATCGCGACCTGGCGGCCCGCGCCCTGCGCCAGCCGGGAGATCCCCAGCGGGACCCCGGAGGCGCTCCGGGCGGCACCCTGGGCGGCGCCTGCGGTTCCGGCCGGTGCGGAGTGGCCGCCGGGGGGCGCGTCCGGGGCGCGGCCCGCCGAGCCGTCCGTGGCGGCGTACGCGGGAGTGCCGGCTGCCGCCAGGAGGCCGAGGAGGGCGGCCGCAGCGACGTACCCCGCCCGTCGACGACGTGCGGAAGTGGTGGTGATGCGCATGGACGTGCTCTTCCTTTGCCCTCAGCCCCCGGATCTCGCTGGTCGGTCCAGGCTAGGTCATCCGTTCGGACCCCTCCCTCGACCAAATGGCCCGTTTTGTGTGGTTCAGTGCACACGGGTCCCCCGGCGAGAGGCCGACGACCTCCTAGCGCCAACGGTTGTGGCCGCTTCCGCGGTGCCGCGCCGCCTGTGAGCAGTGTCACGGCCCGCCGACGCCGCGAGGCCGCGACGCCGCGCGGCGGCCCGCAGCGTCGGCCCCCGGCCGGCCGGTCTGCCTACGGTGCCGTCGCGGCTCCGCAGTGCTTCCTGATGAGCGCGTACGAGGCGATGCGGTCGCCGAGGTCGTAGACGGGGGTGGCCAGCATCAGCTCGTCCGCCCCGGTCTCGGCGGCCAGGTGCGCGAGCCGCTGCACGACTGTCCCGGGCGATCCGACGGCCTGCTGAGCGCGGAAGCCCGCCAGCGCCTGCCGCTCCTGCTCCGTGAAGGGGTGGCCGGCCGCCTGCGCCTGGGTCGGGAACGGCGTCTGGCTCTCCCCCTTCAGGAGGCCGGCCTTGACGACGTTCATCGGCCCCGCAAGCCGGACGGCTTCCTCCTCCGTCTCCGCGCACACGGCCTCCACGCACAGCAGCACCCGGGGCCGCTCGCACCAGCGGGACGGGGAGAACGCCGACCGGTAACGCTCCAGAGCCGCAAGGGTGTTGTCCGGCCGGATGTGGTGAGCGACCGCGACCGGCAGGCCGAGTTCCGCGGCGAGCGCGGCCCCTGCGGGGCTGGAGGCCAGCAGCCACGGCTCCGGCAGCGGACCCAGTGCCACCTCGTTCACCAGGAACGACAGGATCGCGGCCACGTCGTCCCGGTACTCGGCATCCGTCGCCGGGCCTGCGCCGCGGCGCAGCGCCCGCGCGGTGGCTTCGTCGAACGTGCCGGGACCACGGCCGATGCCCAGGTCGATGCGGTCCTCGTGCAGGGCGGCCAGCGTGCCGAACTGCTCCGCCAGTGTGATGGGGGCGTGGTTGGGGGCCAGCACGCCGCCCGAACCGAGCCGGATGGCCGAGGTCGACGCGGCCGCGTGCGCCGTCAGTACGACGGGTGGGAACGCGCCGATCGCGGGAGAGTGGTGATGCTCCGCGTACCAGATGCGGTGGTAGCCGAGATTCTCCAGTCCTTGGGCGAAGGCCGTGGTGTCCCGCAGGGTGTCCGCGGCTCGGGTGCCCGTTTGCACCATCGCGACTTCCAGCGCTGAAAGAGGTATGTCGAGCAGCATGGCGTCAGCATAGGGATCGCGGGCGGCGGCGCGGACGAGCGTGATCGTTTTCGCGCCACGCCGCCACGCGGCCCCGCGGCCCCGCCGCCCCGCCGCCACGCGGCCCCGCGGCCCCGCCGCCCCGCCGCCCCGCCGCCCCGCTGCAACCGGCGTCGCGGCAACCGGAGTCGTCGCTGCGGCTCAGTGCCCCTTGAGGAGGGCGCAGACGAAGTTCTCCTGAACGGTGCGCAGTCGGGCCAGCAGCGCGGGCTTGTTGCCCTTGCTGGTCTGGGTGTTGATCGAGAAGGTCAGCGACCGGGTGCCGTCGGGTGTGGTGGCGGCGAGCTGGGTGTATCCGGGGAAGTTCCCGGTGTGGCCGTAAAGCACTCCGCAGCGGGTGGTGTACTGGAAGATCGCCAGTCCGGCGGCGTTGGTGCCGGGGCCGGCCGGCTCCGAGGAGTCGCCGGGACGGAAGGTCAGCTGCTCCTTGCGGGTCTGCGGCGACAGCAGGGCGGGACCGCCGTAGGCGCGGATGAAGGTGCCCAGTTCCCTGGGGGTGGAGACGATGCCTCCGGAGGCCCAGACACCGGAGGCGCCCACAGCCTCGCTGATGTCCTCCGGTTCGGCCGGCGGCTCGACGTCGTAGCCGTGCAGGTACGGCTGCGGGAGCCGGTAGCCCAGGGGCAGGCTGGTGCGGCGCAGCCCCAGCGGGCGGTACACGAGCTCCTTGAGGAGGTCCTCGTAGCGGCGGTCGGTGACGGCCTCGGCCATGAGCGCGACGGCGATGTTGTCCGAGTTGGAGTACTCGTACAGGGAGCCGGGGGCGAAGCGCAGCGGCTCGTCGGCCACGAAGTCGAGGAGGGTGCGCGGGTCGAACACGTGGCGCGGGTCGGCGGTGAGGATCTCCAGGAACCCGGGGTCGGCCGAGTAGTCCGGCAGGCCGCTCGTGTGCTGGAGGAGCTGGCGCAGCGTCACCGCGTGCCAGGCCTCGGGCTGGCCGGGCAGGCGCTCGCCGATGGTGTCGTCGAGGGAGAGCAGGCCCTGGTCGACGAGCCGGAGGGCCACGGCTCCGCTGAACGCCTTGGCGATGCTGGCGATGCGCATGTGGTCGTCGGGGTGCGGTGGGCGGCCGGTGGCGATGTCGCCTACGCCGGCCGTGTACACCTCCGTACGGTCGCCCCGGGTGAGCATGGCGATGACCCCGGGAGGGCCGTCCTCCTGGGCGACCAGCCCGTCGAGCTGCAGTTGGAGGCGCTTGTCGTGCTGCGGGCGGCCGTCGCCCGGGCCCGGGTCACCGGCCGCCTGCGCGGGCTGCAGCAGCCCTCCGAGCGCGGCGGCGGTCAGGACGGTGGCGGACAGCCCGGTGCGGAGGCGGCTTCGGCGGGCTCGGGCGCGGGCGCGGGCACTGGTCGGCATGTACGTGGCTCCTGGTGTGCTCGGGAACGGCCGGGACGACCGGGACGGGCGACGCCCGGCCCGGCCCAGCAGTAGCAGCCCGAGCGACCCGCCGGGTCCGCGGCGCGCGCCGCGACCCCCCGGTTGGCCGCGCAAGTCGCCGTCGGATTCAGGTCGCCGCAGAGCCGGGCGGGCATCTGCCGTCCCTACCGCACAGCCTGGTCCGAACAGGTCACCAGGAACGGCGTCGCGGTCGCGCTCCACCTGCCGCACCCCTGGTCCTGGTAGTCACGGGAGCGAGATCCCATCCTTACTGACTTCGGCTCGTCGGGGTGAATCTTGGTGAAGTGCCTGCTGGGCTTGGAGCTGTGGCTGTATCCCGTGGTGTGTGAGGTATGCGGATGGGGGCGGGCTGACCCCTGCAGGGCGTCAGCGCCGTGAATCGGTACGGATACAGGCGGTCGGGCTGTTCGAGCAGAAGGCCAAGCCGTCGGAGGTCGCCCGGCGCCTGCGGGTAAGCCTGAAGTCGGCCTACCAATGGCACCGACTGTGGCGCGACGGCGGGGCTGCGGCACTGGTCTCGTGTGGACCGAGTGGTTCGCGGTGCCGGCTGTCGCCGTACTGCCTCGAGAAGCTGACAAGGTTCCTGGAGGAAGGTCCGGCGGCGCACGGCTGGGTGGAGGACCAGGTGTGGACCGCGTCGAGGGTGGCCACGCTGATCGGCCGGAAGTTCCACGTCTCCTACAGCGTCTCGGGTGCCACCCGGTTGATGCACCGGCTCGGCTTCAGCCCGCAGGTTCCCGCGCGGCGTGTCGCCGAGCGTGACGAGCAGGCCGTCATCGCATGGAAGGAGGCGACCTGGGCGGAGGTAAAAGGGCCCGGGCGGCCTGCAGGGGCTACGTCTGCTTCGAGGACGAAGCGGGCTTCACCCGTCGGCCGCCCCGGGGACGGACCTGGGGCAGGCGAGGCCGCACCCCGGTCGTGACGGTGAGCGGGCGCCGCTCGGGACGGCTGTCGGTGGCCGGCCTGATCGCCATGCGGCCCGGCTCCCGGACCCGGCTGTGCCACCGGCTGCGGACCCACCCCGCAGGCAAGGGCAAGCGCCGCAGCATGGACGAGCGGGACTTCATCGCGCTGGTCGACGGCGTCCATCAGCTGGTCAAGGCGCCGATCGTGCTGATCTGGGACCGGCTGAACACCCATGTCTCGCGCCAGATGCGGGACCTCGGCGCCGAGCGGACGTGGCTGACAGTGTTCCTGCTGCCCGCCTACGCGCCCGACCTGAACCCAGTCGAAGGCGTCTGGGCGCACGTCAAGCGCAGCCTGGCCAACCTCGCCGTCATGGCCCTCGACCGACTCGAAACCCTCGTCCGCAACCGTCTTAAACGGCTTCAATACCGGCCCGACACCCTCGACGGCTTCATAGCAGGCACCGGCCTGACCCTCGACGCCCCGGCATCACCTTGACGAGTCGAAGTCAGTAGCACGGTGATCGGCATGTGGGGCGGGCACGTCATCCAACGGCGCTGGACGCCGCGCGCCGCCGCCGTGCTCGGGCCACCGTCTTCACGACCGGCAGAAGCAGGAACAACACGGCGCCCGCGCCGGTCGAGGCGGCTAGCAAGGTCGCCCCACCGCCCTCCACGTCGGCCGCGGCGGCGACTGTCTGCGGATCGTCCGCCCGGTACCGGACGGTGAGGTGCGCGCCCACGGGGTATTTGCTGCCACTACTGCCTGGGGGCAAGGCCGCCACGACGGTGCGGTCCTGCGCCTCGAAGGCGACCTTGCACTGTCCCAGCGCGCACGTGCCGCGGGTATGCATGGTGGCGTCGGCGCGCACACCGTCGCGGAGCGAGCGCTGATGCTGGGCCTGGGGAATCAGTACCAGGGCCGACAGTGCGCCCAGGAGTAGCGCGAGACCGAGCCACACGAAGACTTCCGTACGGTGCCCGGCGCCTGCACGTACCGTCTCGTCCACCATGTTCCCTACCCCCGTATGCCCTGCTCACGTACGGGGCAACAGTATGTGGGGCTCCGCGGCGGGGTCACCGGCTGCTGGCGGCACCCATGAGCCGGTCCGGTTGCCGGACATCGGCAGGACGGGTGGCCCGAGCGACCCCGTTGCCACGGTCGTCCATACAGCCAGCACCTCAAGCCCATCAGGCACTTCGCCAAGGTTCACCCTGACAAGCCGAAGTCAGTAACCGTCCTGTCAGTGCTCGCATGCATGCTCGTCTCGTGACGCACGCTCCGGTCGAGGCTCTGCATGACCTCGCCCACCGCCGCCTCCCGCCCGATGACGCCACACGGTGCGTCGGCCTGCTCGCCCCAAGCCTGCGCCTGGCCCACGCGGGCGACGGACCGGTGGCCGGGCGGCTCGGCGGGCTCCCGGAACTGCCGCTCGACCTGCCGTGGCCCACGTGGGAGGGGCACGGCCCGCTGTCTCACATCGCCTCGCTCGACTGCGCGGCCCTCGTGGCGGCCGGCAACTGTGGGCTCGCCCTGCCCGACTCCGGGACCCGGCTGTTTCTTCCTCCACGACGGGCGCCCTGACGGCGGCGACTCCCTCGTCCACTCCTCTCACCCCGACACCCGGCCCGGCGCCTGGCAGTGCTGCTGACCCCACCGGCAAGGAGGCGGCGTCCAGGTCGTCGAGCAGCCCTCGAAGGCAGGGTTCAGCGTGCTTCCCCCGCAGGGACCGTCGGCATGGAACTCGCGCTCCCGGCGGCCTGCTCAGGCCGTACGGGCGGCACGGCCCGGAGGTGCTGGGCGGCCTCGGTGGCGGTGTAGGCGGAGGCGAAGGTGAACGCGCGCGGGGACGGCCCGTGGGTCCGCAGGTCGGCCAGCCGCTCCAGGGCCTCGCCGACGGTCGGCAGGTGCCCGGCGGGGACCCACCAGAGCACCAGGTGCGCCTCGACGTGCCGCTCGAACCATTCGCGGCGCCGGCGCATCGCTTCCAGGTGCCCGCTGCGGTAGGCGAAGTCCCATAGGGCCTCCTGGGTCTGCCACACCGACAGGGTGACGATGACGTCCTCCCCCGCCGGGCGCAGGCCGGTGGCGTCGGCCTCCCCCTCCTCCACGAGCCGCCACACGAAGCCGGGCGCGCTGTCGGCGGCGGCGTTGACCGGATCGAGCATCTCGACGAACGGTGCCATGCGTGGGTCGTCGAAGGGGTGGAGGAGTGTGGCGACGTTGAGCTGGGCGAGGTGGGTGGCATGCGCGGATGCGGTCATGGCCTCATCCCAGCACGGCCACCCCTCTATGTCAACGATCATTGTTTTTAGAAGTCTCGATCACCACACAGCACTCCCCCGGCCGGGCATCCATACGGGCGCGAACGGGACCGTCCGCACCGAACAGCCCCTCCAGCAGCGCGAGGTTCATGCCGCAGACGAGCGGCGGGAAGTGTTCGGCGACGGTGTGGAAGGGGCAGTTGCGCATGCGGACGACCCGCTCGGCCGGCCCGGTCACCGCCACGGCACCTTCGGCGTCCTGGACACCCGCCGCACCCTCCGCGCCCGCCGCGCCCTCGCCGCCTTCCAGGTATGGTTCGTAGCCACGGCCGGCCAGCATCTCCATGGCCTCTTCCAGTCCGCCACAGGGCGCCGCCGAGCCTCGCAGCGCCTCACCCCTGCGGCCTGCGGCCGCGCACAGCGCCGCGTCCAGACCCGCCTGCTCGGCGGCCTCGGCAAGCAACTCGGCGGCGGTGAGGTAGTCGCGGGCGGGCAGTGACACCGACCGCTCGGCCCGCGCCCGCGTGTACACCTTGGCCGGACGGCCGGCCCCCGGTCCCGAGCGACCCGTCAGGCGGCGGCTACCGCTCTCCAGCAGCCCGGCCTCGGTCAGCCGGTCCAGGTGGTGCGCAGCGAGCGTGCGCGCCACCCCGGCCGCCTCGGCGGCCTCGTTGCGGCCGACCTCGCGGCCCTGTGCCGCCACGTACTCGTACAGGCGGCGGCGCACCGGATCCTGCAACATCGCGATCGCATCGATATCCTTCACACGCCCATTCTAGGAACAACGCAGGTTGGAGATAGAAAGGCGAAGGCCACCTCCGCCTGGCCGCCCCGCAGGAGATCTCGCATGCGACCCGGCGGAATCACCGGTCGTGGTCCGGCCGGCCCGTGCCGGGTCAACGGCCGACGGTCAGCCGGACCGGCGCCGTCGCCGGCGGCCGCGGCAGGCGCAGGCCCGGACCGCCGGGCGTGATCGAGCCGAGGACGCTCGCGCGCCGGGCGCCCGTACAGGAGGGGACGGTGCCCGGCAGGCCGTGCAGGGTGAGCCAGCCCAGAACGGCGAAGGCGTACGCCTCCTTCGCCCCCGCAGGCAGCCCGAGTTCGTCCGAGGAGCGCACCACGCACCCGCCCGCCGCGCCGGCCGTACCGACCCCGCCGGCCCGGCCGGCCCCGCCCAGTTCCTCCCGCAGCCAGTCCATCAGCACCGGGTTGCGCGTCCCCCCGCCCGATGCGATCACCTCGGTCGCCCCGAAGGGCCGGATCGCGTCGGCGACGGTCCGGGCCGTGAGCCGGGTCAGCGTGGCGACGACGTCCTCGGCGGGCAGCGGCCCGCACGGGCCCAGTGCCGCGCGCAGATAGGGCAGGTGGAAGAGTTCCTTGCCCGTCGTCTTCGGCGCGGGACGGGCGTAGTACGGGTCGTCCAGCAGCCTTCGCAGCAGCGGCGGGTGGACCGCGCCCCGCGCCGCGAGCGCTCCGTCCGCATCCATCGTGTACGCCTCGCCCGACGCGTCGCGCCCCGCCAGTGCGCGCACCGCCGCGTCGATCAGCGCGTTGGCGGGGCCGGTGTCGAAGGCCAGCGGTTCGCCCCCGGTCCCCTCCGCCCCGCCCGGTACGACCGTCACGTTCCCGATCCCGCCCAGGTTGAGTGCGACCGGTACCCCGGGCCGTCCCCGCAGCCACATCACGTCGACGATGCTGACCAGCGGCGCCCCCTGTCCCCCGGCCGCCACGTCGCGGGTCCGGAAGCCGGAGACGACGGGCCGGCCGGTCGCCTCGGCGATCCAGGCCGCCTCGCCGATCTGGAGCGTGCCGCGCACCCGGCCGTCCTCGGCCCAGTGGAAGACCGTCTGGCCGTGCGACGCCACCAGGTCGGCCCGGCCGTCGCACAGCTCCTCGTCCGCCCGGACCGCCGCCGCGGCGAAGGCCCGTCCGATGCGGGTGTCGAGCCGGCACACCGTGGCGAGGTCCGTCCCGGCGGGCGGCAGGGCCCCGGCCAGGTCCGCCCGCAGATCGTCGTCGTAGGACGTGCTGACCATCCCCAGGGGCGTGAGCACCAGCGTGTCGCCGTCGAGGGAGAGGTCGGCGGCGGCCGCGTCGATCGCGTCGTGCGACGTGCCGGACATCAGCCCGACCACGCGCAGGGCGCTCACCGCAGCGCCCGCTCGTGGTCGTCGCCGCGCAGTGTCAGGAGCGCGGCGACGCTCACCGCGCAGGTCGCCGCCGCGTAGTACCCGGGGACGTCGAGATTCCCGGTCCGCTCGACCACCTCGGTGATGATCAGTCCCGCACAGCCCGAGAACACGGCGTTGGACAGCGCGTACGCCAGCCCGAGCCCGGTGCAGCGCACCCTGGCCGGGAACATCTCGGCCAGCATCGCGGGCCCAGGACCCGCCATCAGGCCGACGCCGGCCCCCGCGGCGAACAGCGCCGCTCCCTTCGCGTACGCCGGCCCGCCGGGGTCCTGCACCAGGTGCAGCAGCGGGAGCGCGAGCACGGCCAGCAGCAGGGCCCCCGCCACCATCACCGTCCGCCGCCCGATCCGGTCGCTCAGCCTGCCGGCGGGCAGGATCGACGCGGCGAAGCCCAGGTTGGCCAGGACGGTGCCGAGCAGTGCCCGCTGGAAGGTGGTGCCGAGCGTGCTCTGCAGGTAGGAGGGCATGACCACCAGGAAGGTGTAGCCGGCCGCCGACCAGCCCATCATCCGGCCGACGCCCAGCACCACGGCCCGGACCGTCTCCCCGGGACGCGGCCGGGGCCCGCCTCGGGTCCCGGCGCCGCCCGGCGCGCAACCGTCCGGCGCGACGGCGGGTGGCTCGTCCGGGGGCAGCCGCAACCGCAGCCGCAGCGCGACGAGCCCCAGCGGCAGGGTCAGCAGGAACGGCACCCGCCAGCCCCACCCGTGCAGCTGCGACGCGGTCAGTACGCTCGCCAGGGCCACCGCCACGGAGGCGCCCGCGAGCAGGCCCAGCGCGACCGTGAACGACTGCCAGGCCCCGTACAGGCCCCTCCGGCCCGGTGGCGCGCATTCCGTCATGACCGAGACCGCCCCGCCGAACTCCCCGCCCGCCGACAGTCCTTGCAGGATCCGCAGCAGGGTCAGGAGCCACGGCGCGGCCGCGCCGACCGAGGCGTACGTGGGCAGCAGGCCGATCATGGCCGTGGCACCGGTCATCAAGCAGACGACCAGGACCAGCGCGGGCCGCCGGCCCACCCGGTCACCGAACCGCCCGAACACCGCGGCCCCGACCGGCCGGAAGAAGAACGCCAGGGCGAACGACGCGTACGCCTTGACGAGCCCCTCCACCTCGCTGCCGCCCGCCGGAGTGAAGAACTGCGCCGCGATGACGGTGGCGAAGTAGCCGTAGATCCCGAACTCGTACCACTCGATGAAGTTGCCGACGGATCCCGCCACCAGCGCCCGGCGCGCGTCGTCCGGCCGGACCGTCGCAGGAGGCCGCACCGGACCGGGGACGGGTGTGGTCATGGATCAAGCGTGCTGACCCTCGGGCGGCTCCACAAGTGCCGTCCGCCATCTGCCGTACGCCGCCCCCGTCGGGGAGTCAGGCGCGCCGGGCGCCCACCAGCCGGAAGGCGGCGTACAGGGCGACACCGGCCAGGGCCAGGACCAGCGAGCTCTCGAGGAGCTGCGTCGGCCAGTAGTGCGAGACCGGGTGGAACTCCGCGTACCAGCCGGTGACGTCCAAGTCCGCCGGGCAGTTGCTCAGGTTGTGGGTCCGCTCGAAACAGGCGTACTCGGGCAGGCGTTCACCCGTGGAGGTGAGCAGCCCCGTGTCCATCATCAGAGAGTCGCCCGGGATCAGCTTCGCGAGATTCCCCTGCAGCGGCGTCGTGCCCGTCTCCACGGGGAGGAGCGACCATCGCAGCGCGCCGAGGCACAGCAGCACCAGGCCGGTGAGCATCCCGGTGAGCGCCATGGCCACCAGCGTCCGCCGGACCAGCTGGCCGACCAGCACGCCGAGGGCCACGCCGAGCAGGCAGTAGGCGGCGAGCACCGGGCCGGAGGCCTCGTACGTCCCGCGGTCCGCCCAGTGGAGCTGGTGGGTGCCGGTCACCCGCGCCCAGCCGAGACGGTAGACCCCGGTGAGAGCGACCGAGCCGAGCACCGACACGACTGCCGCCACCAGGACCTTCGAGCCGAGCCAGGACCTCGGGGTGGTCGACTGGGTGAGGGCGAGCCGCCAGGTGCCGCTCTCCAGCTCGCGGGCCGTCATCGGGCCGGCCACGAAGGCCCCCACCAGCAACGGCAGGAGGAACAGGCCCGTACCCGCGTGCCCCATGAGGAGGCGCAGCAGCTCGTAGCTGTTTCTCGGCCACGGTTCGCCCGACAGGTCGGAGTTCGGGCCCTCGGCCCAGCAGCGGAGGGCGACCACGGCGACGAGAGCGGCGGCCACGACGGCCGGCACCGCCCAGAGCGCGCGCCGGTGCTGGCGGGCGGCGACCCAGTACGGGCCCTTCAGCGTCAGGCCGCTCATGCCCGCACCCCCGTCGTGGCGAGCGGGTCCTGGGTGGTGAAGGACGGGGCATCGGGGGAACGCAGATGGGCGAGCAGGATTTCCTCCAAGGTCGGGTGCGCCGACTGCCAGACCCGGTGGTCGACCGGCCCTCGCAGTCGCACGAGGGCGGAGAGCTGACGGCCGGCCGTACGGGCCTCGACGACGGTGTGGCCGGCCAGTCCGGCGGAGGCGGAGGCGGGACCGGTGAGCAGCCGGTGAGCCGCGACGACCTCGTCGATGGGACCGCACAGGCGGATCCGGCCGCCGTCGACGACCAGGAGGTGGTCGCAGGCGCCCTCCAGCTCGGTGAGGATGTGCGAGGACATCACCACGGACGTGCCGTTGTCGGCGGCATCGGCCATCAGGGTGCCCATGAGCTCGCGCCGGGCGAGCGGGTCGAGGTCGGCCATCGGCTCGTCGAGGAGCAGCAGGCCGGGGCGTTTGCCGAGGGCCAGGGCCAGGGCGACGCGGGTGCGCTGCCCGCCGGAGAGCGTACGGACCCTGGCCTGCGGGTCGAGTTCCCCGGCCTCGACGATCCGCTCCGCCGTCGCCGCGTCCCAGCGCCCCGGGTTGAGCTCGCGGCCCATCCGCAGGGTCTCGCCGACGGTGAGCTGCGGGTAGAGGGGCTTGTCTTGCCCGACGTACGCGAGCGTCTCGCGCGGCACGGTGCGCAGGGTGCCTTCCGTGGGGAGCGCGAGCCCTGCGGCCAGGCTCAACAGGGTCGACTTCCCAGCGCCGTTGGGCCCGACGAGCGCACAGACCCGGCCTTCGGCGAGACGGAAGGAGCAGTCGCGCAGCGCCCAGCCTCCCCGGCGTCCGTGGCGCAGCCCGAGGCCCTCCGCCTCCAACACGGTTTCCGTCATGCTTCGCCGTCCCCCTCGAAGTGTTGTTCCAGTACGGATGTGAAGAGCGCGGCCACGTCGTCGCGCTCCAGGCCGGCCTCCCGGGCCCGCCGGGCCCAGTCGGCGAGTTCGTCGTGCAGCGGAGAATCGGCCGCGGCGCTGCCCAGGGACTTCCGGATGAAGGTGCCCAGCCCCCGCTTCGCCTCGACGAGGCCTTCGCGTTCCAGTTCGCGGTAGGCCTTGAGGACGGTGTTCGGGTTGATCGCGGTGGCCTCCACGACCTCCCGCGCCGTCGGCAGTTTGTCGCCCGGCTCCAGCAGGCCCAGGCGCAGGGCCTGTTTGGTCTGCTGGACGATCTGCACGTACGTGGCGATGCCGCTGCGCCGGTCGATGCGGTATTCCAGCACGCCTGCACCACCCTTTCACTAAGGAAGTAGTGAAAGGGTGGTGCAGGGGTGGGTCGGTTGTCAACTCACGCTGGAATCAAGGGGATGACGTACGGGATCGCCGAGCCTCGGTCAGCCGGCCTCCGTGCCCTCCCCCGGCCGTTCGGCGGGCCTGTCCGTGGGCTTGTCCGTGGGCCTGTTCGTGGGCGTGTTCGTGGGCTCGTCCCTCAGCCACAGCGGGTGCTCCCGCTCCGCCCAGGGGCGCTCGACGGACCCGGTGCGCATCCCCCTCCGTGCCTCCGGGTCGGCGAGCGCCATCCTGATGTGCCCGGCCAGCACCACCCCTATGGCCAGGGCCAGCCAGTCGTGCACGAAGGTGGCACTGGTGCGCCACACCAGCGGTGTCAGGTGGGTGAACCACATCAGCAGACCGGTCGCCAGCATCACCAGGACAGCGCCCGCGATCCACGACGCATAGATCTTCTGGCCGGCGTTGAACTTCCCCGCGGGCCGTGACGCGCGGCGGCGGTCGCGTCGCCGCGCCGCGCGCAGCCACCTCCTGTCGTGCGGTCCGAAGCGGTTCAACCTGCGCAGATCGGCCCGGAAGGCAGCAGAGGCGAGACCGGCCAGGAACGGCGCGGGCAGCAGGATCCCGGCCCATTCGTGGACGGTCACCACGAGGTCCCTGCGGCCGACCAGTTCGGCGAGCTGCGGCACGTACAGAGCGGCCGCGGTCGCCACGCACAGCAGGGTCAGTGCGGCGGTCAGGCGGTGGACCCAGCGCTCGGCACGGGTGAACCTGGCGACCCGTCGGGTCGGTTCAGACGGTGGGGGTGTCACTGCGCCCGTTGGACCCGCCGACCCAGGCGTCGACGTCATAGCCCCGCTCCTCCCAGTAGCCGGGTCGCACCTCGGACGTGACGGTGATCCCGGAGAGCCATTTCGCCGACTTGTAGAAGTACATCGGTGCGACGTAGAGCCGGACCGGGCCGCCGTGCGAGTGGCTGACCGGCTCGTCCCGCATCTGCAGACAGACCAGCACGTCGTCCCGTCGGGCCTGCGGAAGCGTGAGGCTCTCGCTGTACGTGCCGTCGAAGCAGGTGAAGCGGATGGCCCTGGCCTCGGGGCTGACACCGGCGGCGTCCAGCAACAGGGACAGCCTGACGCCCGCGAAGGGGGTCTCGGGCACCCGCCAGCCCGTGACGCACTGCACGTCCCTCACGACACGGTTCTGCGGCAGCGCGCGCAGGGCGTCGAGGGTGTACGTCGCAGGGCGCTCGACCAGGCCGTCCACGGTGAGCCGGTAGTTCTGCTCGTCCTTCCGCGGTACGGAGGTGGCGACGGAGTAGTAGCGGAAGCCGCCCCCGTTGGGAAGCAGCCCGGTGAGCCCGGTCGGGTCCTTGTCCGAGGCGGCCCCGAGGAAGGCCTCGATCCCGCGCTGCACGTACGGAGCGGCAACGAGGCCCCCGGCGCCGAGCCCGAGCATGCCGAGCACGAGACGGCGACCGACGGGGGTTCCCTCGAAGTCGGGGTGGTCTGTCGTCACCCCTTGATTCCAGCACCCCGGGGTGCCGGACACCAGGGAGACCGGCGCGACGTCAGACTTCCGTCACAGATCCTCCCGGTCTCCCGACAGGCGCCCTACCGGGCCGGGCGGGTTTCGGGCAGGATGACCCGGCGCACCGGACGTCACCCGCAGTGTGACCCCGGCCCGGTCCCGCCCGCGATCCGGAGGTCCCAGTGGCTCGGCACGACGACCAGGCGCGGCGTGACGAGCTGTACCGCGACCCTTATCCGCTCTACGAGCGTGCCCGCCGGGCCGAGGGTCTGACGTACGTACCCGAGTTCGACGCGTGGCTGGTGGCGCGCGACCGGGACGTACGGGAGGTGCTGCTGCGCGCGGAGGACTTCTCCTCGGCCCATGCGCTGCTGCCGGACGTACCGCTCTCGGAAGCGGCGCTCGGCGTCCTGCCGCGGGGGTTCGGACCCCGGCCCACCGTCGTGTCCAGCGACGGCGCGGCCCACCGGCGGCACCGGGCACCGCTGAACCGGGGGCTGTCCGCCGCCCGGGTGGCAGCGCTGCTGCCGTACGCCCGGACGTGCGCGAGCGGGCTGGTGGACGGCTTCGCGGCGGACGGAGCCGCAGAGCTGGTGGAGGCGTACGCCCGGCGGTTGCCCGGGATGGTGGTCGGACGGCTGATCGGCCTGGACCCCGCCGACGTGCCCGCGGCCGTGCACGGGGGCTACCGGGCCGAGGAGCTGCTGTTCCGCCCGCTGTCGCCGGAGGGGCAGGTGGCCGCCGCCGAGGACGTGGTCGCGCTCCAGCACCTGCTGGACGGGTACGTCCGCGACCGGCGCGAGCGGCCCCGGGACGACATGTGCTCGACCATGGTGGCCGCCCTGGCCCCCGGTGACGCCGAGCTCACCCTCGAACAGCGCCACGAACTGGTGACCAGCCTGCAGAACCTGCTGATCGCCGGATTCCTCACCACGAGCGCCCTCATCGGCACCATGCTGCTGCACCTGCTCGGCGACCGGCGGCAGTGGCGGATGCTCCGCGCCGATCCGTCCCTGATCCCGGCGGCGGTGGAGGAGGCCGTCCGCCACGACACCGCCATCCAGGCCTTCCGGCGGACCACCACCCGGCCGGTGACGCTCGCCGGGGTGAAGCTGCCCGTGGGGGCCACGGTGCTGGTGGCGTACGGCTCGGCCAACCGCGATGAGCAACGGTACGAGCGAGCCGGGGAGTTCGACATCACCCGGCCCGCGAACCGGCAGCACCTCGCCTTCGGGTACGGGACCCACGGCTGCCCCGGTTCGCAACTGGCGCGCGATCAGCTCCGCCTGACCCTCGATCTGTTCATCCGCCGCATGCCGGAGCTGCGACTGGACCCGGACCGTCCACGGCCGCAGATGCGGCCCACGCTGATCCACCGCTCACCGAAGGCCCTGTACGTCACCTGGTGACACGGCGGCCGTTCACTCGTCCGAGTTGCGCGGGGGCGCGGGGCGCGAGCCCTGGTGCGGGTGCGGGCATGAGGGCGGGTGTGGGCGCCGGCGCGGGTGCGGCGCCGACCGGGCCGTGGCCTGCCCGCCCCTTGTCTCCTGCCGCTCGTCTCCTGCTTGCCCGCCGCCGTTCGTTGCCGGTTGTTGCCGGTTGTTGCCGGCATGTGGCGGTCCCGTGGCAGGGCTCGCCGGCCTCTGGCCGGGCCGTCCCCCGCTCCCTAACATCCCCGGCATGGCAACGGCGTCGCTCGCCGCGCCGAACCCCTCCCCCTCTGCCAAGGACCAGGTCCGCCATGAGTGTTCCCACCCTCCTCGACGTCAGCCAGGCGCACCCGCGGCTGTCCGAGCTGACCGTCGTCGACGTCCGAACTCCGGGCGAGTTCGCGTCCGGACACCTGCCGGACGCCGTCAACGTTCCCCTCGACCGGCTCACACGGAGCCTGCCGGAGCTGCGGCGGGCCGCCGAAAGCAGGCCCCTGCTCGTGGTGTGCGCCTCCGGTGCCCGTTCGGAGAACGCCGCCGGCACCCTGGCCTCCCACGGCATCCTCGCGTCGAGCCTCACGGGCGGCACCCAGGCCTGGACCGCCGAGGGCCACGGCCTTCAGTATCCCGACTACTCCCGGAAGCGGGCCGTCTGGGCGATGGAACGCCAGGTCCGCTTCACCGCGGGCGTCTGCGTACTGCTCGGCCTGGCCCTCGGACTGCTCCTCCACCCCGCCCTCGCGCTGCTGTCCGCGGCGATCGGGGGCGGGCTGGTCTTCTCCGCGCTCACCAACACCTGCGGGATGGCGGTCGTGCTCGGCAGGCTCCCCTTCAACCGCCGCGGGGCCGGGATTCATCCGTGAGCACCCCCGGCCCCGCCGAAACCGACACCGGCGGGGCAACCCCGCAGGGATCCACGACGTCCTCACGTGCAGGACGCGCCGCCCGCGGGGCGGTGCGTGTACCGCTGAGAGGACCACGCGATGAGTGAGAAGGCCCGGCGCCTGTTCGACGCCCTCGACCTCGACCAGGACGGCACGCTGACCCGCGCCGAGGTCATCGGCGCCCTGCGCTCCAAGGGTCCGACCCTCGCGGCACAGGGAGCCATCCCCGTCTGGGGTGTCGGGGACACCGACGACTCCTCGGCGCTCTTCGACGCGGCCGACCAGAACGGCGACCGCGTGCTGACGTTCGAGGAGTTCGCAGCCGTGGTGGACCGGCGCTTCGGCTGGTAGCGGCGGAACCGCCGAGCAGGCCTCCGCCGTTCGACGACCGCGTCCCGCGCCGCCAACTCCCGGAGTCGGCGCGACGGTCCGGGACGGGGGGCGGGGCCGGTCCGGGCATTGGGTACGCTCTCGGTTGACTTCGGGGCGCCGGCAGGTGCTGGATCGCCGCAATCAGAGATGGGTCCCCATGGGCAGCACACCTTCCGCCGACTTCTTCCAGCCGCTCAAGGCGGACGACCCGGCCGTCGTGGGCGGCTACCGCCTGGCGGCGGTGCTGGGCGCGGGCGGCATGGGCAAGGTCTACCTCTCCTACACGCCGGGCGGCCGGCCCATCGCCATCAAGGTGATCCGGCCCGAGTTCAGCGAGGACCCCGAGTTCCGGCGGCGCTTCCAGCAGGAGGTGCGCGCCGCGGAGCGGGTCCAGGGGCTCTACACCGCACCGGTCATCGACTCGGACACCGAGGGCGCCCAGCCCTGGCTGGCCACGGCCTACGTGCCGGGCCCCTCGCTCGCCCACGCCGTGGCCCGGCACGGCGCGCTGCCGGTGCGCAGCGTGCTGCTGCTGACCGTCGGGGTCGCCGAGGCCCTCCACGTCATCCACGGCGCGGGCATCGTCCATCGGGACCTGAAGCCCGCCAACGTGCTGCTCGCCTCCGACGGCCCGCGCGTCATCGACTTCGGCATCGCCCGGGCCGCCGACTCCACCGCTCTGACGAGTACCGGCGTCAGCGTCGGCACCCCGGCGTTCATGGCGCCCGAACAGGCCTCGGCCGGGACGGTCACCCCGGCCACCGACGTCTTCGCACTCGGGCAGATCGCGGCCTTCACGGCGATCGGGTCGTCCGTCTTCGGCGACGGGCCCTCGCACGCGGTGCTGTACCGGATCGTGCACGAGGACCCCGACCTCAGCGCCCTGCCCGAGGAGCTGCGGCCGGTGGTGACCCGCTGCCTCAGCCGCGACCCGGCCGACCGGCCGACCCTGACCGAGATCATCGAGCTGTGCAACGCGGCCTCGGAGGCCCCGCTGCGCCAGGGCGAGGACTGGCTGCCGCAGGCCGTCGCCGGTTCCATCACCGAGCGGCTGCGGCTGCCCGCTCCGGCGCCGACTCCGGCACCGGCATCGGCTCCGACTCCGACCGAGGTCTCGGCACCGCAGTCCCCGGCCCCGGCGGTACCCGCCGCGCCCGGGTACACGCCGACCGATGTGGCCGCCGCGGCGCCGACGCAGACGGCTCCCGCGCCGGGGGCTCCCGGGGCCGTGCCGCCGGGATACCGGACGCCGCCCCCGTACGCGCAGCCTTCGTACCCACAGCCTTCCTACCCACAGCCGCAGCCGCAGCAACCCCCGTACACGCAGCCCTCGTACGCCCCGGGCCACAGCACACCGCCGCCGTTCCACCCCCAGGGCTTCGTTCCCGGTCCGCCCGCTCCGCCGCGCCCCAAGCGGACGGGGCTGATCGTCACCGGGGCGGTCGCGGCGGCGGTCATCGGGCTCGTGATCCTCGGGTCCCTGCTGCCCGACGGCTCCGAGAAGGGCGGTGGCGACAAGGCGTCCGGCGGCGGCGCCTCTTCGGGTGCCGCGCAGAAGCGGCCCGACCCGCAGCCGGTCTCGTACCAGGGCATCGAGGTGCCCCAGAACCACCAGTTGATGTTCGCCGACAACCCGCCGCGCCCGGCCGAGGAACCGACCGGCGCCGGGGTGCTCTACGGGCACGGGGACCTCTTCTACTACCGGGACACCCTGTTCGGGGACGAGAAGTTCGGTACCGCGAACGGCAAGCTCGTCCTGCTGAACAACTCCGAGAAGGGCTCCCTGGAGACCTGCCGCGCCGTGACCCGCTTCACCGAGAAGATCGGCCTCGACCAGCTCACGGACGGGTCGCAGGTCTGCGTGCTCAGCAAGGCCGGCCACATCACGCTGGCGACCTTCCGCGGCAGGTCGGGCGTGAAGGAAGAAACCAGGTTCATCACCGTCGACCTGACGGTCTGGCGCAATGCCGAGGCCGCGGCGAAGGACTAGGCCGTCTCTTCCGGCCGTTCATGGGGTCGGCCGGTCGGGCATGATGCCCGGGTGAGCACCATCGTCAAGTTCTTCGTGGCACCGGACGACACCACGGCAGCTCTGGTCCTGCAGACCGGCCCGGGACGGGCATTCAAGTCGCTCTCCTTCGGCAACTTCGACCCCGAGGAGGCCGTCGTCGGGTGGGAATGCCTTCTCACCGGCGCCGGCTTCGAGGAACTCGTCGAAGCCGGCGAGCCGCGTATCGTCGCCGGCCTGGACAACGGCGGATGCGTCGTCTTCGCCATCTCGCCTGGCCTGTCCGTCGCACTCGCGGACGCCGGACCGTCCGGGCTGCGTGACGTCGCCGCCTCGTGGGTTCAGCTCCGAGCGGAGGACGGCGAGATCATCGACACGGAGATCGCCGACTCGATCGTGGGCGACGTGGCGGCGCTCGTCAGGAGTGCCCGTCGTCAGGGCCAGGGCGTCTACTGCTGGGTCGCATAGGAGTTCACCGCAGCCGGCCGCGCACAGCAGGCCGCCGCATCGGAGAGGACTGCTCCTTGAAGATCGGCGACGAGGGCGGCAGGTCTCTGCCGGCCTGGTCCGACGCGCAATCACTTGTCGTGCTGGCGTCGGCCGGCGATTCTGGGTCGATGCCAGGACAGGGGAAGCGGAAACGGCGGCAAGAGGCTGGGAGGCAGCGGCTGGCTGCTCGCACTGCGCCGGGCGCAGGACAGTGGGAAGTGGTCCTTGAGACAAGGTACCAGGCGGAGCTGCGCGCGCATTTGCGCCGTCTTCGGGAGGCGGGGACCGACGAATCGCTCGTCCGGATCGACACGCTGTGTCGGCGCCCTGTGGAACAGAGCGCCTACCGGCTGAGCCGGTTCGTGGCAGACACGGCGCGCGAGTCGGACCGTGAGCCTTCTGGCCATTGATCCTGTGACGGGTCGACGCGATCACTCGGTCCGCCGGTCTCAGGTCCTCCCAGACGGGACCGCGGTGCGGGCCTGTCGTCCAGGCCGTGCCGGGCAGCGCCCGGATCCACGGCCTCGCCCTCGCCGGATCCACGGCCGACCCTGCGAGGAAGCATGCGGATCATCTACGGGACAGCCGTCAGGCGTGGCGGACGGCCGCCACGGGGGCCGGGAGGACGGCGGGGCGGTCGAGGAACGCGAGCACGGCCCGCTTCTCCGGGAGGTACACCTCGGGCAGGTCGATCTCCGGGAGGGTGATCTCGCCCTGCCGGACGAAGCCGAGCCGGTTCAGCAGGGCGAGCGCCTTGTCGTTGGAGGCGTCGGGCTCGGCCACCGCGCGCAGGACGGCCGGGTCGCGGAAGGTGAACCGGATGAGCGACCCGATCAGGGTCCTGCTGAATCCGGGCCGGGGCCGGCCGGTCACCGGGGCCAGCATCAGATGGACGCCGATGTCGCCCTCCCGCACCGCGTAGCAGTCGCCGACCCGGTCCTCGGTGGGCTCGTACGTCTGGAAGAGCGCCACGGGCTCGTCGTTCAGCCGGACCATGAACGCGTGGTGCGTGTCGCGGCGGTCCACGTCCTCGTAGATCTCCTGGACCAGTTCCCGGCTGACGCCGTTCATACCCCAGAACCGCGCCCGCTCCTCGACGACCCAGGCATGCAGCACGGCGGAGTCCGCCGCGGGGTCGACCGGGGTGAAACGGACCGAGCCGAAGCCTTCGACGGTCTCCGTCAGGACGTCCGCGCGCGGGGAGACGAGGGGAGTGGACTCGGGTCTCATACGGGTTCCGTTTCTGCTCGGTCGGCAAGGACCGGCGAGGGCGGGGAGCGCTCGCACGACCCTAAAGTTAGGCTGCCCTAACTATAGACACCTCCAGAAGGAGCTCCGGAGGGGGCTCAGGACGGCGCGCTCCGCCCCGGGTCGTGCGGGGTCCCGGTCCCGGAGAGCAGGCCGTGGAGGGCGTCGGCGCCCTGGACGAGGAGGAGCTGATCATCATTTAAGATTCAAGGCGGCCGTTGGGCTGCGGCTCGTCGCTCTGCGCGGCGACTGCGGAACGGTCAGGCCGACCGGTCGAGGAAAGCAGCCTGAGTCAGGGCCCTGGTCCGGACGGCGACCACATGACGCTGATCATGAAGATCCCGGGGAATCGCGTGACCGCCGGCGTGCGTCTCAGTGGTGTGGGGCGCACGGCCCACCCGCCCACGAACAGAAGACCCCCAGGGAGAAGTGAGGTATGCCAGTGATCTGCGTCGGAGGCATGATCGGCATCGGCAAGACGAGTGTGGCCGAGCTGCTCGCCAAGGAGCTGGGCAGCGACGTCTTCTACGAGAGCGTGGACGACAATCCGATCCTTCCGCTCTTCTACACGGCGAGCCCCGAAGAGATCCAGGCGAAGCGCTACCCCTTCCTGCTGCAGCTCTACTTCCTGCAGACCCGTTTCGCCTCGATCAAGGAGGCGTACAAGCAGGGGGACAACGTCCTCGACCGGTCCATCTACGAGGACTGGTACTTCGCCAAGGTCAATCACGACCTGGGCCGGATCAGCTCCCTCGAGATGCAGGTGTACGAGGGGCTGCTCAACGAGATGATGCGCGAGATCGACGGCCTGCCGTACCGCAAGGCGCCCGACCTCATGGTCTACCTCAAGGCGGACTTCGAGACGGTGCTGCACCGTATCGGGCTGCGGGGCCGCGGTTTCGAACAGGACGAGAGCCTCGTCGAGTACTACCGGACGCTGTGGTCCGGCTACGACGACTGGGTGCACAAGCACTACTCGGCCAGCGAGGTCCTCGTCATCGACATGAACCGCACGGACGTGGTGAACAACCCCGAGGACGCGGCCCGCGTGGTGCAGGAAGTCAAGGACGCACTGGCGACGGTCGCGCACCGGGTCTGAGCTTCCCCGGTTCCTGACCCAGCCGGCCAGGGTCGCTGCGGCCCGAGGCCGTGCCCGGACGGGCGGGTCACCGTCCGGGCGCAGGCCCTGCGGCGGCCCCGGGCTGCGGCCTCCGGGCGAGCGGTTCGTACAAGACCGGTGCCACCCGGGCGCCGGACACTGCCGTCATGACCCTGTCCAGCGAAACCGCCGATCCTCGCCGTCAGCCCTCCGTGCCCTCCGCAGCCGCCGTGCTCTCCGGGTCCCGGCCCCGCGACACCGCGCACCCTGCCCGAGCGTTCACACCCGCCGCGGGCCGCTTCGCCCCCACCAGCCTCTACGACCCCGTGGCCGCCCTGGTGCGCGAGCGGCTCTGGCGCGGCCTGCTGGCCATGCAGGTGGCTCCGCGCCCGGAAGAGGTGATCGTCGACGTCGGCTGCGGCACCGGCTCCCAGGCCCTGCTCCTGCACCGCATCGAACCCGCCGCCCACGTCATCGGCATCGACCCGGATCCCCGCATCCTGACCGTCGCCCGCCGCAAGGCCGAGGGGGCGGGCGCAGCCATCGACTGGCGCCAGGGCATGGGCGACGAGCTGGCGGACACGCTCGGGGCGGGCAGCGCGGACACCGCCGTCTCCAGCCTCGTCCTCCACCAGTGCCCCCTCCCGATGAAACGGGCGATCCTGGCCGCCCTGCACACCGTGCTGCGGCCCGGCGGCCGGCTGGTCCTGGCCGACTACGGCCTCCAGCGCACCCGCCTGATGCGCACCGCGTTCCGCGTCGTCCAGCTCGCCGACGGCCGGGCCGACACCCAGCCCAACGCCGACGGCATCCTGCCCTCCCTCATCGCCGAGGCCGGATTCGACCGGGTCCGCGAGGCCGAGGTCGTCTCAACCGTCACCGGGTCCATTTCGGTGTACGTCGCCCGGCGCGCTGGCGGCTGACGCCGGCAGCACCTGCATCACCCGCAACACGGCCGCCGGAGTCATCCCGGTCATCTCCCGCATCCGGCGGGTGAGGTGGGCCTGATCGGCGAAGCCTCCGGCGGCTGCGGCCTCGGCCGGGCTGCGCCCCTCCCCCAGAGCCTCCGCGCTCCGGCGCAGCTTCAGCCAGATACGCCGCCGCGCCAGCGGCATACCCAGCTGCTGCCGGGCCAGGGCCCGCAGCCGCTGCGGTGACAGACCCACCCGGGCCGCGACCAGGTCCATCGGGACCCGCTCCTCCAGCCCCTCCGGCCCCTCCAGCAGGGCCGACGCGGCGAGCAGCCGCGGGTCCAGCCCGGCCGAGGGAAGGGCCGCCGCCCGGCCGAGTTCACCCTCGTCGAGCCGGCGCAGCTCGGGCACCGCCACGATCCCCGAACCGGAACCGCACCGCCCGCGCAACCGGTCGGCCAAGGCCGAATGCGGCTCCACGAAGATGGTGAGCAGATCGCCCGCCGACAGCATCCGGTGCGCGGTCATGGGCGGGACGAGCAACGCCGCGCCCCGCACGACGCCGCCGTCCGCCCCGACGAGCGCCGCCTCGCCCCGGGGCGCCAGGACGAGCTGGAAGGCAGCGTGCCGGTGAACGGACCCTCCGGGCGACACCCCCCGGTACCAGGCGTACCCCTCCCCCACCCCGAATCCCGGCCTCAACTCCCGCCCCACACCACTCGCCTGATCGTCGCCCGTCCCCATGCGCCCAGACTGCCAGAGTCCCTGCCCTCGGCCGGGGTCCGCTGACGGGCGCACGTACGGTGTGGGCGCGCCCGCTGCCTCCAAGTCCTTGCCGGGGCGGTCGAACTCGTCGACGATGCTTCCAAGCCACGGCCTTCCGGATCCCACCGGGCCCGGCCGGGGCAGGGGAGAACAGGGGAAACAGTGACAACGAACAGCAATCCGAAGAAGCGCCCGATGGCCGCAGCGGCACTCATCCCGCTCTTCGTGCTCGCAGGGCTGCTTCTGGGCCCTGCGGCAACCGCCTCGGCGGCCGCTCCGGCGGCCCGGCAGGCTCCTGCCGCCGCAGCGCTTCCGCACAGTGGCCTGCTCGCCGGCGCCGGCGTGGCAACCGGTGTCCACGCACCGACGTCGTCCCAGGTCCGGGCCACCACCGGGAGCAAGAAGGGCAAGAAGACCAAGAAGAAGAGCGGGCTGTTCAAGAAGCTCTTGATCGTCGTGGTCGTCGTCATCGTGCTGCTCGTCGTCCTGTACGTGGTCCGCCGGGCTCTGCGCCGCAGGTCCGCCTAGAAACCGGCTCCGGCTGCCCGAAGGGTCCGGCCCCGGACGAGACCGTCCCGTGCGGGTGTCGGGAGTCACGCGTGGGCGGGGGCGGGGGCGGCCCTACGGCAGCGCGAGCAACCCGTCGATCCGTGCACGGATCTCCTCGTCCTGGAGGACCGCCCGGTAGTCGCCGTACTCCGAGAATCGGCGGTCCGCGGCCCCCAGTGCCGTGAGGGCTTCCCGGACCGGTGGGGTGAGGGTTCCGTGGTGCGTGAGCGCGTCGAGGGCAGTGGGGAACGTCCAGTGCCACTGCCCGTCGGCGGCGCATGCCAGCACCGCCGCCTCTGCCTGCGCCGGTTCCGGCAACGGCGGTTCCCACGGCTGTGGGTACGGCGTGGGCTCACCGGGCAGCAGCGGATTCTCCCCCCACGCGTGGAGCACCTTTCGCAGGTCCTCGACCAGCCACCCCGCGCGGGAGACCTCGTCCCGGAGGGCTTCTCGTACCGCGGGCAGAAGCACTCCGGCGTGTGCGCGCAGCGGCCGGAGGACGTCGGCGACGTCCGGCTGCCGCGGTTCACCCGGGAAGAAGCCGTGGCCCTGCACGTCCCGGTAGGGCGCGACGAGCCGCTCGACGAGCCCGGGCAGTGCGCGAGGGTCCCCGATCCGGGTAAGGGCCCACCGCGCGTGGTCTCCGACGGTGCCCTCGAAGAACTTCGATTCCCCGGGGTCGTCGAGGAGCGCCGCGAGCCGGTCGGCGTGCGGTGCCGCCCTGTGGCCGAGCACCGCCATCAGATGCGCGGCCTGGTGGCGCACGTCGTCGTCCGGGTCGGCCAGCAGCCCGGCCGCCAGCGGCAGCACGGCCGCTGCCACGGAGGGCCGGGCCACCAGCAGTCGCCACGCCTCGTCCAGCGCGCACCGGCGCAGCTCCGGATCGCCGATCCGGCTCCCGGTCTCGGCCAGCGCGGTCACGAACGAGGTCGCCACCGTCATGTCGAGCTCCAGCAGTTCCACGACGCAGGCGGCGACGTCATTGCGCTCGTACGGGATTTCGCGGTCCAGGGTGTACCAGACCTTGCCGAACTCCGGGGCGAGCACGGGATCGGCGAGGACCTCCAGCAGCATGGGGTGGGTACGCAGCGCCGCCCGCGGATCCAGAGGTGCTGCGGCGATCACGGCCGCCACCCGCAGCACCGGATTCTCGCCGTGCAGGAGACGGTCCAGCACGGCTCGTACCTCGGCGTTCGTCGGCTCCGTGGGGTCCTCGTCGGCCGCGGCCCGGCCCAGCGTCAGCAGCAGGGCCACCCGGACCGAGAGGTCCCTCTCCTCGTGCCACCGCTCCAGCAGGGGTCCGGTCCGGTCGGCGATCAGCCGCAGCGCGGTCCGCCGCACCACAGGATCCCCGTCGTCGAGCAGCCTCCGGATGCGGGGCCACTGCCGCCTCCAGGCAGCCGCCGGTGCGGAGTCGGCCTCCCCGCCCCCGTCCTCACCGTCGCAGACCAGGCACGTCAGCAGATCGACCAGGTCCGGCCGTCGGAGCGTTTCCGGGTCGAGGGCGAGATCCACCAGGAACGGCAGCGCGGCCGTGCCCACGTCGGTGAACCGCCCGGGGCTCCACAGGAGGTCCTGCAGGTCGCCGTACGCCCGCTCCACGGCCTCCGGCCTGGTGGTGGCGTCCGCCCGGGCGATGCGGCGCAGCACTTTCGGTACGGCGGTGGCCGGATGGTCGGGTCCCACCGCGTCCAGCGCCCGCCAGTCCACCGCGTCCAGCGCCTCCCACATGCCCCGCGCCCCGCTCCCGATCGTCCGTCCCCCGTCCGGGGAATCCTGCCATTGCAGGAGAAGGCGCAGCCAGGCGATTCCTCAGGCCGGCGGGTCGGCGGGCGGGCTGTGGCAGGGCTCGCCTCGCGCGTCAGTTGTCGACAGGGCCGGGCAGCCGACGGAGTTCGAGCAGAACCATCGCGATCTTCACTGCGGTGGAAATCGTCAGGGCCTGGAGGAACGGCATACCCGTCAGCCACAGGGCCACCATCATGACCGTGAGCACCAGGAACGCCGGGAGCAGGTTGGTCCGCCTGATCGCGGTCCGCAGGTGTCCGGCTCGGCTCGGATGCTGGTCCACCGTACCGATCGGGCGCGCGGCGACACCCTCTTCTTTGGCGTGCGGCATGGACTGCTGCCCCTTCCTCGTGTTCCTCGTGCTCGTCCCCGGGAACGAGCCTCGGGTCCGCCCCGGCGGGCTGCCACTGCTGCCACCCGCCCCGCCGCCATCCGACGTACAGGTTCACCTCACCGGCCCAGGTCCGCGGCGCCCCGCCCCCGGCCGACCGGGGCCCTTGGTCAGGAGGCGGCGCGCGCCGAGTAGCCTTGGCGGTCATGATCGCGAATCAGTGCCGTGCGGCGACGAAGAAGGGCGAGCGGTGCCGGGTCGACGCGCGACCGTCGGGTTTGTGCCACACGCATGACCCGGTGGTGCGGTGCCGGGTAGCGAACGCCAAGGGCAAGCCGTGCGTGATCGCGACGGGTGGCGGCCCGTGCCACCGGCACGAGGGACAGCAGCAGGCCTCCGTCGAGGCGGCGATGAAGCTGGTCAGGCTCTACGAACTGGCCGGAACCGATCCCCTCTTCGCGGTCGAGCGGCCCGCGGTCGAGGAGTACTGCTCGCCTCCCGAAGCCGCGACCGCCGCAGAACCGGGTGGCACTCCGCTGTCGCTGGCCTTCGTGGCCCGCACCCTCAACCTCGGCTGAACGAGCGGCCCTTGACGATGTCCCGGTCGGTCATGCCCCTCCGGTGGACGTTCCGCGGAGCGGCGTAGGGTCGTTGACGAGGGTGTGTGTGACGTTCCGACCCGTCAGGCCACCGGCCGCACGAGGTCGCCGGTCACCTGCCGCAGCGCCGCGGCCAGTCGGTCGCGGGCCTCGGTCTGGGCAGCGATGCGTTCGTCGAGGACCGCGAGCCGCTCCACCGCGACTCGGAGACCCGCGACCGAGGGCGCCGCCGCCGCTACGTCTCCGTCCAGACACGGGGCGAACACCCGTACGTCTTCCAGCGTGAGCCCTGCGGCCAGCAGGTAGCGGATGTTACGGACGCGCACGGCCGCCCGTTCGTCGTAGACCCGGTAGCCGTTGGCCGCCCGCTCCGAGGAGATCAGCCCCGCCTGTTCGTAGTGCCGCAACGCACGGGCCGTCGTCCCGGTCACCTTCGCCAACTCGCCTATCCGCACCTCGGCCACCTCCGGTGGCCACTCCTATCACGCCACCACAGCTCCGCCGTCGACCGGGAGTACCACTCCGGTGACGAACGACGCCCCAGGCGCGGCAAGCCGGGTGATCGCCCAGGCGACCTCCTCCGGTCGGCCGATCCGGCCCATCGGGGTGTGCGCCAGCTGCCAGGTGCGCACCGCTGCGATCTGCTCCGGTGCCAGGCCCTGATGCTCGCCGATCGGGGTGTCGACCGCGCCGGGCGCGACCGCTACCACCCGTATCCCCCGGGGCGCCAGCTCCACCGCCCAGCTCCGGGTCAGCAGCTCCAGAGCGGTCTTGGTCGCCGCATAGACCGAACTGCCCGGCCAGGCCCGCTGGCCCACCGAGGTGCTGACGTTGACGATCACGCCCCCGGTGGTCTCCAGAGCGGGCAGTACGGCTTGCGTCAGCAGGATGGGCGCGACCAGATTGGTGGCGATCTGAGGCGCGATCGTTTCGGGCGTGAGTGCGCCGAGGGCGCCGCTTCGTACGATGCCCGCGTTGTTGACCAGCACGTCCAACCGGCCGTGCGTCTCCAGCACCCTCCGGACGATCCGCTCGGGCTCGCCCTCCCCCGTGATGTCGGCGGCCAGCGGGGTGATCCGGGCCCGGTCGGCCGCGGCGGTCTCGCCGAGCGGTTCGGCCCGACGTCCGACCGCGATCACGTGGGCGCCCTCGGCTGCGAAGGCGCGGGCGGTGGCCCGGCCGATCCCGGTGCCGGCCCCGGTGACGACGACGATCCTGTTGTGCTGCCGTTCGGCGTTCTTGTCCATGCCGGTCATCGTTCAACGTTGCCGCCAGTGGCAAGGTCAAACCGCCGGTCAAGAAGGCCGTGAGCGGCCGCCGGGCGGCCAACGCCCCACGGCAGCTGACATGATGGCCGGATGCCCACTTCGCCCTCTGCCCTGACAGATCTGTGGTTGCGCGGGGTCGCGGCCAACGCGGGAGCCCCGGCCGGCGTCCTGCTGCGGCTGCTGGACCCGGCCGCCGGGGAGGCCCGGCAGATCCTGTGCGAGAAGCGCCCGCTTCCCCAGGAGGTCATGGACGCGGCGGTCACGCACCCGGAGCACAAGGTACGCCGGGCCTTCGCCCGCAACCCCCACGTCCCACCGGCCCAGCGCGCCCGTCTGATCAAGGACCCCCACTCCTTCGTCCGCGCGGATGTCGCCTCAGGACCCCGCCCGCGCCCGCGGC
The DNA here is from genome assembly GCF_055574035.1 of Streptomyces sp. NPDC030021. Classification (NCBI taxonomy): domain Bacteria; kingdom Bacillati; phylum Actinomycetota; class Actinomycetes; order Kitasatosporales; family Streptomycetaceae; genus Streptomyces; species Streptomyces sp. NPDC030021. The sequence continues at coordinate 41,902 of NZ_JBVIAH010000028.1, forward strand.
AACTCCGACCGCTGCCCGACGACGCCCTCATATCCCTGCTGACCGCCGAGGACGGCGGCGACTCCGGGCTGCTCACGGCGAACGAGATCGCGTCCGAGCTCGTGGCCTCGTACCAGATACCCGCTTCCTTCCGGCACAGGATGCTCCGGCACGAACATCACGCACTTCGGATCTTCGCGTCGGCGCCGTGGTCCTGGCTCACCTCCGAGCAGCGAAAGGCCCTGCTGACCGACCCCCACCCGGACGTCCGGGCGTCCGCCGAACGCAGCGCGCGGACGGAGGATCCCGCGGCCATGGAGGCGGAACTCCCGGAAGAGGCCTGCCACCACCGGTGGATGATCCTCGTCAACTACGCGCTGTCGGATGCCGTCGTCGAGGCGTGCCTGGCCGATCCGGAGTGCCGGTGGGCCCTCGCCGGCAACCCGTACACACCCCGCGACGCCTGCGCCCGGCTCGCCCGTGACGTCGACCCCGGGGTCCGCGAACGCGTCGCCGGCCGGGCCGACCTCGATGCCGCGCTGTGGGCGGAGCTCGCCGAGGACCCAGACGAGCGGGTGCGTACCCGGGCCCGGGTACAGCCGCTCCCCCGCACCCGGGCACAGTGCCTGGCCGTCGACCACGAGATGAGCGAGGACGCGTACGACTGCACCTGCCTGATCCTGGAGCCGTACGAGGAGCCGGACCTGGACTGGTACCGCGCGTGCGCGGTGTCCGAGGAAGTGATGCTGCGCCGGGCGGCCGCCAGATGCGCCACGCTGCCCGCCGACGTGGTGCGACGGCTGGCGGAGGACCCGGACGAGGAAGTACGTCACCGGCTGGCCTCCTGGCACCCCCTGGCCCCGGCGGCGATCGTCCTCGCGGCCTTCCTCGCCCGCCCCCGGCAACGCCCCCACCTGCTCATGCAGTCCCGGTTGCCCCGGACCGGCCTGGCCCACCTGCTCGGGCACGAGGACCCGGAGGTACGGGCGCTGGCGGCCGCCGACCCGACCGGGCGGGCCCCCGTGGAACTGCTGACGGACCCGGACGAGCACGTTCGCCGGGCGGCCGCTGCCAACCCGCTCTTCTCCCGGGACACCGTGGAGACCCTGCTCCAGGACCCGGCAACGGCCGAAGGAGCGGCGGCCAACCCCGGGCTGCCGGCCGTACGGCTGCACGCCTTGCTGGACTCCGCCCGCCTGCCGCGCTGACCGGCACGAGGGCGGTAGGCGGCGGGGCGGAGCCGGGGACGGGAACAGGAGCGGGACGGTGGGGCGCAGGAGAAGCTGCTGCCCCGTGGGTGCACCGTGTCCGCCTTGTTCGTCCGTCCGTTCGTCCGTTCGTCCGCCGTCAGGACGGCGCCGGCCCCTGGGCGGGCGCGCCGAGAGCCGCCACGGCGGCGACCATGCGGTCCCAGAACCGGCCGGTCTGCAAGGTCACGGCCACGCGCGCGTTGTCCGGGAGGCCCATGTACCGGTGCAGGTCCACCACGGTGGCGCCGCGCGTGTACCGGCCGTACAGCTCCACGGCGACGTGGGCGTCCACGCAGTGCACCAGCCCGGGATCGATGACCCGGGCCACCGCCACGGGGTCGTGCAGGGGTGGGCTGGGGAAGCCCCACAGCTCACGGTACGTGGACCCGAAGAAGGTCAGCAGGTCGGCGCAGGTCCGCCCGAGGGGCGTGCCCAGGGCCACGAAGCGGGCCACCACTTCGGGGGTGGCCAGTGCCTGGTGCGTGACGTTGAGCCCGCACATGGTGACCGGCACCCCCGAGCGGAGGACGATGTCGGCGGCCTCCGGGTCGGTGAGGATGTTGAACTCGGCGGCCGGGGTCCGGTTGCCGCGCTCCGTCGAACCGCCCATCAGGACGATCTCGCGGATGCGGGAGGCGTCCTGCGGGTACCGCTTCAGCAGCAGGGCGATGTTGGTCAGCGGCGCGGTCGGGACGAGGGTGACGGGCTCGGGATGCTCGTCCAGCAGCCGGTGGATGAGGTCCACGGCGTGCTCCGGGACCACGTCCACCGTGGGAGGCGGGAACAGCGGCCCGTCCAGTCCGGTGACCCCGTGCACGTCTGCGGCCACGCCGAGCGGCTGGACGAGCGGCCGGTCGCAACCGGCCGCGATGGGGACGTCCGTGATCCCGGCGACCGTGCAGACCCGGCGGGCGTTGAGCGTGGTCTTGTCGAGGGTCTGGTTGCCCGCGACCGTGGTGACGGCCAGCAGGTCCACCGCCGGGTCCCCGGCGGCCAGCATGATCGCGAGGGCGTCGTCATGGCCGGGATCGCAGTCGATGATGATCGGGACGGGCACGTCACTCCTGGCGCTGCGGGGCGTGGAACTCCAGTGTGCCGTCGGGCCGGTGCCCTGACCACACCGCCTCGCCCGGACCGCACGCGGCCGGTCGACCGCGTGCCCAACGGACGGCGAGCCGGACACCCCTCATGCCCTCGGACCGGCCTTCGGCGGTCAGATCTCGAAGGGCGCAGGTTCTTGGGGCGCGGCGGGGGAAGCTGCGGGTGGCTGAGGCTTCGTCGCCTCCGGAGCCGAGGGTGCGAGACCGCTGCGGCGAACCCACAGGAGGGATCCCGCCAGCAGTGCGGCGCCTCCCAGCAGCCAGGACACCGGGCCTGGCTGGAGGACCCCGACGACCAGGCCGGTGAGGGCTCCCACCAGTTGCAGGGCGAGGGACTGGACGGACAGCGCGGTGGCCCGGCCCGCACTGGTGACGCGGCGGTGCAGGATGTCGTTCTGATTGGGTCCCGCCGCGCCGAGTCCGAGGTAGAGCAGGCCGTAGCCGGTGGCCGAGAGCGCCAGGGCGCCCGCTCCGGTGGACGCCGCGGTGGCGCCGAGCAGAAGCAGCCCGCTCGCGCCGGCGCCGAGGCTCACCATGACCGCACGTTCGCCGCTGCCCGCCAGTCGGGCGGTCAGCGGCGCGAGGTGGCTGCCGAAGCCGGAGCAGATGAATCCGGTGCAGGCCAGTACGGCGAAGAGCACCGCCCCCGACTCCGACGCTCCGGTGACGGCCGCAGCGCGTCCCGGCATGAGCAGTTCGATCGTGACCAGCGCGCTGCCGGCCGCACCCGCGCTGAGGAACACCCGGCGGACCGGCGTGTCCCGACCGCCCAGACGCAGTCCGCCCACGACGGTGGCCGGGATGCCCCGGAGTACGTCGCGCAGGGCGGCGGCCGGCCGGGGCGGCTCGGGCAGAGCGGTCACGACGTACAGCACGAAGGCGATCTCGACCGCGGCGCCCAGCAACAGCGGGACGGACAGGGGCAGTACCAGCCCGGAGGAGGCTTCGCGCAGCCGGGCGCCGAGGTCCGGGCCGGCTCCGAGCAGCCAGGGAAGGGCGCCGCCGAGCAGGGTTCCCGCGGCGAGCGCGGCGGAGGTCGCGGAGGAGCCGCCGGCCAGGCCGGGGCGCAGATCGGCGCCGGGCCCTGTGTCCGCCTGGACGGTGTCGACGTACCAGGCTTCGGCCGGCCCGCTGGACAGGGCACGGCCCGCGCCCATCAGCACCATGCCCAGGCCGAGCAGCCAGGGAGCGGAGCCCAGGCCTACGAGGACCAGGGCGGTGAGGTTCAGCAGGCCGGCGGCGATCAGGACGGCGCGGCGCCCCAGGACGTCGGCCAGTCCTCCGGTGGGCAGTTCCAGTGCTGCGGCCGTCAGCGAGTGCGCGGCGAACAGGCCCGCGATCGTCGCCGTGGTCATGCCGCGCTCGGTGAGCAGCAAGATCAGCGGGGCGAGGCTCAGGCCCAGCGGCAGCCAGAAGAGCGCGCAGACCGTGATGTAGCGGCGGCGTGTGGTGGATATGTCCAGCGGCCTGGTCATGACGCGTTTTCGGCGTCCGTCGCCGGGCCCGAGACGTCCGGCTCTGCGGCGGGGTCGCGTGGCGCGAGGGGCAGTCCTGCAGTGAGGAGTACGACCTGCGCCGCGCGAGGATCCCCTGCATCACGGGCGGTCAGTTCCCCGAGCTTCCGGGCGAACACCTCCCGGAGTTCGGTGAGCGATTCGGGCGTCAGACGGGGCATCAAGTCGCTGATCCCGGAAGGCTCCACCCACTCCGGCGGCAGCCGGCCGTCGGCGATGTCGGCCTCGTGCCGGACGAGAGAAGCCTCCAGGTGCTCGATCTGGGCCCTGCGGGACAGGCTGAGCAAGGCGCGGCTGCCCGGTGAGGATTCCATCGACTTGTTGCTCCAGGCGGTCACGGAGTGCACCGCCTGCCACCGTCGCTCCCGGCCGTCCCGGTGCTCGGCCTCGGCGACGAACGCGTACTTCGCCAGGACGCGCAGGTGATAGCTGGTGGAAGCGGACGACTCCCCGGTCCTGACCCCGAGCTCGCTCGCGGTGGCCGGGCCGTCCTGCCGCAGCAGCCCGAGCAGCCGGATGCGCAACGGGTGGGTGAGGGCCTTCAGGGCTGCGGCGTCCCGCTCAGGATCGAGTACGCGTCTCTGTTCTTCGCTGCCCATGCAGGGAGGCTAGAGCCCTCGAAGACTTTCCAAAAGTATTTTTGCAAAACTTCTTTGGGGAAAAGGCTGCTCGACCGCAGTCGCAGACGCCCCGGCGGAAGAAGGGGACGCCACCCCGCCTGGGAGGTGGCGGCCCCTCACCCCGGTCCGTACGGGTTCGCGGGACGCTACTTGCCCATGATGTTGCCGGTCCACTGACCGGCGGCACGCTGCATCAGGGCCTCGTTGCTCAGGATCTGGGTCCCGGGTACGGCCGCCATGCCGACGTCACCGGCCGGCGCCGTGCCGTTGTGGGAGCCGACCGTGTTGTCGTGGCCGGCGTTGAACACGTCGTCGCCGGCCACCTGGCTCAGGTCACCGAAGACGATCGAGTACGTGTTGCTGACCGGTGCGTAGACGGTGAATGCGTCGTCGGCGGAGGCGGCGGACGCGCCCGCCAGGAGGATGCCACCGGCGGCGAGAGCGGTCAGGGCGCAACGGATCGATCGCACGAGTACAGCCTTTCGTGGAGGGGCGGTCGAGCAGTGCGAAGGTAGGCCGCGCTGCGCGGCCAGGCCCCGTACCGGCCGCCGTACGGCCCGAGTCCATCCGTACGGCGCAGCCACCAGGGCGTCGAGGGCCAGGCCGCGCGGGCCGGCGGACAGCCGGCCGCCTCGCGCCGACGCCCCCGGACCGCGCCCCGCAGCACATTCCCGTCCGTCCGGCGGAAGGCGGGGCGGCCGTTGCCGTTCCGCCGGCGCCCGCAGGGGCGAACCCGGTGCCGGACGCGGGCGGCGCCGAGTGCCCGGACGACAGCGGGCCCGAGGTGTGGCTGACCGCCGTCACGTTTTGCACCTACGCCGGCGGTCCCCAGGCGGTGATCGACCGCTACTGGGCCGCGGCTCCGGCCGGGGGCGGGAAGGCCACCCGGCCGCAGCCGAAGATCGCTCCCGGTCGCGTACTCGGCGCAGAACGAGTACTCCGTGTCCGTGAACGCAGTTCTCGACGGATCCCGTCCGGACTGCTGAGCCGGCCTCATCCTCGCGAGGCGGAGGGAACCGCATCTCTCGTCGCAGTTCGTGCGTACCGGCGCATCGTCGGCCGGGCCCTTGGCGGGTCTTCAGTACAGCAGGATGCGGGTCACGATCACCTGCGGTGGGGCCGCTTCCTTGGCGATCACGTACTCGATGATGCCCAGCGCCCCGTCCTCACCGAGCGGCAGAAGTCGGCACTCCGGCCAGTCTTCCGCCGCTGTGCTGCCGGCGACGAGTCCCCGGGTCTCGCCGATCTCCACCATCGCGGCCACGATCGGGCCCATCGCCCAGGGCGGCAGCGCGGGGTCGATCATGAAGGCGGTGACGTCCTCGGACAGCACGCACGGCAAGCCCTCGGAACCGTCGTCGAAGGTCTCACTCAACGGGCAGTCCCGCCGCCCGTCGCCGGTCGAGCATGTCCTGCACGGCGATCGTCGGTGTCGTTCCCGCAAGCGCGGCCTCGACCCGGCACTGCCGGCCCGGATCGGATTCGAGCATCGCGCGGCCCCACCAGCGCAGCAGTACGCCCTTCGCCTCTTCTGGCTGGGCGGCCAGGAGTTCGACGTAGAACTCCTTCGCGGCCTCCGGCGTCAGCGCGTCGGCGATGCCCCTCGCATTGCGCGGAACCCGCTCCGGCTCGTGCCGGTGAATCGGCTGTGCGGTCATCGCCCGCCCCTTTCCTTCTGCTCAGAGTCTGCCCTGCCGGCACCCTCACGGTCGACCGCCTGGGCCGGATCGGGGCCTTCCGGCAGGTCCGGGTCACCGACGGCCCGGCGCGGCCGGCCGGCCCGCACCACGGCGCCGGCACCACACCCTGACCACGGAGATGTATGTGGTCCACCGGCACCGCCTCCGTATGATCCTCCGCATGTCCTGGATACGCCGCCGCCTGCGCCGCACCGAGCCCCGCGCGGGCCGACTGCCCGATCTCGACTTCCTCGCCCTGGTCCGCGACGCCTTGGAGGAGGTCTCCCCCGGCTGTACGGCGGGCGCCGAGCTCAAGGGCAACTCACTTCTCAGCCCGCAGGGTTGGGCCGTCGGCGTCGGACCGGCGGGGCACGGGGACGACCGGCACTACGACCTGATCGCCTTCCCGGACGTGAGCATCCAACCCGACGTGCCCTGCTTCGTGGACTGCGTTGTGGTGGTCACCACTCCGCGCGACGCGGCCGGCCTCTGGGCCCGTTCCGCCGGTGCCTGCATGCTTGAGCTGCTCAACGGGCGCGAGGAGCTCGCCGAGCACTGGGGCGCCGATGACGAACACGGTGTGCCGGGCTGGCGGTCCATCACCTCGGGGCGTGCTGGCCTACGGGCTCTCCGACCAGGAGAACCTCCGTCTCCAGAACGCACTGGTGGAGGCGGACGTACTCCGCGAGATCGCTCATACCTTCACGGCCGACCTGGAGTCGCCCTGGTTCAACGGTGTGCGGGTCTTCTACGGCGGTGCCCCGGGCGCCGTGGAGGCCGAGGTCCGGGTCAACGGCGAGCGGCACGAGGCGGCCTCCGCCGCGCTGGCCGCGCTCGGGCTGCCCGAGCCGACCGTCTTCACCGTCGCCCGGTCCTTCACCCTGGTGCTGCCCGTCGGCTCCGGCCAGGAGGGGCACGGCCACGGGGCCGGCGGGTGCGGGTGCGACTGCGGTGGCACCTTGGACCCGGAGCATCCCGGCTTCGCCCACCCCCTCCCCCACCTGATCGGCGAACTCTCCCCGGCCGAGCGGGCGGAGCGGGTCACCGCCGACACCGGCGCGGTGATGGTCGCCGGAGGTGTCGGCAACTTCCTCAAGGTCCGGCTGCCGATCCGCCTCGACGACGGCCGCACCGTGGTCCACCTGGCCTGGGTGCGCCTGGCCGCCGAGGTGATCGAGGACTACACCCGCCGGGTGCACGAAGGCACCTTGGAGGGTCACCGCTTCGAGGGCCTGTTCGGCAACGCCATCGAGCCGTGGGGCGAGGAGCTGCTCCAGGCACCCGTCCTTCTCGGCGGGCAGCGGGAAGCGGCGGACGGCTCGATCCGGCCCAGCGAGGTTCTCGACTCCGAGCACCCGCTGCTGGCCCGGATCCTGCGCGAGAGCTGGCCCGCCGAGTTCGTACTCGGCGACCGCGACCCCAGGCCGGCCCGCTCCTGACCATCCACCAGGTGCGCACTCATTGCCCCGTGGTGCCCTCCACCCCGCCGCGCAGCAGTCGGACCAGGCCGGCAGGGCAGCACTGAACCGCCCCCAGCCCGCTGCGGGGCGTATCGCGTCCGACGAGGAGGGGATGCCGGGCGGAGGGCTTGCGGGACGTCGGCCGTCGGGGCCGGTCTCGGCCGGCGCCAGTCGAACGGCCTTGGGCCACCCGGCGCCCGCCGAAGCGGCAACGCCGCAGCCCTCCGGCCCCGCCCCGACTCGGCCCGTCCGGCTCGGCGAGTGCGTGCGCCGACCAGGCGTCGCGTCGCGGACGTTCGTCCACAGAGACCGGCGGGAAGGCCGGGTCCGGCGTACGGTCGACCGAGTGGCCGAGCCTCACGCGGCGGGGCCGGTCCTCCTCGACGTCCGACCCGAACGGGAGCCCGCCGATGCGCCTCTACGCACAGACTCCAGCACGTCGGAACCGCCAGATCCTCGCGGACCTGATCGCGGTGGTCCTGATGGCCGCGGCCGTGAGGTTCGCCCTGGCCGTCCACGAAGCCATCATGTTGCTGGCCGAGCCGGGCCGGAGGGTCGAAAGCTCGGGCGACAGCCTCGCCACCGAGCTCGGCAACGCCGGCGACGCGGCCTCGAATGTGCCGTTCGTCGGCGACCTCCTGAAGAAGCCGCTCCAGTCCGCTGCCGACGCCAGTACGGGGATCGCCGACGCCGGACAGTCGCTCCAGGACGCCGTCAGCCAGGTGGCCACCCTGACCACACTGGCTCTGATCGTCGTCCCCGTGGCCGTCGTACTGCTGCTGTGGCTCCCCGCACGCCTGCGCTGGATCCGGCGCAGCATCACCATGCGGCGCCTCCTCGACGCACCCGGAGGCGCCGACCTGCTCGCCCTGCGCGCCCTCACCGGCCGGCTGGGCGACCTTGCGGCGCTCCCCACGCCTCCAGGCGGTCTCGCTGACGCTTGGCGGCGCGGGGACCGGCAAGTCATCGCCGGCCTCTCCGAGATCGCACTCAGGCGGGCCGGCTTGCGGCCCTGACGGACGAAGAAGCCGAACGTCAGGCGCGGGCGTGGCCGGAGAGGGAGTGGAGGCGGCGGTGTTCAAGGGCTGCGGCGAGGGCATAGGCCCCGCCGCCCGCGACAGCGAGGACCCAGTAGAGGCCGGGGGCGGTGAGCGAGAGTGCCGCGGTGGAGGTCAGGGCGAGCCAGATGCCGAGGCCGTAGTGCAGCAGGTTGCGGCGTACGGCGCCCTCGGCGAGGTAGAGCAGACCGACGATCAGACCGGAGCCGGCGGGCCAGAGGACGGACTGGAGTTCCGGCTGGTCGAGCGCGGATGTGAGGCCGGTGACGGCGAGGAACAGGGCGGTGAAGGCGGCGATCCAGGCGGCGCCGAGCAGTTTGCCGGACAGGATCTCCGGTGGGGTGGCACCTCGTTGCGCCCGCAGGGCGGCGGTGGTGGTCAGGACGATGCCGGCCGCGACCCCGCCTCCGAGGAGCGTCATGGGCAGCCAGTCGGGGAGGTCGAGCAAGGGGGCGGCGCCCTGGGAAGCTGCGGCGGCGCCGTGGCCGAGTACGTAGGCGAGTCCGAAGCTGAGGTACGCCGCGCGGTTGTCGACCTCGCGCGGGCGACCGGTGGGGTGGGCACGGGCGACGGGCGGCGACACGGTTGCGGGGCTGGACAAGGTGGAGACCTCCATATGGGACGGCGGCCCGACGGGTGGGCGGACCGGCGGGTGGGAAGGGCCGCACGGCGACGGGCGGCGGGGAAGGAGAGCTTTCGGCGGGCCGGCGAGCGACTGGCCGCTGAGCGAGCAGCCGTCGGTGCGGGACGGACGGTCCGGCGCTACCGCGGCCTCAGGTGGGCTGCTCGGCGCGTGCCGTGAGGAAGTCGAGCCGGCTCCGGAGGGATCGGTCACCGTCATGAGGCTGACGATGACGGGGGCCGGGCCGTCGGGTTCTGGATCAGGCGGTGGGTGCGCGGTTGGCCGTCTGTCCCTGTGGGGGCGATGCCGCGGGGGCGGTGCTGCGGGGGCGGCGCGAGCGGCGGGACGCACAGGTGAGGAACAGTGCGAGGAGTGCGGTGGTGGCGAGGACGGCGGCGGAGACGGTGAAGGCGGCGCGGTATCCGGCGGTGAGGGCTTCGAGAGGAGGCTGGCCGGTGGATGCGTGGGTGGTGACGGAGCCGGCGAGGGTGGCGAGGGCGGCGAGTCCGATGGCGCCGCCGACCTGCCGGGTGGTGTTCACCAGTCCGCCGGCCAGTCCCGCGTCCTGCCGGGGTACGCCGTCCACGGCGAGCGCGGTGAGCTGGACGAAGGCGATGCTCAGGCCCAGTCCGACCAGGATGCTCGGACCGAGGACATCGACGAGGTAGCTCCCGTCCGCCCGCATCCACGACAGCCACAGCAGACCGGCCGCCTCGGTCAGCAGGGCCGCGGTGAGGGTCGCCGTGGCCCCGATGCGGCCCGCGATACGGGGTGCCACGACCGCGCCGAGCATGTTCGCCACGGCCAGCGGGAGTTGGCCCGCCCCAGTGGCCAGCGGGCTCATCCCGAGGACCTGTTGCTGGTAGAGCGGCATGAAGAAGAACAGGGCGATCCATACGGAACCCAGCAGCGCCATCAGCAGATTGCCCGCGGCGACCCGGCCGGTCGTGAACAGTCTGGGCGGGATCAGGGCGTCCGGCCGGCGGCGTTCGACCCGGGCGAAGAGCACGAGCAGCACGGCGGCCCCCAGGAGGGCAGTCAGCACCCCGGCGTCGGTCCAGCCGGCGCCGCGTGCGGTGGTCAGCCCCCACACCAGGCAGGTCAGGGCGAGGGTGACGGTCGCGGTACCCAGCAGATCGAACCGCCCGGATCCTCGGTCGGCGGCCCGGGGCACGAGCGTCGCCACGGCGAGGACGACCAGTGTCGTCCCGAGCGCGACGGCGTGGAAGACCCAGGGCCAGCCCCACGCCTGGGTGAGCACACCGCCCAGCAGCACGCCACCCGCTCCCCCGGCGCCGGAGACGGCGCCCCACACGCCCAGGGCTCTGCCCCGGCCGGGGCCGGGAGGGAACAGGTTCATCGTGAGGGCGAGCGTGGCGGGGGCGATGGCTGCGGCGCCGGCGCCCTGCAGGGCGCGGGCGGCGATCAGCAGGCCCGGAGAGCCGGCCAGCCCCGCCGCCAGCGAGGCCCCCGCGAACACCGCGAGGCCGGCGAGCAGCACCCGGCGACGGCCGAGCAGGTCACCTGCCCGGCCCCCGGCCAGCAGCAGCGCGCCGAATGCCAGGCCGTAGGCGTTGACCACCCAGGTGGTCCCGCCGTCCGAGAGGCCCACTCCGGAACGGATCTGCGGGAGCGCCACGTTCACGATCGAGGTGGCCAGCATGACGGTGAACTGCGCTGCGGCCAGGGCCGCGAGTGCGGCCCCCTGGCGGGGTGGGGCGTCGGACCCGTCCTTCGTGCGTCCAAGGTTCATGGCGCACAGACTTGATGCGGACGGTGTCCACTATCCAGGCCCGGCGGGGGCGATCACGGTTCAGTGCTGTCCGCCCCTGTCCACTCGGCCGAACTCCGCCTCGGGCGCGGTGGAATCGGCCGCCAGTGCTACGGCGGGGACGGCATGCACCGTGCCCCGCCGTAGCCTCTGCGGCCCGAACGGGCTCCGGTCGCTCAGCCCACGCGTTCGATGCGTGCCCGCCGGATCAGGTTCTTGCCCGGCTCCCGCACTGTGTCGAACGCGGCGTTGTTCAGGAGGACACAACTGCCCGACGGGCCGTTCACCGTCACGGTCGTCGACTGACCGTTGTCCAGATTGGTCACCTTCAGCTTCGTGCCCACCGGGAACGTCCCACTCGACGCCGCAGGCGCACCACCCTCACCCGACAACGTCACCGTCGACCCCGGACACACGACCTCACCGGTCGCCGGCGGCACCTGCGCACCCGCCGCACCGGACGCACCCGCCGCAGGAGCCGCGGGAGTCGCAGGAGCCGCCGCGTCACCGCCACCACCCACCCGCTCGATACGCGCCCGCCGGATCAGGTTCTTACCCGGCTCCCGCACCTTCTCGAACGCCGCATTGTTCAGCAGCACACAACTACCCGACGGACCGTTCACCGCCACCGTCGTCGACTGACCATTGTCCAGATTCGTCACCTTCAACTTCGTCCCCACCGGGAACGTCCCACTCGACGCCGCAGGCGCACCACCCTCACCCGACAACGTCACCGTCGACCCCTGGCATACGACGTCGGGGACAGCGGCATTGCCGATCGCCACCGTGGCGGCGACCCCGCCGATCACCATGGCTCCCGCGACAGCAGAGAGCACGAGCTTCTTCTTGAGACTCATGGTCCGTTTCCTGGACACCTGACACTCCTCGATCCGATGGACGTTGCCCCCCTGACGTCCTGCATACGGCCGACTTCCCGAGCGAGTTCAGTCCTGTTGCCTTTTTACGAATCAGGCTGCGAGGAGGTTTGGGGCGCTGTGAGGCGATCCGCCACAGGGCTCGTGACTTACGGGCATACATGCGAAGAAGCAGGTCAGGGCCCCAAGGCCCATGGGGGTCGACAGGTGTGCCGCACGCGTACCGACGGTCTTGATCGACGCGGGCCGAGGAGACCACAGGCACCTTTAAGGTTCAGTTGATCTACCCTTAACCATTCCCGGGCGCCGCTGAACTCAGGGCTCGTGCCGTGCGGGCGTGTGGCCACCGCCCTGGTGAGGCACCCCCACCACGGCAACCCGAACCGGCCCACCGCACCCGCCGAACCGCTGCGACGGTGCTCGATCTCACGCAGAGTAATCAGCCACGCCGCACGCAAGGCCCGCAGGGGCTCCTCCTCGCAGCCTGGGCCGCGCCTCGCACACTTGGGGATAATTGGGCGATATGGGCCTTACGTTCTTCGATGACAGGCGTCTGGCGTGTGACCTCTATGCCGCAGCGAGCCAGAACGCCGGCCCCGAACAGGTCGGAGCAGGAATCTCGCGCGTGCTCGCCCCCATCGTGGCCCACGACGCGCTGAGCCTGGTGGGAACCGACCCGGCAACCGGTCCTGGGCTGGGCAGTTTCAGTTTCTGGCACCAGTACGACCCCTCGCTGGTCAGGCAGCTCGTCCTGCACCGGCATCTGGGGGGTGACCCACAGCGGTCGGCGATTCCGACTCTCCTGCGGACCCCCTCTGTCGTCGTGGGCGCGGGCACCGACAGGTCGCCCGTGCCCGACCCGCGTGCGAAGGGGAGGTGAAGCTGCCTGGCTTCGGCGGAGCCTGGGCCATGGTGCTCGCCTGCGTCACGGAGTTCAGCCCCGTCACCGACAAGCCCATCATGGGATCCGCGGTCGTCACCCTGCACAACGTGGCGCCCCAGGACGGGGGACGCGTGAAGGTCCGCATGGAAGCGCGCCGGCCCGAGGACCTCTCCATCAGGGTCCAGTTCATGTGGTTCCTCTGAACCCGCTCACCGACCCGGCACAACCAGATCTTCCGCGGAGCGTCCGAGACCGGCTGTCCTGACGGTCTCGGGCCTGAGGATTTCCTCGGCGGCACGCCGACTGCTCCCGGCCCACGCGAGGGCTCGCCTCACAGCCCTCCCTCAAGGCCCGACCCGGCAGGCCGCCCGCATCCCTGCGGGAACGTGTCGGGCCAGCATCATCGTTTCTTCCCTTGCACCCCTGTGACCTGCAAGGAAGCCGTGTTCCACGTACGAGTGACATGGTCGGGATTCGGTGGTTTTGGGGTGCTGGCTTCGGGATCATGGTTCCGGTTCCGCACATGACGACGGCATGAGGCCTTTGTCATCTGCAGGCCGTCCCCATGCCCGTTTCACGCCGTGCCCGGGGACGGCCCCCGCCGCGTCCCCCGTACCGGGGACGGGCGGGTACCGCACACCGGACGCAGGGTCGTGCCGTCGGTTCCAGGTCTGCGCCGTCAGCCGCGGCCTCACCGGTGACTCGGCTCGACCGCACCACGAGACAGAGGAGCAGGACTACATGTCCATGTCTGTTGTGAGCATCTGGGACAACACCATCCCGGGCTCCCAGCCCCACCACCCCAGGGCATCCGCGTGGGACACCGTCTGGCCGCTCACAGGGGGAACCGCCTGGGTGTTCTACAGCAGCCCGGGCCAGACCCAGGTCAGGAAGCCGGTGATCCTCGCTGACGGTTTCTCCGCCGGGAAGAGCGACCCCGACGCCCTGTGGAACGGCCTGGAGAACGGCGAGTACCCCTTCATCTCCAAGCTGAAGGAGGCCGGCTTCGACCTGGTGCTCCTGGGCTTCGACGAGCGGTCCGCGTCCATCACCGACAACGCCGGCGCGGCAATCCAGTGCATCGAAAAGGCGATCGCCGACCGCGAAGGGACCGCCAAGCTGACGGTGGGCGGTTTCAGCATGGGAGGGCTGGTCACCCGTTACGCCCTCGCCAAGATGCACCACGACGGTGACGAGCACGAGACCGCGACCTACCTCTCCTACGACACCCCGCACAACGGAGCCTGGCTGCCCATCTCGGTACAGGCGTTCGCGCACTTCGTGAAGGACAACTGGGGCACCCTCCCCGGATTCGGCGAACTCCTCAGCAGTTTCTCGCGGATGGTCAACAGCCCGGCCGCCCGGCAGTTGCTGCGCTGGCACATCGAGACCGTCACCGCCGAGGCCCGCCAGGACCGGGCCCGCACCGACTTCCTCGCCGAGCTGGAGCGGGTGGGCAGCTGGCCCCCCGGCGTGCGGCGGCTCGGGGTCGCCAACGGCACGGGCACCGGTGCCGGGAACAACATCCCGGCCGGCGTGACGGCGATGCGCACCACCGGTGCGGAGCTGACGGGCACCCGCCTCGACACGCAGGACACGGGGGAGCAGGTCGTCGCCATCCTGAAGAAGACCGGAGACCCCGAGATCCGGATCACCACCAGCGGTCTGCCCGACATCGACGGTGCTCCCGGTGGGCTGTTCCCCGAAGCCCTGAATCTGCCGGGCCGGCCCGCGAACTTCGGCACCGCCGCGATGCTGGCCGGACTCCTCGAAGGCGAGCCGGCGGAACTCACGTACAACGCGACCACGTTCGTTCCGAGCGTCAGCGCCGTGGCGGCCGGGGAGATCGACGACCGCGACGCGCTCTACAGCAAGATCGACCCCGCCGGCAGCGAGCTCGACCACTTCATGTGCGCGAGCGAGAACCAGGGACACACGGTCATCACCGTGGAACTCGGCGAGTGGATCCTGGACAAGCTCCAGACCCCCTGACCCCCTGGCCGCTGACCCGCTGCCTCGCCGGTGACCGGATCCCGGTCCTGCCCGCCCGGCGGGGCCGCGAGGGTCACCGGCGTCAGCGTTCCTCGCCGGGTCCGAGCGACGACTCGTAGTACCGCCAGGGGAACCAGCACCTGCCGACCGGGATCCAGCCCTCCGCCACCGTCCGCCGGTGGCGGCTGCCGGCGGAGAGGGTGCCGCTCACCGCCGCGCGGCGGTGAGCGGCTCCGGCGCGTCGAGCACCTCCGCGTCGCGGCCGGCCCGGGCCGAGGCCCCGGCCACCAGAGCGCCCGCGGCGGCGACGAGTACGACGGTGCAGCGGTGGACGCCCGGGGCTCGGCGCCGCCGGCCGCCCGACGCCACGACCGGCCGATGCGTCAGATTCCGGTCAGCGATTCGATCTACCGGATCCGGCCTTGCGTCGCCGCCCGCCCTCGCTCCGGCTTTCGGCGGACCAAACGGTCTCCGCACGGCGGCTTGACCGATGGACCTGCGGCAACGTAACTTCGAGCGGACCGGACCGTGAACTGATGGAAGGAGGCGAAGTCGGATGTCGATCATCTCCGAACTGAACCGCCTCGCCCATCAGATCGCCTGGGCTCCGGGTCTTGTAGCACACGGCTGCTGAACAGCCCTCTTTTCCGGTGTGCCCGTCTGTGGCCCCGGCATCTTTCGATTTCTCACACCGCCTGCGGCACGTCGTCGCGTGCCGAGTCGCGCTCCGGGTTCTCCCGGGCTGCGCCAGC
The DNA here is from genome assembly GCF_055574035.1 of Streptomyces sp. NPDC030021. Taxonomy (NCBI): domain Bacteria; kingdom Bacillati; phylum Actinomycetota; class Actinomycetes; order Kitasatosporales; family Streptomycetaceae; genus Streptomyces; species Streptomyces sp. NPDC030021. The sequence goes on from NZ_JBVIAH010000028.1 coordinate 57,457, forward strand.
GAAATAGAAAGCCCCTGAAATGGCTACTAGCATAATCAGCTCGACCATGCACCGAAATGAGGATGTGCCATGGTAGCGGCGCGGATCACGGTCAACGGGAAAGAGACACCGCTTTCACCGGCTGCACCCCACACCACGGTGCTGGATCTCCTGCGCGAGCGCGGTCTCACCGGTACCAAGGAGGGCTGCGCCGAGGGTGAGTGCGGCGCCTGTTCGGTCCTGGTGGCCCGTCCCGGCGTGAACAAGCCCACCGACTGGGTGGCGGTCAACGCCTGTCTGGTGCCGGCCGCGGCACTCGACGGTCAGGAGATCATCACTTCCGAAGGTCTCGCCACGGTCGGCGAACCCGGTACGCGTCCCACCCTGCACCCCGTGCAGGAGGAGATGGCGGTCCGGGGCGGTTCCCAATGCGGTTACTGCACACCGGGGTTCATCTGCAGCATGGCCTCCGAGTACTACCGACCCGACCGCTGCGCGCACGCGGAGCCCGCCGACGGCGCCGACGCCCACGCCGACGCCGACGCCGACGCCGAGCACGGTCCGAACGGCTTCGATCTGCACTCGCTGAGCGGCAACCTGTGCCGCTGCACCGGCTACCGCCCGATTCGCGATGCCGCCTTCGCCGTCGGCGCGCCCGCCGAGGACGACCCCCTGGCGCAGCGCCGCGAGCAGTCCCCGCCCGAACCCGCCGCCACCGTCTACACCCAGGACGACAGCACGTTCCTGCGGCCCGGCACCCTCACCGAAGCGCTGCAGCTGCTGCGCGAGCGGCCCGAGGCCGTGGTGGTCGCCGGCAGCACCGACTGGGGCGTCGAGGTCAACATCCGTTCCCGCCGCGCGAATTGCGTGGTCGCCGTCGACCGGCTGCCCGAACTGCGGGCGCTGCGGGTCGAATCCGACCACATCGAGATCGGGGCGGCGCAGACGCTCACCGAGATCGAACGCCGCCTCGACGGCAGCGTCCCGCTGCTGGCGGAGCTGTTCCCGCAGTTCGCCTCCCGGCTCATCCGCAACAGTGCGACCCTCGGCGGCAATCTGGGTACCGGCTCCCCCATCGGTGACAGCCCGCCGGTGCTGCTGGCACTGGAGGCGTCGCTGCTGCTCGCCGATGCCGACGGTGAGCGCGAGGTCCCGCTGGCCGACTACTTCACGGGCTACCGGCAGAGCGTGCGCCGTCCCGGCGAGCTGATCCGTGCCGTGCGCGTCCCGCTGCCGCTGTCGCCGGTCACGGCCTTCCACAAGATCGCCAAGCGGCGCTTCGACGACATCTCCAGCGTGGCCATCGCTTTCGCGCTCGACATCGAGGGCGGCATCGTCCGCAAGGCGCGCATCGGTCTCGGCGGCGTGGCCGCCACCCCGATCCGCGCCCTGAGCACCGAGGCTGCCCTGGAAGGCAGGGCATGGACGGCGGAGACCGTCGAGGCCGCGGCCCGGGTGCTGCGGGGTGAGGGCACGCCGATGAGCGATCACCGCGCCAGTTCCGTCTACCGTTCCGCCATGCTCGGCCAGAGCCTGCTGAAGCTGCACGCGCAAACCACCGAGGCGGTGTCTTCATGAGCCATTTGTCCGAGCGTCCCGAGAAGCCTGTGGTCGGCGTCTCCATGCCGCACGAGAGTGCCGTGCTGCACGTCACCGGCACCGCGCTCTACACCGATGACCTGGTGTACCGCACCAAGGACACGCTGCACGCCTACCCGGTCCAGGTCATGAAGACCCGGGGCAGGATCACCGCGCTGCGTACCGAGCCCGCGCTCGCCGTGCCCGGTGTGGTCCGTGTACTGACCGTTGCCGACGTGCCGGGCGTCAACGACGCCGGCATGAAGCACGACGAGCCGCTGTTCCCCGACGAGGTCATGTTCCACGGCCACGCGGTCGCCTGGGTGCTCGGTGAGACCCTGGAGGCGGCCCGGCTCGGTGCGGCGGCCGTCGAGGTGGAACTCGACGAGCTGCCCTCCGTGATCACGCTGAAGGAAGCGATCGCGGCCGAGAGCTTCCACGGCGCCCGGCCCGTGATGGTGACCGGTGACATCGACGCCGGCTTCGCCGACTCGGCGCACGTGTTCACCGGCGAGTTCCAGTTCTCCGACCAGGAGCACTTCTACCTGGAGACGCACGCCGCGCTGGCCTACATCGACGAGGCCGAGCAGGTGTTCATCCAGAGCAGTACCCAGCACCCCTCAGAGACCCAGGAGATCGTTGCGCACGTCCTGGGTCTGCACAGCCACGAGGTGACCGTGCAGTGCCTGCGGATGGGCGGCGGCTTCGGCGGCAAGGAGATGCAGCCGCACGGCTTCGCGGCCATCGCCGCGCTCGGCGCCAAGCTGACCGGCCGGCCGGTCCGGGTGCGGCTCAACCGCACCCAGGACCTGACCATGTCCGGCAAGCGGCACGGGTTCCACGCCGACTGGAAGATCGGCTTCGACGCCGACGGCCGCATCCAGGCGCTGGATGCCACGCTGACCGCGGACGGCGGCTGGAGCCTGGACCTGTCGGAGCCGGTCTGCGCCCGTGCGCTGTGCCACATCGACAACACCTACTGGATTCCCAACGCGCGGGTCGCCGGTCGCATCGCCAAGACCAACAAGGTCTCCAACACGGCCTTCCGCGGCTTCGGCGGACCGCAGGGCATGCTGGTGATCGAGGACATCCTGGGCCGGGTCGCGCCGCTGCTCGGCCTGGACCCGATGGAGCTGCGGAAGCGCAACTTCTACCAGCCGGGCCTGGGTCAGGCGACGCCGTACGGCCAGCCGGTCCCGCAGGCGGAACGGATCGCCGCCGTCTGGCAGCAGGTCGAGGACAACGGCGGCATCGCCGACCGCAAGCGCGAGATCGCCGCCTTCAACGCCGCGCACCCGCACACCAAGCGGGCGCTCGCGATCACCGGCATCAAGTTCGGCATCTCGTTCAACCTCACGGCCTTCAACCAGGCCGGCGCGCTGGTGCTGATCTACAAGGACGGCTCCGTTCTGATCAACCACGGCGGCACCGAGATGGGCCAGGGCCTGCACACCAAGATGCTGCAGGTGGCCGCGACCACGCTGGGTATCCCGCTGCACAAGGTGCGGCTGGCTCCCACGCGTACCGACAAGGTGCCCAACACCTCTGCCACTGCCGCCAGTTCCGGGGCGGACCTCAACGGTGGCGCTGTGAAGAACGCCTGCGAGCAGTTGCGGGCGCGGCTGCTGCAGGTGGCCGCCAGCCAGCTGGGTTCGAACGCCTCGGACGTGCGCATCGTCGACGGTGTCGCTCGTACGCTGGGCAGCGACAAGGAGCTGGCCTGGGACGACCTGGTGCACACCGCGTACTTCCAGCGCGTTCAGCTGTCGGCCTCCGGTTACTACCGGACCGAGGGGCTGCACTGGGACGCGAAGGCCTTCAGGGGCTCGCCGTTCAAGTACTTCTCCTACGGCGCCGCTGCGGCCGAGGTGGAGGTGGACGGCTTCACCGGCGGGTACCGCATCCGCCGGGTGGACATCGTGCACGACGTCGGCGACAGCCTGTCCCCGATGATCGACATCGGTCAGGTCGAGGGCGGTTTCGTGCAGGGCGCGGGCTGGCTGACGCTCGAGGACATGCGCTGGGACACCAGTGACGGGCCGAACCGCGGCCGGCTGCTGACCCAGGCCGCGAGCACCTACAAGCTGCCGAGCTTCTCGGAGATGCCCGCGGAGTTCAACGTCACGCTGATGGAGAACGCCACGGAAGAGGGCGCGGTGTACGGGTCCAAGGCGGTCGGTGAGCCTCCGCTGATGCTGGCGTTCTGCGTACGCGAAGCGCTGCGGCAGGCCGCCGCGGCGTTCGGGCCCGCCGGGGTCAGTGTGGAACTCGCCGCCCCCGCGACCCCGGAGGCGGTCTACTGGGCGATCGAGGCGGCCCGCGAGAAGGCCGACGTGCGGGGCAGCGACCGTCACGCGCTGGGCGGCAGCGAGATCCGTACCGACACAAGCGCTTTGAGCAATGCCTGACATGACCTGGATCGCCGCGGTCACGCGGTTGCGAGCACGCCGGGAGCCCGGCGTGCTCGTGACCGTCGCGACCGTGCGCGGCCATGCGCCCCGTGGGGCCGGTGCCAAACTCGTCGTGGGACAGACCGAGACCTGGGGGTCGATCGGCGGCGGCAACATCGAGGCCGTCGCCATCGACCGGGCCCGCCAGCTGAACGTCGAGCCCGATCCGGAGCCGGAACTGATGGAGTTCGCCCTCAACGACAAGGTCATCGGACCCCACGGTGTGCAGTGCTGCGGCGGCGCCGTGAGCTTGCTCCTCGAACCGCTTCCGGTGGTCCAGGCGGTGGCCGTCTTCGGCGTCGGGCACGTCGGACTGGAGCTGGCCCGCATCCTGGCCCGCCACAACCTCGATCTGCACCTGATCGACACCCGCTCCGACATGCTCACCGACGAGCGGCTCGGTGTGCTCGCGGATGCGGTGGCGCAGATCCACGTGCACCACACGCCGCTGCTTCCGGAGGAGGTGCTCACCGAGCTGCCGCCCGGCGCCCACGTCCTGATCATGACCCACGATCACGCCGAGGACGCCGCGCTGTGCGACGCCGCCTTGCGGACGGCCGGTCTCGGCTCGATCGGATTGATCGGCTCGGCCGCCAAGTGGGTGCGGTTCCGCAAGCGCCTGGCCACCGAGGGCGGTCACGACGCCGCCACCATCGACCGGATCAAGACTCCGATCGGAATGACCGAGATCACCGGCAAGGAACCTGCCACGATCGCGGTGAGCGTCGCGGCGGACCTGCTCCGGACCTTCGAGCAGGACCGCCCCGCGGCGGTACCGGACACGGTTGCCGAGATCCCCGGGATCCCCGAGGCACCCAAGGGCCCTGAGGTCCGTGAAGTCCCGAAGGCCCCCGCGCTCCGCGAGGTCCCCGGGGTCCGCGTACGCTCCGGTATCCGCTGAGCCCCTTCTTCCGGATCTCGCCAGGCCCGGCCTGATCCGGAAGAAGCGGCCTAGCCGGCGAGCGCGCTCAGTTTGTGGGCGTAGAGCACGCGCTGGCAGTAGTCCGTTCCGTCCGGATCGGCCGGGTCCTTGGTCGCCGTGCAGTCCTTCTCCGACCCCGGGCGGTGTTCGGAGAGGGACCACAAGCGCCCCTTGCCGCGCTCGACGTAGAGGTCCTCGGCGCCCCGGGCGGTCTTGACGGCCTGGCCGTCCTGGACCAGCCGGCCGTCGTCGGTCCACTTGTAGCGCCACAGGTTGCCCGGCTCGTCCGTGCCCTTGGACTCGTTCACGTACAGCGTGCCGTCGTACGCCGCCGCGCCCTGGGCGCCGCCGCCCGCCAGCGGCAGGTAGTTGGCCCAGCCCTGCGCGGTGACGTCGGCCGAGCGGCCTTCCAGGGCCGCGACCGGGTAGGAGGCGATGCGGCCGGTGGAGGGGTAGCCGCTCTCCGGACGGCAGTACTCGCCCATGATCAGGCGGTCCGGGGTGGTGCTGCGGTCCAGGGAGATGTAGGAGCTCTTCGGGGCGCCGGTGGAGACACAGGCGTAGGAGCCCTTGGGGTTGCTCTGCGCCGCCTTGAACTTCCACGCGGCCACCTGCGGCATGACGTAGCGGTAGCCGAAGCTGTACCAGACGTTGTCGTGCCGCCCGACCTTCGTCTTGACCTCGACGTTCGAGGTGGTCCTGACCCCGTCGGTGTCGGTCCCGATCTCGTCGTGCGTGCCGGGGTCGCCGTCCGGGTCCAGGTCAAGGATGTAGCGCATGTCGAAGACGCGCAGGCCGTTGCGGGTGTCCGCGACGTAGAGGTAGTTGCCGTACCAGACGATCCCGCCGGCGTGGACGCCCTTCTGGATCGGGTACTCGGCCGCGTGCAGCCCGTCGAAGGAGACGTGGTCGGCGGAGTTCACATAGGTCCAGCCCAGCAGGACGTGCCGGTACTTGATCTCGGGGCTGCCGGTGGCGGGGTTGGTCCGGCTCTGCACGAAGGTGATCCGGACGCCCTTCTGGTTGCAGGCGTCGTCGGCCTCGAGCTCGGCCTCGGTGCAGTCGCCGGCCGCCGGGAGCGGGTCGTTCTCCCGGCCCGGGTCCCAGCCGTCGTAGGAGGCGAACAGCTGGATGTTCGCGGCCTCGCCCCACAGCTCGTTGTCCTTGGCGTCGGAGACTCCGGTGATGCCCTGCGGGACCCACTCCTGCGAGATGGAGTCGTCCTTGTGCAGGCAGTACTTGATGTCGGGGTCGGGGGCCGTGCCGAACGGGTCGCGGGAACACCACGGGTCGATCGTGCGGTTCGCCCCGGCCAACAGCTTCTGCACGCCGCCCGAGCCGGGCAGCACCGAGGCCAGGCGGGTGACCCGCCGGGTGGTCTCGCCGTTCATCTCGCCGGGCTGCAGCGTGAAGTCTCCGGGTGATGCTGCGCCGCCGGGAGCGGTCCAGCCTGCGGCGCCGAGCGGCGAGCGGGTGCCCTCGGCGGTGCGGGGCTCCTGGATCCAGGCCCCGGGCGCATCCGGCGCGGGGTCCTGCGCCTGCGCCGGTGCCGCGAGACCGGTGAACGCGAGCGCCGCGGCGGCGGCGGTGGCGGCCGCGATCCAGGTGCGGCGTATTCGGCTTGAGGGCATGCGGGGGTTGCCTCCGTTGCTCGGGTGACAGGGGAGTCAAGCGGAGGGTTCCAGAACACTTGTCCGCGGCGCAAGCGTGATCGCTTCAGTAACGGCCTTGGTCAGCAGCACAGTTGAAGGCGCGTGCGCGTGGTGAGGGGGTCGCCGGTTCATGGGGGGGAGCGAAACCCTGTTCACCGGTGCGACCGATGGGCCCGGTCTGCCGTCTCAGTGGGTGACGGTCCGCACCCAGGGGGAACAGTGAATCAGCGCTCAGGACGTTTACTCGGTATGGCTGTCGCCGCGTCGGTCGGCCTGGTCGGTTGCGGCACCAGTGCGCCCTCCGACGGACCCGCGCCCGATTCCCGCCCGTCTGCCGTACCGGCGTACGTGGTCGCCTACCGTGCCGGACACACCGCGGGCAAGGCCGTCTACGACTCCTCGGGGAAGGGTGCGGCCGTGCGCGAGACCGTATGGGGCGGCTGTACGCGCCGGGCCCTGCAGGCCGGCAACGACGCCGAGATGGATCGTGGCTCCTGGGTGCGAGGCTGCCTCGACGGCGTGGCCAACGCCCCTGAGCGGTTGCCCACCGGCCCCGTGATCGAGCGGACCGCGGATACGGAGATGCTGGAGCGGTTCCGCGCCCGGGCTCGCACCAAGGGTGAAGCGCGGCAGGTCGACCACGCCCGCGCGCTGGTCGTGGCCCGACTGACCGAACACGACTATGACGTCGAATTGAGCACGGACTACTCGGCAGGCTCCGGAACGCCCGGAGCTGAATCGCTTGCCCGGAGTTTCGTCGAGTCGTGGGACGGCGATCACGGCCGGGTCGGTACCGCCAGGAACGTGCTGGTCCTCGGGTCGGACGGAGAGAGGCTGACCGCGCAGCGCATCTGAGGAACGGCAACGACCCCCGAATCACCGGCCCTTCGCAAGGCGTCCCTCCGTGGGATCGGGGTCGCGCCACATCGGCCAGAAGGTCGGCCCGCCCTCCGGGAGCCGGATCTCTCCGGTGACGCGGAAGCCCAGCTTCTCGTAGAAGGGAAGGTTGGTGACGTTGCTGGACTCGAGGTAGGCGGGTTGCCCGAGCCGGTCGCAGTCGGCCAGCTGCTGGCCGAGAAGCGCCGACCCGACCCCCATCCCCTGGAGCCCCCGGTCCGTCCCCACGGACGGCAGGTACCAGTGCGGCGGCCGCGGATGGGCCTCGTCCATGGTGCTCTGGACCTCCCCGGCCCGCGGCATCCCACGAAGGCCGAAGATGCTCGCGTACCGAGGGAGCGCCGCCAACTCCTGCACGGCGGAGGGCTTCCAGTGCCCGGGCCCCGACCACAGCGCGGCCGCCAGCAGCCGCCCCTCGCCCGTCGCGGCGACCCGGACGGCACCGGCGCGGGGCCGCTGCTGCCGCTGGGCCAGCCGGAAGTAGCGGGCGATCCTGCGTTCCCGGCCGGCGGCGGGAATGATCCATGCCATGACCGGGTCGTCGGCGAAGGCCCGGGCCAGGAGCGCGGCGACCGCCCCCGACTCGGCGGGCCGGGCGAACCGGATTCCGTACCCGGCCCACGGCGGTGCTGGACGCGTGCTCATGGGGTCACGGTAGGCAGCGGGGCCGGGCCGGCCCGGCCGCGCGGCGATGGACACGCCGTACGAGCCACCCGCTCGATCCGGCCGGCAGCGCCACCCTGCACCACCGGCCGACCACGGCGCCCGCGCGAGGTCAGGAGGTGCGCTTCAGGGTCCAGGTGTTGGGGTTGAAGCTGGGGACGGCGGAGTAGCGACAGCCACTGGAGTAGTAGGTGTTGGTGATGGTCCAGCCGGCGGGCGGCCACGTGGACGCGCAGGCGTTGACCTGGGTGCCGACCGGGTAGCCTCTGAGGTCCTTGATCTGCTTGGTGTTGGGCGTGAAGCCGGAGCCGCACCCCCCGCTGTTCCACCACTGGGCGTCCACCCAGCCGTCCGGGGTGAGCGTGCTGGAGCACATGGTGAGCGTGTCACCGGGTGCCGCCGAGGCGGGGCTCGCGGCAATGGCGAGAGCGGTGACGGCGGCCATGGTGGCCAGAGCGGCGGCGTGACGGATGCGGATCACGGGACGTTCCTTCCTCGGCGCGCTGGGGCCGCTGCCGACCATCGGCAGGCCGTACCAGGCGCCCCGTCATTGCTATCCGACCGGTTCCGGCTGCAGAAAGTCACCTTTGGGGCATAACTCTGCGACGGTTTAGAGCCGCCGCCGTCAGCCGATCGGCTGCCGCATCTCGGCACGCACCCTGAGGGTCGTCTCGGCGGTCTTGGCGAGGTCGACGGACCCGGGCTTCTGCCGCGCGGTCTCCTCGCTGAGGATGCCGACCGTGGCGCCGGTGTTCTCGTCGACCCAGGCGCACATCGGCAGGGAGCTCTCGACCCCGCTCTGCCGCACCGTCAGCACCTGGCAGGACAGGGTGATGTCGGATCCGGTGGGCGTGATGTCGCGTGCGGCGACCGCCAGGGACGCGCCTTCGGATTCCGCGGCGCCGCGCAGCATCTTCTTTCGGGCTCCCGCAGTGTCCTTGAACCGGCCGTACATCCCCGAGACGATCAGGGCGCCCGACTCCTTCGGGGACTCGGAGGCGTACTGACCGGCAGCCGGCTTCGGATCGCGGACCGTCGAGTCGTAGGTGCCCTCCAGGGCCTCCTTGCCCGCGGTGGCCGAATGGTCCCGGACCAGCTCGTACTTGCCGTCGACGAGGGTCTTGGGAACGGTGAGCCGGTACCGGGCCTCGGGGAAGCCGGAACCGCTCACCCTGGCGCCGACCGCGCCGATCGCGCCGAGCACCAGCACCGCTCCCGCGACGATCCCGATCACCATGCCGATCCGGTTCCTGCGCGGCGGCGTGCCCGTCGGGGGCTGCCCCCACGCTCCTTGACCGGGGTACGGCTGCGGCGGACCGGGCTGCCCCGGGTACGGCTGCCCCTGGTACGGCTGCTGGTGCGCGGGCGGTGCGGCGTACGGCTGTCCACCGTAGGGATTCGGGGGCTGCGGGGGCCCGTACGGGCCGGGGGGGTGCTGGGGCTGCGGCATGCTCATGATCGAACGGTACGTCAGCCCCGCGTACCGCAGAATTCCGGCCACCCGTGGTCGCGGGGACGGCCCTCGGGGTTCCATTCTCTCCGGGCCGGTGGACGCGTGATCTGGGCCGGAACGCGCCCTGGAAAGTAGGATCAAGGAATGTCTGACACGACCGAAACTACGCCCGGCTGGCTGAGCAGCGACGAGCTGGAAATGGCCCGGGCCCAGATGCCGATCCTCTATGTCGAGGCCGTCCCCGTACGCGTGGACGACACCGGCGAAGTCACCACCATCGGACTGCTCCTGCGGATCGGCACGGACGGAGCGATGAGCCGGACCCTGGTGTCCGGCCGTGTCATGCACCACGAGCGGATCCGTGACGCCCTGCTCCGCCACCTGGAGAAGGACCTGGGCCCCGTGGCCCTGCCCCGCATCCCCGCTTCCCTGCAGCCCTTCACGGTCGCCGAGTACTTCCCCACGGTGGGCGTCACCCCCTACCACGACCCCCGCCAGCACGCGGTGTCACTCGCCTACATCGTGCCGGTCACGGGTGACTGCCGTCCCCGTCAGGACGCCCTGGACCTGGTCTGGTTCAGCCCGCAGGAAGCACTCTCGGCAGCCGTGCAGGGCGAGATGCCGGGCGGTCACGCGGCGCTGCTGAAGCAGGCGCTCGCGCATGTGGGGTACACGTACTGAAGTCGCCGCGCACAGCGCGCGACGCTCCACGCCGGTCCGGTCGCTGCCCCTGATGGATGCCGGCAGCGACCGGAGCCGGCCGGCCCCCGGCTACGGGGTCTGCGCCGGGGTGAACTTCGTGAGGATCAGCAGGGTGTCGACGAGCTCCTCGGCGGGGGCGCCGGTCGCCAGGCGGCGCAGCTGCTGCCCGAAGACCAGGGCCACGGCCACCCCGGCCAGGCGTTCGGGGTCCGGGACGCCCAGGTGGGTCAGGATCCGGGCGGCCAGCAGGTCGTAGGCGGCGAAGCACTCGGCCGCGGCGGCGCGCAGCCGTTCGTCCCGGCCGGCCTGGACGTACAGCTCGAACGGCGCGATGTGGCGGCTGTCGAAGGCGTTGCCGCCCGCCACCTGTGCCACCACCTCGGCCGCCTGCCCGATGTCGAACTCCTCGTCGGAGCATGCGTCGGCGAGCGCCGTGAAGTGCCGGGTCTCCTCGGCCACGAAGTGCAGCAGGCTCTCGCGCAGCAGTTCGTGCTGGGTTGCGAAGTGGTAGGTGACGGAGCCGAGGGAGACCCCGGCCTCCTTGGCGATCCGCCGGTTGGTGACGGCGGCGATGCCGTCCTGCCCGATGATCCGCAGTACGGCGTCGATGATGCTCTGGCGGGTGTCGGAAGCATGGGGCATGGCGCAATTCTGCCCCATGGGCCCGCTCGGCCTCCCCGGCGGGGCTGGGGAGTTGGGGACGACGAGGTGTGGACAAGGAGCGGAGCCGTCCATACTGTTCGTTCGAACGAACAGTTGAGGGACTTCGCCAGCCGCACGGGAGTGCTCGTGGACATATCCGGATCGAACGTTCTGCTCACCGGTGCCACCGGAGGCATCGGCGCGGCCCTGGCCGCGCGCCTGACCGCGCAGGGGGCCCGCCTCACGGTCACCGGGCGGCGGGAGGAAGCCCTCAAGGCGACCGCCGACGCCTGCGGCGCCCGTACCGTGGTCGCCGATCTGGCCGTACGGTCCGACGTCGTACACCTCGCCGAGAGCTGCGCGGAGGCGGACATCCTCGTCGCGAACGCCGCCCTGCCCGCCAGCGGCGACCTTCTGGACTACGCCGAGGACCAGCTCGACCGCGCCCTCGACGTCAACCTCCGCGCGCCCGTCCTGCTCTCCCGGCTGCTCGCGGAGCACATGGTGGGCCGCGGTCGCGGCCACATCGTGCTGGTCGGCTCCCTTTCCGGCAAGGCGGCCACCAAGTCGACCTCCCTGTACAACGCGACGAAGTTCGGGCTGCGCGGATTCGCGCTCGCCCTGCGCCAGGAGCTCAGGGGTACGGGGGTGGGCGTGTCCCTGGTCCAGCCCGGCTTCGTCCGCGACGCCGGAATGTTCGCGGCCACCGGTGCCACCACGCCGAACGGCATCAGGACCGTCACGCCCGGCCAGGTCGCGGACGGCGTCGTACGAGCCGTTCGCCGCGACCGGTGCGAGGTCAACGTCGCGCCGCTGGAGCTGCGGCTGCTGAGCGCCATCGCCGGGCAGTTCCCCGGGTTCGCCGAGCGCGTCCAGGCCCGTACGGACGTCGACGGGTCCGTACGACAGATCGTCGAGGCCCAGCGCTCACGCCGCTAGTGCTGTGGCCGGAAAGGTTTGCCGGGTTGCGGCGTCCGGTGCATGGGGTCTCCCCAGGCCCGCAGGGCCTAGGGGAAGCATCGCAAGGCGGAGGGCCGCGGCTCGTACTGGACGTACTTGCGCGGTCCGACAACCTGGGGGTCCCCCCGGACGGAGTCTGGGGGATGAGGTGCCGTGCCGGGCGTCGCAACCCGGTGAACCTTGCCGGTCACAGCACTAGGGCGTGTCGTCTCCTTCGGATCTTGCCGGGCGCTGGCGTTCCCGTGCACCCCCGCGCCCTCGCACTCCCGCACCAGCACCAGCACCAGCACGCACGCCTTCCACGCCACCCCACGTGAACGGAGAGCACGGCTGTGCCGAGTGAACACCTCCCGGGCAATGCGCCCGACCCCCGCTCCGACCCCGGCTCCGGCTCCGGCCCCTCTGTCGAGCGGCGGTCCCTGCTCCGCTTAGGGGCCCTGCTGGCCGCGGGCGGAGCCGCCGCGCTGGTTCCCGCGCCCGTCGCGCACGCCGCGACGAGGGGCCAGGGCACCGACACGGTGACCACCACCTACCGCGGCCACTCCCCCTACGGCAACGACCAGTGGGCGTACGTCGCCTTCGACGTCCCCGCCGGGATCCAGCGGATCTCCGTCGCCACCACCCATGACGCCGCCGCCGGGATCCTGGACCTCGGCGTCTTCGGCCCGGGCGGCTTCCGCGGCTGGTCGGGCGGCGCACGGTCCGGTTTCACCCTCTCCGCGGCGGACGCCACCCCCGGCTACGTCCCCGGACCCGTCGACCCCGGCGCCTGGTCGGTCATCCTGGGGCCGATGGTCGGCAGCACCGGTGGTATGGCCTGGCAGGTCGATGTCACCCTGCACCACGGGGAATCGCTGCCCCGGACCCCGTACGACATCCTGCCGGCCTCGGTGGCCGGGCGGGGCCCCGGCTGGTACCGGGGCGACCTGCACCTGCACAGCGTCCACTCGGACGGGCAGCGCACGGTGGAGGAGATCGTCGCGGCCGCCCGCCAGGAGGGGATGCACTTCATCGCCACCTCCGACCACAACACCAGCTCCACCGGCGTGACCTGGCGCGGCAACGTCCCGACCGACCTGCTGGTCATCAACGCCGAGGAGGTCACCACCCGCCACGGCCACTGGCTGGCCGTCGGCCTGCCGCAGGGCGAATGGGTGGACTGGCGGTACGGCCCCGCGGACCAGGGAGCCTTCGAGGGCCAGGCCCGGCGCGTGCACAGCCTGGGCGGACTCACGATCGCCGCCCATCCGCTCACTCCGGCGGCGGGATCCTTCTGGGAGTTCGGCCTCGACCGGGTGGACGCGCTGGAGGTGTGGAACGGACCGTGGACCCTGGACGACGCGGCCAACATCGCCGCCTGGCACGTCATGCTCTGCCTCGGCAAGCGGGTCGCCGCCGTCGGCAACAGCGACGCGCACAGCCCCGCGGACGCCGTCGGCCGGCCCCACAACGTCGTGTACGCCGACGGACTGTCGACGCCCGCCGTACTGGACGCCCTGCGCCTGGGCCGGTCGTACGCCGTCGAATCCGCGGCCGTGACCCTGGACTTCACCGCCCGCGCCGGCGGAGCGGTCGCGGGACCCGGTCAGGAACTGCCGCTGTCGTTCTTCGACGCCGTCGACGTGACCTTGAACGTGGCGGGTGCCCCGGACAGCATCGCCACGCTGTACACCGAGTGGGGGATCATGGCCGCCACCTGCATCGACGGCAGCGGCAGGGGGCAGCTGCGCTGGCGCGGCTGGGGCAAGGCCTCCCTGTTCGCCCGGGCCGAGGTGCGCCGGCCCAAGCCCGCCTCCACCACCCTGGACCAACTGGTGGCCATCACCAACCCGGTGTGGTTCTACTCCGCGCAACTGCCCCCGTACGACGTCGAACGGCGGGTGCTCTTCCACACCGAGCGCCGCCCCGAAGGGTCGTGGAGCGGCATGCGTCCGCTGCCGGGGGCCGCCGACACCGGCTCCGGGTCGTTCGCGGGGGTGCAGAGTGCCGTGGCGGGCATGGCGGACGGCTCGGTCGTGGTGCTGGGCATCGCGCCCGACAACGGTCTGTGGCTGACCGCCGTACGGGGTTCGGCCACGCTGCAGCCCTGGCATCGCGTCCCGGGGCCGGACGGCTCGTCCGGATTCACCGTGCGCGAGGCGGACATCGCGGCCTTCCCCGACGGCACCTGCCAGATCGTGGTGACGGCCATGGACGGCACCGTCTTCCACCAGCAGCGCCGCGCCGACGGCGGACTGCCCGGGTTCCGGGCCCTGCCCGGAACCACCGCGAAGAGCCGCTGGGGCGCCACGAAGGTGTCGATCGCCGCCATGCCCGACGGGTCCGCCCAGTTGCTCAGTTACGGCACGGACGGTGCCATGTACCACTGCGCCCGCGGGCGGGACGGCACGTGGACGGCCTGGGGGCGCCTGGCCGGCTACAACGGGGCCCCGACGTTCTCCGGTCCGGCCCTGGCGATCACCGGGATGCCCGACGGGTCCTCCCAGGTCCTCGCGATCGGGCTCGACGGGATGGTGTACCACCAGCTGAGGCGGCCGGACGGCTCCTGGACCGGCTTCCGGCCCCCGCGGGGCGTGACCACGACGACCATGGGGGCCAGCGCCATCGGCATCGCCGGGACTCCCGACGGCTCCGCCCAGGTCGTGGCGGTCGGACTCGACGGACGGGTCTGGCACAACGTCAGGAGGCCGGACGGCTCCTGGACGCCGTTCTCTCAGGTACCCGGCCCGAACGGGAGGGACCCCTTCCCCGCGGGGCAGGTGCGCATCACCACCCTGCGTGACGGCTCCACGCACCTGTCGGCCGTCAGCGCCGGCTAGGTGTATTGACCCGCAGCGTTGTCCGTTGTCAGCGGCGTGCTGAGGGGCTCACGAACCCCGCCAGGCCCACCCGGCCCACCAGCACGCCGCTCGGGGCGATCAGGCACGACAGCGCGCTGACGCGCCCGGCCGCTCCCCACGTCGTCACTCCTGCAGCAGGCTCGTCACCAGCTCGCGCGGCAGCCCATGGGTGTCGTGGAGGTAGTGGAAGTCCTCCTGGGTCAGCGGGCCCCGGAACCGGGGGCGGGCGAGTACCTGCCGCCCGCGTTCCAGGAGCCGGCGGAACCGGCGCTCCTCCTCGCGCAGGATCCGGCGCACGTCGCCCGGGCTCACGTCCTGCCGGAAGCGGTCCAGGGTATGCCGGACCAGTTCGTCCGGCAGGTCCTCGATGCCACGCGAGGCGTCCTCCCGCCACAGCACGGTGAGCATCCGCCGCACCAGGCGCCGCAGCACGTAGCCCTGCCCGGTGTTGGCCGGGCGCACGCCGTCGCCGAGTACCACGACGGCCGAACGCAGGTGGTCGCAGACCACGCGCAGCGACCGTTCGTCCAGGGGCCACAGGTCCGGTACGAGGCTGCGCCAGGGGTCGAAGGCGTCGCACTCGAACACGGACGGCTTGCCCTGGAGCAGGGAGGCGAGCCGCTCCAGGCCGAGGCCGGTGTCCACGTTGCGCTGGGGAAGGGGCACCAGGGAACCGTCGTCGAGTCGGCGGTGGGTCATCGTCACGTGGTTCCACACCTCCACCCAGCGGTCGTCGCGGGTGGGCGTCGACTCGGGCGGGCCGTCGCCGCTCCACAGGAAGATCTCCGAGTCGGGACCGCAGGGTCCGACGGGCCCGTTGGACCACCAGTTGTCCTCCACGGTGAGTTCGACGGGGACGCCGAGCTTCTGCCACAGCTCCAGGGAGGCGGTGTCCGGCCCGGTCCGGTCGTCGCCGGCGTGGACGGTGGCGTACAGCCGGCCGGGATCCACGCCCAGCCCCTCGGTGAGGAGCCCGTATCCCCAGTCGAGACTGAGCGGGCCTTCGTAGTCGCCCAGCGACCAGGTGCCGAGCATTTCGAAGACCGTCAGGTGGGTGGCGTCGCCGACCTCCTCCAGGTCCGTGGTGCGCAGACAGCGCTGGACGTTGACCAGGCGCCTGCCCAGCGGGTGGGGGCGGCCCTCCAGGTACGGGGTGAGCGGGTGCATGCCGGAGGTGGTGAAGAGTACGGGGTCGCCGGGCGGTGGCAGCAGCGTCGAGCCGACGATACGGCGGTGCCCGCGCTCCTCGAAGTACTCGACGAACGTTGTGACCAGCTGCTCGGTATTCATGGGGTGACTCCTTCGCGTCGAGCGGGAGAGGCACCGGAGAACGGGACCGTGCAGTCTCCGACCGGGGGCAAGGGCGCCACGGCACAACCGACGGACCGTTGTCCGGTCGCCGGGGAGAGGGGAAGGTCAGGCGGCGGCAACCGGCGAGCTGGTCGCTCGCGCGGTCGCGGTGGTGCTGGGGCCGGTGACGTTCATGCGGCCCACGATAATGCGAACCCGCCGCCGGCGCTGGGGTATTTTCGCGCCGGCGGCGGGGGTGGGAAGCTAGTGCCGTGACCGGATAGGTTCACCGAGGTCTCGTGGTCTGCGGGTCCGCGAGTCACCGCTGCTCCCCGGTTTCGGTTGGTCGCAGGGCTGAACGACCTCGTTTGCATGGTGGTAATCAACTTGCTGCCCGCCCCGGCGGGCGGGCAGGGTCTGGATCATGCTTGAACTACGCACTTTGGAATCAGACGACTGGCCCTTTTGGCGGGAGTTGCGACTGGCCGCGCTTGCTGAGGCGCCCTACGCGTTCGGATCGACACTGGCCCAGTGGCAGGGCTCCGGCGACCGAGAGGAACGCTGGCGTGCCCGCCTGTCGATTCCTGGCGCGCACGATCTCGTCGCGCTCCTCGACGGCCTTCCGGTGGGCATAGCCAGCGGAGTGCCGGGCGAGGGAGCAGAGAACGTGGAGTTGATCTCGATGTGGGTCAACCCCACGGCTCGGGGCAAGGGCGTGGGTGACTACCTGATCCAGGCGATCGAGCTGTGGGCGGCGGAGCGCGGTGCCACGACGCTGCGGTTGTCCGTCATGCCGGACAACCGCAAGGCAACCGCGCTCTATGAGCGGCACGGTTTCACGGACACGGGTGAGCCCGGCGATCTTCTGCCCGATGGCGTTGGCAGGGAGCGAGTCATGGCGAAGAGCCTGGCCGCTGTCTGATCTCCACATCCGGGCAGGGCGGGATCCCTCACTTGGTCAGGCTGCGGCGGCGAGGGGGCGTCCGCCCCAGCGAATGCCCCTCTCACTGCGGATGCGGGCGCGTTCGCGGCGCTGTGCGGCCAGGACGTCGGGGTGGCGGGGGTTCTGGTTGCGCCAGCGCAGAGCTGGTCGGCATGCTTCAGGCACCACCGGAATCCACCGCCGACCAGCCCGACCAGACTGCCAGCCACCCCCGCGATCACGAAGGAGCGGCCGGACCGCCGCCGACCGGAACGAACACGGCACGGGGTCTCGCTCACTGCTGGTGCTGGGGCAGGTAGGTCTTGGCGTCCTCGTACGTCCGCTCCCCGGGTGCGCTGGCCACGGCGTAGAAGAGGTTCAGCACACCGGTCCGGAAGGTCTCGGCGGACACCAGTTCCAGCGGGATCGACGGCGCGTCCTCCTCGAACAGGCGCATGCCGTTGCGGACGGCGATCGGGTGCAGGAGGAGGTTCAGTTCGTCCAGGAGCCCGGCGGCCACCAGTTGACGTACGACGGAGACCGAGCCGCTGATCCAGACGGGTGTGTCCGCGTCCGGCTCGTTCTTCAGCGCGGCGACCGCTGTGGTGAGGTCGCCGACGAGCAGTTCGGAGTTCCGCCAGGTGAAGTCCTTCGGGCTGTTCGACACCACGATTTTGCGGGCGTCACCGAGCACCTCGGCGAACGGGGCGTCCTCCCCGCCGGCTGCTTCCCGGTCCGGCCAGGCGCCCGCGAAGCTGTCGTAGGTCCGGCGCCCGAGCAGCAAGGTGTCGGCCCTGCCGAGGGTCGCGTCGACGGCCGCGCCCATCTCCTCGTTGAAGTAGGGGAAGTGCCACTGATCGGGCGCCTCGACGACACCGTCGAGCGAGATGAACAGCTGCGCCTTGATCTTCCTCATACCGGTCTCCGGGAGCTGGTGGTCGGTCCGTCCGCGTACGGCCCCATCCAAGGGCACGCGACAGCCGCACGCCGTACGACTCCCCGGCAGGGGCGGATACGGCTTCGGCGCAGGGAGCGGCGGCGGCGTTCGTGTGGCCGAGCGGCCGCGCCGCATGTCACGCGGATCGGTGTCGCCGCGCCCCTCCCCGGACGGCGTGCCTTCGGACGGCCCGACGGCGGGGACGGCCTCGTCGTCGCGGCCGCCTGGGCTTACGCAGACGTGGGCCCCTTCGCCCTCGTCGGCGGCCTGACCGACGACGATGCGGACTTCGTCAGGGCCTGTACCGACCTTTGGCGCGTACAGAACCTGCTCGGGCAGCCCCTCCTCGCCGAGGCCGAAGGCCCGCTGCGCGAAAGTCTGCTGGGGGCCGGCTTCACGGAGGTCACCACCGTTCGCTCCTACCACTGGCGCCCAACGGGCACCCCCGAGAGCACCCGCCCCGCGCAGTTCCTCGACTGGCTCCACGACGACGGTCCGCTGTGGGACCGTTTCTGCGCGGACTTCGGCTTCAAGCCGAGCACCACCTACCGGCCCGCGATCACCGAACCCGTTCCCTCCGCCGTCTGGCACCTGCACGCCCACCACCGGCCGGTCCCGGACGTCCCCGGGCGGATCGACGCGATCGTCCGGCGCGGGCTGCTCACCGCCACCGAGCCCGGGGAGTTCGTGTACTGGCTCGACTGGCAACACGACGGCTACCGCTACGACCCCCGCCGCACCGACGCTTTGGGACGGCCGCCCCGCCCCGGTCTGGGCACCTACCCCGACGGCGACTACTACCTCCACGTCACCGACGACCTGCGCCTTGGCACCTTCGGCCACCCCTGGGAACAGACGCTGACCGTCTGGGGACCCACACTGCTGGCCGCCGTCGAGACGGAACTGACCGAGCTGCTCGGAGAACCGATCAGGCGCCGCACCTGACGGCCGCGCCGTCGCACGAAGGAGGCGTTGTAGGCCGGTGACAGATCAGCGGTGCAGGGTGGCTGACGGTGCGGCCTTCCCGTCGCTCCGCCGACCCGCCGACCCGTGTACCGCCGTGCCAGGAGCCGCCCTCGTGAACGCTGACTCCCTGCTGCCCCACCGGCACGCGCCCGGCCCCCCGACGCCTCGCGAGGACGTACCGCTCCCGAGGTGGCGCGGGCGCCGGCACCCCTCCCGGCACGGCGCGGCAGCGGCCCTCCACGGCGTCGGCGCGGTCACCGCCGTCCTGTTCGTGCTCGCGGCCATCGGGGCGGTGATCGGCGAACCGGTGCTCATACCGTCCCTTGCCGCCAGTGCCGGAGTCCTGCACAGCACGCCCACCCTGCCCATGGCCCAGCCCCGGAGCGTCGTCGTCGCGCACCTGCTGGGCGCCGGAGCCGGGTACGTGGTCCTCGCCCTGTGGCAGAGCGGCCCCTGGAGCGCGGCGCTGGCCGGGGGGCTGACGTTCGCCGCCACCACCCTCGCCCGGACCCCGCACTCGCCCGCCTGCGCCACCGCAGTAGTCGTCGTGCTGCAGGCCCCGGCACCTGCGCGGTTCGTCCCCCTGCTGCTCGGCGCCACCGTGGTCCTCGTCCTCGCCGGTTTCGCGGCGTCCCGCGTACGCCGTGGAGCAGCCCGGTACCCCGTCCGCTGGTGGTAGCGGCGGCGCGACGGTCCGGATCCGTCGAGATCACCGTCCGGCTGCCCCGCCGACTCCCACGTCGACGCGAAGACCGCGGCCGCCGAACTGCGGGGCACCGGACGCCTCGGTGACGTCACCTTCGAGGTCATCGGGGCAGGAAACCGGAGATCCTCGCCAGTGAGACGACCAGGCTGAGGTGGGTGACGACCAGGAACACCCACTCCATGGGACCCATACGCCACCGGCTGCGGGCTGTCAGCCGCCATGCGTACCCCACGGAGCCGACGGCGAGCACGAACAACGGCGCCCAGAGGACGGCCCGCCAGGACCAGACGTCGCCCAGGTGGAGCACGAGTGACAGCACAGCGAACAGCGCCACGGCCACTCCCCATCCCGGCTTCTTCTCCTCTTCCTTGACGGCGGACGGCAAGCCTGACGAGGCGTTCAAGGCAGGTCCTCTCGGGTCCACTGGGGGAACGACCACAGGGAGTGCCGCACACGCGACCACGGTCGCCCCCATGTTCGAACACGGCTTACCTTAACCTCAGTTGAAGCGCCTCGGCCGGGTCGACCTCGGCGAGCCGCGGCCCTTTCCCGACTGATCGGCGGGTCGTCCGGAGGGGCTCGAACCGCCTCTTCCGGGAGCCGATGCGGATAGGCTCGGCCTCCCCTGAAGGTGAGCCGGGCCGGTGAGCGACCGGGATCCGGGGTCACCGGAGATGAGGTTCCGATGAACGGTCCCGGGCATCCCGTCGACGTCGATCTCACCTTCGGCGGCGTGGTCAACCGCGCGGCCCTCCACTGCATCGGGCGCAGCCGTGGTGTGTTCGGCGACGGGGACATATCCGCGGTGCTCGACGCCACCGCCGAAGTTCCCGCAGGCATGGACATCTCCCTCCTCTCCTACGTGGCGCTCACGGGGCAGCCGTCGATGAGCCGCGTACTCGGCGACGCCGTCAACCCCTTCATGGGGACGGGCGGTGTCTATACGGCATGCCGGACACTGGACTTGGGCCCGCACGGCCGGCTCACGACGGACTATCGGGTGGAGCACGTCGCCCCGGGCCGCCTCCGGGCCGTGTTCGACGTGCGTGGCAGTGTCGATGTGCCCCGCCTCGTCTCCATCGCCCCGACCGTCGAAACGTGGACGCCGACCGGCCCGGGGAGGATCGACGGACAGTTCACCATGGTCTGGAGTGCCGCGGACGGCAGTCAGGTCCAGGGGCTGGCGGCGACGTCCTACCGCTTGCCCACCGAGGAAACCATTCCGGGGCAGCAGTTCAGGACGATCCGCATCGGCATCGAATCCACGGCGAAGCGGCTGCACCAGAAGGAACACATCGCCTTGTTCACGGCCGAGCTCCTGGACCAGTTGCTCGGTTCGGCTCCGGAGTCGGCTGCCGTTCCCCGTCCCGCGCACCTCATGTCTGCCGCTCCTCGTCTGCGGACTGCCGCCCATGGGCCAGTTGCCGGCGGGTGACCAGCGTGTCCGGGTGCTCAGGGCCCAGCACCCTGAGCCGCTCGGCGAGTACGAACTCGAAGTCGCGCAGCGCTCCCACCCGGTCCCCCGCCCGTCCGCGCCAGTACGCGAGGTTGTGGCGCGTGGCCAGCGTGTGGGGATGGTCCGGGCCCAACACCCTCAGACAGTCGGACAGTACCGACTCGAACCCCGCCACGGCCCCGTCGGCATCGTCCACCTCTCCTTGCCAGTAGGCAAGGTTGTGCCTGGTGACCAGGGTGTCGGGGTGATCCGGACCGAGCACGCGGAGCCGGTCTGCCAGCACCGATCCGAGCTCCACCACGCCGCCCGCCACGTCCCCGGCCTTCGCCCGCCACCTGGCCGCGCTGTGGCGGGTGGCGAGCGTGTCGGGGTGGTCGGGGCCCAGTACCCGGATCCGGTCGGCAAGGACCGATCCGAAGGCGACCACGGCGCCCGCCGCGTCTCCCGCCCGCCCCCGCCAGAACGCCTGGAGGTGGCGGGTGGTGAGGGTGTCCGGGTGGTTCGGGCCCAGTACTCGGTTCCGGTCCACGAGCACGGATCCGAGCTCCGTCACCGCTCCCGTCGCGTCCCCGGATTCCCCCTGCCAGTGCGCCAGTGCGTGACGCACAGTCAGCAGGTCGGCGTGGGCCGGCCCGTGCCGGAGTTCGGCCTGCCGGCGCAGTTCCCGGAAGTGGCGTACGGCGTCCGCGAGCAGACCGGCTTCGCCGAGCGAGCGGCCGGCCCGGAGGAGCACCGGGTGCACGCCCGCATTCCAGAGGATGTCGCCGGAAAACTGCTGGAGGGCCGCGGTATTGGAGCGGAGGGAGGCGGCGAGTGCGGTGTCGGACTCCACCGCCGCCCAGATGTCGTGGATCCCTCGCGCGAGGACTTCGGCGTGCAGGCCAAGACGTCGGGCTGTGAGCGTGTCGCGAGTGGCGCGCTGCACGAGAGCGTGCACCCGGACCGCGCGTGCGGGCTGCCCGGCGCCCAGGACGGCCAGGCTCAGGCGGTGCAGGCAGCCCAGCGCGTCTTCGGCCTCGTCCGGCGTGATCTCCCGGCCGGTGAGGGTGGAGAGGTGGGCACACACGGCGTCGCCGGCGAGGAGGACTGCGGGGATGCCTGCGGGATCCAGCAGCGCGGCCATCTCCAGAAGGGGCCGCGCGAGCCCGCGCGGTGTCAACGCGTCGGCCCGTTCGACCGAGAGCGACCAGGTGGCCGCCACGGTGGACCGGTGCTCGTCCGGGAGCTCCCGGCTTTCCGGCAGCACCGCCGCCAGGGTGCGACGGCGATCCGCCAGGCGGGCCCGGTAGGCGGCGACCGTCAGGAGGGGCTTGTCGGCGATGAACGCCGCCGCCTGCGCCACGGCGAGGGGAAGATGACCCAGGTCCGCGGCCAGTGCTCTCAGTTCGGCCTCCTCCTCTTCGACGGGAAGCTTGGCCCGAAGGTAGGCCAGCGACTCTTCCGGCTCGAACACATCGACCTCGATCACTCGGCGGTCGGAGCGGGCCAGGGCCGCGTCGCGGCGCCGCGTGGTGACCACGACCTGACCGGTTTCGGTGGTCGGCGGCCACAGCTCACGGAGGTCGGCCGGGTCCTGCAGGTCGTCCAGCGTGATCAGCCATCGCCGCCGGGTGGCGCCCAGCCACGACAGGAGCGCGGGGGCCGCGCGTTCGGCCTCCGTGTGCTCGACACCGACGAGCAGTTGGGAGGCGGCGTCCGCGTAGGCGCTGACGATCGCGCCGCGCGAGGTCGCAACCACCCAGATCACGACATCCACCGCTGCATCGGGCCAGGTCCGGCGGGCGTGGCGGGCCGCCAACTGGGTCTTCCCCACACCCCCCAGGCCGGAGAACAGCACCGTCGTGGCGGGCCGGGCCACTGGGCCGCCTCCGTCGGCAAGGGCTTCCCGCACCCTGATGTCGACCGCACGGCCTTGGTAGCAGTCGGCCGCCTGTGGCAGGACACCCACCCGCACGGGCCACTCGACATCCCTTCGGGGTGGATGCAGGTGCAGCACGTTGCCGTCGCCGACCTGAACGCCCACCCCGTCGCGGATGTCGACCGAGGCGCGGGGGACCGTACCTCCGCCACCCGTCGCCGGTCCGGCCCCGCCGGGAGGCGTGCCGGCAGAGCCGCCCGCTGCCATCGGCTCTCCTGCCCTACTCGGACAGGTGCAGAGTCATCGAGTTGTGATCCCCCACCTGCACGCCCTGACTGTCCCGTACGTCGACCCGGTACTTGGCCGCGGCTGCACCGGGGAGGCCCACGAGCGCCAGGAACTTCCTCGCCTCGTCGACGAGAGCGGCATCGGCTCCGGCCCCGGCCGAGGCCAACGCGGCCACCAGCTCGCTCCGGTGGGCCGCCGGGTCACTCATCAGCTCGTCGAGTCTCTCGGCACCCGCTTCGCCCGCGTTCCGACCCTCGCCGTCCGGGCCTGAGCCGGTGCGGCGCAGCAGCCGGGCCGTCATCGCCTTCAGCCCCGCGTGGGAATCCCTGACCGCCTGCGTCGCCGTCTCCGTCAGCCCGACGGCCGCGCCCGCGGTGAGAGCGGTGACCACCAGTTCAATCGCGTCCACCACACCGACCACGATCCTTCCCGCCGGCCGGTCCCGACATCGGCCCGACCTGATGCGCCCTGATCCGCCGTGAACACAGTATCCGCAGGAGCAAGCACAGCGACAGCGGGCGGTATCGGGCCGACCTGGCGCCGAGGGTTGCGGATCTTGCGCCGGTTTCCGCCCAATGGTCGGGTGGGAAGCCGCCCCAACCAGCGCAACCCATGCCGCCGTTCGCTCGTCTTGCAGGCCGGACGGCCTGCTTGCCCGCTCTCTCGCGAATCCGAGGGGCACAGGCGGCGTCCCGGCCGGAACCCCCTCCGGCCAGGACCGGGGCGCGCGCTTCACCGACCCCGGCTCTTGTCCCCCCACGCATTGCGCAGTTCGAGAGGTCATCACCGTGCCCGTGGCCGACACCGGTTTCAGCGTCCTGTCCGAGGACTTCGCCGCCGCCCCCCACCGCTCCTTCGCACAGCTGCGGGAGCGGGCTCCGGTGCACTACGAACCGGCGATCGACAGCTACTTCCTCTCCCGCTACGAGGACGTGAAGCGGGTACTGACCGACCATGAGGCGTTCACCACCGAGACGCTGCAGGTGCGCGCCGAGCCGGTGATGCGCGGTCCGGTCCTCGCGCAGATGACCGGGGCCGAACACACCGCCAAACGAAGAATCGTCGTCCGGGCCTTCACCGGCCCGGCACTCCAGGACCAGATGCACGCCATCCAGGCCAACGCCGCCGAACTCGTGGCCCCCTTCCTCGCCCGGGGCCGGATGGATCTGGTCAACGACTTCGGCAAGCCCTTCGCCATCCACGTGACGCTCGACGTCCTGGGCCTGGACCGAAGGGACTGGCAGCAGGTGGCCGCCTGGCACAGCGGTGTGGCCGAGTTCATCACCAGCCTCACCCTCACCCCCGAACGCCGCCGCCACTGCATGGACTGCGCCGAGCAGCTGGAGGCCTATCTCCTCCCCGTCATCGAACAGCGGCGCCGCCACCCCGGCGACGACCTGATATCGAAGTTGTGCACCGCCGAGTTCGACGGCATCGCCATGAGCGATCGCGATGTCACCGCGCTGATCATCAACGTCCTCGCCGCCTCCGCCGAGCCCGCGGACAAGACACTGGCCCTGCTCTTCAAGCACCTGATCGACCACCCCGAGCAGCTGGCACAGGTCCGCCGGGACCCGGACCTGCTGGCCGCCGCGATCGCCGAGACCCTGCGCTACACCCCGCCGGTCCAGCTCATTCCCCGCCAGGCGGAGGAGGACAGCGTGTTCGCCGGGACCACCGTCCCGGCGGGCGCCACCGTCTTCTGCATGATCGGCGCGGCCAACCGCGACCCGGACGCCTTCACCGCCCCGGACACCTTCGACATCCACCGCCCGGACCTGGGCACCGCCCGCTCCTTCACCGCGGCCGCGCAGCACCTCTCCTTCGGTACCGGACTCCACCAGTGCGTCGGTACGGCCTTCGCACGCGCCGAGATCGAGACCGTCGCCGCGATGCTCCTGCCCCTGCTCGACCAGGTCCGCTACAGCCCCGGCTTCCGGTACGAGGAGGCCGGCCTGTACACCCGGGGCCCGCTCTCGCTGTCGCTGGACTTCACCCCCGTCCGCTGAAGCGGCACCGGCCGTGACCGTCGTAGATGACCGACGTACATGACCGGCGTCCGTCCCCCGCCCGGCATTCCCGGCCTCCCCCGCTTTCCCGGCCTCTCTCCCTCCCCTCCCCCGCTTTCCCGGGCATCCCGGCTTCCCCCGGGCACCGTCCTCCGCGGCTCCAGGAGCCCGGACCTCCCCCGTACACCCCCCACTCTCATCAGGCGAAGACGACCATGACATCGACCGACATCACCCGAGCCATCGACGACCTGCTGTTCACCCCGGGCCTCGACCTCACCGAAGCCATCGACCGGCACTTCACCCCCGACTACCGCCAGCGCACCAACGGCGTGTGGAGTGACCGGACCTCGTTCACCGAGCACATGACGCGCCTGCGCTCCCTGATCCGCAGCGGGCACATCGAGGTCCACGACGAACTCCGCGACGGAGCGCGCTACGCCGACCGGCACACCGTCACCCTCGTCCACGACGACGGCCACACCTCCCGCACCGAGGTCTACCTCTTCGCCGAGCTGGCCCCCGACGGCCGCTTCCGGCGCGTCGAAGAGACCACCCTCCTGGTCACCGGTCAACCCGACGACGGGAATCTCGGTCTCATCAGGTGACATGAACGGGCCCTGGGGGGGGGGGGGGGGGGGGGGGGGGGGGGGGGGTGAGGGGGGGGGGGGAGGGGGGGGTGGGGGGGGGGGGGGGGGAAGACAAGAGAGACGGAGCAAGGGGCACAAGGCGAAAGAACAAACCACACCA
>NZ_JBVIAH010000028.1:83386-106066 GCF_055574035.1 Streptomyces sp. NPDC030021
TTTCAAGTCCTCCAAAAAAACACCCCCCTTGTCAACTGATCAACCAAAAGGAGGAACTCCTGTCCCCACCGGGAAAAAGAACCGACCCCTGCGCGGAGCGCCGCTCCGCGCAGGGCCCCGTAGCCCGATCGAGCCTCCAGGGTGTGCGGCTCCCGGCGGGAACGACGACGACACGGCGTCCGTGACGTCCTCCCGGCCGGGCACGCACCGCCCACCCGCCGTCACGCCCGGCCCCTCCATGAGGAGGCCGGCCCGGCTTCGCCAGATCGGAGCCAGGTGGTCCGCGAAAGATCCCGGACCGCCGCGATCGCTGTCCGCTGCTGGAACAAAGGGATGGAGCCGCCATGGTGTCCGTGGGGGAAAGACTGAGCAGGGCGCGCGTACGCGCCTTCGTCGGCCGGGACGAGGAACTCGGGCGCTTCGGCGAGGCGTTGGCCGGTGATCCGCAGGCGCCGTTCGCGTTCTACGTGTACGGGCCGGGCGGCATCGGGAAGTCGACGCTGCTGCGGCGGCTGGCGGACCACGCGCGGGCGGCCGGCCGGCTGCTCGTCGAACTCGACGGCCGGTTCGTCAGCCGGGACCCGGCCGATTTCGAGCACGCCGCCGGACCGTTCCTGGACGTCCCGGGCACGGTCCTGTTCGTGGACTCCTTCGAGCACTGCCAGTGGCTGGAGAGCTGGCTGTGGCACCACTTCCTGCCACGCGCCGCGGACGACACCCTGGTCGTCCTGGGCGGCCGGCGCGCTCCGCAGCCGCAGTGGGCCGCCGACCCCGCCTGGTCCCGGCTCCTGCACGTGAGCGAGCTGGAGCCGTTCTCCGCGGAGCAGGCCCGGAGCCTGCTGGTGGCGGCGCAGATCCGGCCCGAACTGCGCGACCGGGTGCTGCGCTTCGCCGGAGGCAACCCGCTGGCGCTGTCGCTGGCGGCCGCGGCCGGATCCGAGGGCTGCGGCCGGGAGGAGATCTGGGCGCCCACGGCGGACGTACTGCGCACCCTGCTGGCGGGGCTGATCGGGGAGGTTCCCACGGCGGCCCACCGCCGCGCCCTGGAGGTGGCGGCGCAGGCCCACTCGACGTCCGAGGAGCTGCTGGCCGCGGTCCTTCCCGGGGAGGACGTTCATCCGCTCTTCTCCTGGCTGCGGGACCTGCCCTTCATGGAGTCCACCCTGCGGGGCGTGTACCCGCACGACGCGGCACGCGAGACGCTGGCCGCCGACCTGCGGTGGCGGGCGCCCAACGCCTTCGAGGCGATGCGCCAGCGCCTGGCGGACGAGTACCTGCGCATCCTGCGCGAGGCGCCCGAGGAGCGGGTGTGGACGGTCACCGACGATCTCTTCTACCTGTTCCGGGAGGGCGCGACGCTGGCCCGGCTGCGCTCCTGGTCCCGCGAGGACGAGGTCCACGACCGTCCTCTCCATCCAGACGACATCGATGTCATCCTGGGCATGGCCACCGAGACGGAAGGGGCCGCCTCCGCGGACCTGGTCCGATACTGGGCGCAGCGCCAGCCGCAGGCCTTCAGCGTCTACCGGCTCGTGAGCACGGGCCGGATCGTGGCGTTCACAGCCCGGCTGGCCCTGCCCTCCCCTGCGGATGCCCAGGACCTGGCCACCGATCCCGTCGTGGCCGCCGCGTGGCGGTACACCGAGGCCACCGCGCCGGTGAGCCCCGGTGAGCACATCGGGGTCAGCCGCTTCTCCATCTACCCCGAGCAGTACCAGGTGCCCTCGCGCGTCATCGACCTGAGCAGTTCCCGGGCCCAGGCGGAGGCGGCCCGCGCCCGCGGGCGCGCGTACGGTTTCGCCGTCTTCCGGGACGCCGAGACCTGGGCCGAGCGCGTCAAGGGCACCCTGGCGGACACGGGGGCGCGGCCGCGGGTCGGTGAGTACACGTACGGGCTGTTCGGCGTCGACTGGCGCCAACTGCCGGTGGAGTCATGGCTCATGCACTTCATATCGGCCACCGAGGCGCCCGCTGCCCCGTCCGGCCCGTCGCCCGTCTCGCGCACCGCGTTCGACCAGGCCGTACGCGAGGCGCTGGCCCACTGGCGTGATGCGGTCGCGTTCGCCGCCTGTGCCCTGGTGCGTACCCGTCTCGCGGCCGACCTCGGTGATCCCGTCGGGGAGTTGCGTGCCCTGCTGCGCCGGGCCGTCGACGACCTCGGGCTCGACCCGCGCGGGGTGCGCGCCCGCGAGGCCCTCACGGCGGGCTACTTCTCCGGTGCGCCCACCCAGGAGGCAGCGGCCCGCCGCCTCGGCCTTCCGTACGGCACCTACCGCCGCCACCTGCGCCAGGGCCTGGACCTGCTCTGCGAGGCCTTGTGGCAGCAGGAGTTGCACGACCCGCGTCAGTGACGGCGGACGCCCGCCTTCGCCGCGGCCGGATGGACAGGTGCGGACAGGAGTGGACAGTGGCCATCCCGGCCGGGCCTGGATAGTGGACACCGTCCGCGCCGAGTCTGTGCGACATGAACGTTGCACTCACGCAGACGGGCCGGGCAGCAGGCCGGGCCCCCGGGCCGGGAGCGGTGCTCGCCGCGCTCGCCGCGGCCCAGTTCACCGTCATGCTCGCCACCTCGATCGTCAATGTGGCGCTGCCGCAGATCCGTGCGGGGGCCGGCCTGTCGGACGGCGGGACCACCTGGGTGGTCAACGCCTACGGCCTGGCGTTCGGCGCGCTGCTCCTGGCGGGCGGACGGGTTGCCGACCTGCTCGGCCGCCGCCGGGTGCTGGCCGCCGGGCTCGCCCTGTTCGCGCTGGCTTCGGTGGCGGCGGGACTGACCACCTCCGCCGGCGTGCTGATCACGGCCCGTGCGGTGCAGGGCGTCGGCGCCGCCGCGATCGCCCCGGCCGCGCTCGCCCTGGTGATGGACCGGTTCCCGCCCGGCCCCGGGCGCGGCAGGGCACTGGGGGTGTGGGGAGCGGTCTCCGGCGCGGGAGCGGCGGGTGGCGTGCTGCTGGGCGGTGTGCTCACCCAGGCCTGGGGCTGGCCCTGGATCTTCCACTCGGTGGCGCTCGGAGCGGCGGTGGTGCTGGCCGCCGTGGTGGTGCTCGTGCCACGGGACGCGTCGGCGGAGGCCAGCGGAAAGGACGAGCGGCGGCGCGGGCGGTTCGACCTGCTGGGCACCGCGACCGTCACCCTCGCCCTGACCTGCCTGGTGTGGGGACTGACCACCGCACGCGGCGCCGGCTGGACCGACGCCCGGGTGCTGGGCTCCCTCGGCGCCGCCGCCGTGCTGCTCGCGGCCTTCTACGTGATCGAGCGCCGTCGGCCGAACGCGCTCATACCGCCGCGGCTGCTCACCACCGGGCGGGTCGCCGCGGGCAATCTGCTGATGGCGCTGCTGGGGTCCGTATGGATCGCCCTGTTCTTCTTCCTGCCGCTCTACCAGCAACAGGTCCTCGGGATGAGCCCGCTGGCCACCGGAGTGGGACAACTCCCGCTCGCCATCGCCCATATGATCGGCTCCGCCCTCGCCCCGCGGGTCGCCCGGGTCATCGGTGCCACCGCGACCGTGACCGCGGCCCTGCTGACCGAGGCGGCCGGTCTGCTGTGGCTGTCGTGGATGCGGGCGGACGGGAGCTACCTCGTCGACGTCCTCGGGCCGGGCATCCTGGTCGGACTGGGCCTGAGCATCGCCTTCGTCCAGCTCACCGCGCTCGCCGTGGACGGCGTACCCCGGCAGGACGCGGGACTGGCCGGCGGACTGGTGAACACCACCCGGCAGGTCGGCGGCGCCATCGGACTCGCCGCCCTCGCCACCCTCGCCGGCTCCGTCACCACCCACACATCCACCGGCCAGCCTCCTCTCGAAGCCCTCACCGCCGGATACCGCGCCGCCTTCACCGTCTCCGCCGCCGTCCTCGCCACCACCGCACTCCTCGCACTGTTCCTCACCCGCCGCACCGGGGCGCGTACCCCGGCCGCCGCCACCGCCCTGCCCGCCACGGACCCGGGAACCTCCCCGCTCTCCGCCGCCGGGCCGGCCCGGTAGATCAGCCACAGCCGCACCACCGACACATCTCATCCAGACAGGAAGTACAGCCATGCTCACCATCGACGAGACCGCTCCCGTGATCGTCCGCCTGAGTACCGTGATCGACGCCCCGCTCACGACCGTGTGGGCGCTGCACACCGACGTCGCGGCCTGGCCCGCCTGGAACACGGACATCGACCGGACCGAGGTCGACGGACCGCTGCTGCCCGGCAGGTCCTTCAGCTGGCTCACCCACGGCCTGGACATCACCTCCACCGTGCAGGAGCTGGTCCCCGGTGAGCGGATCGTCTGGGGCGGGACCGTCGAGGGCATCGTCGGCATCCACGTGTGGGCCTTCGAACAGTCCGATGCCGGGGTCGTCGTCCACACCGAGGAGTCCTGGAGCGGCGCCCCGGTCGACGCAGAGACCGACGAACTCGGCAAGGCGCTCCACGACTCCCTGGAGGGCTGGCTCGCCCACCTCAAGAGCCGTGCCGAACAGGCCGTCTGACCGGGCACCACATCCGCGCTTCCGCGCACCCGCAGTTCCACGCATCCACGTATCTCCGCGCATCCGCGCATCCACGAGAGGGATTCCTGCCATGACGACCACCCCGCCGTACCTGACCGGCCACTACACCCCCGTCGCCGAGGAGGTCTCCGCCTCCGGCCTCACCGTCGAGGGCACGCTGCCGCCCGAGCTGACGGGCCGGCTGCTGCGCAACGGGCACAACCCCAAGCCCGGTGTCACCCCCACCCACTGGTTCAAGGGCAGCGGGATGGTCCACGGCATCCGGCTGCGCGACGGTCGCGCCGAGTGGTACCGCAACCGCTGGGTCCACACCCCCGCCCTCGACGGCGCGCCCTACATGACCGAACACGGCCCCGACCTGACCGCCAGCGCCGCCGGCACCCACGTCATCGAGCACGCCGGACGCCTCCTCGCGCTGTGCGAGGCCAACCTCCCCTTCGAGCTCACCCCGGACCTCGACACGGTCGGCGCCTACGACTTCGACGGCAAACTGCGCACCGCCATGACCGCGCACCCCAAGGAAGACCCCGTGACCGGGGAGCTCCACTTCTTCGGGTCCTCCCCCTTCCCGCCGTTCCTGACCCACTACGTCGCCGACGCCAAGGGCGCCATCACCCACAGCGCCGAGGTCCCCGGGGCGACCGCCTCCCTCAAGCACGACTTCGCCATCACCCGCCGCCACGTCGTCTTCGTCGAGGGCAACGTCACCTTCGACCACACCGAGAGCTCCGGCATCCCCTACAGCTGGAGCGACCACCAGCCCGCCCGCATCGGCGTCATGCCCCGCGGCGAGGACGGCGCCCGCCACACCCGCTGGTTCTCCATCGAACCCGGCAACATGCTCCACGTCTCGAACGCCTACGAGGACGGCCAGGGCCGCATCGTCCTGGAAGGCCCCACCGTCGACCGCGAGGGCTTCCGCCTCTCCTGGAACTGGTGGGTCGGCGCACCCGGACGCGGCAGCGAACCCGTCGCCCGCTCCTACACCCGCCGCTGGATCCTCGACCTGACCGCCGGCACCGTCGACGAACAGATCATCGACGACCTCCCCGTCGAGTTCCCCACGATCAACGAGGACTACCTCGGCGCCGAACACCGCTACCAGTACGCCATCTCCTTCCCCGACGAGAAGGGCTTCGGCGGCTACGGCATCGTGAAGTACGACCGCACCACCGGCGCCCGGCGCATTCACCAGATCGGCGACGCCCGCATGCCGAGCGAGGCCGTCTTCGTCCCCGCCACCGGCACCACCCGCGAGGACGACGGCTACCTCCTCACCGTCGTCTCCGATCTCAAGCAGAACGCGTCACAGCTCCTCGTGCTGGACGCCTCCGGCCTCGACCGCATCGCCACCGTCCACCTCCCCCACCGCGTCAGCTCCGGCCTCCACGGCTCCTGGATCCCCGACACCACCCTGGACGGCTCCGCGGGCTGACCCTGGGCGGGGATGCGCCGCGCTCTGCCGCATCCACCACCACCGCCGCCGCCCACCGAGAACGGCCCTCCCCCTGGGACCGGTTGCCGGAGCCGCGAGATGTTCGCGGCTCCGGCACACCCATGTGCCCAGCCCGGCAGGCGAAGCAGACGCAGCAGACGCGCAGGTCCGGCCGGGGAGGGATCAGGTCTTGTGGCGGCTTTCGGCTTCGGCGGTGGCCATGGCTTCGGCTTCGCTTTCGACCATGGCTATGGCGACGCCGAACGCCTGGGCTATGTGGCCGGCGGCCGACATGACGCGCGCGGTTCCCACCACGGGGGCGATCGCGACGAGCACGTCCTGCAGCTGCTCGACGGTGAAGTCGGCCTTGACCGCGGGGCTGATGTGGGCCAGGTAGGAGATGGCCGGGGCGTCCATGGCCACGAGGGCGGCGATGCGGGTGGTGATGAGTGTCTTCTCGTCCATGCCGCAGTGCTCGATGGAGTCGATGGTCATCGCGGCGAGCGTGTCGAGAACGGGAGCGTCAGACCTGGTGGCCATGTCGGAACCGCCTTTCGGTGCTGAACTGAGCCGGACGCGCCGACCCCGACCGCGGGGCCGGGAGCGTGTCGGCGGGTTGCCGTTTCAGCGTAGGCGTCCCCCGGAGCCCGCGCCCGTTGGGCCGTCCGGGCGAATACCCGCAGGTCGGGGGCGCCTCGCGGATGCTCGTGCCCCATCGGAGGCCGCGGGCGGGCCGGACAGTAGGGTTGCCGGATGGACGCTTCCTCGCTCTCCCGTCCCTTCCGGCTGCTCGTTACAGGCGGCGGGACCGGCGGTCACACCTACCCTGCCCTGACAGCGATCCGCACGTTGCGCGGCCGCCTCGCTGCCGAAGGGGCCGCGCTCGATGTGCTGTGGATCGGAACCGCGGACGGTCTGGAGGCGCGGGTCGCCCCGGCGGAGGGCATCGCGTTCAGGACGGTCGCCACAGGGAAGATCCGCAGATCGGCGAATCCCCTGAAGATGCTCTCGGCGGCGAACGTCAAGGACATGGCACGGGTGCCGCTCGGCGTGGCCCAGGCCCGTACGGTCGTGGCCGAGTTCCGGCCGGACGTGGTCCTGGCGACGGGCGGGTACGTTGCCGTCCCGGCCGGGCTGGCCGCCCGGTTGTGCAAGCGCCCTCTGGTGCTGCACGAGCAGACGGTCCGGCTGGGTCTGGCGAACCGGAAGCTGGCCGGTTCGGCGACGCGCATCGCGGTGTCCTCCGAGTCGTCGCTCCCGCTGCTGCCGGCCGAGGTGCGCGGCCGGGCGGTCGTCACCGGCAATCCGGTGAGGCCCGAGATCCTGACCGGACACCCCGACAAGGCGGTGCAGGCGCTGAACCTGACGGGGTTCGACAGGCGTCTTCCGACGGTCTACGTCACCGGCGGGGCGCAGGGCGCCCAGCAGATCAACGGTGTGGTGCGGGAGGTGCTTCCGTGGCTGCTGGGCCACGCGAACGTCATCCACCAGTGCGGCCCGGCCAACGTCGACGGCCTCCGGTCCGCTGCCGCGGGTCTCGATCCGGTCCTCGCGGGCCGGTACCACCTGACGGGCTTCGTCGGGCCGGAGCTGCCCGACGTACTGGCGCTCGCCGATGTGGTGGTGTCCCGGTCCGGGGCGGGCACCCTGGCGGAGCTGACCGCGCTGGGCAAGCCCGCGGTGTTCGTTCCGCTGGCCACCTCGGCCGGGAACGAGCAGGCGCACAACGCCCGGCACCTGGCCGATGCGGGCGCTGCGGTGGCCCTGCTCGGTGAGGTCACCGGGCGGACCCTCGCCGAGGCGGTCGGTCCGCTGTTGACCGACGCCGCCGGGCGGACGGCGATGGCGCAGCGTGCGCGTGCGTACGGGAGGCCGGACGCCGCGGACAGGCTGGTGGACGTACTGCTGTCCGCGGCGGCGGGAGCTTCCGACTGACCGGTGCCTCCCGTACGTGGGCATGATGGGACGGGCGAGGAGGAGCGGCGATGGCTGAGCGCGTGATCGGGGTGGACGGCATCGAGCTGTGCACCGAGTCCTTCGGCGATCCCTCCGATCCGCCCGTCCTGCTCGTCATGGGCCTGGGGGCCTCGATGCTCTGGTGGGAGGAGGGCTTCTGCCGGATGCTCGCCGCGGGCGGGCGCTTCGTGATCCGTTACGACCACCGCGACACCGGGCGGTCGGTCACCTACGCGCCGGGCCGCCCCGGGTACACCGCCGCGGACCTCGTCGCCGACGCCGTCCGCGTGCTGCGCGCCCATGAGATCCCGGCCGCGCACGTCCTGGGCGTCTCGGCCGGAGGGGCCCTCGCGCAGCTCTTGGCGCTCGATCACGCCGCCCGCGTCCGGTCGCTCGTCCTGATCAGCACGTCCTCCGCCGTGCCCGGCGACGATGAGCTGCCCCCGCCGACCGAGGAGTTCACCCGGTTCGCCGCGGCCGCCCAACCCGATCCGTCGGATGCCGACGCGGTGATCGGCCACCAGGTCGCCTACGCGCGCGTGCTCGCGGGAGGGCGGCGCCCGTTCGACGAGGCCGCCGCCCTCAACCTGCTCCGCCGCGACGTCGAGCGCGCGCACGATTTCGGCGCGGCCCGCCACCACGACTCGCTCACGGACGGCAAGGTCTCACGGGCCCCGCTGTCCTCGATCACCGTACCCACGCTGGTGATCCACGGAACCGCCGATCCGATGTTCCCGCTCCGGCACGGTGAGGCACTCGCGGAACGGATTCCCGGGGGCCGGCTGTTGGCTCTGCAGGATGCCGGTCACGGGGTCGAGCGAGCCGACTGGGCGACGATCGTCGCCGCGATCCTCGACCACACCGCCGCGGGCTCTGCCGACTAGGCCGAGAGCTCCCGTACGGCGACCGTCCGGAAGTCGTGGGGCGGGCGGCCGGTGAGGCGGTGGACGGTGTCCGTGGTGCGGTCCTCGGCTCCTTCGGAGATGGACCGGTCCATCCCGGCCAGCATCGTGGCGAACGCCGGTGGGATGACCGCGGCCAGGCGGTCGCGCATGGCCTCGTAAGTGAGGTGGTGGTGGACCACCTGGCGGCCGGTGACCTCGGTGAGGAGTGCGGCGATGTCGTCGTGGCTCAGGGGCTCCGGGCCGGTCAGGACCAGGTCGGTGTCGGGCGCGCGGTCGTCGGTGAGGGCGCGGGCCGCGACAGCGGCGATGTCGTCGGCGTCGACGAATCCGACCCGGCCCGTCCCGGCCGCGGTCAGGATGACGCCGTCGGCACGGATGCTGTCGGCGTGGGCGTGCGTTCCGGTGAAGTTCTGCATGAACCAGGAGGGGCGCAGTACCGCCCATTCGTCGAACAGGCCGGGCAGGGCCCGGTGCACCTGTCCGACCGCCGGGCCGCCCTCGGTGATCGCCGAGGAGCTCAGCAGTACGGCGCGGCGTACGCCGGCGGCGCGGGCCCGGTCGAGGAAGGGCAGCATGACCGCGGCCGGGTCCGGGTCGCCGACGGGCGGGACGAGGTAGACGCGGTCGGCCCCCGCGACGGCGTCGCCGAAGCAGGTGGGGTCGTACCAGTCGAAGCGGACCGGCTCGGCGCCCGGGAGCGGCGTGGCCCGGCGGCTGCCGGCTTTGACGCGCCGGCCGGCGGCGACGAGGTGCGCCGTGGTGCGGCTGCCGGTGGTGCCGGTGGCGCCGATGACCAGGGTGGTGCCGGTCGGGGTGGTGGGGGCGGGGGCGGTCATCGGGCGCTGCTCCTCGTGGGGTCGGGGTCCGTCATGAAGGCCGCCCCGGGTTCGCGGACGGCAAGTGGGTTCCAGTAGTCGCGGTAGGAGGTGAACTGCCCGTCCTGGACGGTCACGACGGCGATGTAGGTCATGTCGAAGGGGCTCCCGGTGGCGACCAGACGGCCCACTCCGCGCATCTCGACCACGATGGTGCCCGGGTCGGTGGTCTCGTGGATCCGCAGGTCGGGGAAGTCGTGCAGGTCGATGTGGTCGGGGTAGTCCCGCATGTAGGCGGCGATGGCCTCCCGCCCCTCCAGCCGCCCGGGCCACCCCGGAGGGGCGAACGGGAACTCCATGGCGCCGTGCTCGGCCCACAGGCCGACCCAGGAGGCGATGTCCTTGTCCAGGAGCAGGCGGAGGCTATGGCGGTACAGATCCGGGGGTGAGGTGGTTGCGGGCACGACGGTTCTCCGTCCACTACGATACGGACCGACGGTCCGCTTCTCTCTCCGAAAGATACGGACCGGCGGTCCGTATTGCAACCGGAGGGAACCCGATGACCGTCGAACGCAAGCCGCGCAAGGACGCGGTCCGCAACCGGGCGGCGGTCTTCGCCGCCGCCGACACCCTCTTCGCCCGCTGCGGGAGTCCCGAGGAAGTCACCATGGCCGATATCGCGGCAGCGGCCGGCGTCGGCAAGGCAACGCTCTTCCGCGCCTTCGGCGATCGCAACGGACTGATCCGCGCGCTCTACGAGGCGCGGCTCGAACCGATCCGGGAAGCGGTCGAACAGGGCCCCCAGCCGCTGGGACCGGCCACCCCGGCGCCCCTGCGCGTACCGGCCCTGCTCGACGCCCTCCTGTGCTTCAAGCTCGACAACCGCCACCTCGCCCTTGCACTGGAGGGAAGCGGCGCGGACAGCCCCTACCGGACGGAGCACTACGAGCAGTGGCACACGCTGCTCCGGGACCTGCTGCGGCTCGTCCCCGGTCCGGCCGACACCGACTTCTCCGCCCACGCCCTGCTCGCGGCCACCCGGGCCGACCTGGTCGCATATCTGGCCGGCGAGAAGGGCGTACCCCGCGAGGAGCTCCGGGCTCAGCTGGCGGGCTTCACCGCGGCGGTCCTCGACGCCCGTGCGGGACGGGCACCGGCCGCCGGGGAATGACCGCCCGCCCCCGCAGGCAGCCGTGTCTTCGCGGGATCGGCCGATGGTGTGGCCGGGGGACGCACGGCGGGCCTGGCCCGTCGTGGTCCTCTCCTTCGCCTCGCCGCGGTCGTCGCCGGGCTCGGGACCCGGTGATACGTGGAACCGGCAGGCCTCCGGCAGCCTGGGCCAGGCGTCCCGCTCCAGCTCGTCACCCAGGCGGTCCAGCAGGATCCGGTGCCGTACGTCGCAGGTCGTGGCGGCCGGCCGGCCCGGAGCCCCGTGCGCGGTGGCCCGCAGGAGCCCGTCCACCTCACGGCGCAGGGCCACGGACGGGCCGAGGCCGGTGTACGGCCTGGACATCACCGCCCGCGCGCCGTCACCCACCGATCGCCGGACGGCCGCGGCGCGCCGTCCGCGAACCGGCGTCCCGCCGCCTGCCCCGTAGCGGGCAGCAGGACGTACACGGCGTCGGCGGTGGCCGCCACGATCGCACCCACTCGGCCTGGCTGACCAGCGCCGGGTCCGCGCCCGGCGTCGCTCCCGGTGCCAAGGCGGTGAGGCGGAACTCCGTACCGGGGCGCAGTCCGAGCAGGTCCGCGGCCTCGTCGGCGGCGGCCCGGAACAGTGGAGAACCGCGCGCAGCATGTCCCGCCGCATGCGCCCCTCGGCCTCCGGCAGGTCGGCGGGCGCAGGAGGTGAGGGGCCGCGAACCGCGCCGCGGGCTCAGGCCGCCGCCCAGCGGTCCGTGATCAGCGCGGCCTGCTCCCGCAGCGCCTCGATCAGTTCCTGGGCGGCGCCGGCGGAGGTGGACCGCAGTACGGCGACGCTGATCTCCCGGGCGAGGTCAGGTCTGGCCAAGGGGCGTACGGCCAGGTCGGGGCGGTGCGGCCCCAGGGCGAGCCGCGGTACGAGGGCCACGCCCGTCCCCGCGGCCACGAGGCCCTGGACCACCGCGTAGTCGTCGGTACGCATCACGTGCAGGGGCTCGTACCCCTCCTGGCCGCACGCCCATGCCAGCACGCGGTCGCAGGGGTCGTGCGGGTCGGCGGCGCCCACCCATGCGGTGTCCCGCAGATCGCCGAGGGACACCTGGTCCCGCACTGCGCAGGGGTGGTCCTCCGGCATGACCAGGAGCAGCGGATCGGACAGCAGCGGGTGGACTTCGAAGTCCTCGTCGAGGTCAAGGCTGTCACCCGGCTGCGAGAAGACGAGGGCGGCGTCGAGCTCTTTGGCCCGCAGCCCGCGCAGCAGCAGGGGAAGCTCGCCCTCGGTGAGCGAGATGTGGACCCCTTGCTGGTGGAGGCGCTTGACCGCGGGGGCCAGCAGCAGGGCGCCCGCCGTGGGAAACGTGCCGATGTGCAGGGTGCGCATGCCGCGCTCGGCGAGGTTGCGCACCTCCAGTTCGGCGTGGCGCAGACGGTCGAGTACGGCTTCGGCGTGCGGCAGCAGGGCTTGGCCGAGCTCGGTCAGCGTGGCGCCGCGCGGTCCGCGCTGCACGAGCTGGGCGTTGAAGTGGGCTTCCAGGGCGGCCAGATGGTGGGAGATCGTGGGCTGGCTGTAGTGCAGCGCGCGACCGGCCGCGGCGAGCGAGCCCTCCTGCGCGATGGAGCGGAGTACCTGGAGCTGCCTCACGTCGAGCATATAGACATCGTATGGAGGGGTAACGAAAAGTCCACCATTCCTCAATGGCTGGACGGCTGTCACGCTCCGGGGGTGAACATGAGAACGACCGATCGCCGCACCCCCTCCCCTTCCCCCACCACCGAGCCCGCTGCCGCCCCGACCTCCCGTCCCGGCATCGGCCAGCTGGGGGCCCCGTACGCCGAGGCGGTGCTGGGCCATGCGGGACGGGACTGGCTGAGACTGAACGTCCCCGGCCATGCCGCCGCCCCGGGATCGGATCTCGCCGGTTTCTTCGGCTCGCGGATCGCGGCCCTGGACTTCCCGCCGCTGCTCGACGGGATCGACCTCGGCCCGGACACCCCGCTGGACAGGGCGCTGGCTCTGGCTGCCGAGGCCTGGGGCGCGCGGCGCACGTGGTTCCTGACGAACGGCGCTTCGCAGGGCAATCAGATCGCCTCGATGGTCGCCCCCGCCCTGGGACGCACGCTCGTCGTGCAGCGCAGTGTGCACTCCAGTGTGATCGACGGGCTGGTGCTGTCCGGCCTGGACGCCGTCTTCGTCCAGCCGTCCGTCGACCCGGAGCAGGGCATCGCCCACGGGGTGACCGCGGCGGACGTGGCGGCGGCGCTCGAACGGACACCGGACGCGGCCGCCGTGTACATCGTGTCCCCGAGCTACTTCGGCGCGGTGGCCGACGTGCGCGCCATCGCGGACACCGCCCACGCCGCGGGGGTACCGCTGATCGTCGACGAGGCGTGGGGATCGCACTTCGGCTTCCACCCCGGCCTCCCCGCGAACGCCCTCTCCTCGGGCGCGGACCTGGCGACTTCGAGTACGCACAAGCTGGCGGGCAGCCTGACGCAGTCGGCGATGCTCCACCTGGCGGAGGGCCCCTTCGCGGACCTGCTCGAACCGCTCGTGGACCGGGCGTTCCGGCTCGTGCAGTCCACCAGCGCGAGTGCGCTGCTGACGGCGTCGCTCGATCTCGCCCGAAGGAGTCTGGTCACCGACGCCGACAGGACGGGCAGCTCGGTCGAGGCCGCTGACCGGGTGCGGGCCGCCGTCCGCACGCTGGGCCGCTTCACGGTGGTCAGCGACGGGTTCCACGCCTTCCCCGACATCGTCGGAGCCGACCCGCTGCGCCTCGCGATCGGCACCCGGGCCGGCGGGATCACGGGCCACGAGGCCAGGCGACGGCTCTTCCGGGACCACCAGATCATGGTCGAAGTGGCGACCGACGCGGCGATCGTCGCCGTGATCGGCGCGGGGTCCGTCCCCGACACCGACCGGTTCGTGGAAGCCCTGCACACCCTGCCCTCCCCGCTCACCTCCGACTCGACCGAGACCGAGACCGGCACCGAGACCGGCACCGGCACCGGCACCGGCACCGGCGGCATGCTGCGGCTGCCGGCTCCCGGTGCCACGAAGCTCACCGCCCGCGAGGCGTTCCTGAGCCCGGCCGTGGTCGTGGCCGCGGAGGAGGCCGTCGGGCGGATCTCCGCGGACACCCTGGCGGCGTACCCGCCGGGCATCCCCAACGTCCTGCCGGGCGAAGTCATCACCGCCGAGGCCGTCCGGTTCCTTCAGCGGACCGCGGCCGCGCCGAACGGCCATGTCCGCGGCGCACTCGACCTGGGCGTGACGCGCCTGCGCGTCGTCGCCTGAGCCACCGGGCACGTCCCGCCGTCCCCGTCCCGCCCCGCCCCGCCCCGCCGGCACCCGCGACGTCCTGGGCAACCCCCAGCACGACCGGACCAAGGCATTCCTCTCCAAGGTGCGGTGAACCACGGAGGAGGGGGTACGGACCGATGTCCGTACCCCCTCCCGAGCTCCGGGGCCGGGGCTATCCCAGCAGTCGGCGCTTCTGCTCGGCGAACTCCGTCTCGGTCAGCACGCCCTGTTCCTTGAGGGTGCTGAGCTGCTTCAGCTGTTCGATCTTGGTGGTCATGTCGTCGGCCGGTGCCGCGGCGGGCGGAGGCGGCGGCGGTGCTGCCGCCTGCTGCTGGGCCTCCTGCTGGGCTTCCTGCTGCGCCCATCGGCCGCCCTGGCGGCGGGACACACGGTTGGACACGGCGGTGGCGGTTCCCGCGACGACGGCGGTGCGGGCGACCCCGCGAAGGAGTCCGGGCATGTTGCTCATCTCCAGGCTGTGTGGGCTTCACTCTCCGGCGGGCGGTTCCTCCAGGGCGTCCAGCGACGCCAGCAGGGCCTGCACGGGAATCCGGCCGGCGGCAACGAGCTGCGCTCCGCCGCGTCGCAGAGCACGGGCGAAAGGCGCCGCCCAGGTGTTCTCGTACACGATGACCCCGGCCGAGCTCCCGGGTTCCAGGGCGGCGGCCGCCTCCTGGATGTCGCCGCCGTCGAGCAGGCCGGACGATGCCCCCTCGAACACGGTGAGGTCGACCTCGCCGCCACCGAGGTCCTGGAGCTCCAGCGCGGTCACCGTGCCGTCCTCCTCCTTGCGGATGAAGGCGAAGTCGAAGATGCGGATGATGCCCCGGTCGACGAGGTCGACGAGGATCGGAAACCCCTCGCCCGTCATCCGGTTGCCCGGGAACTCGACCACGATGTAGTCGACCGGGCCGAGTTCGTCGATGTCGCCGAAATCGGCTCGCGGCTCGGTCTCGCTGCTCATGGCAGCTCCTGTCGCAGAGGGGGGAAGGTCATTTCATTCCAGCACGCCGCCCGCGCTCCCGCATGTCTGGCCGGTCCCGCCGGCCGGTCAACCGGTCAGCTCGTAGATGCTCTGCGCGGTCAGCCACAGGCCGAGCAGCAGGCAGACGAACACGATGGCCTCGTCCTTGTGCCCCTCCATCCACGTGCGCATCCGCAGCAGCCGGTCCTGGGCGGCCTCCGGCGCGAACACCATGTACAGCTCCGCGGCCAGCAGGCCGGAGCTGGCCAGCAGGCAGAAGCCGAGCAGGGCGACGAACGTGGTCGCGTGCGACGTGTCCGCCTGGACCACCGTCGTCGCGCCCGCCGCGACCATGCCCCACGGCTGGAGCAGCACGGCCAGGCCCGCCGCGGCCCACGGCGAGCCGACTTCCATGCGGGAGGGCTTCGGGGTGGTGTCCCGGACAGCCTTCACTTTCAGGCGGCGGTAGCGGCGCAGTCCGTAGACCACCAGCCACACCCCGATGGCCAGCTTGGCCGCGAGCGCCGCCACGCCGGGCGGGGAACGGGGCGCCGGGGGTTGGCCGCCGGTCAGCGCCAGCACGATCGCGATCACTGCGACGAGGTTGGCCAGCCAGGCCAGGAGGAAGGCCAGCCCCTTCCAGACCCCTCTGGGCGAGGACACCACGAGGATGAACGCCATCATGGGCAGCGGGTAGAGGGCGATGGCCAACGCGATGAGCATGAGGTCGAGGACCATGGCGCCCCAATCGTGCGACGACATACGACACTACGCACCGGACCGGGCGCCGACACCTTTTGCCCATCGAGATGCCGCCCTGGTCCGC
Source organism: Streptomyces sp. NPDC030021 (assembly GCF_055574035.1). NCBI lineage: Bacteria > Bacillati > Actinomycetota > Actinomycetes > Kitasatosporales > Streptomycetaceae > Streptomyces > Streptomyces sp. NPDC030021. The sequence continues at coordinate 99,240 of NZ_JBVIAH010000028.1, forward strand.
GTCCACCAACCTGGACGCAGACGAAGGAGGCCGCCATGACGACGACCCGGCATGGGCCGTCCGTGCCGCACGCCGCTGCGGGCCGCTGATGTGGTCGGAGCGAAAGGCACGGTGGCGCAAGCGCTCCCGGGAGCTGGTCGCGGCCGCCAAACGGGCGCAGGAGCGGGCCGAGACCCGGTTCCCCGTGATCACCAATGTCACGGAGCGCATGATCGGCGTGAACATCTTCGACTCCGCCACCCGGCTGGCCGCCCAGTGTTTTCTGACCGCCGTACCCCTGCTCTTCGTCGTCGCCTCGTTCGCCCCGGAGGAGGTACGCGACCAGCTGGTCTCCTCCGTACGCACGATGTTCGGGCTCACCGGTCAGGCGAACGATCAGCTGAGCAACGTGTTCGACGGCTCCGGCGAGGACGAGGTCCGCAACGCGGTGGGAGCGGTCGGCGCCGTGATCGTGCTGCTGTCGGCGACCGCGGTGAGCCGTGCCATGCAGCGGCTGTGCAAGCGTGCCTGGCAGATCCCGCGGGGCGGGACGCGGATCGCGATCTGGCGCTGGTTCGCCTGGATCGGCGCCTGGATGGTCCTGCTGATCTTCCAGGGGCCGGTCCGCGACGGATTCGGACTCGGCCTGTGGCTCGGAATCCCCCTCACGCTCCTCCTCCAGACGGCAGCATGGTGGTGGAGCCAGCACCTGCTGCTGGGCGGGGTGATCCGGTGGCCCCCGCTGCTGCCCGGCGCGCTCCTCACCGCCGCCGCGGTGACCGCGCTGTCGCTGGGCGCGCGGGTCTACATGCCGAAGGCCCTCAACCGGTCGCTCGCCACGTACGGGTCCACCGGCTCGGTGTTCGTCATCCTGTCGTGGCTGATCGTGCTGTGCGTGGCGGTCGCCGTCGGCATCACCCTGGGCGCGGCCCTCGCGCAGGAGCCGTACCTGGCCCGGCGGCTGGGCAGCCCGATGCCGGGCAGGCTGCGGCAGGAGAGTCCCTGAGGGACGGCGGCGCCCGCAGGGCAGCGGTGTGGGGTGAGTGCCATGCTGGGAGACGGGGACAGGGCCCTGGTGGCCGGGAGGTCAACAACGATGACGAAGCACGACACGACCGCGACCGCAACCGCAACCACGACCACGACGGACGGCGGTCCCCGGCTCTCCGCCGAGGACCGGGCCGTGAACGGCCGGGCCGCCCGGGCAGCCTCCCCGAGATCCGCCCACGGAGACTTCGAGCCGGCCTCCGACCGGGCGGATCCGATGGAAGTCATCGAGCGGCAGTCCGCCGGCCGGTTGCAGGAGCTGGTGCCGATCCGCTACGGCCGGATGGCGGAGTCGCCGTTCCGGTTCTACCGGGGCGCCGCCGCGATCATGGCCGGCGATCTGGCCGGCACACCCGACTCGGGTATCCGGGTCCAGTTGTGCGGCGACGCGCACATGCTGAACTTCCGGCTGCTCGGCTCCCCGGAGCGGAACCTGCTGTTCGACATCAACGACTTCGACGAGACGCTGCCCGGACCGTGGGAATGGGACGTCAAGCGGCTCGCGACCAGCCTGGTCATCGCCGGGCGGGAGAACGGCTACTCCGAGCGCGATCGCGCGTCGATCGTGACCTCGGCGGTGGCCGGCTACCGCGAGCAGATGCGTACCTTCGCCCAGATGCACAACCTCGACGTCTGGTACGCGAGGGTGGACGAGTCGCACCTCCAGGCGGTGGCGGAGGGCGCGCTCCACACCCGCGGCCGCAAGAACCTGTCCGAGGCGCTGAGCAAGGCGCGCGGGCACGACAGCCTGCAGGCGTTCGAGAAGCTCACCGAGGTCGTCGACGGCCGCCGCCGCTTCGCCGCCGTGCCGCAACTGATCACACCGGCTTCCGACCTGCTGCCGGGTCAGGAGCGCGACGCGGTCGAGGACCAGATCCGGGACCTCGTCGGGCGGTACGGCGACAGTCTCCCGACGGACCGCAGACACCTGCTGCGGCAGTACTCCATCGTCGACATGGCCCGCAAGGTGGTGGGCGTCGGCAGTGTCGGCACGCGGTGCTGGATCGTCCTGCTGCTGGGCCGCGACGGCGACGACCCACTGATCCTGCAGGCCAAGGAGGCCGGTGAATCGGTGCTCGCCGCGTACGCGGGCGCCAGCGAGTACGCCACCCAGGGCGAGCGGGTCGTGGCCGGTCAGCGGCTGATGCAGGCCGCGAGCGACATCTTCCTCGGCTGGCAGCAGACGCACGGGATCGACGGCGTCGACCGGGACTTCTACGTACGCCAGCTGCGCGACTGGAAGGGCATCGCCGAACCCGCCCGGATGGTGCCGCGCGGCATGCGGGTCTTCGCCGGCCTGTGCGGTGTCACCCTGGCGCGGGCGCACGCCCGGTCCGGCGACCGGATCGCCATCGCGGCGTACCTGGGCCGTAGCGGCGTCTTCGACCAGGCGCTCGTGCGGTTCGCGGAGAGCTACGCCGACCTGAACGAGCGCGACCACCAGCGTCTGGTGGACGCCATCGCGTCCGGCCGGTTGACCGCCGTCGCGGCCTGATCCGGACCGGGCCGGCACTTCGGCCGGTCGGCCGACACGGTGACGGCCCCGAGCGGGGAGGCGAGCAGCCCGAGCCCGAGCCCGATGAGCAGCATGGGCACCGTGACGACCTCCGCGCCGGAAACCGGGGTGAGGGCCGCGGCGGGCCAGCCGTCCGCGGCCCGGCCGGCGCCCCGTCATGACGGGTGCGGACTCGGGGTCATCTCCTCGGCGGGGGCGGACGTGTCCTCGGCGAGGAAGTCCGTGACCGCGAGCGCGAAGAGCAGGGCGAGGGCGAGGCCCACGACCACCCAGCCGGTGGGGTAGGACCACAGGATGTAGACGATGACGGCGATCGCGACCAGGCCCCAGGTGAACCAGGCGCGGTGGCGCCGGATGAACGGGCCCACCGGGCCGGTGCGCAGGCCCAGCCGGTCCGCCGTGGCGCGGGTGGCGACGATGCCGGAGTGCCAGATCTGGCGGGCGGCCGTGGCGTACTTGCCCGGGCCGGAGAGCCAGGCGGCGAGGGCGATCACGATGCCGAGGACCACGACCATCCGGATCGTCGTGCGCAGCAGGCGGATCATCGCGTCGTAGACGGATCCGGCCGCGGCCTGGGAGACGGTGTCCGGGAGGGCGTTGAGGTAGACCGTACGGAAGACGGTCAGCCCGAGACCGAGGACGGCGACGGAGAACGCGACCGCGAGGGCCGCGGTGACCAGGATGCGGCGCCGGTGGGCGGAGAGCAGGACGCCCGCGGCGACGAGCAGCACGGCGATGATCGGCAGCCACAGGCCGAGGATCTCCAGAAGCCGGAAGCCCGTCTTGACCCGGCCGATGTCGTTGGACTGCACGACGGTGAAGTCGGTGTGGATCTCGGGGATCTTGGCCGCGACGCCCATCCCGGCGTCCACGAGCCGTGTTTTCACCTGTTCGATCACCGGCGCGAGGTCGATGGTCACCGCGTCGTTCTTGATCTCCACCGCGCCGTCGCCGCTGCCGGTCAGGGCTTTGACGAGTGAGGTGTGGATCGTGCGGTTGGCGTTGGTCCAGATCGTCTCGAACTGGTCCGAGGCGATGACGTCCTGCGCCTTCTCCTTCACGAAGCTGCTGACCGCGCCCTCCAGCGAGCCGCCGAGCTTGCCCAGAGCCTTCTGGAGCAGCGGCCGCTGGTCGGGGGCCACGTCCTCCAGGAGGGTGGCGAGGTCGAGGTGTTCCATGAGGGCGGCGGTGACGCGGTTCGCGGCGGCCGCCTGGACATCCGGGTCGGAGGCCAGCGGGGCGACGGTGGCGACGTAGCGGTCCGTGTTCCCCACGATGCTGGAGGTCCAGGACGCGACGACGCCCAGCGGGGCCAGCACGCAGCCGATGATGATCAGGAGTGCGGACAGCAGCGACTTCATCCGGTGCTTGGGCGGAGTCCGTTGCGCGGCCTCCGATTCCAGGGCGGCGACCCTGGCGCGCAGTGCCGCGAGTTCGCCCGCGCTTTCGTCACCCTGCATGGCTGACCTCCTACGGGGTCGGGAGCCGTGGATCCCGGAGGATCGGTGGATGACGCTGAACCTGCGCCGGAGCAGGCGGCTCCCCTTGCCCCACAGCCTGCACCGGCGCGCCGGGGGCGGCATCCGCAGTTCGGCCGTACGAATGAACGCGGCGGTTCGCCGGGTTCACCGGGCGGGGAGGGAGAGGCCGGGACGGGCGCGCTGCGCGCTGCCACTCGGCGGGGAGGACGTCCGTACGGAGCGGACGATCAAGGGAAGGGAGGAGTACCCACTCCTTTCCACTCTCAAGTTATAACGCACAGGGGGGCTTGCGGCAAGGCCCCACTCGTACCGCAGAATCGCTCCTCGAAGCCAGGACCTGCGGAAACGGGAGATCCCCATAGTGCGTGTGCTGTTGTCGGTTGACGGGTCGTTCGATGAGTTCGCGGGTGCCACCGCAGATCGGAGCTGCTGATATGGACTCCCTGACCACCACCAGTGCGTTCGACCTTCCCGCCCGCCTCTCCCCCAAGGCCGACCCGGCGTTGATCGGCGGCGACGAGAAGCACTTCGCGGCCGTCGCCGAGAGCCTCCAGCAGACGATCGGCGAGCTGTCCGACCGCCTGGAGGCACTGCGCAGGGCCCCCGGCGGCCTGGGCCGGGAGGCGATGGACCGGGACGTGGAGATCCACCGGCTGACGGGTCGTCTGCGGACCCTGCGGCGCTTCGGGTTGGACCTGTGCCTCGGGCGCATGGTCGGCGAGGACGACCCCGAGCCGGTGTACATCGGGCGGCTCGGCCTCACCGACGGCGCGGGGGGCCGGCTGCTGATCGACTGGCGTTCGCCCGCGGCCGAGCCGTTCTTCGCCGCGACCCACGCCAGCCCGATGGGGCTGGCGAGCCGCCGCAGGTACCGCTGGACCCGCGGCCGGATCGGTGACTACTGGGACGAGGTGTTCACCGCCGACGGGTTCGAGGGGCACGCCGCGCTCGACGACCAGTCCGCCTTCATCGCCGGACTGGGCAGCAGCCGGTCGCCGCGGATGCGTGACGTGCTCGCCACCATCCAGTCCGACCAGGACGCCATCATCCGCGCGGGCTCGCGCGGTGCTCTCGTCGTCGACGGCGGTCCGGGCACGGGCAAGACCGTCGTGGCCCTGCACCGCTCCGCGCATCTCCTCTACTCCGATCCCCGCCTCGGTCACCGTCGCGGCGGTGTGCTGTTCGTCGGTCCGCACCAGCCCTACCTGGCCTATGTCGCCGATGTGCTGCCCAGCCTCGGTGAGGAGGGCGTGCAGACCTGCACCGTGCGGGACCTCGTCGCCGAGGGGGCCGCAGCCCCGGCCGAGGCCGACCCGCGGGTGGCGTTCCTGAAGTCGTCCGCGGACATGGTGAAGGCGATCGAGAAGGCCGTCCGGATCTACGAGGAGCCGCCGGCCGAGGGGATGACGGTCACGACCCCCTGGTCCGACGTCTGGCTGAGCCCGGACGACTGGGCCGAGGCGTTCGAGGCGGCCGCGGGTACTCCGCACAACGAGGCGCGCGAGCTGATCTGGGAGGAGCTGCTGACGATCCTGCTCGACAAGTTCGACGACGAGGACCTCTCGCCCGACCTGTTCCGCAGATCGCTGCGGTACGACGAGGAGCTGGTCGGGACGCTCGACCGCGCGTGGCCGACGATCGATGCGGCCGATCTCGTCGGGGACCTGTGGTCGGTACCGTCCTACCTGCGGATGTGCGCCCCGTGGCTCACCCCCGAGGACGTGGCGCAGTTGCAGCGCGCGGACGCCCGGGCCTGGACGGTGTCCGACCTGCCGCTCCTGGACGCGGCGCGGCAGCGGCTCGGCGACCCGGAGTCGGCGCGGCGGCTGCGGCGGCGGGGCGCCGCGGTGGCGGCCGAACGTGAGCGCATGGCCGGAGTCATCGACGACCTGCTCGCGGCCGATGACGACGGTGAGGGCGCCGTGACGATGCTGCGCGGCAAGGACCTGCAGGACAGCCTGATCGACGAAGGCGCGCTGCCCGGCGCGGACCCGGACCTGCTCGCCGGACCGTTCGCGCACATCGTCGTGGACGAGGCTCAGGAACTGACCGACGCGGAGTGGCAGATGCTGCTGCTGCGCTGCCCGTCGCGCAGCTTCACCATCGTCGGGGACCGCGCCCAGGCCCGGCAGGGGTTCACGGAGTCGTGGCGGGAGCGGCTGGAGCGGATCGGGTTCGACCGGATCGACGTGGCCTCCCTGAGCATCAACTACCGGACGCCCGAGGAGGTCATGGCGGTGGCGGAGCCGGCCGTCCGGGAAGCGCTCCCGGATGCCAACGTGCCGGCGTCCGTCCGCAGCAGCGGCATTCCCGTCGTGCACGGATCCGTCGCGGATCTGGACTCGATCCTCGACGGCTGGCTGGACGCGCACGCCGACGGGGTCGCCTGTGTCATCGGCGCCGGCGCCGACGCGGCCGGCGCCTTCCGGGAGACCTCCCGGGTCCGGTCGCTGACCCCTGCGCTGTCGAAGGGGCTGGAGTTCGACCTCGTCGTCCTCGTCGACCCGCAGACCTTCGGTACGGGGATCGAAGGAGCGGTCGACCGCTATGTCGCGATGACCCGGGCGACGCAGCAGCTCGTCATCCTCACGAGTTCCTGACCCGCTCGTGGCGTCGGTCCACCGGCGGACGAGCAGGCCGGGCTCGGTCAGGTGCCGCCGGACGGGTCCGCGGTGTCGGCCGGCCGGGCGCGGCCGCCGGCTCCCGCAGGGGCGGGGGGGGGGGGGGAGAGGGGGGGGGGGGGGGGGGTGGGGAAGGGGGGGGGGGGGGGGGAGGGGGGGGGGGGGAGGGGGGGGGGGGGAGGG
>NZ_JBVIAH010000029.1:0-6737 GCF_055574035.1 Streptomyces sp. NPDC030021
TCGAGATCACCGTCCAGCTGCCGGCCGGCTCCCGCGTCGAGGCGAAGACCGCGGCCGCCGAGTTCCGCGGCGTCGGCCGCCTCGGCGACGTCACCTTCGAGGCCGCCCAGGGCACGGTCAAGCTCGACGAGACCGCGAGCGCCCACCTCACCCTCATGGCCGGCGACGTCTCCATCGGACGCCTGGGCGGCCCCGCTCAGATCACCACCCAGAAGGGCGACCTCCAGATCGCCGAGGCCCACCGCGGCACCGTCGAACTGTCCACCCAGGCGGGCGACATCACGGTCGGCGCCGCCCGCGGGATCTCCGCCACCCTCGACGCCGGCACCGCCTACGGCCGGATCAGCAACGCCCTCGCCAACACCGACGGCGCCGCCGCCGGCCTCACCATCCGCGCCACCACCTCCTACGGCGACATCACCGCCCGCAGCATCTGACCCGCAGTCACCGCATCCGAAGGAGCACTCCCCATGACCAACCTGGCCATCGCGGCGAACGGGCTGCGCAAGTCCTACGGCGACAAGGTCGTTCTCGACGGGATCGACCTGGCGGTCCCCGCCGGCACGGTCTTCTCCCTGCTCGGCCCGAACGGCGCCGGCAAGACCACCGCCGTCAAGATCCTCTCCACCCTCCTCGGCGCGGACCCGGGCACCGGAGCCATCCACATCAACGGCCACGACCTGGCCGCCGACCCGCAGGCCGTGCGCGCCTCGATCGGTGTCACCGGCCAGTTCTCCGCCGTCGACGGTCTGATCACCGGCGAGGAGAACATGCTCCTCATGGCGGACCTGCACCACCTCTCCCGCGGTGAGGGACGGCGGGTGGCCGGCGAACTGCTGGAGCGCTTCGACCTGGTCGAGGCCGCCAAGAAGCCCGCCGCCAGCTACTCCGGCGGGATGAAGCGCCGCCTCGACATCGCGATGACGCTGGTCGGCGACCCGCGGATCATCTTCCTCGACGAGCCCACCACCGGCCTCGACCCGCGCAGCCGCCACAACATGTGGCAGATCATCCGCGAACTCGTCACCGGCGGCGTCACCGTCTTCCTCACCACCCAGTACCTGGAGGAGGCCGACCAGCTCGCCGACCGCATCGCCGTGCTCAACGACGGCAGGATCGCCGCCCAGGGCACCGCCGACGAGCTGAAGCGGCTGATCCCCGGCGGGCACGTCCGCCTCCGCTTCACCGACCCGGCCGCCTACCGGTCCGCGGCCCTCGCCCTGCACGAGGTCACCCGGGACGACGAGGCGCTGGCGCTGCAGATCCCCAGCGACGGCAGCCAGCGCGACCTGCGCTCGGTCCTCGACCGGCTGGAGGCCGCCGGCATCGAGGCGGACGAGCTGACCGTGCACACCCCCGACCTCGACGACGTGTTCTTCGCCCTCACCGGCCCGGCCACCGTCCCCAACCAGTCCAAGGAGAACGTCCGATGAGCTCCCTCTCCCTCGCCGTGCGCGACTGCTCCACGATGCTGCGCCGCAACCTCCTGCACGCCCGGCGCTACCCGTCGCTGACGCTGAACCTGCTGCTCACCCCGGTGATGCTGCTGCTGCTCTTCGTCTACATCTTCGGCGACGTGATGAGCGCCGGCATGGGCGGCGGCGCCGCCGACCGCTCCGACTACATCGCGTACGTCGTCCCCGGCATCCTGCTGATGACCATCGGCAGCACCGTCATCGGGGCCGCGGTGTCCGTCTCCACCGACATGTCCGAGGGCATCATCGCCCGCTTCCGCACCATGGCGATCCACCGCGGCTCCGTGCTCGTCGGGCACGTCGTCGGCAGCGTCCTGCAGTCACTCGCCAGCGTGGTCCTCGTCGGCGCCGTCGCCGTCGCCATCGGCTTCCGGTCCACCGATGCCACGGCCCTGGAGTGGCTGGCCGCGTTCGGGCTGATCGCCCTCTTCGCCCTGGCGCTCACCTGGATCGCCGTCGGGATGGGCATGGCCAGCCCGAACGCCGAGGCCGCCAGCAACAGCGCGATGCCGCTGATCCTGCTGCCGCTCATCTCCAGCGCGTTCACCCCGGTCGAGGCGATGCCGGGCTGGTTCCAGCCGATCGCCCAGTACCAGCCGTTCACACCGGCCATCGAGACCCTGCGCGGCCTGCTCCTCGGCACCGAGATCGGCTACAACGGCTGGCTCGCGGTCGCCTGGTCCCTCGGCCTGGCGGTGCTGGGCTACCGCTGGTCGGCGGCCTCCTTCAACCGCGACCCGAAGTAACCGGTATGAGCGTGCGGGCCTCCTCCCGCAGCATCGTCCCGCCCCTGGGCGGCGTACACCGACACGGCGGTCGGGGTACGCCGCCCGTCGGCGTCGTGGCCCACGTGCGGGAAGTCCTCGGCCATGCCGACGCTCGTCCAGAGGTGCTTGAACACCGACCACAGGCGGTGGCCGGAGCCGCCGTCGTCATGGGACGCCGGGGCGGTGGAGGAGTGCGGGGTGCGCGGTGCGGCGGGGGCGCCCCGGGCCCCGTGGACCAGGCCGGCGCCCGCGGCGGCGAGGACGGCCAGGACAGTCACGACCACGGGCAGGACAAGACGCCGGGTGCGGGTCCGGTTGCGGGTCCGGGTGGGGATGCCGGCCATGGGAATGCTCCTCGGGAGGCGGGGCGCGCGGGGCGGGGTGGTGAGCCCGTGCATCCAGTCAGCCCGAGGGAGCGGATCGCGTCATGTCGCTGGAGTTCGGGACTTGACAGTCCGCGGACCGCTCAGCCGGCGGCCCAGAACTGGGCCAGAGCCGCCTCCTTGTAGGGCTCCGGGGTCACGCTCAGGTCCCCTGCGAAGGGGCGGTCCAGGGCCACCACCAGGAGCAGGCTGAAGCCGATCAGCCCGGCCACGGCCGATACGAAGAGCAGCTGCATCTTCAGGCTGCGCAGCCCGAACAGGAAGGTGAGCGGGACGATCACGAACGCGCCCCCGTACACCAGTACCTGGAGCAGGATCGGCAGCGAGCTCTCGGCCATCGTGACGCGGGCCCGGCGCTGGGCCGCGACGTCGTTGAGGCGGGTGACCGCCTCGGCGTAGAAGGTCTCGGCGCGGGTGCCCTGCGGCTCGTAGGCCAGGAGCGCCTGGTAGAGGGCGTGGGTCTGCGGGCCGGTCGCCTCGTAGCTCGGCCGCCCGTCGCGCATCAGCGGCCACTGCACCTCGACGACGGCGTGCGTGTACGCGCCGACCGCCTGCTGCACCCGGTCGCGGTCGGCCGGCGGGAAGGCGTCGGCGCTGCGGACGACGAGGGCCAGGTCGGTGGCCTCGCTGGCGACGATGTTCTGGGTGTTCTCCAGCTGCGTCCACAGGGTGACGACGACGAAGGCGAGGATGATGCCGTAGATCGCGCCGAACATGCCGAGCGCGACCCCGACCATCTCGTTGTGTTCGCCCCGGGCCAGGTGCGGGAAGCGGCGGCGGGCGGCCACGCTCCCGGCCACGGCGAGGCCGGTGAGGCCGCCGACCAGGAGGACGGCGATGACGAAGGTGCTGAGGTGGTTGAGCAGCCAGAGGATCATGCCCTGCTCAACGAGCACCGCCGCCCGGGAGCCCGGCCTCCCGGGCATCGATGAGCTCGTCCCCGTGCTCCCGGGTCCAGGGGGCTGAGGTCACTCGACCTTCGGGGTCTTGGGGAGGCCGGCGGTCAGGGCCGCGCCGGCGCCCTTGAGGGAGGAGTCCGTGGCCTGGCCGGCGGATCCGGCCGCCTGGGTGGTCGCGCCCACCGCGGTCTTGGTGTCCTGTACGGCCTGGGTCGGGTGGTCGACGATGTCCACGACCCGGCCGACGACCGGGGGCGCCTGGTCGGGTGCCTCGTCGGCGTGCGCGGCGGCGGGTACGAGGGCGAGGGCGCCACCGGAGACGACCAGGGCGGCAAGGGTGCGCTTCAAGGCGTTCATGCACCGTCCAACGACCCCGCCGCACACCTGGTCACCGCCCGCGCCCGGGTTGGCGCCGTGGAACGGCCCGGAAACGCCCGCGGCCCCGGATCGGGGGAATCGATCCGGGGCCGTGGGGCATGACTCGGCGGGTGGGGCGCAGGGGCGCGGGGACGGTCAGTCCTCGACCACCAGGGCCGGGGTGGACTTCGTCAGGACCTCGCCGCGGAAGAAGGCCGGGCTGCGGCGCTCGGTGACGAACATGATCACCAGGCCGAGGGCCAGCAGGCCGACGCCGATGACGAAGACGTTGCCGACGTCGAGGCCGGGGAGCGTGGAGCCCGAGCCGTAGGACGGGTCCCAGGCGTCGTAGAGGGTCTTGAAGAAGACCGCGGCCAGCAGCAGGCCGCCCAGGATCGGGAAGACGCCCTTGAAGAACAGGTCGCGGGCGGAGCGGCGCAGCTCGCCGCGGAAGTACCACGCGCAGGCGAAGGCCGTCAGCGAGTAGTAGAAGCAGATCATCAGGCCGAGCGCGAAGATCGTATCGGTGAGGACGTTCTCGCTGACCAGGGTCATGACCGTGTAGAAGACGCCGGTCGCGACGCCCGCCATGACGGTGGCGCGGCCCGGGGTCTTGAAGCGCGGGTGGACCTTGGCGTAGGAGGGCGGCAGGGCCTCGTACGTCGACATGGCGAGGACCGTGCGGGCCACCGGGATGAAGGTGGTCTGCAGGGAGGCCGCGGCGGAGGCCAGGACGGCCACGAAGAGCAGGATGCCGAGGACCGGGCCCATGACGGGGCCGGCGAGGGCGGCGAAGACGTTGCCCGAGGTCTCCTCGTTGGCGAGGCCGAGGCCCTCGCCGCCGGAGCCGACGGCCATCTGTGCGGCGACGCCGGTGGCCAGGTAGGAGCCGACCAGGACGATCATCGCGATGAGCGAGGCGCGGCCGGGGGTCTTCGTCGAGCCGGTGGTCTCCTCGTTGGTGGCCAGGCACGCGTCCCAGCCCCAGTACATGAAGATCGAGAGCGAGAGTCCGGCGGTGAAGGCCGCCATGGACTCGACCGCGAAGGGGTTCATCCAGGACCAGGAGAAGTCCAGGCCGGTGTCGAAGGTGCCGGCGGAGGCCTTCTGGAAGGCCATGGCGACGAAGATGGCGAGCACGACGAGCTGGAGGCCGACCAGGGCGTACTGGACGCCCTTGGTGGCGGTCATGCCGCGGTAGCTGATGGCGGTCGCGACGGCGATCAGCGTGAGGCAGGTGACGATGTGGACGAGCTTGTCGTCGTCCAGGGCGGCGATCGACGGATTGTTCGTGATCTCGCCGGCCAGCAGCCAGAAGTACGAGGTGGCGACGCCCGCGAGGTTGGAGAGCACGATGATCGTGGCGATGACCAGGCCCCAGCCGCACATCCAGCCGATCCGCGGGCCGAAGGCCTTGACGGTCCAGGTGAAGGAAGTGCCGCAGTCCGGCATGGCCTTGTTGAGCTCGCGGTAGGCGAAGGCGACCAGGAGCATCGGGAGGAAGCCGGCGAGGAAGATCGCGGGCATCTGCATGCCGACCTCACCGGCGGTGGAGCCGAGGGTCGAGGTCAGGCAGTAGACCGGGGCGACGGTCGAGATGCCGATGACGGCGCTTCCGACCAGTCCGACGGACCCCTTGCCGAGGCCCTTGCCGCGAACGTCGCCCTCGGCGACGCCGCTTACCGTGTCTCCGGCCCGAGGCCGAACGTCCAGCTGAGTCATGAGTCAGGACGTTAGATGCTGCGTTTTCCACATCTGGATGATCGGAGTCCAGAACTCAACACCCCCGAACGCCTTCGAATCCTGAGACCGAGACCGTTCACAAGCACTTAATGCAAGGTTCACTTTGGCGTGCGCCCGCGCTTCGGCAGGCCCGACCGAGACTCTTTCGGCATGCGGAAACCGCAGCCATGTCCGTTTTGCGCATTTTCAAAGTTTCCGTCGTGACTTTGCGGTGACCAGTGGTAACGGGGGATCCGGGCGGGTTTGCCGTGGCCATGATCACCGGCCTAGAGTCGCCGCCGTTCAAGGTCATTTACACGGGGGACGAAAACACTCATGCGCACCAGCACAGCACTCCTGGCATCGGCCACGGCCGTCGCCGCCCTGCTCACCCTCACCGCCTGTGGCGGAGGCGAGAGCGGCGCGGCACCGGTCATCGGTGTCGGCTCCGGCGCGGACGGCGGCACCGGCGCCGACACCGACGGCGGACCGAACGAGGGCACGCTGGAGAACCCGACGAAGAACGGCGGGGTCAACGGGAACGCCCCCAAGGACGGGACGGCCTTCCAGAAGCTGCCCAAGGCGGCCACCATGGCCGCGGCCGCCCGCTTCGTCGGCCGGTTCACCGACTGCGACCCGATCAAGCCCGTCACCCCGGGCAGCAGCGGATCGAGCACGGGTCCGGACGAGAAGTTCATCAAGGCCGCCACCGTCATCGAGCGCGGAACGTGCGACGGCGGCCGCACCACGATCTACATGATCAAGGACCCGAAGGCCTTCCAGACCGCCTTCAAGGCCGAGATCGCCGCGCAGGCGGGTGGGAACCCCAACGCCGGCATCGTCATCGGGCAGGACTTCGCCGTGGGATCCGTGGACTCGGACTCCATGAGCGCCCTGCTGAAACCGCAGGCCGGACTCCTGATGCTGAACTGCCACGAGAAGTTCACCGCGCCGAGCGGCTACCGGAAGGAACCGGCCCTCGTGAAGGGCTGTGTCCTCACCGACTACTACGTGGACTGAGCGGGCGACCCGGCATGACCGGTCCCGGGGGGGGGGGGGGGGGGGGGGGGGGGGGGGGGGGGGGGGGGAGGGGGGGGGGGGGGGGGGGGGGGGGGGGGGGGGCAGGGGGAAGGG
>NZ_JBVIAH010000029.1:6747-99138 GCF_055574035.1 Streptomyces sp. NPDC030021
CTCTAACGCCGGCTGCGGGGAGGGTGAGGGGAGACCCACCCTCGTACCTCTACTCCCCCCCCCCCCCCCCCCCCCCCCCCCGGGACCGGCCACCGGACCGGGGCGTCATCGGCGAGACTGGCCCCATGCCCACGGCCGATGAGCTCCTCAGCGCGGACACCGTCACCACCCTCGCCCGACTGCTCGCCCGAGCGGGCGGCCGCCCGTCCTCGCCAGCCCTGCGCGCCCGCGCCGACGCCCTCGACGGGCTGACCTTCAGCGGCCGCGTCGCCGCCGTCCGCGACGCCGTGCTCGACGACCTCCCCGACGCATGGCCCGCCTTCGAGGACGTCGTACGCACCGCCCTCGCCGGGCCCGGCTTCGAGGGCTGGATGACCTTCCCCGTCAACGAGGCCGTCGCCGTCCGCGGGCTGGAGGCGTTCGAGCCCGGGCTGGACCTGCTGCACGACCTCACCTCCCGGCTCACCGCCGAGTCCGCGGTCAGGCCGTTCCTGCGCGCCGACCCGGACCGCGCCCTGGCCGTCGTACGGAAGTGGACGGCCGACCCGGACCCGCACGTACGCCGCCTCGCCAGCGAGGGCACCCGGCCCCGGCTGCCGTGGGCCCCGCAGCTGCCCGCCTTCGTCGCCGACCCGCGGCCGGCCCTGCCGGTGCTGGACGCCCTCTACCGCGACGGGTCCGAGTACGTCCGCCGCTCCGTCTCCAACCACCTCAACGACATCAGCCGCGACCACCCCGCCCTCGCGGTCGAGGCCGCGGGCCGCTGGCTGGCCGAGCCGGAGGCCACCACCGACCGCGTCGTGCGCCACGGACTGCGCACCCTGATCAAGGCCGGGCGGCCCGAGGCACTGGCCCTGCTCGGCCACTCCCCCGACGTGCCCGTCACCGTGAGCGGCCCGGTGGTCGCCGATCCGCGGATCGCCGTCGGCGAGTACCTCGTCTTCGACTGGACGGTCACCAACACCGGCCCGCTCCCGGCCCAGTTGGTCATCGACTACGTCGTCCACCACGCGAAGGCCAACGGCACCCGCACCCCGAAGGTGTTCAAGCTCGTCACCCGCGCCCTGGCCCCCGGCGAAACCCTCGGCGGCACCAAGCGCCACTCCTTCAAGCCCATCACCACCCGCCGCTACCACTCCGGCGAGCACCTGGTGCAGCTCCAGATCAACGGCCGGGTCCGCGGCGAGGCCCCTTTTTCGCTGGACGCGTCCTGACCCCGCCTGACACGCTCTCGGCATGACCTACGGAATCGAGTCCCACCCCGCCCGATGAGCGTCCGCGACGAGCGCGAGCCGCTCGCCCCCCGGACGACGTCCCTGTACGACTACGCCCTCTTCCGGCACGGCATCGAGCCGGACGGCCAGGTCCCGCGCAAGGGCTACCCCTTGCCCGACGGATCCCCGCCGGAGCCCTCCCGAACCCATCTGACCTGGCAAGAGGCGCGGGCCGAAATCACCGCCGCGCTCGCTCCTCCCCTGGCCGACCCCGACCCCGTACGGGCCGCCGAGGCCGTCCACCGGCGGGCCCGCGAGCTGGGTATGACCCACCGCACCCTGCGCGCGCACACCGCACGGCTCACCCTGACCGACGAGGAAGCCGCCCGGCGCACCGCCCGGCAGCTGACCCGCACCGGCACCTCCGTGGCGGCCGTCGGCATCGGCATCGCCCTGCTGATCCGCCTCGGCGAGCCCGAGGACGTGCCCTGCCTCAAAGCCCTCGGCACGCTCTGCGGCCTCGGATCCGCGGCGAGCGCAGCACTCGACCCGCTCGACCGGCAGGCGGCCGCCCTCCTGGTGATCCGCGGCCGGGACCGGTCCGAGCGGCTGACCCCGCTCGCCGCCGCGATCGCCACCGGCGACGCGGAGGCCGTCCGGGCCGCGCTGGTCGCGGTGCCCGACGAGCCACAGGCCCTCCTCCCCCGGCGCATCGCCGAGGCCGCCGACCTCGCCGGGCTGCTGCGCGCCCGTCCTGTGGACCCCGAACTGCTGGCTGTGGCGGGCCGCCTGCTGCACCGGATGTCCCGTGATCCGGGACAACGGCCGGAGGTTCTCGACTACCTGCCGGCCAGGTCCGTGTACGCGTACCTCGTCGGGTATGCCGACTGGCTGCCCCCGACCCCGCAGTTCCACGAGCTGCTGCTGTCGACCGCCCTCGACCTGCACAGCGGTCCCGCCGCACTGCTGAACTGGCGGCCCCACCGGCGGGAGGCCCTGCTCGGCGGCCTTGGGCGGCTGCTGGACGGGCCCGCGTGGACGCCCGGCGCCGAGCCCCCTCCCGGGGCGGAACGCCGCCGCGCGGACTGGATCCGGCGCACCGGGCGGAAGCCGTTCGTCCCCGCGCCGCCGCCGGGATCGCACCCGCGCTGGGAGCTGGCCGTGGTCCACGACGCCCCGGACTCGAACTCCGTCGAGACCCGGATCCTCGTCGACGGACTCCCGCTGCTTCCCGCCCTGTTCGGGAAGGGCCCGGGCAACGCTCCCGAGTACCTGATCGACAACGGCGCCCTGCGCGCCGGGCCCGAGCCGCGCGAGGTACAGCTCGCCGAGGCGTCCTGCACCGAGGGCTGCTGCGGCGCGCTGTACGTGACGATCCGCCGGGACGGCGCGGAGGTGGTGTGGGACGGCTGGCGCGGGGCGAGCGGCCCGCAGCCGCCCGCGTACCGCTTCGACGCGGCCGCCTACGACGCCGAGCTCGAACGTGCCGAGCGGGACCACTCCTGGTGCTGGCCGGCCCGGCGCACGGCGCGGCTGATCACCGCCGGTCTGCGGGAGCGGACGGAGCTGCTGCGGCGCTGGGACCTCGCCGCCACCTGGATCGGGACCGACTGGCACGAGCCGCACACGACAGTGCTGTGGCTGGCGTTCTCGCCCCCGGACGGCGCCGAGGGGCCGGACGGGACCCCGCTGCGGCTGTACTTCGAGTGGCGCCTGCCCGACGACGACGGCCTCCCGCCGCAGGACCGGGCGGCCGCCGCGCTGGAACGGATCGCGAGGTCCGACCCGAAGGGCTACGCCCACCTCCAGCGGGGCAGCGGCGAACTCGCCGAGTCCCTCGGATACAGCTGGCCGCAGAACTAGTTCGGGGTCCGGCCGGGGTATCCACCCCGGCCGGACCCCGTAACGCCGTACCGCCGGGCCTCAGCCCGTCCAGACGATCGACTGCATCTCGCTGTACGCGTGCAGCGCGTACGAGCCCACGTCCCGCCCCACCCCGCTGCGCTTGAAGCCGCCGAACGGCGCTTCCATGTTGCGGCCGATGGTGTTGACCCCGACGCCGCCCGACCGCAGCCGCCGCGCCACGCGGAACGCGCGCGCCGAATCCCCCGACCACACGTAGCTCAGCAGCCCGAAGTCGCTGTCGTTGGCCAGCCGGACCGCCTCTTCCTCGTCGCCGTCGAAGGGGACGACCACGACCACCGGGCCGAAGATCTCCTCACGGACCACCCGCATGTCGTTCGTGCAGTCGACCAGCAGGGTCGGAGCCACGTAGAAGCCGCGGCCGTCCCCCACCACCGGGCGCTCGCCGCCGTACGCGATCCGGGCCCCCTCCTTCTTCCCCAGCTCGATGTACGACTCCACGCGGTCGCGGTGCACCGCCGAGATCACCGGGCCGACGACCGTGCCCGGCGCCGCCGGATCGCCGACCTTCATGAAGGCCAGGTAGCCGGTCAGCTTCTCGATCAGCCGGTCGTGGACGGACCGGTGGGCGATCACCCGGGTCGGAGCCGTGCAGATCTGCCCGGAGTAGAAGGAGAAGGTCGTCCCGATCCCCATCACCGCCGCGTCCAGGTCCGCGTCCTCGAAGACGATCGCCGCGCCCTTGCCGCCGAGTTCCATCAGCTGCCGCTTCATGGAGCGGCCACAGACCTCGGCGATGCGCTGCCCGACGGCCGTGGAACCGGTGAAGGAGACCATGTCCACGTCCGGCGAGTCGACGGCGGCCTCGCCGACCTCCACCGCCTGGCCGCCCACGACGTTCACCACGCCCGCCGGCACCCCGGCCTCGTGCAGGGCGTCCGCCATCCTGAACACCGACAGCGGGTCCTGCGGCGCCGGCTTGACCACCACCGTGTTGCCCATGGCCAGGGCCGGGGCCACCTTGCCCGCCGGGTTCGCCCAGGGGTTGTTGTAGGAGGTGATGCAGGTGACCACCCCGACCGGCTGGCGTACCTCCAGCGCGCCCAGGATGCTCGCCCGCCCCATCGGGCCGGCCTCCGTAACCTGCGGCGGCAGGCCCCGTTCGACCGCTTCGAGGGCCCCTTTCGCATACCGCCGGAAGCGGGTGACGCCCACCCCGACCTGCATGCCGCGCGCGATGCCGGTCGGTGCGCCCGTCTCCTGCCGGGCCAGCACCGCCCACGGCTCGTACTCCCGCTGCATGATGTCCGCGGCCCGGTCCAGGATCGCCGCGCGCGCCTCGGGCGTCGTACGGGACCAGCCCTCGAAGGCCTCGGCCGCGGCGCGCGCCGCCTCCTCGACCTGCAGGCGCGAGGCTTCGGGCGCGAGCCCGACCACCGACTCGTCCGCCGGGTTGATCACCTCGTAGTGGCCGCCCGCGGGCTCCACCCACTCGCCGCCGATGTAGAGCTTCTGCGCGGTCAACGGGTGCTCACCGTCCTCGTGTCCCGGCCCGACCGGAGCACGATCCCGGGGATCGCCCCCGTCACTTCGTCGTCGCGGATGGTCTCCACGCCGTTGACCCGTACCGAGACGATGCCGATGGCCCGCGCGTCCAGCCGCGGGCTGTCCCCGGGCAGGTCGTGGACCAGGGTCGCGGGACCGGCCTCGATCCGCTCGGGGTCGAAGAGGACCAGGTCCGCGTGGAAGCCCTCGGCGAGGCGGCCGCGTTCGCGCAGCCCGAACAGCCGGGCCGGGTCGTCGGTGAGCATCCGTACCGCCTGCTCCAGCGGAACGAGCTTGCGGCCGCGCAGACAGTCCCCGAGGAAACGGGTCGTGTACGGGGCCCCGCACATCCGGTCCAGGTGTGCGCCGGCGTCGGAGCCGCCGAGCATGACGTCCTCGTGCTGCCAGGTCTCCTGGCGCAGGGCCCAGCTCGCCGGATCGTTGTCGGTGGGCATCGGCCAGAGCACCGTGCGCAGGTCGTCGTTGGAGCAGATCTCCACCAGGCACTGGAAGGGGTCCTGGCCCCGTTCGGCGGCGATGTCGTTCACGACCCGGCCGGAGAGGCCCTCGTTCTCCTTGCTGTAGGTGTCGCCGATGACGTAGCGGCCGAAGTGGGCGAGGCGGCGGAAGACGCCGGCCTCCTTGCTGTCGGCGCGGCGCAGCATCTCGGCGCGTACGCCGGCGTCGCGGAGCTTTTCGATCCGCTCGGGGACGGGCAGGCCGAGGATCTCGCCCCAGCCGGGGATGAGGTTGAGCGCGCAGAAGGTCCCCAGCGACATGTTCATGGGGGTGAGGATGGGCATGGTCAGCGCGACGATCCGGCCGCCTGCCTTGCGGGCGCGCTCGCTGGGTATCAGCTGGCGCGGGACCCGCTCGGGGACGGAGGCGTCGATGGTGAGGACGTTCCAGTTGAGGGGCCGGCCGGCGGCGGCGCTCATCTCCACGAACAGGTCGATCTCGTCGTCCGAGAACTGGTCGAGGCAGCCGGCGACGATGGCCTCCAGCTGGGTGCCCTCGTGTTCGGCGACCGCCTTCGACAGCGCGAGCAGCTCGGCGGGCCGGGCGTGGCGGGAGGCCACGGGGGCGCCGGACCCGTCGGAGTGGGTGGAGGACTGGGTGGTGGACAGGCCCCAGGCGCCGGCGTTCATGGCGTCGTGGAAGAGGTCGAGCATCTGCTGCATCTGCTCGGGGGTGGGCTGGCCGCCGACGGCGTCCTCACCCATCACGTGGCGGCGCAGGGCGCAGTGGCCGACCATGAACCCGGCGTTGACGGCGATCCGGCCCTCCAGGGCGTCGAGGTACTCGCCGAAGGTGGACCAGGTCCAGTCGACGCCCTCCTCCAGGGCCTTGAGGGCCATGCCCTCGACCTTGCTCATCATGCGGCGGGTGTAGTCGGCGTCCTCGGGGCGGGCCGGGTTGAGCGGGGCCAGGGTGAAGCCGCAGTTGCCGCCGGCGACGGTGGTGACGCCGTGGTTCATGGAGGGCGTGGCGTACGGGTCCCAGAAGAGCTGGGCGTCGTAGTGCGTGTGCGGGTCGATGAAGCCGGGGGTGAGGACCAGGCCGGTGGCGTCCTCGGTGGTGCGGGCCTCTTCGGTGACGGTGCCGGGTGCGGCTATCGCCGCGATCCGGCCGTCGCGTATCCCCACGTCCGCGACGCGGGCGGGGGCGCCGGTGCCGTCCACGACGGTCGCGCCCTTGATCAGGTGGTCGAGCATGACGTCCCTTCACACTTGGAGCCCCGCCGGCGTTTGAGGCGCGGGGTCCAGGGCGGAGCCCCGGGGAACCCGGCTCCGCCGGGCACCGGGCTCCGCCCGGACCCGCGCCTCAAACTCCCCCGGCTACCGCTGGGAGGTACCCCCTGGCGGGGCTGGAGATGGCCGGCGAGGCTGGATGTGGCCCCGGCCGGTGGCCGCCCGGCCGGGGCCGTGCGGGACGGCGGTCCGGGAAGACGCCGTCCCCGTACACGCGCCGGCCGGCCGGGGCACGTGGGGCTCCGCCCCACA
Source organism: Streptomyces sp. NPDC030021 (assembly GCF_055574035.1). NCBI lineage: Bacteria > Bacillati > Actinomycetota > Actinomycetes > Kitasatosporales > Streptomycetaceae > Streptomyces > Streptomyces sp. NPDC030021. The sequence continues at coordinate 13,373 of NZ_JBVIAH010000029.1, forward strand.
CCCCGCGCCTCAAACGCCGGCGGGGCTGAAGATCAGACGGCCTGGCGGAAGCGGGTCGTGCGGTGGACCGGGTCCGTGTCGATGTGGGGGATCACGTGTTCGCCGATCAGCTTGATCGTCGTCATCGTGTCCTCGGGTGAGACACCGGTCGGCAGGCCGAAGGACAGCTGGTCGGCGCCGGCCTGCTCCCAGCGCTTGCACTGGGCCCGGACCTCCGACGGGTCGCCGCAGATCAGCAGTTCTTCCGCGATCAGCAGTTCGATGATCTCCGCGTTGTACTCCGGCAGGGTCTCGGGCCACTGCGGGATCGCCTCGGGCCGCGGGAAGGTGTCGTGGTAGCGGAAGACCAGCGACTGGAAGCGGTTCATGTTGGCGTTGACGGCGATCTCGACGGCCTTGTCGTGGGTCTCGGCGCAGATCGCGGTGGAGGTGACCATGACGTTGTCGTTGACGAAGGCACCGATGGCCTTCGCCTCCCGGATGGCCGTCTTGTACTGGTCGAGGACCCACTCCATGTCGGAGACCTTCTGCACGCTGAAGCCCAGGACGCCGAGGCCCTTCTTCGCCGCCATCGCGTACGAGGACGGGGAGCCGGCGGCGTACCACATGGCCGGGTGGGCCTTGCCGTACGGCTTGGGGAAGATCTTCCGCGGCGGGAGCGACCAGTGCTTGCCCTGGAACCCCTCGTACTCCTCCTGGAGGAACATCTTGGGGAATTCCGCGATGGTCTCCTCCCAGATCTCCTTGGTGCCGTTCATGTCCTCGATGCCCGGCAGGAAGCCGAGGATCTCGTGGCTGCCCGCGCCGCGGCCGGTGCCGAACTCGAAGCGGCCCTTGGAGAGGTGGTCGAGCATGGCGACCTTCTCGGCCACCTTCACCGGGTGGTTCACCGGGGCGAGCGGGTTGAAGATGCCGGAGCCGAGGTGGATGCGCTCGGTGGCGTGCGCGAGGTACCCGAGGAACACCTCGTTCGCCGACAGGTGCGAGTACTCCTCAAGGAAGTGGTGCTCGGAGGCCCAGGCGTACTTGAAGCCGGACTTGTCCGCCTGTATGACGTACTCGGTCTCCTCGATCAGCGCCTTGTGCTCTGCCTCGGGGTCGACCTTGGACCGCGCCTCAGGCACGTATCCCTGCACAAAGAGCCCGAATTCCAAGGGGGTTCACCGTCCTTTGATTTCTGACGTTCCGTCAGATTCGATGTCTCGACTGTTCCACTGCCGGGGCGTGAGCGTCAATACCTGACGCTCCATCAGAGAATGCTGACGCCAGCCAGCCAGCCGCCGTCGATCACGAACGGCTGGCCGGTGATGTACGAGGAGTCCTCGCCCGTCAGGAAGAGCGCCAGCTTCGCGATCTCCTCCGGCTGCCCCACCCGCCCCAGCGGGACCACCCGCTTGTAGAGCTCGGCCATTGCGTCCCGGGCCTCGTCGGTCATGTTCGCCGGGTCCAGCAGGCCCGGGTTGGCCATCGGGGTGTCCACGGCGCCCGGGCACATCGCGTTGACCCGGATGCCCTTGCCCGCCAGTTCCAGCGCGGCCACCCGGGTGAGGCCGAGGATCGCCGCCTTGGTGGCGGCGTACGTGCCGACGTACGCCATGCCCGTCAGGCCCGTGTACGAGGAGGTGTTGACGATGGTGCCGCCACCGGCCGCCTCGATCTCGGGGGCCACCGCCTTGATGCCGAGGAAGGCGCCCACCTGGTTGACCTGGACCACCTGCTGGAACTCCTCCAGCGGGGTCGCGGTCAGCTCGTTGAAGCGCAGGATGCCCGCATTGTTGACCAGACCGTCGATCGGGCCGAAGGTCTCCTTCGCGACGGCGATCGCGGCCGCCCAGTCCTCCTCGCGGCTCACGTCCATCCGTACGTACCGGGCCCGGTCCTCACCGATGTCCTTGGCCACCGCCGCGCCCTGCTCGTCCAGCACGTCACCGAGGAGCACCCGCGCCCCCTCGGCGGCGAAGAGCCGGGCCTCCTGCTCGCCCTGCCCGCGTGCCGCGCCGGTGATGATGACGACGCGCCCGTCCAGCTTGCCCATGGTCCGTCAGCCCCTAGTCGTTGAGGAGGGGGGCCACCTCGGCCCCGAAAGCGGTGATCTGGTCGACGAGTTCGGCGCGGTCGCGGCTGCGGAAGCGCACCTGGATCTGGTCCACGCCGAGCGTCTTGTACTCCCGCAGGGACTCGGCGAGCGCCTCCGCCTTGCCGGTGAGGGTGCGGCGGCCGGTGTCCCAGCCGGGCTCGCCGACGTACAGCGCCTCGGTGATCGCGCCGAATTCGAAGGGATGGGTGACCCCGGCCGCCTCGCGCAGCTCCCCGATCCGGGCGATCTGCTGCGGGAGCTTGTCGCGCGGGTCGCCCTGCGGGAGCCAGCCGTCCCCGCGTACGGCGGCGCGGCGGACGGCGGCGGGCGAGGAGCCTCCGACCCAGACGGGGATCCGCTCCTGCGCGGGCCGGGGCAGCTGGCCGAGGTCCTTGAAGGAGAACAGCTCGCCCTCGAACTCCGGGTACTCCTCGGGCCCCAGCGCCGCCCGCAGCGCGTCCAGGGTCTCGTCGAGGACGGCGCCGCGGCGCGCGAAGTCCACGCCGAGGATCTCGAACTCCTCCTGCACATGCCCGGCGCCCACCCCGAGGATCAGCCGGCCGCCGGAGAGGTGGTCGAGGGTGGCGTACTGCTTGGCGCTGATCAGCGGGTGGCGCAGGCCCAGGATCGCGACGTGGCTCAGCAGCCGCACGCGCTCGGTGATGCCGGCCAGGAAGGACAGGGTCGCCACCGGGTCGTACCAGACGGTGCTCATGGGGCCGGCGAGCCGCCGCGGGATGGCCACGTGGTCACAGGTGGCCACGTACCCGAAGCCGGCCCGGTCGGCGGCCCGCGCGATACCGGCGAGATCGGCGGCGGTGGCCGACGCCTCCCAGGGCTCGGCGTAGATGGTGCTCTGCGACTGGACCGGGAGCTGCATCCCGTACACCAGCCGGCCTTGCGGAAATACGCGCGCCATGACGGGCCCGCCTCGCCTTCGTCTGCCGATTCGTCATATCGGTGCGGGGCCATCGTCGTAGCTGACGGACCGTCAGACAAGGGGTGTGACACACGCCCGGCCGAACAGGGGGCGTTCCCCTGCGCCGTTCCCCTCGCTAGGGTGCGCGGGTGGATCTGATACTCACGCTGGTCAGCGGGATCGCCTGGACGGTCGTGTACGTGGAGGCGATCCGCGTCGGGCTGCGGGACCGGACGTACGCGATGCCCGTCGCCGCGCTCGCACTCAACTTCGCCTGGGAGGCGACCTACGCGGCCCGCGACATCTCGGTCGGGGTCTCCACTCAGGGCGTGGTCAACGTGGTGTGGGCCGTGGCCGACCTGGTGATCGTCTACACCTACCTGCGCTTCGGGCGGGCCGAGCTGCCGGAGTTCGTGACCCGGCCGCTGTTCGCCACCTGGTCGGTCCTGGTGTTCGGTACGGGATTCGCCGTGCAGTGGATGTTCCTGGCGCACTTCGGGGCGCACGACGCGAGCCGGTACTCGGCGTTCCTGCAGAACCTGCTGATGTCCGGCCTGTTCATCGCCCTGTACGCCTCCCGGCAGGGGCCGCTCGGGCAGTCCCTGACCATCGCCGTCGCCAAATGGCTGGGGACGCTCGCCCCGACCCTGCTGTTCGGGGTGCTGGAGGACGCGCCGTTCATCCTCGGTCTCGGGATCCTGTGCAGCGTCTTCGACCTCGCCTACATCGGGCTGCTGCTGCGGCCCCGTCTCGCCCGCCTCAGAAGCCTTCCGGCCCCATCACGATGACCGGCTTGGCCGCCGGGTCGAGGGTCTCCAGGACCTTCTGCATGGCCGCCTTCGGGATGCCCACGCAGCCCTGCGAGGGCCCGTCGTGGTCCACGTGCAGCCAGATGTTGCCGCCCTTGTCCTCGCCGTCCGGCATGACCGGGTCCAGCGGGGACCGGCCCGGCCTGCGGTTGAAGTCGATGGCGACGACGTAGTCGAAGGAGCCCGCCAGGGACTCCCCGTTCACCCCGAGGCCCGAAGGGACGAAGCCGTTGCTCTTGTCGTACGGGAGCCGGGTCCCGGGCGGCTTCGACAGCAGGCCGCCCGCGTCGGTGAGTGCGAAGACGCCCATCGGCGAGGTCAGATCTCCGTACGTGCGTTCGACGGACCAGCCCTTGGCCCCGTTGCGGGCCGGCCAGCTCTCGGTCCGGACCCAGTCGGCGCCGGCCGCGGGGCGCGTGTAGAAGGTGGCGGTGGACTCCGAGGAGTCCACCGACTTGCCGGTGACCAGGATGAGCTGACGGGACTCGGCCGGGATCCGGGCCCGGGTCTGCTCGCTGACGCCGGGCAGCCCCTGCGGAGCGGCGGCCTGCTGCGCGGCCCGCCGGGCATCCTGCTGGGCGGCGGCCCGCTGCGCATCACGCGCGGCACGGTCCTCCGCCTGCGGGCGGGCGTCCGCGCGGGCCTGCGGCCGGGGGTCGGAGGCCTTGTCCGGGTCCTGGGCCACGAACACCCAGCCGGCCGTGAAGGTCGCCAGGCCGAGCACGGCGGCGAGGGCCACCCGGCGGTTCCTGCGGATCGCACGGGGCTTGCGGGACGGGCGGGAGCGGGCTCGGTCGTGCTGGCTCATTCCTCCGACCGTACATCAGCAGGCCCCCGGAGCCCGGGTGGTTACGACGTGCGCGCCTCGCGGGTCAGCGGGAGGCGGGAGGCGGGAAGCGGACGCGGACCGTGAGGCCTCCCTCCGGGGCCGGATTGGCCTCTGCCGTCAGCTCCGCCCCGTGCGCACGCGCGATCGAGGCCACGATCGACAGCCCCAACCCGGCGCCCTCACCTGCGGTGTGCAGCCGTTCGGCGCGTCTGCGGAAGGGCTCCAGCAGCCCCGGCACGTCCGCCGGATCGATCACGGGGCCGGTGTTCGACACCGTCAGTTCCCCCTCGGCGGAGGTGGACACGGTGATCCGGCCGTCCGCGCGGTTGTGGCGTACCGCGTTGGTCAGCAGGTTCCGCAGCAGGTGCCCCAGCAGGGTCCGGTCGCCCGGCACGGTCAGCGGCGCGAGGGTCCGTACGACGGTCAGCCCCTGCTGCGGACAGGCCGCCAGCTCGGCCGCCGCGAGCGCAGCCAGGTCCACCGGACCGGTGGACTCCAGCCCCTGTTCCGAGACGGCGAGCAGCAGCAGCGACTCGATGAGGTGTTCGCTGGAGTCGGCGACACCGATCAGCTTGGCGCGGATCCGGGCCACCTTTTCCGGCGACGGGTCCCCCGCCAGGCCGATCTCGGCCGCCGCCCGCTGCACGGCCAGCGGGGTGCGCAGTTCGTGCGCCGCGTTCGCCGCGAACCGCCGTTGCGCGGAGACCAGCTGCTCCATCCGCCCCAGCATCGCGTCGAAGGTGTCGGCCAGCTACTTGAGCTCGCCGGGCGGCGCGTCGAGGGAGATCCGCTCGTCCAGGTTCTCCCCGGACAGGCGGCGCGCGGTCTCGGTGATCACGCCGACGGGGCGCAGCACCCGGCCGGCCATCCACCAGGCGAGCCAGATCGACAGCACGGCGAAGACGGCCAGCGCGAGGAGGGAGTACATCAGCAGCCGGTGCCGGGTGGCGTCGGTGACGGCATCGGAGAGGTTCTGGGTGTAGGCGTAGCCCTTGAGCTGCTCGGGGGTGGGGGTCTGGCCCGGGGGCAGCTTCTGCGCCGGTTGGCAGGGGCAGCCGGGGGCGAAGGTCCGGCCGGGGACGGGCGGCCCCGGCGACTGGAGGACGTAGGCCGGCGAGACGGTACGGACGGCCCCGCTGACGCTCGCGTACAGGCCCTGGCCGACGAGGACGTAGACCAGCGCCACCAGGCCGCCGCCCGCCAGGAGCAGCAGGGAGCCGTACAGGGCGGTGAGGCGGCCGCGCTCGGTGCGCAGCAGCCGCGTCGCCGGGCGCCCGCTCACCGGGCCGCGACCCGGTAGCCCGCGCCCGGCACGGTCTCGATCAGCGGCGGCTCGCCCAGCTTGGCGCGGAGCTTGCTGAGGGTGACGCGGACGGCGTTGGTGGAGTAGCTGGTGTCCTGCTCCCACACCTGCTCGATCAGGTCGTCGTTGCTGATGACGGCGCCCTCGGCGCGCAGCAGCGCCTCCAGCACCGCGAACTCCTTGCGGGACAGCGCGAGCCGGTGCCCGTCCCGGGTGGCGCTGCGCCGGGCGGTGTCGACGGCGACCCCGGCACGCTCCAGTACGGGCGGCAGCGCGGGGCGGGCCCGCCGGCCAAGGGCCAGGACGCGGGCGAGGAGCTCGTCGTAGGCGAAGGGCTTGGTGAGGTAGTCGTCGGCGCCGAGACCGAGGCCCTCGACCCGGTCCCGTACGGTCCCTGAGGCGGTCAGCATCAGGACGCGGGTCAGCAGCCGCTCGCGCACGACCTGCCGGCAGACCTCGTCGCCGTGCAGGCCGGGCAGGTCGCGGTCCAGGACGAGGACGTCGTACTCGCCGAGGCGCAGCCGCCGCAGGGCCTCCGGGCCGTCGCTCGCCTCGTCGACGGCGAGCGCGTCGCGGCGCAGCCCCTCGGCGATCATCTCCCGGAGGAATTCCTCGTCCTCCACCACCAGTACGCGCATGGCCTCCTCTTTACCGGAGATCGGTATTTCGCCGTTGTAAGCAGGGTGCGAGAGGGAAGCGAAAGGCCCTTTCACCGCAGGCTCGGGCCTATGAAGCGATCCCTGATCATGACCACGGCCGCGGTCGTCACCGGGCTGACCCTGTTCGCCACCGCCTGCGCGAACGACGCGCCGTCGGGGAAGAAGGACTCCACCGGGGGCGCCGGCGGGGGCGGCGCCGGCACGGTGGCCGACAACGCGGTGAAGATGCGCCAGTGCCTGCGCGAGCACGGCATGGACGTGCCCGACCCCGAGCCCGGCCAGGACCCGCGCGGGATGACGCTGGGCGGGGACGCCGATCCGCAGAAGATGCAGGAGGCCATGAAGGCGTGCGGGATGAGCACCGGCGCCGGCAAGGAGCCCACGCAGGAGGAGAAGGACAAGGAGCTGGAGTGGATCCGGTGCATGCGCGAGAACGGGGTCGCCCTCAAGGACCCTGAGTACAACGGCGGCATGAAGAGCGCCACCGAGATCCCCAAGGGTCAGGAGAAGGCCTTCGAGGAGGCCCAGAAGAAGTGCGACACGGGCCGATGAAGAGGCGGGCCAAGTGGCTGCTGGGCTCGCTGGCCGCCGTACTGACCGTCTCGGGCGGCGGCTGGGCCGTCATGGCGCAGCCGCAGCGCGACGCGGGTGAGCAGGAGCGGCGCGCGGCCGGTGGACTGCCGCCGGCCACGGCGCCGGTCAAGCGCGGCGACCTCGGCTCGGGCCTCCAGGTGGAGGGCACCCTCGGCTACGCGCGGGAGCGCAAGCTCAACGCGGGCGGACCCGGCGTGCTGACGTGGGTCGCGGGCGAGGGCGCGGCGGTGGAGCGGGACGGGAAGCTGTACGAGGTCAACGGCCGGGTGGTGCGGCTCATGTACGGGTCCACGCCGATGTACCGGCCGCTGAAGGCCGGCGACAAGGGCGAGGACGTCAAGCAGCTCAAGCGCAATCTGCAGGCCCTCGGGTACGGGACCGGGCTCGACCCGGAGGACGGCACCTTCACGGCGGGAACGGCCACGGCGGTCAAGCGGTGGCAGAAGGCGCACAAGACGGCGGAGACGGGCGAGGTCGGCAAGGAGGACATCGCCTTCGCCTCGGGGCCGCAGCGGGTGCGCGCGGGCGACGCGGCGGTCGGTGACGAACTGGCGTCGGGCAAGCCGGTGCTGACGGTGACGGGCACCGAGCGGATCGTCCGCTTCCAGCTGGACGCGGCGAAGGCGGGCGCGGCGAAGGCCGGCGACCCGGTGACCGTACGGCTGCCGGGAGGCGGCAGCGCCACCGGGAAGATCGACTCGGTGGGCGGGGCCGACCGGCCCGACGACAAGAACGGCGGCGGCGCGGGCGGCCCGGGCGGCGGCGGTGGTGGTGGCGGTGGCGGCGACAAGAAGGCGCAGGTCGAGGCGGTCGTCACCTTCGACAAGCCCGCCGAGGTGGGCGCGCCGGACCAGTCCCCGGTGAGCGTCGGCCTGACCGGTGAGACCCGCAAGGGCGTGCTCTCCGTACCGGTCAACGCGCTGCTGGCGCTCGCGGGCGGCGGCTTCGGCGTCCAGGTCGTGGAGGACGGCCGGGCCCGCGAGGTCCCGGTCGAGCTGGGCATGTTCGGCAACGGCCGGGTCGAGGTGACCGGCGGCGCCCTTGAGGAGGGCATGCAGGTGGGGATCCCGAAACTGTGACGGCCACGACGACGCATCCGATGGCGCATCCGACGGCTCATCCGGACCCGGTCGTGGAACTGACCGGGGTCACCAAGGAGTACCCGGGCGGGGTCGCGGCCCTGCGCGGGGTCGACCTGACCGTCGCCGCCGGCGAACTCCTCGCCATCGTCGGCCCGTCGGGCTCCGGCAAGTCCACCCTGCTGCACATCGTCGGCACCCTGGACCGCCCGACCGCGGGCGGTGTACGGATCGCCGGGTACGACATCGCGGCCCTCCCGGACCGTTCGCTGTCGGCCCTGCGCTCCCGGCACGTCGGCTTCGTCTTCCAGTCCTTCCACCTGGTGCCGGGCATCAGCGCCCGGGCCAACGTCGCCGAGGGCCTGCTGTACAGCGGCCTCCCGCGGGCCGAACGGCTGCGCCGGGCGGCACAGGCCCTGGACCGGGTGGGCCTCGGCGACCGGATGGACCACCGGCCGCACGAGCTGTCCGGCGGGCAGAAGCAGCGGGTGGCGATCGCCCGGGCGGTGGCGGGCGCGCCGGACCTGCTGCTGGCCGACGAGCCGACGGGCGCGCTGGACACGGCGTCCGGGGAGTCGGTGATGGAGCTGCTGCGCGAGCTGAACCGGGACGGGGCCACCATCGCCGTGATCACCCACGACCAGGAGATCGCGGCGAGCCTGCCGCGGCAGGTGCGGATCCGCGACGGGGAGATCGTCGCGGACGTACGGAACCGGGCGGGGGTGCCGTCATGAGCCGCGCGAGGCCTCGTACGGGGCCGCGCGCCCGGCGGTTGAAGCCGCCGCGGCTGTCCCCGCGGGACGTGCTGCACGTCGGGTCGGCGGGCCTGCGCGCCCGCCCGACGCGGGTGTTCCTGTCCGCGCTCGGCATCGCCATCGGCATCGCGACGATGATCGCGGTGGTCGGGATCTCCTCCTCCAGCCAGGCGAAGCTGCTGCGGGAGCTCGACAAGCTCGGCACCAACATGCTGGTCGCGAAGCCGGGCGAGGGGATGTTCACCGGTCAGGACACCAAGCTGCCCAAGGACGCCCCCGCCATGATCTCCCGGATCGCGGGGGTCGAGTCGGTCGGCACCACCGGTGACGTGCCCGAGTCCGTACGCCGCTCGGAGAACATCCCGAAGGGGGAGACGGGCGGGATCGTGCTCAAGGCGGCCAAGGACGACCTGCTGGGCACGCTGCGCGCGCGGATGGCGAGCGGCACCTGGCTCAACGCGGCCACCGGCCGCTACCCGTCGGTGGTGCTCGGGGACGTCTCCGCGCGCCGGCTCGGCATCACCGGACCGGGTCAGCAGGTCTTCATCGGCGGCCGGTACTTCACGGTGACCGGCATCCTGGAGCCCGTCCCGCTGGCCCCGGAGATCGAGCGCTCCGCGCTGATCGGCTGGGACGCGGCCGAACAGCTGCTGGGCTTCGGCGGTCACCCGACGGCGGTGTACGAGCGGTCGGCGGACGACCGGGTCGCGGCGGTCCGCGCGCTCATCCCGCGGACGGCCAACCCGCAGACCCCGAGCGCGGTGCAGGTCTCCGACCCCTCGGCGGCGCTCCAGGCGAAGGCGGCCACGGAGGGCGCGTTCAGCACGCTGTTGCTGGGGCTGGGCGGGATCGCGCTGCTGGTGGGCGGGGTCGGCGTCGCCAACACGATGATCATCTCGGTGCTGGAGCGGCGGCACGAGATCGGCCTGCGGCGGTCCCTGGGCGGCACGAAGGGCCAGATCCGGATCCAGTTCGTGACGGAGTCGCTGCTGCTGTCCGGGCTGGGCGGCCTGGCGGGCATCGCCCTGGGCGGCGCGGCCACGGCGGCCTACGCCCGGGCCGGCGACCTGCCCTGGGTGGTCCCGCTCTGGGCGGTGACCGGCGGCTTCGCCGCCACCCTGGTGATCGGCACCCTGGCCGGGCTCTACCCGGCGGTGCGCGCGGCCCGGCTGTCGCCGACGCTGGCGCTGGCGGCGGCGTAGCGGAAAGGGCCGGGGCGGTTCCGGGGGCGGGGCGGGCCGGGGGCGGTGCCGGGGGCGGGGCGGGCCGGGGGCGGTGCCGGGGGCGGGGCGGGCCGGGGGCGGTGCCGGGGGCGGGGCGGGCAAACAGCGGTAAAAGGCCAGGTGCACGCCCATCCCCCGGAACCGATCACCGGCGTACATTGAATCGATGATGCGAACTCCACGCCACGCAGCGCGCGTTGTCATCCTGTCCCCCACCGGGTCCGTGTTCCTCTTCCGGGAGGACAACGTGGAGGTGGGCATCCACTGGCTGCCGCCCGGCGGTGGCATCGATCCCGGCGAGAGCCCCGAGGACTGCGTGCGGCGCGAGCTGCGCGAGGAGACCGGCTGGACCGACCTGGAACCCGAACGGCTGCTCTGCACCTGGGAGCACGACTTCACGCACCAGGGCATCCCGGTCCGCCAGCACGAGCACATCTTCGTCACCACGGGACCGCACCGCGAGCCGGTCCTGGAGGCCCCGGACATCCACTGGCAGTGGCTGACCCCGCAGCGCCTGGCCACCCTGGGCGAACCCCTGTGGCCCCCGCGCCTGCCGGACCTCCTGGCCGACACCTCGGCGGAACCGGTCCACCTGGGGCTGCTGGCCTAGGAGCTGTCCGGCCGATCATGCGACTGTCGCCCGGTCTGCTCGTTATCCAGATACGGGGCGGGGAGAACGCGGTGATCCGTCGGACGCGGAGTGGGAGCGGCTACAGCCGTTCCTGCCGGTGAGCAACGGCCGGTGCGGACGATGGCGCGATCACCGGCAGGTGATCGACGGAATTCTGCACCGGGTTCGGACCGGGGTGCACTGGCGCGATCTGCCGGAGCGGTTCGGACCGTGGAAGACGGTCTACGAACGCCATCGTCTGTGGTCGGCGGACGGCACCTGGGAACGGCTGCTGCAGCAGGTCCAAGCCGCGGCAGACGCGGTGGGCGAGATCGACTGGGACGTCTCGGTGGACTCCACCATCGTGCGCGCGCACCAGCACGCGGCCGGCCCCAGGACCAACCCGCCGCCGGGACCTGCCGCGTCAAAGGGGGACGAGGGAACAGAACATCAGGACGAGCCGCCGTGGCAGAGCCTCCTCGGCCGCCTGGTGGAGGTGGTGAGCGAGGCGAGGGCCTGGGCCGCCCGCGGGGCGGCTTCACCAGCAAGGTTCATCTGAGTGCCGACGGCCGCTGCCGCCCGCTGTCCCTGGTCATCTGGCTGCGGTCATGATTCGCCGTGCTGGTCATCCGTCTCGGACGCAACCGGCTCGGCGCCGAGCGGCCAGCGGTAGCCGGCGTCATGCAGCTTGCTCAACGCCGAGTGATCATTGGACACCAGCACCTGGGCCAACCGGGCCGCCGCGGCGACGACAGCAGACCAGCCCGGTGAGTCCAGATAAGCCTCGTCGCGGGCAGCGGCGCCGACCGAGTCCTGCACCGCGCTGTAGGCGGTACCAATACCTGCCATCAGCTCAACTTCCTCCTCGCTGCGAAGGCACTGCCCCAGCCAGGGCGACGGATCGTCCGCATCGCAGAAGCCGTCGAAAAGCACATGCACGGTGTAGTTGAGGTCCTCGGACTGATCCGGATCGAGCCACACCTCTCGCTGCCATGTCGGGCTGGCCAGCGCCACGACGGCAGGAACGACATGGAGGCGGTAGTGGGGCAGAGCAATACCGTGATCAATCACGAGCCAAGGGTACGCACCTCATGATCGGCCGGACAGCTCCTAGGGGGTGGCGGGCTTCGCGGTGGCCTTGGCGTAGAGCGAGGCCGCGTACTCGCCGAGGACCGTGCTGGTCGACACGTCGTCCGTGTCCCCGCCCGTGAGGATGCCGATGATCTTCCCGTCGCCGGCGATCCACGCGCTGCCGCTGGTGCCGCCCGGGAAGTCGGCGCAGTCGAAGCGCTGTTGGGTCGCGCTCATGCGGACGGCGACCGACGTGCAGGTACGGGGAACCTTGCGGTCGGCGGGGTAACCGGTCACGGTGACCTCCTCGCCCGCGCGGCCGCTGGTGTCGAGGACGGCCGCGCCGGTCACGTCCTCGATGGTGCGGCCCTTGGCGTCCGGGGCGAGGCGGGCGAAGGCCAGATCGTAGTCGTCGTCCGTACCCTCGGCCCAGCGGTCGTCCTCGAAGACTTCGTCGATCTTCCAAGTGCCGTACGGGGCGAACCCGTTCGCGTACGCGGGTGCGAAGACGGCGCTTCCGCCGCTCTGGTCCCCTTCGAGCAGGCAGTGCCCGGCGGTGATGATCAGGTTCCGGCCGGGGCTGCTCACCACGGTGGCGGTACAGAAGTGATCACTGTCCAGGCCGTTGGTGAACAGGGCTCCGGTGAAGGCGGCGGGCCCACCGGGCGCCGGGGTGACAGCCGGCGGCAGGGTGGCGCCGGGAGGTGGGGACAGCTGCGGCTTCGCCACTTGCGATCGCGACGACGGCCCCGTCGGGGAAGCGCTCGGCGCGGCCTTCGCCCGTACCGCGGGGACCCCCTCCGGCGGCGGCGCGAGCTTGGCCACCGCGGCGGACGCCCCCAGGGCCGCCACCGCGCACAGCACCGCCGTCACGACGGTCCGCTTGTCCACCGGCATGATCATCCTCCCGCTTTGCCCTGGCGAAGCATGCCCCGGCGGCAGGGTCGGGTGCAAGGCCGAGGACGGCTCCCGGCCTGTGCCTCACACGGTTTCGGCCCGCAGGTCGCATACGAAGCGCAGGCCCGGACGGCCGTCCAGGTCGACATCGCCGGTGGTCACGAATCCCGTACGGGCCAGCACGGCGCGTGAGCCGGCGTTGTCCAGCGTCGTGACCGCCCGCAGCGTGGCCAGTCCGTACTCCGTGACCGCCAGCCCGCAGGCCTCCCGGACCGCGGCCGTGGCCAGGCCGCGGCCCGTGGCCCGCTCGGCGATCCGGTACCCGAGCTCGGCCGAACCGTCCGCCACGTCCACGAGGTTGACGCGGCCCACCACCTCCCCGCCGTCGTCCACCAGGACGTGGAAGAAGCACAGTCCGGCGGCCTGCTCGGCCATGAGCGCGGCGTGCCGCGCGTCGAAGTCGGCGAAGTAACGATCGCCGCGGTCCGGGACCGACGCGGCGAAGTGGGCCCGGTTCTCCCGCTCGAACGCGAGCAGGGCGGGAGCGTGGTCGAAGCGCAGCAACTGGAGTCGGGGCACGGCCCGATGCTAGTGCTGTGGCCGGGAAGGTCTGCCGGGTCGCGGCGTCCGGTGCATGGGTTCTCACGGACGCCGGGTCGGGCGCTCGCGCAGGCGCTGGCGGGCCGCGACGCCGAGGGTGATCCCCCAGAGCAGGAAGAGCGCGTACCAGAAGAGCCCCCAGGCTGCCTGCGGGTGGGCGTCCTTGGCGGCGAAGGCGGGCGAGGAGACGACGCGGCCGACGGCCGGCAGGTACCGCATCGCGAAAGAGGTGAAGCCCCACAGCGTCATGCCGCACGCGGCGATCCCCGCCGGTACGGCGATCAGGAGGGCGGGGATTTGGCGGCCCCACGGGCTGACCAGCGCGAGGGAGAGCACGGCGCCGAACACCGCCACCGCGCCCATCACCCAGTAGCCTATGGCGGCCTCCAGGTTGTCCTGCGGGCCCCGGCGAAGTCCCTCACCGGCCCGGCGCCTGCGCGGATCCGGCCGCCGCACGATCCCGTCCTCCCCCCGCGCGGGGAGGCCCGCGTGCGGCGTATAGGTCGTCTGCCCGATCCCCGGCCCCCGCCTTAGAACCCAGGCTGGGCCGGTGATCGATCGAGGAGTGGGAAAGGTCCTGCGGGACCGCAACGCGGGGCTCTACCTGTCCGGGGTGGTGGTCTCGGGATTCGGTACGACCGCCATGTGGCTGGTCGCCGGGGTCTGGGTGAAGTCGCTGACCGGGTCGGACGCGCTCGCGGCCCTGACCGTGTTCACCCTGTGGGCGCCGGTCCTGGCCGGACCGGCGCTGGGGGCGCTCGCCGACCGGCTGCCCCGGCGGCCGCTGCTGGTAGCCCTCGGCCTCGTGATGGCCGCGCTGCTGCCCGTACTGACCCTGCTGGACTCGGCGGACCGGGTGTGGCTGCTGTTCGCGGTCCTGCTCGTGTACGGGATCTGCGGCACCGTGCACGGGGCGGCGGAGGCGGCCCTGGTCCCGCAGGCCGTCGACCACCGGCTCCTCGGGGACTTCAACGGGCTGCGTCTGACCGCCGACGAGGGCATGAAGCTGCTCGCACCGCTGGTGGGGGCCGCCCTGTTCGCCCGCTTCGGCGGGGCGTCGGTGGCCCTGCTCGACGCAGTGACCTTCGCGCTGGCGGCGGGGATCTTCGCCCTGCTGCGGGTGCCCGGGGAGCCGCCGGAACGGGAGCGGATCCGGGACGGGCCGGGGGGATTCGCGCGGATGCCGGAGGGCTGGCGGCAGCTGCGGCAGGCCCCTGCGGCGCGCACGCTGGTGCCGGCCGGCGCCGCCGTGATGTTCCTGGCGGGGCTGAACGGCGCGGTGATCTACGCGGTCGCCGGGGACGTGCTGGGGCACGCGCCCACCTACGTGGGGGTGCTGTACGCGGTGCAGGGCGCGGGTTCGGTCGTGAGCGGGCTCGTGGCGGGCCCGCTGCTGCGGCGGATGCCGGAGAGGCTGTTCACGGCCGCCGGAATGGCCCTGTTCGCCGTCGGCGCCGGGGTCCGGGCGCTGCCGTACGACGCGGTGGCCCTGGCGGGCAGCGCGGCCATCGGCGCCGGGCTGCCGTGCGTGCTGATCGCGGCGCTGACGGCGGTGCAGCGCGAGGTCCCGAACGCCGCGCTGGGCCGCGCCGCGGCCACGGCCAACACCCTGATCTTCGTGCCGAACGCGCTGGCCCTGGCGCTGGGTTCCGTCCTGGTGGCCTTCGTGGACGTGCGGGTGCTGCTGCCGGTGCTGACGGTGGCGGGGCTGGCCGCGGCGCTGCTGCTCGTGGTCCGGGGTGCGGACCGGGCGCGAGTGGCCGTAGGGCAGCCTTGGATGTAGGGCACCCATGGCCGTAGGGCGCGGCCGGTGGAGGGGGCCGGCCACGCCCTGCGGCTGGGGGCTCAGGCCCCCGGCCCCGCCCACAGGCCGTCCGCCGTGAGCCCGAGCAGGTCGATCGCGTTGCCGCGCACGATGCGGTCCACGACGTCCGGTGCCAGGTGGCCCATCTGGGACTCGCCGACCTCGCGGGACTTGGGCCAGGTCGAGTCCGAGTGGGGGTAGTCCGTCTCGTAGAGGACGTTGGCGACGCCGATCGAGTCGAGGTTCTTCAGGCCGAAGGCGTCGTCGAAGAAGCAGCCGAAGACGTGCTCGGCGAAGAGCTCCGACGGCGGGCGCAGCACCTTGTCCGCGACTCCGCCCCAGCCGCGGTTCTCCTCCCAGACCACGTTCGCGCGCTCAAGGATGTACGGGATCCAGCCGATCTGGCCCTCCGCGTACATGATCTTCAGGTTCGGGAAGCGCTCGAACTTGCCGCTCATCAGCCAGTCGACCATCGAGAAGCAGCAGTTGGCGAAGGTGATGGTGGAGCCGACCGCGGGCGGGGCGTCGGCCGAGGTGGACGGCATGCGGGAGGAGGAGCCGATGTGCATGGCGATGACCGTGCCGGTCTCGTTGCACGCCTCCAGGAAGGGGTCCCACTCGTCCGTGTGGATGGAGGGGAGGCCCAGGTGCGGGGGTATCTCGGAGAACGCGACCGCGCGCACCCCGCGCGCGGCGTTGCGGCGGACCTCGGCGGCGGCCAGGCGGGCGTCCCAGAGCGGGATCAGAGTGAGGGGGATGAGGCGGCCGCGGGCGTCCGGGCCGCACCACTCCTCCACCATCCAGTCGTTGTAGGCCCGTACGCCGAGGAGCCCCAGCTCGCGGTCCTTGGCCTCGGTGAAGGTCTGGCCGCAGAAGCGGGGGAAGGTCGGGAAGCAGAGGGCCGACTGGACGTGGTTGACGTCCATGTCGGCGAGCCGGTCGGGAACCGAGAAGGACCCGGGGCGCATCTGCTCGTAGGTGATGACTTCCAGTTTGATCTCGTCGCGGTCGTACCCGACAGCCGTGTCGAGGCGGGTGAGCGGCCGGTGCAGGTCCTCGTACACCCACCAGTCGCCGATGGGGCCGTCGTCGCCCTTGGCGCCCATCACGGGGGCGAACTTGCCGCCGAGGAAGGTCATTTCCTTCAACGGGGCGCGGACGACGCGGGGGCCGGTGTCGCGGTACCTGGACGGGAGCCGGTCCCGCCAGACGTGGGGGGGCTCAACCGTGTGGTCGTCCACCGAGATGATCTTCGGGAAGGTCTCCATGGCTCATACGGTAGCGCTGATCTGACGAACCGTCAGCTAGTTGGCCGGTGATCGGTCGGACACGGGCTGACGTGTACGCGCGAGACAGGGCAGACTGACCCTTACACCGACGGAAGGCAGGGGGACGACAGATGGACGGCGTACCGGCCATCCCGAGCCCGCGGAAACATCCCGAGGCCCGTACGGCTGCCGTCGTACCCGAAGCCGGTCCGGGGGCGCCCCCCGCACCCGCGACCTCCGCACCCGCGGACGAGCCCGCGGCGGCCCCGGCCCCCACCCGCCCGGCACGGTCCGGGTCCACGGCGGGTCCTGCCGCCGAACCCACCGCACGGGCCGATTCCGCCAAGGGCCCGGCGGGCGCGGCCTCCCCGGCCCCGGCCCGCGCCACCGCCCCCCGAACGAGTCCGGAGCGGTCCGGGTCCGCCGAGCCCGCCGCAGGCGACACGGCGGGCGGCACAGGTCCGGGCGAGTCCCGCTTCGCCGTCCTCGGCCCCGTCCGCGCCTGGCGCGGCGCCGAGATCCTGCCCTCCGGCACCCCCCAGCAGCGCGCCCTGCTCGCCGTGCTCCTGCTGCGCGACGGCCGCACCGCCACCGCGCCCGAACTCATCGACGCCATCTGGGGCGAGGACCCGCCGCAGCAGGCCCTCGCCACCATCCGTACGTACGCCTCCCGCCTGCGCAAGGTCGTCGCCCCCGGCCTCCTCGTCACCGAGTCCGGCGGCTACGCCATCCGGCTGCGCTCCACCGCCACCCTCGACCTCGGCGTCGCCCGCAGCCTCGCCGCCGACGCCGAGGCCGCGCGGGCCGCCGGTGACCGCGCCCTCGCCCGTACGCTCCTGGCCCGCGCCCTCGACCTCTGGGAGGGCGAGCCCCTCGCCGGGGTCCCCGGCCCGCACGCCGACACCGAGCGCATCCGGCTCGCCGAATGGCGCCTCCAGCTGCTGGAGACCCGCCTCGACCTCGACCTGGAGGTCGGCCACCACGCCGAGGCCGTCTCCGAGCTCACTGCCCTCACCGCCGCCCACCCGCTGCGCGAACGCCTGCGCGAGCTGCTGATGCTCGCCCTCTACCGCAGCGGCCGGCAGGCCGAGGCCCTCGCCGTCTACGCCGACACCCGCCGGCTCCTCGCCGACGAGCTCGGCGTCGACCCCCGCCCCGAACTGGCCGCGCTCC
The DNA here is from genome assembly GCF_055574035.1 of Streptomyces sp. NPDC030021. Taxonomy (NCBI): domain Bacteria; kingdom Bacillati; phylum Actinomycetota; class Actinomycetes; order Kitasatosporales; family Streptomycetaceae; genus Streptomyces; species Streptomyces sp. NPDC030021. Next base: position 31,043 of record NZ_JBVIAH010000029.1, read on the forward strand.
AGCAGCGCATCCTCAACGCCGACGCCGATCTCGCCCGCGCGGAGGACCCGGCCCCGGCCGCCGCGACCGTTCACGTGAGGCCCGCCCAATTGCCTGCGACCGTCCCCGACTTCACCGGCCGCTCCAGCTTCGTCGCCGAGCTCGGCACCATCCTGTCCGGCGGCGCCCAGGACCAGGTCATGGCCGTCTCCGCGCTCGCCGGCATCGGCGGCGTCGGCAAGACCACCCTCGCCGTCCACGTCGCGCATGCCGCCCGCCCGCACTTCCCCGACGGGCAGCTCTACGTCGACCTCCAGGGCACCGAGGCCCGCCCCGCCGAACCGGAGGCCGTCCTCGGCTCCTTCCTGCGCGCCCTCGGCACCCCCGACACGGCCATCCCCGACTCCCCCGCCGAGCGGGCCGCGCTCTACCGCTCCACCCTCGACGGCCGCCGCGTGCTGGTCCTCCTCGACAACGCCCGCGACGCCGCCCAGGTCCGCCCGCTGCTGCCGGGCACCGCCGGCTGCGCCGCCCTCGTCACCAGCCGGGTCCGCATGGCGGGCCTCGCCGGCGCCCATCTCGTCGACCTCGACGTGATGAGCCCCGAGGAGGCCCTCCAGCTCTTCACCCGCATCGTCGGCGAGGAGCGCGTACGCGCCGAACGCCAGGCCGCCCTCGACGTCGTCGGCGCCTGCGGCTTCCTGCCGCTCGCCATCCGCATCGCCGCCTCCCGGCTCGCCGCCCGCCGCACCTGGACCGTCTCCGTCCTGGCCGCCAAGCTCGCCGACGAGCGCCGCCGCCTCGACGAGCTCCAGACCGGCGACCTCGCCGTCAAGGCCACCTTCGAGCTCGGCTACGGCCAGCTGGAGCCCGCCCAGCAGCGCGCCTTCCGCCTCCTCGGCCTCGCCGACGGCCCCGACATCTCCCTCTCGGCGGCGGCCGCCGTGCTCGACCTGCCCGAGTACGACACCGAGGACCTCCTCGAAGCCTTAGTCGACTGCTCCCTCCTCGAATCCGCCGCCCCCGGCCGCTACCGCTTCCACGACCTCGTACGCCTCTACGCGCGTGCCTGCGCCGAGCGCGACGAGCAGCCGCCGAGCGGGCGCGAGGCGGCCATGGACCGGCTGCTGGACTTCTACCTGGCCACCGCCTCCGGGGTCTACGCCCTGGAACGCCCCGGCGACCGGCTGCCCGCGCACCTGTCCGACACCCACTACCCCGGGCTGGTCTTCGCCGAACCGCGCGCCGCCCTGGACTGGCTGTACGCCGAGGCCGACCCGCTGCTGGCGTGCGTACGGCAGGCCTCCGTACGGGGTGGCGAGTCGCTGGTCCTGCGCCGGGCCGTGGACCTGCTGTGGGCGGCGAAGGACCTCGCCGAGTCCGGGGCCAACTCCCGGCAGTACGAGTCGGCCGCCGTGGCCCTGCGCGACGCCGGCCAGGCCGCGAAGGACCCGTACGCCGAGGGCCGCGCCCGCACCACCCTCACCAACGTGCACCTGGTCGCGGGCCGCTTCGCCGAGGCCGACGACGAGGCCGCCCGGGCCACCGTGCTCGCGCGCGAGGCCGGCGACCCGCTGCCCATGTGCTGGGCCCCCAACGACCGCGGGATCATCGCCCTCTACGAGGGCCGGCACGCGGACGGCGAGCGCTACCTGCTGCAGGCCATCGAGTGCTTCCGAGCCGACGGCAACAACGTCGGCGAGGCCAGCGCCCTGTGCAACCTCTCCCGCATCCATGTGGAGCTGGACCGTCTGCCCAGCGCCATAGACCTGGCCCAGCAGGGCATCGCCATCTACGACCGGATGGGCCTGAGCCTGCGCCTGGCCAACGGCCGCTACGCGCTGGGCATCGCCCTCACCCAGGCGGGGCGGCTCGGCGAGGCACTGGCGCAGCTCGCCGAGGCGCTGTCGCTGTTCCACGAGAACCGCCAGCCGCTGTGGGAGGGCGTGACCCACTTCCGGCTCGCCGAGGCCCACCTGGCGGCGCGCCGGCCCACGCTGGCCGCCTCGCACGCCGAGCAGGCCATCGCGCTGCGCGGGATCGGCGGGGAGTGGCGCCGGGCGACGGTCCTGACGGTGCTCGGCAAGGCGCTGCGGCGGCTGGGGCAGCGGGACCGGGCGCGGGCCTGCTGGCGGGACGCGGAGACCGTGTTCACGCAGCTGAGGTCGGCCGAACTGGGCGAGGTACAAGCCCTGTTGGCCTCGGAGATCGCGGCCTGAGCTGCGGGGACGCCGGTTGAACGCGGCGTTCATCGTTCGTTTATCGCCGTCCGACACGATAAGTGCATCGACCCGGCGCCTCGGGGGAGCATCCGGGCCGGTTGGTGGACTACCCGTTCGGCGGTCATCGGGGGAATCGCCGAACGGGCCCAGCCCTACCCACCCATCAGGAGAATCGATGACGACGAACGAGAACCTCAAGCCGCTCGACAACCACGCCTCGGGCGTCGAGATCGAGACCCTGGACAACCACGCCTCGGGCATCGAGATCAAGCCGCTGGAGAAGACCGAGGACCCGGCTGCGGCTCCGGTCACGGCGCCGGCCGCGGGCGAGGAGATCCGGACGCTGGACAACCACGCGTCCGGTCCGCGCCCGTAGCACGCACAAGACGTACGGGGGATTCCACGGGGGAATCGGGGGAACGGCGGTCGTGGTGGCCCGGAGGGGGAGCCACCACGACCGCCGTACACGTGTGCCCGGGCCGGTGCCCGGCGGCGGCATAGGCTGGGGGTGTGTTCTCCTCCCACGGGCCGAGCGTCCGCGAACTGGCAGTGCAGGGCCTCTCCTCGGTGGAGCGGGGCTACGACCTCCTCGCGCCGAAGTTCGACCACACCCCCTTCCGCACCCCGGACCGGATGCTCGACGCCGTCGAGGAGACCCTCGCCCAGGTGGAGGGCGGCTTCGGGGCCGGCCTGGACGTGTGCTGCGGCACGGGCGCCGGGATCGACATGCTGCGCCGGCTGTGCCGCGACCGGATCACCGGGGTGGACCTCAGCGCGGGCATGCTCGCGGAGGCCGGGCGCGCGTACGCGGACGATGACCGCGTGGACTTCGTACGGGCCGACGCGCGGGCCCTGCCGCCCGCCCTCGCGGACACGTACGACCTGGCGGTCAGCTTCGGCGCCTTCGGCCACTTCCTCCCGGGGGAGCGGCCCGCGCTCTTCTCCGGGATCCACGCGGCGCTGCGCGAGGGCGGCGTCTTCGCCTTCCCGATCGGCGCCCCGCTGCCGCTCGGCTCCCGGGTGTGGTGGGCGACGACGGGCTTCGACGCGGCGATGCGGGTGCGCAACGCGGTGTGGCGTCCCCCCTTCGTCATGTACTACCGCACCTTCCCCCTGGGCCCGGTCCGCGAGGACCTCCGGGCGGCCGGTTTCACGGTGGAAACGGTCCCCCTCGACCACTTCGGCCACCGCCCGGACGGCACCCCCCACTGGCGCCTCCTCCTGGCGCGCCGCCTCTAGCGGGCCCGTGCCGCCGTATCCCGGTGTGCGGGGGCCACCGCCCAGTAGCTGAACCAGCGCACCCCTGGAGGACACCATGGCCGCCGAGCTCCCCGAATGGATGCTCCCGCCCCGCCCGAGCGGCTGGGAAGCGGACGACCTCGATCACCTGCCCCAGGCTCCCCGGCACACCGAGCTCATCGACGGAGCGCTGGTCTTCAGGGTCTCCCCGCAGCGGTCCTGGAACTCCCGGCTCGTGGAGAACCTGACCTTCGCTCTGCGGCAGGCGGCACCTGACGGCATCGAGATCGAACGGCAGATGACCGTACGGCTCGACCGGAAGAGCCGCCCGGAACCGGACATCCTGGCTGCGGCTGTCCCCTACGACCCGGACCGTACCCGCTACCTCCCTGACGAGGTGGTCCTGGTGATCGAAGTGGTGTCCGAGGAGTCGGTGGACCGCGATCGTTCCATCAAGCCCTTCAAATACGCCCAGGCGGGAATCCCCCACTTCTGGCGCGTCGAGGACGAGACGACCGGGCCCGCCGTCCACGTCTACGAGCTGGACACCCTCACCCGGTCGTACGTCGCGACCGGAATCCACCGGGAGTGGCTCAAGGTGGCGGTTCCGTTCGCCGCGACCATCGATCTGGGCAGCCTCGTCCCCTGATCCGCCTCAGGGGGTGCGGAGGGCGCGTTTGAGGATCTTGCCGCTCGCGTTGCGCGGGAGTTCCGTCACGAACTCCACCGCGCGCGGGACCTTGTAGTTGGCCATCTCGCGGCGGGACCAGGCGATCAGGTCGTCCGCGGTGAGGGTGGAGCCGGGGCGGCGGACCGCGTAGGCCTTGCCGACCTCGCCCAGGCGCGGGTCCGGGATGCCGATCACCGCGACGTCCGCGATGTCCGGGTGGAGGCCGAGGAGTTGCTCGATCTCGGCGGGGTAGGCGTTGAACCCGCCGACGATGAACATGTCCTTGATCCGGTCGGTGATGCGCAGGTTGCCGTCCTCGTCCAGGTGCCCCACGTCGCCGGTGTGCAGCCAGCCCTCGGGGGTGATCGTCCGGGCGGTCTCCTCGGGGTCCTCGAAGTAGCCCTGCATGACGTGGTAGCCGCGGACCGCGATCTCGCCCACGTGCCCGGTCGGCTGCGGCCGCCCGTCCGCGTCCAGGATCACCACCTCCGTGTCCGGTATGGCCCGCCCGGAGGTGGCGGAGACGGTCTCCGCGGGGTCGCCGCGGCGGCACATGGTGACGATGCCGCTGGCCTCGGAGAGCCCGTACGCCGTGAGGACGGTGGCGATGCGCAGTTCGCCGCGCAGCCGTTCGACGAGCCGCAGCGGGACCACGGCCGCGCCGGTGACGACCAGGCGCAGGGCGGAGAGGTCGTGGTGGTCGCGCTGGGGGTGGTCGAGGAGCGACTGGTGGAGGGTGGGCGGCCCGGGGAGTACGGAGATCCGCTCGGCGGCGACGTTCGCGAGGACGGTGTCCACGTTGAACACGGGCTGCGGGACCATCGTGGCCCCGCGCATCAGGCAGGCGATGATCCCCGCCTTGTAGCCGAAGGTGTGGAAGAAGGGGTTCACGATCAGGTAGCGGTCGCCCTCGCGCAGTCCGGCGAGCTCGCTCCACACGTCGTAGCAGCGCAGGGACTGGGCGTGGGTGATGACCGCGCCCTTGGGGCTGCCGGTGGTACCGGAGGTGAAGATGATGTCGGAGGGGGACTCGGGACGGATGGCCTCGGCGCGCTCGCGGACCGCCGCGGCCGGTACGCCGTCCCCGCCCGCCAGGAAGTCCTTCCAGGTGCGGAAGGAATCGGGGGCGTCGTCGGCGAGGACGACGACCTGTTCCAGGTGCGGCAGTCCCGGCAGCGGCCCGGCGCCGGTGCCCTCGGCCGCGGCGCGGCGCAGGGAGGCGACGTAGGAGGTGCCGAGGAAGGTGCCGGTGACGAAGAGCAGCCGGGCCCGGCTGCGCTCCAGGACGTACGCGGCCTCCGCGCCCTTGAAACGGGTGTTGAGGGGGACGAGCACCGCGCCGGCCGAGACGGCGCCGAGGGCGGAGACGATCCACTCCAGGGTGTTGGGGGCCCAGACCGCCACCCGGTCGCCGGGCTCGATCCCGGCGGCGATGCAGGAGGCGGCGGCACGCTCGACGCGCTCGCCGAGCTGCGCGTAACTGATCCGGGTGCGCCCGTCGACGACGGCCTCGCGGTCGGCGTACTGTGCCGCTGCCGCCCGGACGAGCTGCGCGATGCTGCCCCAGCGCAGATCCCCGCGTACGTTCTCGCGTACGTCCTCGCGCCCGTGGTCGCCCATGCGTGCCGCCTTCCCGCAGACCCAGTAGCTGACTATCCGTCAGATTAGCTGTAGCCTTCGCGGCTGTCAGTACTGGCGCACCCCGGAGGTGGCGATGGCGGCAACGCTCAAGGACGCGACGGCGATAGTCGGCATCGGACAGACCGCCTTTGCCAAACAACTCCCGCAGTCCGAAAAGGAACTGGCCTGCCGGGCCATTCTCGCGGCCCTCGCCGACGCCGGCATCGAACCGTCCGAGGTCGACGCCTTCGCCTCCTACACCATGGAGGAGACCGACGAGGTGGAGGTCGCCAAGGCCATCGGCGCCGGCGACGTCACCTTCTTCTCCAAGATCGGCTACGGCGGGGGCGGTTCCTGCGCCACCGTCGGCCACCTCGCCTCCGCCGTCGCCACCGGCCAGGCCACCGTCGGCGTCGCCTGGCGCTCCCGCAAACGCGGCTCGGGCCCCCGCCCCTGGAAGAACACCGCCGTCCAACTGCCCACCCCCGGCCAGTGGACCAGACCCTTCGGCCTGCTGCGCCCCGCCGACGAGATCGGCATGCTCGCCCGCCGCTACATGCACGAGTACGGCGCCACCCGCGACCACCTCTTCAACGTGGCCATGGCCTGCCGCAACCGGGCCAACGCCAACCCAGCCGCGATGATGTACGAACGCCCGCTGACCCGCGAGATGTACATGACCTCCCGCATGATCAGCGACCCGCTCTGCCTCTTCGACAACTGCCTGGAGACCGACGGCGCGCTGGCCTGCGTGATCGTCTCCGCCGAGCGCGCCCGCGACTGCCGCCAGAAGCCCGTCTACGTCCACTCCGTCGCCCAGGGCCTGCCCGCCCAGCACCACGGCATGGTCAACTACTGGAACGACGACCCGCTGTCCGGCCCCGCCTGGACCGCCGCCCGCCACCTGTGGAAGCAGGCCGACTTCGGGCCCCAGGACGTGGACGTCGCCCAGATCTACGACGCCTTCACCCCGCTGATCCCGCTCTCCCTGGAGGGCTACGGCTTCTGCGGCCGCGGCGAGGGCGCCGCCTTCACCGAGGGCGGCGCCCTGGAGATGGGCGGCCGGCTCCCCATCAACACCGGGGGCGGCGGCCTGTCCGAGGCGTACGTGCACGGCTTCAACCTGATCAACGAGGGCGTCAAGCAGCTGCGCGGCATCTCCACCGCCCAGGTGCCCGACGCCGCGACCTGCCTGGTGACGGCGGGCGAGGGAGTCCCGACGTCCGCGATCCTGCTGAGGAGCTGACCCGATGACCACCACGCCCAGAGCCGCCGACGAACTCCTCCTGCCGGTCCCCGACGAGGACGGCGCCCCCTTCTGGGAGTACGCCGCCCAGGGCGAGCTCCGCGTCCAGGCCTGCGCCGCCTGCGGCCGGCTGCGCTTCCCGCCCCGCCCCTGCTGCCCGCACTGCCGGTCCTTCGACAGCGAGTGGCGCCGGATGAGCGGCCGCGGCCGCATCTGGTCCTACGTACGGCCGCACCCGCCGCTGCTGCCCGCGTACGCCGCGCAGGCCCCGTACAACGTGATCCTCGTGGAGCTCGCCGACGCCCCGCACATCCGGCTCGCCGGAAACCTGGTGGCCTCGGCCGACGCCCCGCTCGACTCGGTGGACCCGGCCCGGCTGCGGATCGGCGCCCGGGTGCACGTGGTCTTCACCGAGACGGGCGGCATGGCCGTGCCCCGCTGGGTCCTGGAGAAGTCATGACCGTGCGGGTGGAACGGGACAAGGCGACCGGCGTCGCCGTCGTCACCCTGGACCGGGAGCACCGGCACAACGCCATCGACCTGGAGACCGCCGCCGAACTGAGCGCGGTGTGGCGGGAGTTCCGGTTCGCCGAGGAGGTACGGGCGGTGGTGCTGACGGGCGCCGGGGCGGCCGCCTTCTGCACCGGCATCGACCGCGGCGTCGACGTGCCGCAGCCCGCCTCCCCGTACTCGGCCGACGACCCGCTGATCGCCATCGGCCCCAAGGCGGGCGACCTGTGGAAGCCGGTCGTCGCCGCCGTCAACGGCATGGCCTGCGGCGGGGCCTTCTACCTGCTGGGCGAGGCGGAGTTCCTGATCGCCTCCGAGACCGCCACCTTCTTCGACCCGCACACCACCTATGGGATGGTCAGCGCCTACGAGGCCGTCTACATGGCACAGCGGATGCCCTTCGGGGAAGCGGCCCGGATGTCCCTGATGGGCACGGCCGAGCGGCTCTCCGCGCGCCGGGCCCACGCGATCGGCCTGGTCTCGGAACTGACCGCGCCCGAGGGGCTGCTCCCGGCGGCCCTGCGGGCGGCGGAGACCCTGGCCGGCTTCCCCACGGAGGCCGTGCAGGGCACCGTACGGGCCCTGTGGTCGGCGAAGCAGGCCGCGCTCCAGCAGGCCCTGGCGCAGGCTCCGGCGCTGATCGCGCTGGGGAACCTGGCGCCGGAGCGGCAGGCGGAGCTGTTCGGCTCGCGGCGGCCCGGTACGGAGTTCAGGCTGCGCTGAGGGCAGGCCTCAGTGCTTGCGCGTGGACTTCGGGGTGGACTTCTTCGGGGTGGACCTGGGCGCGGGCTTGGAGCCGCCCGAGGTGGTCCTGGCCGGTCCCGGCGTGCCGGTGCCGGACGATTCGCGGGGCGGGTCGAGCCTGCACGTGGTGACCTCGGCCGCACGCGAGGGCTCCTGGAGCGCGACCTCGACCGTACGGGTCTCACGGGCCTCCAGGGTCGCCTCGACCTCGGTGGACTCGATGGTGGCGCCGTTCGCACCCTCCCGGTACAGATTCACCGTGAAGGTCGCCCTGCGGTCCACGTTCGAGGTGAACCTGACCGTGGTGACCGGCGGGGTGGCGCCGACGCAGGTGACCACGACCGCCGTGGCCGGGGCGCCGCTCGCACTCGCGGAGGGCGACGCGGTGGCCGTGCCGTTGTTGCTGCCGCTGCCGTGGCTCTTCTTCTTGCTCTTGGAGCTGGAGCACCCGCCACCGCTGCTACCGCTGCTGCTCTTGCTCTTGCCGCTGCTCCCGCTGCTGCTTGCGCCGTGCGACGAGAAGCCGGTCAGCGCGAGCACGACCCCCACCAGCACAGCGGTGAACCTGATACGACGCCCAGCCACCATGGCCCGAACTCCTCCCCCTGGGACAACGGCGGGTCACGCTACCAGCCGGGACGCGCCACATAAGAGGAACATAAGGACTACTTCCCGCCGGAACGGTCCGGGGTGCGGGCCGCGGGGGCCGGGCGTAGCGTCGGGATCGAGATCCCTATCCCGGAGGGCCGGGCATGCTCCGCAACGCACTCGGCTCCCTGATGGGTCTGATCGGAGCGGCGGCCGCCGTCTGGAGCCCCTTCCGTGCCTGGTACGACGGCCGTCACGGACGCGACTACGGCGTCCAGGAACTCTTCACCTCCGCCGGGATCACCGGCCACACGCCCATCCTGCTGGCCTCGATCCTGCTCCCGTACCTGTTCGCCGCGGTCCTCACCCTGTGCGCGGTGCTGCTCCGCTCGCGGCTGCTGATGGCGCTGGCGGGGCTGGTCGTACTCGGCTTCACGATCCTGTGGATGGTCCGCCAGGGCCAGGCCGTGGGCAGCCTCTCGGTGGGCGGCGCCGGCCGGGGCCTCGGTGACGGCCTCGCCAACGCCCTCGGCGCGGGTGCGCTGATCCTCCTGGGCGCAGCGGTCATGCGCGGCCGCCCCGCCCCGCGCACCCGCCCCCTCCCCCCGACGACGCCCGTTCCCGGCTGACCCCGGAAACGGCGGCGGCCCCGGCCCCCCGGAGGGGGCGGGGCCGACCGGCCGGACAGGCGGGTGGGAATCAGGCGGCGTCGACGACGCCGGAGGCCGCGATCTCGACCTTGCCCTTGGGGGCGCCGGACTGGGAGCCCAGGGCCTCGATCTGGTCCACGAGCTCCTGGCCCGAGACGACCTCGCCGAAGACGACGTGCTTGCCGTCGAGCCACGAGGTGACGACGGTGGTGATGAAGAACTGCGAGCCGTTGGTGTTGCGGCCGGCGTTCGCCATCGACAGCAGGTACGGGCGGTCGTGCTTCAGCTGGAAGTTCTCGTCCTCGAACTTCTCGCCGTAGATGCTCTTGCCACCGGTGCCGTTGTGGTTGGTGAAGTCACCGCCCTGCAGCATGAACTGGGGGATGACGCGGTGGAAGCCCGAGCCGGCGTAGCCGTAGCCGTTCTGGCCGGTGCACAGCTCGCGGAAGTTGCGCGCCGTCTTCGGGACGACCTCGTCGAAGAGGGCGAAGACGATGCGGCCGGCGGGGGCGCCGTTGATGGTGATGTCGAAGTAGACGTTGCTCATGGGGTCCATCCTGTCACTCCCGGTGCGGTGCGCTACCCGGCGGGGCCGCAGCCCCGCCTCCGGGCAGGTCAACCGCTCGTACGGGTGCCCGTACCCTTCGCCGCGTCCAGGGCATACACGCAGCGGTCCTTGCTGCATGCGTAGACCACGCCCGCCTCCGCCACCGGGGCGCCCGTGATCTCGCCGCCCGTGGCCAGCTTCCAGCGCAGCTGGCCGCCCGCCGCGTCCAGGGTGTACAGGCAGTGGTCGGCCGAACCGAAGTGCACCCGGCCGTCCGCGACCGCCGGCAGGCCGGTGATCTCGCCGCCCGCCGCGAACCGCCACTTCGGGGTGCCGGTGACCGCGTCGAGCGTGTACAGCGCGCTGCCCGCGCCCAGGTGGACGTTGCCGTTCGCGACCACCACCGGGTCCGAGGACTGCCGCCCCTCGGTCGCGATCCGCCAGCGGTCCTGGCCGGTGGCCGCGTCGAGGGCGTAGACCGTGCCCAGGTAGTCGACGAGGTAGACCCCGCCGCCCGTGACGGCCGCGCCCGGCGCGAAGGCCGGGGGCGCCAGGAAGACCGCGGGGGCCTCGAAGTGCCAGCGGACCCGGCCCGAGGCCCGGTCCACCGAGATGACCCGGGTGCCGGCCGCGACGTAGACGTTGCCGTCCGGGGCCGGGGTGACCCGCACGGGCACGTTCCCGCAGGAGGCCGCGTCACCGATCGGGTAGGACCAGGACTCGCGGCCGGTGCGGGCGTCCAGGGCGCGCAGCCGGGCGTCCTGCCACACGTACACCGTGCCGTCGTGGAGGACGGGGGCCGCCTCCGGGGTCTCGAAGTCGCTCTGCGCGCCGGTCAGCTCCCACAGCTTGTGGCCGTTGGAGGCCTCCCGGCCCTGTACGCCGCCGCCGCGCGTGGCGGTGACGACCGTGCCGCGCTCGGCGCGCAGCGCGTACACCCAGGCGTCGGTGGACAGCCGCCACCGCTCGGAGCCGTCGCCGGCGTCGAGCGCGTAGAGGGAGGGGCCGTCGGAGGCGTGGATCCGGCCGTCGGCGACCGCCATGGACCAGGCGACGTCGCGGGTCTTGAACTGGCGGCGGCCGCTCGCCACGTCCAGCGCGTGGACCTCGAAGGAGGTCACGTAGAGCAGGTTCCCGGCGACGGTCGGGGTGCCCCAGACCTCGTTGGACATCCGGAAGCGCCACGGCCGCCAGCGGCCGCTGTCCGGGGCCGGAGCGGGGCTCGGTACGGGCTGCACCGCCGAGGGGGTGGCCACCGACCCGCCGGGCGGGCGGATCCAGCCGGTCGCCGAGTCCGCGGCGGCGGAGGAGGCGTGCGCGGCCGGGGCGGCGGCGCTCGCGCGCGGCCCGGGCCCGATCGGCACCGGCGAGCCGCCCAGGCGCACCGGCTCGCCCGAGGGCACCGGGGACATCGGCGGGTGGTGCGGGCGCTGCGGGACGGCCTGGCCGGTACGCGGGTCCACCCAGGAGTCGGCCCCGCGCGGGCGGCGGTGCGTGACGGCCTCGGAGGCCGGCCCGCGGCCCCCGGAGCCCGGTCCGGGCGCCGGCACCACGGGGACGGGCGCGGGCGGCGTGCGGTGCCCCGCGCGCCGGGCCTCGATCATCGCGACGGCCCGGGCGGGCAGCCACGCCGAGGCGGTGCCGCTGTCGTCGCCGCCGTCGAACAGGTGCGGGGCGAGCTGCGCCTGCAGGTCGGCCGGGGTGGGCCGGAGCGTGGCGTCCATCTGCATGCAGGAGTCGATCAGCGGCCGCAGCTCGGGCGGGAGCCCCTCCAGATTGGGGCCCTCGCGCAGCAGCATGAAGACCGTCTCCACCGGGTTCGCCCCGTGGTACGGCGGGTGCCCGGTCGCGGCGAAGACGAGGGTGGAGCCGAGCGAGAAGACGTCGCTGGCGCCCTTGACGCTGCGCGAGTCCTTGGCCTGCTCGGGCGACATGTAGGCGGGGGTGCCGACGGCGACGTTCGTCATGGTCAGGCGGGTGTTGGAGACCCCGCTCGCGATACCGAAGTCGATCACGCGCGGGCCGTCCTCGACGACGAGCACGTTGGACGGCTTCAGGTCGCGGTGGACCAGGCCGGCGCCGTGGATGGACTGCAGGGCCTCGGCGATACCGGCCGCGAGCCACCGTACGGCCTGGGCGGGCATGGGCCCGCACTCGTTGACGATCTCCTCCAGGGAGGGCGCCGGGACGTAGGCGGTCGCCAGCCACGGCACGGCGGCGCGCGGGTCGGCGTCGACCACGGCCGCGGTGTAGAAGCCGGACACGGCGCGGGCCGCCTCCACCTCGCGGGTGAAGCGGACGCGGAAGAGCTGGTCCTCGGCGAGCTCGGTGCGCACCGTCTTGATCGCGACCCGCCGTCCGGACGCGGACCGCGCGAGATAGACCAGCCCCATGCCGCCGGCGCCGAGCCGTCCCAGCACCTCGAAGGGGCCGATCCGTCTCGGGTCGTGCTGCGTCAGCTGCTCCACCACTCGCCTCCACACCTCCCCGTACGGGCCACTCAGCGGGCCCGCTTCACCGGCACGGGGCCCCGCCCCGTGCAGCGTCTCACTCCGGGCGCCGCCCGGGTCGAGCAACCCCGATTCTGTCAGGCCCGGACCCGGTCCGGCCCCGGCACGTCGAGCCGGGCGGTGTGATCTGCTCGGCGATCTTCCCGGGACGGGGGCGATATGGGCTGCGCGGCCCGGTGCGCAGGGGTTACGCGTCCGGCCTGGTGCGGGGTTCCGAGAGCAGCCCGAAGACCGCCCCCTGGTTGTCGGCGACGACCGCGATCCGCCCGTAGGGGGTGTCGAAGGGGTCGGCGGTGACCCGGCCGCCGAGCCGCTGCACCATGGCGACCGACTGGTCGCAGTCCGGTACGGCGAAGTAGGCGAGGAAGTGCGCGGGCATGGCCTCGGGGAAGGCGTCGGTGATCAGGCTGCGGCCGAGGACGGCGGTGTCCGTGCCGGGCGCGGTCCCCGGCGGGGACCAGATGCGGTACTCGACGCCTGCGTCGTCCTGGTCCTGCGGGACGTAGCCGAAGACCTTGGCGTAGAAGACGTCGACGGCGTCGCGGGCCCGGGTGTAGACCTCGCTCCAGCAGTACGTGTACGGCTCCTGCTGGGCGTCGAAGCCGTGGTGGGTGCCGGGCTGCCACAGGCCGAAGACGGCGCCGCCGGGGTCGGCGGCCATCGCCGCGGTGCCGTACGGGCCGACCGGCATCGGGTCCATCACCATCTGGCCGCCGGCGGCGCGGATGCGCTGGGCGCAGGCGTAGGCGTCGGTGGTGTAGAGGTAGATCCCCCAGACGGTGGGCATGCGGCCGTCGGGTTTGGGGGCGAGGGCGGCGACGTTGCGGCCGCGGCTGTAGGCCTGCGTGTAGTGGCCGTACTCGGCGCCCGCACCTTCGGCGAAGGTCCACCCGAAGAGCTCACCGTAGAAGCGCTTGCCCGCCTCGACGTCCGGAAGCGAGGCGTCCACCCAGCAGGGTGCGCCTTCCGCGAATGCGGCCATGGGCCCGTTTCCTTCCGTTGTGCGGGGGTGTGTACCCTCCCAACCCTCTCAGCCATGATCCGCCCGAAAACTTGTCCACAGCCTGTTGATAAGACTATTCGGGGGAAATCTTGCGGAACCGGGCGACACGCCCGGGCCGGGGGGCGGGCCACGACCGGGGCCGGGGGCGGCGCGCGGCAGGCGCGGGGACACGGCCCGGCCGGGGGCGCGCGGGGGCCGATTTCCGTCCGGAATGCGCCGGCGCGGCCGCCCGGGACCGCCTTCCGCCCAGGCCAGTGACCCCGTAACCCCATTTGCAGGCGGCCGAATAGCGCGCCGATCACCCCTCGGTAAGCTGACGGCATGACAGGACAAGTACGCACCGTCGACGGGCGTGTCGCCGGCCGGCGCGGCCAGGCGACGCGGCAGAAGCTGCTCGACTGCCTCGGCGAGATGCTCAGCTCCTCGCCGTACCGCGACGTCAAAGTGATCGACGTCGCCCGCAAGGCCGGCACCTCCCCCGCGACCTTCTACCAGTACTTCCCGGACGTCGAGGGCGCCGTCCTGGAGATCGCCGAACAAATGGCCACCGAGGGCGCGCAGTTGACGTCGCTCGTCGAGGGCCGGACCTGGGTCGGCAAGTCAGGGTGGGCCGCCGCCGAGGAACTCGTCGAGGGTTTCCTGGAGTTCTGGCGCCGCAACGACGCGATCCTGCGGGTCGTCGACCTCGGCGCGGCCGAGGGCGACAAGCGCTTCTACAAGATCCGCATGAAGATCCTGAACTCGGTCACCAACTCCCTCACGGAATCGATGAAGGAGCTCCAGGCCAAGGGCAAGGTCGACAAGGACATCAGCCCCGCGGCGATGGCCGGCTCACTGGTCGCGATGCTGGCCGCGGTCGCCTCGCACCAGAAGGGCTTCCAGACCTGGGGCGTCAAGCAGGCCGAGCTCAAGCCGAACCTGGCGCTGCTCGTCCACCTCGGCATCACGGGCAAGAAGCCCACGAAGTGACGATTCTCGCCCCATGGATTGGGGCGATTCCCTTCAACTCGCGTGGGCGGGCTTCGGGGCTTCACGCATCCGCCTCCGGCCGGTGGCCGGGACTCGCACCCTGGGGATGCTGCGCGTGCTGTTGATGTCCGAGCCACCCGTCCGGCGGGCTCGGGCCTCGATCTCCACCGAGGCATCGTGGTCGGCATCGCCCTCGTGCCCACAGTGGGTACAGGCAAACAACCGACCACAGCCCTTGCGGGATTCGGGATCGACCTGGCCGCATGCGGCACAGGTCTGGGAGGTGTGGAACGGCGCTACCGCAACGAGTACGGATCCGAACAGGTGGGTTTTGTATTCAAGCTGTCGCCGCCGCTCTCCCGGGATGTCGTCGAGGATCGACCGGTTCAGTCCGGCCTTCTGGCGGACGCTCTTGCCCGGCCTTTCGGCGATGCCCTTTGCTGAGGCCGTCATGGCCGTCACGCGCAGATCCTCGACACCGATCAGGCCGTGATTTTTGGCGAGGTCGGTGGTGAGCTTGTGCGTGAAGTCCTGGCGGCGGTTAGCCCGCCGGGTGGTCAGCTTCGCGATCTGGGCGACCGTCGCATGCAGGCGGGTCCCGTACTTCCCTCCGTTGTGCTTCCTCGCGTAGGTGATCTGTCTCGCCTTGCGCTGCTCCAGAGCCTTGAGTCGCTTCTTCTCGTTGGCCGTCAGTGAAGGGGGCATGAGGCGGGATGTGGTCTCGGTGGACACGAATGCGGACGCGGCGACACCGAAGTCCACCCCGCACGCGGGCTTCCCGTTAGGCATTCCCGGCTTGCGGCCCGTATGGACACCGAACGAGACGTGCCAGCCGCCGCCGTCCCGGGACACCGTGGCGTTACGGATCGTGCCCCCGATGGCGCGGGCGGGCTGGAGCCCGATGCGCACTGGCTTCGATGGCGGCGGACCACTCCAGGGTCCGCCGCCCGGCACCTCTCCCGTACTCCTGCGATCAGCGACGCTCCAGGCGGAACAACCGAATCTCGCGCTCGATGCGCGCCTGGTACGTCGCATACGGCGGCCAGAACCTCAGCACCGCCTGCCACGCCTCCGCGCGTTCCTCACCCGCCAGCAGCCGGGCCCGGACGGGGATGTCCCGGCCTTGCCAACTCACGTCCGCGTCCGGGTGCTTGAGCAGGTTCCCGGTCCATGCCGGGTGCCCGGGCCGGCCGAAGTTGGAGCCGATCAGGATCCACGTCGCCCCGCCGTCCTCCGGCATGCAGGCGAGCGGGGTCGTGCGCGGCTCTCCGGTCTTGGCACCCTTGGCGGTGAGGATCACGCCCGGCAGCATCTGGGCGCTGAGGATGACCTTGCCGCGGGTCAGCTTGTGCACCGCCTTGTCCATGGCGGGGATGAAGTGCGGTGCGATCTTGGCGAAGAGCATGGTCGAGGAGACCTTCTGCATCAGCTTGACGCCGGGAGCCATCAGACGGCCACCTTCTCTGGTGCGGGCGGGGACGTGGGCGGGGACGTGGGGTCGGGCGAAGGTTCCGGCGGAGCCGGGGCCGGAGCGGCCGCCCGGGCCGCCGGGTCCGCCGGGTCCGCCGGGTCCGCGAACAGGCCCGCGCGGTCGGCGGCGTGCGCCCGCAGCCGGTGGACCGGGCCGAACAGCAGCTCGTCGGCCGCCGCCCGCTTGAAGTAGAGGTGCGCGTCGTGCTCCCAGGTGAAGCCGATGCCGCCGTGCAGCTGGATCGCCTCGCCCGCGGTCACCCGTAGGGCCTCCAGGGCCTGGGCGAGCGCGAGGCCCCCCTGGTCCGGGTCCCAGGCGGCGTAATAGGCCGCCGAGCGGGCCGCCTGCACCTGCACGTACAGGTCGGCGAGGCGGTGCTTGACCGCCTGGAAGGAGCCGATCGCCCGGCCGAACTGCTCGCGCCCGCGTACGTACTCCACCGTGCGGGCCAGCGCCTGGCCGGCCGCGCCGACGGCCTCGGCGGCCAGCACGGCAGCGGCCGTACGCCCGGTGGCGGCGAGCGCGCCGAGCACATCCGCCCCTTCGTCGCCGAGCAACTCCGCGGTCACGTTCCGCAGTTCGATCCTGGCCTGCGGGCGGGTCTCGTCCAGAACGGTCTGCCGGGACCGTACGAGTCCTGGCGCGTCCTCCCGCACGAGGAACAGCAGCGTGCGGCTGCGCGCGAAGCCGCCGGTGTGCGCGGCGACCAGCAGCAGCCCGGCGCTGTGCCCGTCGAGCACCTGGACGGCCTCCCCGTACAGCCGCCAGCCGCCGCCGGAGCCGTCGGCGGTGACGGCGCGGGCCTGGACACCGCCCGCGCGGCCGCCGCCGGACCACTGCCCGGAGGTGTCCTCGCCGGTCAGCGCGAGGGCGGTGGCCAGCGCCGGGCCGCTGACGGCGAGGGCGGCGGTCAGCCCGCCCGTGGCCAGCGGCGGGAGCAGCGCGGAGCGCTGGGCCTCGGTGCCGAGGGCGGTGATCAGGGGCACGCACAGCGCCGCGGTGGCCAGCAGCGGCGAGGGCAGCAGCGCCCGGCCCGTCTCCTCGCAGGCCAGGGCCAGGTCGGCGGGGGCGCAGCCGACACCGCCGTACTCCTCGGCGATGGCGATGCCGGGCAGCCCGAGCTGCCGGGCCAGCTGCTGCCAGAGCTCGCGGTCGTGTCCGGCGGCGGTACGGACGGCGGCCTTGACCTCGTCGGGGCCGCAGCGTTTGCCCAGGATCTCGCGCAGGGTACGGCGTATCTCGTCCTGCTCCGCGGTGAAGGCGGCATCCATCGTCGGGCTCCTCCCGGGGGCACCTCCCAGCGGTGGCTGGGGGCATCTGACGGGCCGTCATATTAGGCCCGGCGGGGACAGATGCACAGGGGGCGGCGGGGGTGGGTTGCACGGCGGGGTCTAGCGTCTGACACTTCGTCAGATATACCGTCCCCTCATGCCTGGACCCACAACTGGACCCACACCGGGACCCACATCCGGACCCACGTCCCGCGCCCGCCGGAGGGTCGCGGTGGTCGGCGTCGCCCTCTCGGACTGCGGCCGGGTCGACGGCCCCACCCCCTACGCCCTGCACGCACAGGCCGCCCGGCGCGCCCTGGCCGACTCCGGCCTGCACCGCTCCGTCATCGACGGCTTCGCCTCGGCCGGCCTCGGCACGCTCGCACCGGTCGAGGTGGCCGAGTACCTGGGCCTGCGCCCCACCTGGGTCGACTCCACCTCGGTCGGCGGCTCGACCTGGGAGGTCATGGCCGCCCACGCGGCGGACGCGATCGCCGCCGGGCACGCCAACGCCGTACTCCTGGTCTACGGCTCCACGGCCCGCGCGGACATCAAGGCGCGACGCCGCACGTCCAACCTCTCCTTCGGCGCGCGGGGACCGCTGCAGTTCGAGGTCCCGTACGGCCACACACTGATCTCCAAGTACGCCATGGCCGCCCGCCGCCACATGCACGAATACGGGACGACGCTGGAGCAGCTCGCCTCCGTGGCCGTACAGGCCCGGGCGAACGCGGCCACCAACCCGGACGCCATGTTCCGCGACCCGATCACGGTCGAGGACGTACTCGGCGGCGACATGATCGCCGACCCCTTCACCAAGCTGCACTGCTGCATCCGCTCGGACGGCGGCTGCGCGGTGCTCCTGGCGGCGGAGGACTACGTACCGGACACCGCGAAGGCCCCCGTCTGGATCCTGGGGGCCGGCACGTCCGTCTCCCACACCACCATGTCGGAGTGGGAGGACTTCACGGTGTCCCCGGCGGCGGTGTCGGGCCGCATCGCCTTCGAACGGGCCGGCCTCACCCCGGCGGACGTGGACCTCGCGGAGATCTACGACGCCTTCACCTACATGACCCTGGTGACCCTGGAGGACCTCGGCTTCTGCGCGAAGGGCGAGGGCGGGGCCTTCGTGGAGAAGGGCCGCCTGCTGCGCGACGGGGAACTCCCGGTCAACACCGACGGCGGCGGCCTATCGGCCTGCCACCCCGGCATGCGCGGGCTGTTCCTCCTGGTCGAGGCCGTCCGCCAACTCCGCGGCGAGGCGGGGGCCGGCCAGGTCACCAAACCCGGCGGCCGCCTCCCGGAGGTCGCCCTGGCCTCGGGCACGGGCGGCTGGTTCTGCTCGTCGGGAACGGTCCTGCTGGGGCGGGGATGACCGGCCCCCGCCCGGGGGCGGGGACCGCTACTTGCCCTCGGCGAGGGTGTGCGCCACGAGGGCGCTGGCGTGACCGTGCCCCAGACCGTGCTCGGTCTTGAGCCACGAGACGAGCTCCATGTGCTTGGTCAGCGGCGAGGACCGAATGAGGTCCTGCCACTCCCCGATCGGACGTCCGTACTTCTTCTCGATCGAGGGGAAGTAGCTGGCGGGGCCCTTCGCTGTCTCGGCCATGATGCGTGTCCCTCCAGGGGGGGGTGGGGGTGTGTGCGGTGCGGGGCTGTGCTGTGCGGTGCGGTCTCGTAGGTATGACTGCGTCGGGGACGAGAACTCATCGGTGGGACGGAAGATTTCTTCGGGGGCGGGAGGGCAGGGCTTCGGGAGGCGGGAGCTGCTCGGGCGGCATCAGAGTGGCGTATGGGGTTTCCCGTCAGTCCCATCGTCTCTCCGTGTCGGGCCGGTCCCTCAAGGGCGCTCCCTTCGGTCGCGTCACTGCGTGATGACCTGCGGCCACCCTTGACCGACCGTCCCGCCCCGGACATACGAGGACAGCCGGGAAACCCCCAAAGGAACGGGCCGGGCACTCAAGGATCAGGACGGGGTGATCAGAGACGCCCAGGACGATCCCGGTAGGGGCACGTTCCCGAGACGGGGCCCATCCACACCGGGGCCCGGGTCGGTGGGGCGCGCCCCACCGCTACGCGCTCCTCACCTCTCAGCGTCCCCACACCGTCCTGGGCTGGACATAGGCCCCCCACGCGCTCGATCCGGCGGTCGACCTGCGTCCGACGACCGTCCGGGGCCGGGCACAAGCCGCCCAAGGCCCTTGGTCGCTCCTCTCGGGAGGCGTCGGGCGGCTGTCCGAGGCGGAAAGGCGTGGGACAGCGGCTATGTCGTCGTGGATGCGGGTCAGCGCACGCGGGGCGCCCGAAACCCGCGTTCGAGGGTGGGTTGTGATGTCGCGATCGCGCCGCCCCGGCTCCACGACGGAATGGTCGAGCTGTGAGCCGTCAGCCCCTCTCGGCGGCTCTCTTCAGCTCCGGACCGCCATCGGTCGCCGGGCGCCTCTCACCCGCATGGCCCCACCCGCGCGCCATGGAGGTTCGTCACGCGCAGGATGGCCCGTAGGGATCCGGACGACGTGGACGGAACGCAGGGACATCAGGAGGCGGCGTTATGTTCTTCTTCTACAGCAAGGACACGGGAGCCGCAGGAACGGGCAAGCTCGGTGCCAGTGGCGAATACGTCAGCTTGAAGGACTTCCCGGCCGGACAGTTCGGCAAGTGGAGCCACATCGCCTTCGACGACGGTGCCTCCAAGCTCTTCTTCTACAGCAGGGACACACGGGCCGCCGGATCGGGCAAGCTCGACGCCAGCGGCAACTACGTGCACCTGAAGAGCTTCCCGGCCGGACAGTTCGGGAGCTGGACCCACATCGTGCCGACCCGCCGCAAGCTCTTCTTCTACAACAAGGACACACGGGTAGCCGCATCGGGCGAACTCGATGAGAGCGGCAACTACGCGCACCTGAAGGACTTCCCGGCCGGACAGTTCGGAGACTGGACCCACATCGGTGTGACCCAAGAGGGCACTCCGTGACGGGACGGCCCGACCACCGGCGGTCGTCGGACGCATATCGAGCGCCGGACCGAGGAGCGTGGGCGGCCCATGTCCAGCCCAGGACGGTGTGGGGACGCTGAGAGATGAGGAGCGCGTAGCGATCGGACGCGCTTCCCCCGACCCGGGCCCTGGTCTGTGATGGGCCCCGCCTCCCGGTCATGGCTCTTCGCGCCCGACCAGGCAGCGCATCTCTGACCGCCCCGTCCTGATCCTTGAGTGCCCGGCCCGTTCCTTTGGGGGCTTCCCGGAAGTCTTTCGTTTCTCCGGGGCGGGACGGTCGGTCAAGGGTGGCCGAAGGCCATCACGCAGTGACGCGACGAAGGAGCGCCCTTGAGGGACCGGCTCGACACGGAGGGACGATGAGACTGACGGGAAACCCCCATACACATCCCTGATACCGCCCGAGCCGCTCCCGCCCTCCGGAGTCGCGTGGCCGCCGTCACGGAGTCTCCCGAGTGCGGGTACCGACCGCGTCGGTCCGGGACGAGCCGCGGGACTTCTTGAGAGAGCAGTCGGGGTGCGCGTACGCGGGTGGCCGGACCGCGGACGCGGAGAAGTCAGGGCCGACCCGGTTGACGGGGATGGCAGGGACGCTCTTGTCGCAGTACACGCAGTACTCGACGCTCACTGAGTGGCCTCGTTCAGCAGTGCGAGCATCCGGCGGACCGTCCTGGCCAGGCCGCGGGCGTAGTTCCATTGCCCCAACGGCCCGCCGTTCGGACCTTCACTCGTGAGCGTGTGCCAGTCAGCCAGTGGAGCTGCCGACTCCTTGAGGTCTACGACCTCGACCAAGAGCAGGCTGCCATACTCCAGGAGCCGCTCGGCGAGGATTTCGACGTCGACATCGTCGGGCTTCCGGTTGTACGGGACGAGCGCCCTCCTCACGAGGTCTGCGCTCGTCTCAAGGTCGCTTCGTGCGCTCGTCATGGCAGTCTCCCTACCGTCGTCTGCGGGTCTCCTCTGGCTCCCGCCGCTACGCTGAGCAGTCGGGCGACCACGGCTTTGAGCGTAGATTTCCGACCGCCTCGCCCGAAGTGACCATCAGTACGGGTTACTTGGCAGCACGCCTCGGCATAGGGAGCGTCATGAGCAGCAACCCGACCATCGCCCTGACCGGTGGTCAGGGCGGCCGGCGGCGAAGCCGCTGCGGACTGGTCTCCGGCTACGTGTTCCGCGTCATCCGGGAGCAGCTAGGCCATACCCAGGAGACCCTCGCCGAGGCCTTCGCCGTCTCGGCGGACACCATCGCCGGATGGGAGACCGGTAGGCGCCCCATGACTGCCCTGGCCGTCGGCCAGATGCTGGCACACCGACACCGGCTGATGAGGATGGGTGCCGGAGCCGCCCCGCTCCTTGCCCTGGAGAAGGCGCTGGAAGCTGACGTCCTGCTGGCCAGCGCTCTTGACGACGAGGGGGCGCCCGCCAACAGCCCGCTCGGGGCGTGGGTCATGCGGCGTGATCTCGTAGAGGTGCTCGCCTGGCCGCTGAACGGGGTCACCCCAGAGCCGATGCGCGCCCTCCAGGCCCCGTCACGGCCTCGCCGGGGTCCCGCCGCCGACCGGCCCGAGCTCAGCAGCGAGGAGCGCCTCAGGTTCTTCTGCCACATGCGGCGCATGGCAGAGGAGGCCCACACCGGTCGCCAGTTCCTCCTTCGGAGGCAGGCCCTTTACCTCGCGGGCTACGACGACGCGGCCGACACTTCCGACTGGCTCACCCAGCAGCGAAAGACCGAGCAGCCCTCCGACTGGCTCACTCAGTGGCTCACCTCCCGCTCCGTCGCCGCCGTGGCCGCCCGCCGGGGAGACCGGGACCGGATGCAGCACTTCATCTCGACCACGCTGGATGACCAGGACGCCGGCGAGGCCGCCAACCTGAGCTACTGGGCCTACTGGATCGGGGAATCGGGGCACCCCGAGCTCTCCGACGACTTCATTGCCGCCCCCGGTGTCATGAACTGGCACGGCCACAGGCTGCTCCGGCATCTGGTCGCCGGACTCGTCCCCCAGCACGGCTTCTTCGATCTCAACCTGCACACTCTGTGGGCGCTGCTCGCGGCCCGCCCGGGACTCCTCCGGACCAGCTCGGATGCCGGGCGGGCGCTGCGAGCACAGCTGCCCTTGCTATTGGATAGCACAACGGCCTCGGCACGTGCGCGTCGAGAGCTGGAGGGCATCCGGTACGCGATCCGCCTCGCCGAGGCGTAAGAAGGAGACACAGTGGCTGACGATCTGTCCGCGGTGGCGCGCTTCCTCTACGAGGCCGGCACGCTCAAGCACACCCGCCGTACAGGCTGGTGGATGGCCGGCGTCAACGATCCCGAGAGCGTCGCGGAGCACTCCTGGCGCACCTCTCTCATCGCGTCGATCGTCGCGAAGCTGGAAGGCGCCGATCCCGCGCGTGCCGCCTTCCTCGCCGTGTGGCACGACACCCAGGAGACCCGCACCGGGGACGTCAACCACCTTGGGAAGAAATACGCGACCAGCGCCGACCCGCAGGCGGTGACCGCCGACCAGACCGCGGGTATGCCGGACGTGCTCGCGTCGACGATCCAGGAGCTGGTGGCCGAGTACGAGTCGAAGGACTCACCGGAGGCGGTCTGCGCGCGCGACGCGGACAAGTTGGAGTGCATGCTGCAGGGCATCGAGTACAAGGCCCAGGGGTACGAGGCTGCGCAACGGTGGATCGACAACAGCCGAGCCAGGCTCACGACCGAGGCGGGTAAGAGGCTCGCCGAGGACTTGCTCGGGCAGGATCCGCTCGGCTGGTTGCGGGCGGCCATCGGCGAAAAGGGCTGAGCCGTACGAACGGCGGATGGGAGTGGCCCGCCCGCGGGTTCCTGTTGTTCGATGGGCTGCATGACCAGCGAGATCAGCAGCGACGAATTCCGCGCCACTCTGCATTCCCTGCGCGTGTGGGACTCCCCGCTCCCCGGGTTCGATGCCTCCGCCGCGCCCCGGGAGCCCTTGGCGCTGTTCCGGGAGTGGTTCGTGCATGCCGCCCGGGCGGGGCAGTTGGAGCCGCACACCATGACTCTGGCGACGGTGGACGGGGAGGGGCGGCCCGATGTGCGGACGTTGATGCTGCACGACGTCGACGCGCGCGGCTGGCACTTCGCCTCGCACGCCACCAGTGCCAAGGGCGTGCAGCTGGCCGGGCGCCCGGATGCGGCGCTCGGGTTCTACTGGCCGGCCGTGGGCCGCCAGGTCCGCGTCCGGGGGCGGGTCACCGCCTGCGGGCCCGAGGAGAGCCGGGCGGACCTGGCGGTCCGCTCGCGGGGTGCGCTCGCCGCCGCGCTCACGGGCCGGCAGAGCGAGGTGCTCGGCTCCGCCGAGGAGCTGGCGCGGGTCTCGGCGGCCGCCTGGGAGCGGGCCGGAGCCGAGCCGGACGCGCCGGCTCCGACCTGGACGCGGTACGTGCTGGACCCCGCCGAGGTGGAGTTCTTCCAGGGTGACGCCGCACGCCGGCACATCCGCCTGCGGTACTCCCGTACCGCGGACGGGTTCTGGGAGCGCGAGCTGCTCTGGCCCTGACCTCCGGTCCGAAGGCCCTCAGTCCGGGGGCGGCGCCGGCTGGAAGACCGCCGCCCACACCCCGTCCGCGGCCTCGCGGAAGGTGACCGTCAGCGGCATGCCGATGCGCAGGTCCGCCGCTTCGCAGTCCACCACCTCGGTCATCATCCGCGGGCCTTCGGCGAGGTCGACGACCGCCGCCGTGTACGGGACGCGCGTACCGAACGGCGGGAGGTCGTTGCGGTGGA
This sequence comes from Streptomyces sp. NPDC030021, assembly GCF_055574035.1. NCBI lineage: Bacteria > Bacillati > Actinomycetota > Actinomycetes > Kitasatosporales > Streptomycetaceae > Streptomyces > Streptomyces sp. NPDC030021. Next base: position 55,034 of record NZ_JBVIAH010000029.1, read on the forward strand.
TGACCGACCACGTGTAGAGGGTCGCCCGGCCGCTCGCCGTCTCCCACGTCACGCGGTCCTCGCCCGCCCAGCAGAAGGGGCAGAACTCGCGCGGGTAGTGGTGCGCCCGCCCGCAGTCGGCGCAGCGCCGCAGGAGCAGTCGGCCCTCGGCGGCCGCGTCCCAGTAGGGGCGGGTGAACTCGTCCGCCTCGGGGAGGTCGTAGCGCACCGTGCCGGTCACAGGAACAGTCCGATCGCCGCGTCGAGGGACCAGGTCTGCCAGGACATGGCGAGGAGGGCGACGAGGGAGATGAGCGCCATCATCGCGTTCTGACCCTGCTCGGCCCAGTCGTGGATCATCAGCACCAGGTAGAGCAGGTTCAGCAGGAGTCCGCCGATCAGTGCGACCGGGGCCAGGAAGCCGAGTACCAGGCCCAGCCCGAGGGCGAGTTCCGCGTAGACGACGATGTACGCCATCGCCTTCGGCCGCGGTGCGACGACCAGTTCGAAGCCGCCCTTGACGAAGGTCCAGCGGTGTTTGCCGGCGACGTCGGCGGCCCAGGCGATGCCGGTGCCGCGCTCGAACCAGCCCTTCTTGTCCTTGTGCCGCCAGCTCTCCAGCCACCACAGGCCGAGGCCTATCCGGAGCACGGCGAGCCATTCGGCCCCACTGAGCCAGATGGTCTGCATCGGCAGCCCCCACCCCTCTCGCGATCGACGCGCACGCTCTATCTGACGGTACGTCAGTTGAGCGGATCCGGGGCGATCGCGCAAGGCCCCGGCCGGCTGCGGATCCGCGGCCCCGCGGGCGTTCCGGGCGCCCGTGATCGATCCGCAATCGATTCCCCGCCCGACCGAGACCCATCAACCCAGCGTGGCGATACGATCACACCTCATGCCCGAAGACCCCGCAGCACCCGACATGACCACCCAGCCCCGCCCCGTGTACGTCATCGGGGCCGGCCCCGGCGGCCTCGCCGCGGCCGCCGCGCTGCGCGCCCGCGGGGTCCGCGCGGTGGTCGTCGAGAAGTCCGACGCGGTCGGCGCATCCTGGCGGCAGCACTACGACCGGCTGCGCCTGCACACCACGCGCCGGCTCTCCGCCCTCCCGGGCCTGGCCATGCCGCGCCGCTTCGGGCGCTGGGTCTCCCGCGACAACGTCGTGCGCTATCTGGAGAAGTACGCCGAGTTCCACGAGCTGGAGCTGGTCACCGGTGTGGAGGTGACCCGGATCGAGCCCGCCGGGCCCGGCCCCGAGGGCGAGGGCGGCTGGACCCTGCACGCCAGCGGCGGCCGGGAGCTGGCGGCCGCGGCCGTGGTCGTCGCCACCGGGTACAACCACACGCCCGCGCTCCCCGACTGGCCGGGCCGGGACGCGTACGAGGGCCGGCTGCTGCACGCCGGCGAGTACCGCAACCCCCAGCCGTACGCCGGCCAGGACGTCCTCGTCGTCGGCGTCGGCAACACCGGCGCCGAGATAGCCGTCGACCTCGTCGAGGGCGGCGCGGCGCGGGTGCGGCTCGCCGTGCGCACCGCGCCGCACATCATGCGCCGCTCCACCGCCGGCTGGCCGGCCCAGCGCAGCGGGATCCTCGTACGCCGACTGCCGGCGCCGCTGGTGGACCGGCTGTCGGTGCTCGTCGCCAGGGCCTCCGTCCCGGACCTGTCGGCGTACGGGCTTCCGCGCCCGGCCACCGGCCTGTACAGCAGGGTCAAGCAGGGGTCGATACCGGTTCAGGACGTCGGTCTGGTCGACGCGGTCCGCAGCGGCAAGGTGGAGCCGGTGGCCGCCGTCGAGGCCTTCGACGGCGCCGAGGTGGTGCTCGCGGACGGCTCGCGGATCACCCCGGACGCGGTGATCGCGGCGACCGGCTACCGCCGGGCCCTGGAGGGGCTGGTCGGCCACCTCGGGGTGCTCGACGAGCGCGGCCGCCCGCGTACGCACGGCGCCCGCACCCCCGAGCAGGCCCCCGGCCTGTACTTCACGGGATTCAGCAACCCCATCAGCGGCATGTTCCGGGAGATGGCCCTGGACGCGGAGAAGATCGCCAAGGCGGTCGCCCGGCGGTCCGGGGCGGGCGCCTCGTGAAGCTGCCCGGCTCGAACGCTCCGGCACGGATCCGGGAGGCCGCCCTGACCGCCTGGAGCGAGCCGCTGTCCCGCTGGTACGTGGTGCTGCTCGCGGTGTGCACGGTGTGGTCCATGACCGGCGGCGTGGGGCTCGGCGGGGACGGCTGGCTGATCCGCAGCATCGCGGTGATCCTGACGATGCCCTGGCTCCTCGTCGTGCACCTCTTCCTCGTCGTCACCCAGGTCGACACCTGGCTGCTCGGCTACAACTTCTACTTCGAGTCCCCCGCCTGGCTGTTCGAGCCGCTCTGGGTCCTGTACTGCCTGACCGCCGGGCTGCTGAACGCCCGGCTGCTGGCCCGCGTGTCGCGCTCGGCACGGGAGGCGGGATCCGCGCCATGGTGGGTCCCGGCGTTCACCCTGGCCTTCTTCGCCGGGCTGTTCGCCCTCTGGCACGCCTGAGCCGCGACGGCCGGGCCGAGTCGGGTCGGGCCGAGTCGGGTCGGGTCGGGTCGGGTCGGGTCGGGGTCGGGGCGCGCCGCGTCGGCCGAATCGCGCCCTGGACCGGTCCCGGCGGGATCTGTCACCGTTCACTCCACCACATCACCTCCACACCTTTCCTGCGCAGCCCTGTTCCTGACGGCACGTCAGTTCAGTAATCTGACTACACGTCAGTTATTGAGTTCCATCGAGGTTCATCGAGCAGGAGCGGGCGGCAACGATGCTTGGATCTACTCACGGCACCCTCACCACCGACTTCCGCGCACGTGTCGAGGCCTGCGGGGAGTCTCCCAGGACCGCCGTCCACTCGTCGGCGGCCCCCTCCGCCGACGACGCGGTCCCCCTGGACGTCAGCGGACGACCGCTGCACGCCGACGTGCCCGACCTGGACCGGTTCTTCCGGCCCGAGTCTGTGGCCGTCATCGGCGCCTCCGACACGGAGGGCCGGCCCAACACCGGCATCACCCGCCAGCTCATCGCCTGGGCGGAGCGCGTCGGCGCCCGGATCCACCCCGTGCACCCCACCCGCCCCACCGTCTTCGGGCTGACCTGCCACGCCTCCGTGGCCGACCTGCCCGAACAGGTGGATCTCGCCGTCCTCCTCGTCGCCGACCCGCTCCCCGTCATCGAGGAACTGGCCGAGACCAAGGTCAAGTTCGCGGTCGCCTTCGCCTCCGGCTTCGCCGAGACCGGCGACGCGGGGGCCGCCGCCCAGGAGCGGCTCGGCGCCGCCGTCCGCGGCTCCGGCCTGCGCCTGCTGGGCCCCAACACCAACCTCAACGCCTTCGAGAAGTTCCGCGAGGACCTCGACGGCCCGGCGATCGCCCTCATCACCCAGTCCGGCCACCAGGGCCGGCCCGTCTACACCCTCCAGGAGCTGGGCATCCGGCTCTCCCACTGGGCGCCCACCGGCAACGAGGCGGACCTGGAGACCTCCGACTTCATCTCCTACTTCGCCGAGCAGCCCGAGGTCGGGGCCATCGCCTGCTACGTGGAGGGCCTCAAGGACGGCCGGTCCTTCCTGCTCGCCGCCGACCGGGCCGCACGCAACGGCGTCCCCGTCGTCGCCGTCAAGGTCGGCCGCACCGAGACCGGCGCCCGCATGGCCGCCTCCCACACCGGGAAGCTCACCGGCGCCGACACCGTCGTGGACGCCGCCATGCGCCAGTTCGGCGTCATCCGCGTCGACGGTCTCGACGAGCTCCAGGACACCGCCGCCCTGCTCGCCCGGGCCCGCAAGCCCAAGGCGGACGGGGTCGTCGTCTACTCCATCTCCGGCGGCACCGGGGCGCACTTCTCCGACCTGGCCACGGAGGCGGGCCTGACCCTGCCCACCCTCTCGCAGGCCAAGCAGGACGAACTCCACCAGTGGATCCCGCCGTACCTGAACGTCGCCAACCCCGTCGACAACGGCGGCCACCCGGTCGGCGACTGGCGCGGCCGGAAGATCATCGACGCGATCCTCGCCGACCCCGAGGTGGGCGTCCTGATCTGCCCGATCACCGGCCCCTTCCCGCCCATGAGCGACAAACTCGCCCAGGACCTGGTGGACGCCGCCGAGCAGAGCGACAAGCTGATCTGCGTGATCTGGGGCTCCCCCGTCGGCACCGAGGACGCCTACCGCACCACCCTCCTCGGCTCCTCCCGCGTGGCCACCTTCCGTACCTTCGGCAACTGCATCACCGCCGTACGCGCCTACCTCGGCCACCACCGCTTCACCGCCGGATATCGCTCCCCGTTCGAGGACGCACCGCGCACGCCCTCGCCCTCGTACCGCAAGGCGCAGGCCCTCATGCGGCCGTCCCAGCAGCTCAGCGAGCATGCGGCGAAGCAGCTCCTGCGCGCCTACGGGATACGGGTCCCCCGCGAGCAGCTGGTGACCAGCGCGGCGGCGGCGGTCCGCGCGGCCGGGCTGGTCGGCTACCCGGTGGTGATGAAGGCCTCGGGCCCGCAGCTGGGGCACAAGACGGAGCTCGGCCTGGTGAAGATCGGCCTCACTTCGGCGAGCCAGATCCGTGACGCGTACCGGGAGCTGACCGACATCGCGCGCTACGAGAACGTGCCGCTCGACGGGATCCTGGTCTGCCAGATGGTGGAGCGGGGCGTGGAGATGGTCGTCGGCGTGACCCAGGACGACCTCTTCGGCCCCACCGTCACCGTCGGGCTGGGCGGGGTCCTGGTGGAGGTCCTGCACGACGCGGCGGTCCGCGTGCCGCCGTTCGGCGAGGACCAGGCGCGGGCGATGCTGAGGGAGCTGCGCGGGCATGCACTGCTGGAGGGCGTACGGGGAGCGCCCCCGGCCGATGTGGACGCCCTGGTGGAGGTCGTCCTGCGCATCCAGCGGATGGCGCTCGAACTGGGCGACGAGCTCTCCGAGCTGGACATCAACCCGCTGATGGTGCTCCCGCGGGGGCAGGGGGCGGTGGCGCTGGACGCGCTCGCCATCTGCCGCTGACCCCGGTGGGCCCGGCCGCCGCTGCGCGGAGCCTTCCCGAAACCGGGCTCTGCCCGGACCCGGTCCTCAAACGCCGGACGGGCTGAAAATCCAGCCTCGCCGGCGTTTGAGGCGCGGGTCCGGGCAGAGCCCGGGAAACGGAGAAAGGGCGGGGCGGGGAGAAGCTCCGCGCAGCGGCAACCGGCACCAGGCCGCAACCACCGACCACGAAGGGAGCCCCACCCATGACCCGCGCCCCCGAGGACGAAGTCCTCCACCGCACCGAGAACAACGTCTCGTGGATCACCCTCAACCGCCCCGAGGCCATGAACGCCGTCACCTGGGACCAGCGCGAGCGCGTCATCGCGCTGCTCGCCGAGGCCTCCGCCGACCCGGCCGTGCGGGCCGTCGTCGTCACCGCCACCGGCAAGGGCTTCTGCGCGGGCGCCGACCTGCGCGGCAGCGCCCCTGCGGGCGAGAGGGTCGCCGGTGACGTCGCCCGTATGATCCGCCTCGGCGCGCAGCGCCTGATCACGGCCGTGCTCGACTGCGAGAAGCCCGTCCTCGCCGCCGTCAACGGCACGGCCGCCGGTATCGGCGCCCACCTGGCCCTCGCCTGCGACCTCGTGATCGCCGCCGAACCGGCCCGTTTCATCGAGGTGTTCGTCCGCCGCGGCCTGGTCCCCGACGGCGGGGGCGCGTATCTGCTGCCCCGGCTCGTCGGGCCGCAGAAGGCCAAGGAGCTGATGTTCTTCGGCGATGCCGTCCCGGCCGCCGAGGCCGAGCGCCTGGGTCTGGTCAACCGGGTGGTTCCGGCGGAGGAGTTGGAGGCGACGGCTCGTGAATGGGCCGAGCGGCTCGCCCAGGGGCCCACCCGGGCCCTGGCCATGACCAAGCAGCTGGTCAATGCCTCCCTGGACGGCGACCGGGCGGCCGCGCTCGCCGCCGAGGCCACCGCCCAGGAGATCAACATGACCACCGCCGATGCGAACGAGGGCGTGGCGAGCTTCGTGGAGCGCCGCACGCCCAAGTACCTCGGCCGCTGACGGAACCGCAGCGGCGTACTACATCCGCGGGTCGGGCTTGAGCAGCGCGAACACCGCTCCGGCCGGGTCGGCCAGCCAGGCGATCCGGCCGACCTCGGGGAGGTCGGTGGCCGGCATGAGCACCGAGCCGCCGTTCGCCTTGGCCGCCGCGACGGTGGCGTCGACGTCCGCCGAAGCGAAGTACGGCACCCAGCGCGCCTGCTCGCCATCGCCCTCCCCCAGGAAGGGGGCGACCCCGCCGAAGGAGGCGTCCTGCTGGTCCCCGTCGGCGGTGCTCAGCACCCGGTACATCATTCCGGGCGCGGGCATTTCGGCGCTGCGCCAGCCGAACACCCCGGTGTAGAAGGCGATGACGGCGACGGGGTCCGCCACGTGGAGCTCGGTCCACACCAGCGTGTTGTCGGCGGAGGTCAGCTGGAGTCCGGCGGTCTTCCCGGGCTGCCAGCAGGCGAACTCGGCGCCCTGCGGGTCGGTGAACTGGGCCAGCCAGCCCTCTCCCATGACGTCCATGGGCTCCATCCGGACCTTGCCGCCGCCGGCGGTGACGGCCGTCGCGGTGGCCTGGATGTCGGGGGTCATGAAGTGCTGCATCCAGGCGGACGTGGCCCCCTCCTCGGTGAGGGGCCCGAGCGCGGCGACGGTCTTGCCGCCGACCTGGAAGAACCCGTACCCGCCCGCCTCGGGCCCGGCGGAGACGAACTCCCAGCCGAGTACGGCGCTGTAGAACGCGGCGGCCGCCTCGGTGTCGGGGCTGCCGAGATCTAGCCAGTTGGGTGATCCGGTGGTGAAGTCGGTGCCGAGCATGGGGTCCTCCCGGGACTACGGCGGCGGTACGAGGTCGCTGCCACGATGCCGAGCCTCCACCCGCACCCGGGCGTACGGACCCACGGAGGCGGGGGGTTTCACCCGTGTGGGGGTACGGGATGCTCGGCGCGGCGGCCGGGGGGCACGACTAGACGAGGACGTCCGGCGGGCCGGAGCGCCACAGGGGACGCATGGAGCCGGCTCCCGTGTTGCCGGCCGGGTGGAGCTCCCGGCGGGCCGCGGGACCGGCCTCCTGCCACTGCGACTCCCAGCCGGGGCAGCCGCTGACGATCAGTTCCACCCCGGCCCGCTGGTCGAGCCGCGCGTCGGCCGGCCGTTCCCGCCAGGTGCCCGTGGCGGTGCAGCGTGCCACGGAGCCGTCGCCCGGATCGACCGGGAGGTCCTCGACGGCGAGCTCGCCGCCCTCCCGGATCCGGACCGTCCCGCCGCCCTCACCGCGCCACGTGCCGGCGTACTGCGGCTGCCGCAACCCGGGCAGCTCGTAGCCGTTCGTGGTGACCCCGTCCGTCGCGTACGGCCCGCCGACCAGGGTGGCCAGCGCGAGGACGCCGGAGGTGATGTACGCCGCCGTCGCGACGTAGCCGCACGACCGGGTGGTGCGCAGCGCCAGGCCCGCCACCAGCAGGGGGAGTACGCCGCTGCCCGCGATCCAGGCCAGGGTGGGGAGGAACGGGACTCCCGCACGCCACAGGAAGAAGGCGCAGGCCGCCGACATGCCGAGGAGCCAGGCCGGTGCGGCGGCGACTTCGCCCGTCCGGCGGGCCAGGGCGAGGGCGGGGCGGGTGAAGACGAAGGCGTGCAGCATGCCGATGACCAGCAGCAGGGCGGGGACGACCACGGCCCCTGCGACGAGGAAGGTGAGCAGGCCGTTTCCCCGGGTGGTGAGTTCGAAGCCGTCGTCCGGCTCCGGCAGGGCGACGAGCAGGGCCAGCCCTATCAGCAACTGCCCGGCGAAGACCGCTTCCGCGCCGGGTGCCGACGCCCACCATCCGCGGTCCGCCGCCGCCCGCGGCATCCGTGTCACCTGCGTCATCCTGCCCACCCACCCCTGTCTGAACGCGTTCAAGACTCTCGGACCGGGACTCTACACTTTTCCTGAACATGTTCAAATAGTGCGCCCGCCTTCCCACCCCTTCCTATCTGACGAACCGTCAGCTTCAATCGTTGTTGTGATGGGACATGCAGGGATGGCGGCCACCGTCGTCCGATACCTCAGGTCAGTCGGCTCCCCCACCTCCGCCTCGGCGCAGCGGGAACCCGAGTCCGTCGACGCCCTGCCGCGTCCCGACCTGCGGGCCGTCGGCGAGGACGAGCGCGCGCCGGTGTCCCCCGCCGAGTTCCGGGCCGTGCTCGGGAACTTCGCCAGCGGGGTCACCGTCATCACCGCACCACCCGGCGAGGACGAGGAGGGCCCGGCCGGCTTCGCCTGTCAGTCCTTCGCCTCGCTGTCCCTCGACCCGCCCCTGGTCACCTTCATGGTGGCCCGCACCTCGACCACCTGGCCGCGGATCGCCCGCGCCGGGGTGTTCTGCGTCAACATCCTCGGCGCCGCACAGGGTGATTTGTGCCGGTCCTTCGCCGTCAGCGGCGCGGACAAGTTCGCCGGGGTGACCCACACACCCGCACCCGTCACGGGATCACCGCAGCTCGACGCCGTGCCCGCCTGGATCGACTGCCGGATCCAGGCCGTCCACACCGGCGGGGACCACCTCATCGTCGTGGGCCGGGTGGTGGCCATGGGCGCGGCCGGCGAGGGCGAGCCGCTCCTCTTCCACAAGGGCCGCTTCGGACGTCTCGCCGACTGACGGGCCGGCCGCCGGACGGGCCCGACCGTTCCTGCTCTCGCAGTTCGATGTCCCTGCGTCCGTCCGCTGCGTAAGCTCCCCCCCGGGCTGGGGCACCTCGGTGCTCCAGACCCTTCGGGATTCTTCGGATACGCGGGGATTTGATTTGATACTGAACCTGATGCGCCGCACGCGCGGCGCGGTCGCCGTCACGGTCGCCACCGGGGCCCTCCTGGTCGCCGCCTCGCCGACCTCGTCGGCGGCTCCGGTCGCCGCGCCTCCCGTCACGGCCGCCGGCGCGATCCTGATCGACGGCACCAGCGGGGCCACGCTCGCCGGCAAGGCCGCTGACACCCAGCGGCAGGGGGCGAGCACCACGAAGATCATGACGGCCCACGTCGTGCTCCGTACGCCCAATGTGGACCTCAACAAGAAGGTCACCGTCAAGAAGGAGTACGCGGACTACGTCGTCCGCGAGGGCGCGAGCTCGGCCCACCTGAAGGTGGGCGCCACCCCGACGGTCCGCCAGCTGCTCTACGGGCTGATGCTCCCGTCGGGCTGCGACGCGGCCTACGCGCTCGCCGACACCTTCGGCAAGGGCACGACCACGGCGGCCCGCAAGGCGGACTTCATCGCACAGATGAACGCCAGGGCGAAGTCGCTGGGCATGACCAAGACCGTCTACGACTCCTTCGACGGCATCTCGCCGACCGGCAAGAACCTCACGACCCCGCGCGACCTCGCGAAGCTCACCAAGTCCGCGATGTCGGGCGTCACCTTCCCCAAGCTCGTGCAGGCGAAGACCTACAGCACGGGCGGCACCTCGACCGACGCCACGTGGGGCAACAGCAACCTGCTGATCAGGGAGCGTCCCACCGGCTACGCGTACCCGGGTGCGATCGGCGTCAAGACCGGCACCGGCACCGCCGCGGGCAAGTGCCTCGTCTACTCCGCGACCCGCAACGGCAAGACCGTCATCGGCGTCCTGCTGAACGACGAGGAGCGCTACGCGGACGCCATGAAGCTCATGGACTGGGCGCTCGGTTCGAGCGCCGGCTCCGGGGCGGCACTGCAGCGCGGCAACACCGACCCGATCCCGGACGTCCTCGACTGACGGTGACCCGGTTCACGGCTCCTCCGCCGGCGGGTACGATCCCGCCGGCGGGGGAGCCGAGCCGTTCCCGGGGAGCGGGAGCCTGGTCAGAAGGTGAGCACTCCCCTGGCCACCCGCCCGTGGTGGGCGTCGTCCACGGCCTTGGCGAAGTCCTCGACCGGGTAGACCTCCGTCACCAGTTCGTCCAGCAGCAGCCGGCCCTGCCGGTAGAGCTCGGCGTAGAGCGCGATGTCGCGCTGCGGGCGCGAGGACCCGTACCGGCAGCCCATGATCGTCTTGTCCAGGTACATGGACGACACGAGGAACGACGCCTCCTCCTGGAAGCCGGGCACACCGAGCAGGATCGCCTGCCCGTGCCGGTCGAGGAGGTCGATCGCCTGGCGGATCAGCTTGACGTTGCCCACGCACTCGAAGGCGTGGTCGGCGCCGGTCGGCAGGATCTCGCGGACCGCCGCCGACGAGTCGGCGACGGCGGACGCGTCGATGAAGTGCGTGGCGCCGAACTGCCTGGCCACCGCCTCCTTCGCCGGGTTCGCGTCCACCGCCACGATCGTCGTGGCGCCCGCGATCCGGGCCCCCTGCAGCACGTTCAGCCCGATGCCGCCGGTGCCTATGACGACCACCGTCTCACCGCGGTCCACGCGCGCCCGGTTCAGTACCGCCCCCACCCCCGTGAGGACCCCGCAGCCGATGAGCGCCGCCGAGGTCAGCGGGATGTCGGCCGGGATCTTCACGGCCTGCACGGCCTTGACGATCGTGCGCTCCGCGAAGGCGGAGTTGGAGGCGAACTGGAACAGCGGCTTCCCGCCCCGCGAGAACGGCTGCCCCGGCATCCCGATCGCCTTGCGGCACATCGTCGGCCGGCCCCGGTCGCAGTCCGCGCACGCCCCACAGTTGGCCAGGGTGGACAGCGCCACGTGATCGCCCGGCACCACGTGGGTGACCCCCGGACCCCCCGCCTCCACGACCCCCGCGCCCTCGTGCCCGAGCACCACCGGCGGCGGGAAGGGGATCGTCCCGTCGATGACCGACAGGTCGCTGTGGCACAGCCCGGCCGCGCCGATCGCGACCAGCACCTCCCCCGGCCCCGGGTCCCGGATCTCCAGGTCGTCGACCACCTGAGCCTGCTTGCCGTCGAACACGACGCCTCTCACCTGGACTCCTTAGGCAGGCCGAGCACGCGCTCGGCGATGATGTTCCGCTGGATCTCGTCCGAGCCGCCGTAGATGGTGTCGGCACGGGTGAACAGGAACAGGCGCTGCTCCTCGTCGAGTCCGAGTTCGTACGGGAGCCCGGGCGCCCAGCAGGCCGGCCCGGCCGTGGCCGCCGCGCCGCGGACCTCCACCGCCAGCTCCCCGAGCCGCCGGTGCCAGCCGCCCCACAGCAGCTTGGCCACGCTGGGCGCGCCCGGATCCCCGGCGCAGGCGAGGGTGCGCAGCGCGTTCCACCGCATCGTGCGCAGCTCGGCCCACTGACGGACCAGCCGGTCCCGCAGGACGGGGTCCCCGGCGCCCGAGGCGGCCCGCGCCGCGTACGACGCCAGGACGCGCTCCAGTTCCGACGCGAACCCGATCTGCTGGACCAGCGTCGAGACCCCCCGCTCCAGGGCGAGCAGGCCCATGGCCACGGTCCAGCCGTCGCCCTCGGCGCCGACGACCTCCGCCGCGACCGCCCCGTCGAAGAACACCTCGTTGAACTCGCTCGTGCCCGACATCTGCCGGATCGGCCGGACCTCGACGCGGCCGGGCTGGTCCATGCGTACGAGCAGGAACGACAGTCCCCGGTGACGGCGCGAGCCGGGCTCGGTGCGGGCCAGCACGAAGCACCAGTCGGCGTCGTGGGCGAGCGAGGTCCAGATCTTCTGGCCGGTCACCCGGTACAGCCCGTCGGCCGCGTCCCGTACCGCGGCCGTACGGATCCCCGCGAGGTCGGAACCGGCGCCCGGCTCGCTGTAGCCCTGGCACCACAGCTCCTCGCCCCGCGCGATGCCGGGCAGGAAGCGGCCCTGCTGCTCGGGCGTCCCGTGGGCGATGAGCGTCGGGGCGAGGAGGTTCTCGCCGATGTGGCCGACCCGGCCGGGCGCGCGCAGGGCCGCGTACTCCTCGGCCCACACCACCTGGCCGGTCAGCGACAGCCGGCGGTTCCCCCACCCGTCGGCCTCCCAGCCCTGCCCGATCCAGCCGCCCCGGCCCAGCTCGCGCTCCCAGGCGCGCCGGGCCTCGACCCCCTCGTGCTCGCTGCCCGGTCCGCCGAGGCCGACGGCCTGTGCGTACGGGCCCACGAGGTGCTCCGACAGCCACGCCCGGGCGCGCCCGCGCAGCTCCTCGTCCTCGGCCCCGAAGCTGAAGTCCACGCCGCTCCCCCTGGTCCTGTCCGGTCCCGTCCCGTCCTGTCCTGGCCGGTCCTATGCGTTGGGGCGGTCCTTGGCGGCCGCCGCCTTGGCCATGGCCTCCAGTTGCGCGAGCATCGGCATCGGGTCGGAACCCACCGTGCCGGGCAGGAAGTCGGCGATCTTCTCCGGCGTCCAGGACCCTTCGGCGTATCCGGCGCGCAGCTCGCGCGGCTGCGCCCAGACGGCGATCTTCGGGCCGGCGATCGTGTAGACCTGCCCGGTGATGTCCTCGGCCCTGGCCCGGTCGCTGAGCAGGTAGGTGACCAGCGCCGCCACGTCCTCGGGCTCGCCGATCTCCTTGAGCTCCATGGGGACGTTGGCGGACATCCGGGTGCGGGCGACGGGTGCGACGGCGTTGGCCGTAACCCCGTACTTGGCCAGGCCCAGCGCGGCGGAGCGGACGAGCGAGATGATCCCGCCCTTGGCGGCGCTGTAGTTGGCCTGGGCGACGGAGCCCTGGTGGTTGCCGCTGGTGAAGCCGATCAGGGTGCCCGTGCCCTGCCTGCGCATGACGGCGGAGGCCGCGCGGAAGACGGTGAAGGTGCCTTTGAGATGGGTGGCGATGACCGGGTCCCACTCCTCCTCGGACATGTTGAACAGCATCCGTTCGCGCAGGATGCCGGCCACGCACACGACGCCGTCGATGCGGCCGTACCGCGTAAGCGCCGTGTCGACGAGGCGCTGGCCGCCCGCCATGGTGGAGATGTCGTCGGCGACGGCGACGGCCTCCCCGCCGAGGGCGGTGATCTCCTTCACCACGGCCTCGGCGATCTCACTGGTGGGCTCCGCGCCCTCGATCCCGACCCCGTAGTCGTTGACGACGACCTTGGCGCCCTCGGCGGCCGCGGCGAGTGCCACGGCCCGTCCGATGCCCCGGCCGGCGCCGGTGACGGCGACGACCTTGCCTGCCAAGAAGTTCCCCACGTCCGGCCCCTTCCCGCGATTTCTGACGGACCGTTAGATTCTATGGGTAGTCAGATGCACCTGCACAAGCCCTCGTTGTCGTCGTAACCGCCGCATCCACGCAAGGAGCTGTCGACGCCCATGACCCTGCCCGCCGAGTTCCACGACATCGCCAAGCGCGTCAACAACTGGGGACGCTGGGGCGCCGACGACGAGATCGGCACCCTGAACCTGGTCACCGACGAGGTGGTCCGGGGCGCCGCGGCGGAGATCCGCACCGGCCGCCGGATCCCGCTCGCCCTCCCGCTCAAGGAGGACGGGGTCCAGGTCGGCATGATCCCCGGCCGGATCAACCCGCTGCACACGATGGTGCAGATCAACCAGGAGCTCTTCGGTCCCGGCACGGTGGCCTGCAGCGACGACGCCGTGAGCATGGGCCTCCAGGCGGGCACGCACTGGGACGCCCTCACCCATGTCTCGCACTCGGGGAAGATCTACAACGGCCGCCCGGCCGGCACCATCACGGCCCACGGCCGCGCCGAGTTCAGCGGCATAGACAAGGCCGGCCACATCGTCTCGCGCGGGGTGCTCCTCGACGTCGCGCGCGCGAAGGGGCTGGACCGGCTGCCGGGCGACCACGCGGTGACCCCCGGGGACCTCGCCGAGGCCGAGGAGTTCGGCGGGGTCACCGTCCGCCCCGGCGACATCGTCCTGGTCCGAACCGGCCAGATCCGGGTCTACCTGGCGGGCGACAAGCACGGCTACGGCTTCCCCTCGCCCGGGCTGTCCGTCCGTACGCCCGAGTGGTTCCACGCGCGGGACGTGGCGGCCGTCGCGAACGACACGCTGACCTTCGAGATCTTCCCGCCGGAGATCGAGAACCTGTGGCTCCCGGTCCACGCCCTCCACCTGGTCGAGATGGGCATGCACCAGGGCCAGAACTGGAACCTCGAAAAGTTGTCCACAGCCTGTGCAGAAGAGAACCGCTACGCGTTCCTCCTCTCCGCGATGCCGGAACCCTTCGTCGGCGGCACCGGAACCCCCGTGGCCCCGGTGGCCGTCCTCTGACCCGAGGATGTTCCGCCCCGGGGGGCTCCGGCCGCACGGCCCCCGGGGCGCACGGCAGCGTGGAACCATGAGGTGTACATGGCGCGTCACCGTTCGCGTGCGTCACACCCCGTCCCCGCCACGTTCCCCGCAGGAGAAGCCCGCATGGCCAACCCGTACCAGGTAACGCCGCCACCTGCCCCCAGGCGCCGCTCGGGCGGCAACGTCATCGCCGTCATCGTCCTCGCCGTGATCATCGTCGGCGGCTACTTCGCCCTGCAGTCGGTCAACAAGGACGACGGCAAGCCGTCGGCGTCCCCCTCGGCCTCCCCCTCCGCCAAGCCCACCGCCAAGGACCCCGGATCCCCCGAGTCCTCCTCCGACACCTCCAGCGCGTGGAAGGTCGGCGACTGCGGCGGCCCCGACCCGTCCAAGGCCCCCGACGGGTACAAGCGGACGGGCTGCTCCGACTCCGGCGCCACCTTCAAGGCCATCGACATCAAGGAGGCCAGCATCCTCCCGAACGCGATCCAGTGCCCGGCCGGCACGGACCTGATGATCGACGTGAGCATCTCCTACGGCGGCAAGGGGAGCGGCATCCCCACCAACACCGTCTGCGGCCGCAACCTGTCGGGCGACCACCCCGGCGACGCGGGCGCGGGCGGTGCACAGCTGGTCCAGGGCGACTGCGTGACCTCCCAGGCCAAGGAGGTCGCGTGCGGCGGCTCGGGCGCACAGAAGGTCCTCGGCCTCGTCAAGACGAAGTCCGAGTGCCCTTCCGGCACCACCGACCCGATCGAGCTGACCATGGCGATCGGCCGCCCGTACGACGTGATCTGCACCGACGGCTGAGACGCCCCGGCACGTGACCGCCCGCCGTCCCGGCACGACGCCCGGGACGGCGGGCGGCCGGCAGTCGGCCGTCGACCGCCGGCCGCCGCCGAAAATTCCGTGCCCCGGCGCCGGTGAAGGCGCAGACTCGCCCCATGGCGGACATGCGGGCGTTCCGGGAAGCGGTCGACCACTGGGCGGCCGGCGGTCCCGGCGAGGCCGCGCGCGAGCTGGCCGCCCGCCTGGACGTGCGGACGGCGGTGCTGCTGGAGGGGCCCAGCGACCACGCGGCCGTCGAGGCGCTGGCCGCGCGGCGCGGCCGCGCCCTCGCCGCCGAGGGGGTGTGCGTCGTACCGATGGGCGGGGCGATGAGCGTGGGCCGCTACACCGGCCTCCTCGGGCCGCCCGGCCTCGGACTGCGCCTGACCGGACTGTGCGACGAGCGCGAGCAGCCCTTCTACGACCGCGCCCTGGCGCGGGCCGGGGCGCCGAGCAGCGGCTTCTTCGTCTGCGTCGCGGACTTGGAGGACGAACTCATCCGCGCGCTGGGCACGGAGCGGATCGAGGAGGTCCTCCGGGCCGAGGGTGATCTCCGCTCCTGGGAGACCTTCGTGCGTCAGCCCGCCCAGCACGGCCGCCCCCGGCAGCGGCAGTTGCGGCGCTTCCTCGGCACGAAGAAGGGCCGCAAGATCCGCTACGGCCGCCTCCTCGTCGAGGCCCTCGCCCCCGAAGAGGTACCGGCCCCGCTCGACGACCTCCTCGGCGTGCTGTGACCCACGCCGGCCTCAGTCGGTCCCCTTGGCGCAGGTCCGGTCCTTCGCCGGCAGTCTGCCGGTGGCCAGGTACCTGTTGACCTGGTCGTCCACGCAGGTGTTGGCGTAACTCCCGTAGAGGGCATGCCTGTTTGCGCCCTCCAGGGTGATCAGCCTGGAGCTCGGCAGCAGCCCGCGCAGCTCGACGCTGCCCTTGTACGTGGTGCGCGGATCGCCGGTGGCGGCCACGATCAGCGCGGAGGCATCACGCCGTACCCGGGTGGGCTCCTCGCGCGGCCGGTCCCAGAAGGCGCACGGGTTGATGTTGCGGGTCAGCGGGCCGAACAGGGGATGCGCGGCGCGGCTGCGCTCGATGTCCCGCCAGTACTGCTCGGGATCGCGCCCGGCGGCCACGTCCCCGCAGATGATCGCGGACTGCACGCCCGTGGGCTCGCCCTCCCCGCGCAGCGCGTACCGGAGCTCCCCGGCGAACCCCGCGGGCAGTGTGGTGGGCGCCCCGCCGGCGGCCGCGACCAGTACGGACAGCAGCTCGCCGAAGGACGCCCGCGCGGGCTCGGTATCGTCCGCGATGCCCGAGAACAGCAGGAGCGGCACCTGACTGTCGTCGATCCGGAAGGCATCGGCGCCCGAACCGATGGTCAGCGGGCCGCGCGCGGATGCCGCGACGACGCGGTCGACGGAGGCGAGCACCTCGGCGCGGGTGCGGCCGAGGCCGTAGGTGCCGTGGCGCTCCGCCGCCCAGCCCGCCCAGTCGGACAGCGCCTTCTCGTTCTCGCGCTCCGCGCCCTCCAGCAGTCGGGGGCGGTAGTCGCCCGGGTTGATCGCCCCGTCGAGCACCATCCGGTCGTGGCGGCCGGGGAACATCTGGGTG
Source organism: Streptomyces sp. NPDC030021 (assembly GCF_055574035.1). Classification (NCBI taxonomy): domain Bacteria; kingdom Bacillati; phylum Actinomycetota; class Actinomycetes; order Kitasatosporales; family Streptomycetaceae; genus Streptomyces; species Streptomyces sp. NPDC030021. Next base: position 71,604 of record NZ_JBVIAH010000029.1, read on the forward strand.
TAGACCGTGCCCAGGTAGGTGCCGTAGGAGTAGCCCAGGTAGGAGATCTTCCGCTCGCCGAGCGCGCCGCGGATGACGTCCATGTCGCGGGCGGTGTTGCGGGTGCTGATGTGCAGGAGCACGGAGGCACCGGTGGCCCGGCACTTGTCGGCCAGGCTCTTCTGCAGGGCGACCTGCCGGTCGAAGCCCGCCCGGTCGGCGCCGGCCGACAGCCAGGTCATACCGAGGGGCCAGCCGCAGTCCAGCGGGGTGCTGCGCCCGACGAAGCGCGGGTCGAAGCCGACGATGTCGTAGCGAGCCCCGACCTCCTTCATCGCCGCGCGGGCCGTCGGCGGGTAGGCCCGGGCGGGGCCGCCGGGGCCGCCCGTGTTCAGCAGGATCGCGCCGATGCGGTGACGGGTGTCGGTGGCCTTGAGCCGGGATATCGCCACGGTGATCGTGCGGCCCCGGGGGTCGGCGTAGTCCAGCGGCACGGTCACATCCGCGCACTGCACACCTGCCTGGTCCAGTTCACGGCCCGTGGTGTCGTCGGGGCCCGTGACGCAGCTGCCCCAGCGCGGCCGCTGCTGGTAGTACCGGTCGAGCCCGGCCCCGGAATGGTTCGCGGCGGACGCGGACGGGGGCGCGGCCCCGGCGGACGCGGCCTCGGCGGCGACGGCCAGGGTGGGGGTGGCGGCGAGGCAGGCGGCGAGGACGAGGCCCACGGAAGACGCGCGGCGAGCGGCGGGGCCGAGGGTTCGGTCGGCGGCGGGCGGCGCATCGGCCGCTTCGTGTGATCGCATGCCCCGAGGCTAGGAACCGGCCCCGGCACGGCACATCGGCCACGGGCACGAGGTCGCGGGTCCCGCCCTCCTCCGGCGCCCGGGACCCGCGGCCCCTTCGGGCCTCCTCCCTCAGGAGGAGGCCCGGCGGGTTCTGCGGGTGGCGGCGACGCGCATGCACGCCCCGAGCGCGGCACGGCAGCCGCCACCCCACGACCCGCACTCGTCAAGGCCTGCCCTTGGCGTCCCCTCGCGTCGAATCGCTCCACACCAGGGTGATCAAGATGTGACGAACCGTCAACACCTCGTTAGAGGTACACGCGCGGTTCCCGCGGCGGGGTATGAAATTCCGACGGGCCGTCCGAGGGCCGCTCGGACGCGCAGTCCGAGGTCGATTTCTGCGCGCGGTCGATCTCGCACCAGATCTGTTTGCCCGCGCCCTCGCGCTGCCAGCCCCAGCGGTCCGCCAGCCCGTCGACCAGCTCCAGGCCGCGCCCGCCGGTGTCCTCCCCGCACGCCTGTCGGCGGTTCGGCGCCCGGTCGCTCGCGTCGGCCACCTCGACCCGCACCCCCGGCCCCCCGAACAGCATCCGCAGCACGGCCGGACAGCCCGTGTGCACGACCGCGTTCGTGACCAGCTCGGAGATCAGCAGGATCAGCGTCTCGGCGAGCGGCTCGTCGTCCCCTATGCCCGACCCCGCCAGCCGGGAACGCGCCCACCGGCGGGCCCGGCCGACCTCGGCGGGATCCGCACCGACCTCAAGCTGAACCTGAAGCACCTGCACCGCTCACACCATCCGAACCGGCGGACACTTCGCCTCGCGACAGGACGGGATCACCCAGTGTGATCCCCTTCCGTAGCAGCATGGTTGACATACAGTCACCACAACAAGCGCTTCGGGCATATTCCCGCGCGAAGGTGTGGGCGTGGTGCATACTGTGCGACGCTCGCGCCGCTCAACCGCTCGCATTCGTGGGAGCGTACCGGAGCAGGCCCCTGCTTCCGGGCCGCAATGAGTCGGGCGAAGGACACAAACCGATATCAACTCTCTGTAATCGGACATGCGTCCCGCGCCGTCCTTCCCGTGCCTCCACGTCACCGTGAGCAACGCCCGCCGAGGACCTCCGGCCGACGGGCTTCCTACCCCGCCCCGCCTCGCCTACCCCACCTGCCCGGCCTCCGCCGACGAACCCAGCAGCTCCTGCGCCAGCAGCTCCTCCGCCTGCGCCGCCGTCCGCCACTGCTCGGCCCGCACCCAGGCCCGCTTCAGGTGCAGGTGCACGTCCGCCTCCCAGGTGAAGCCCATCCCGCCGTGCACCTGCAGGCAGTCCCGGGCGCCCAGCACCGCCGCCTCGTCCGCGAGGAGCTTGGCCGCGGCCACCTCGCCCGCGTCCCCCGTCACCGCCGCCGCGTAGACCGCCGTACGGGCCACCTCCGCCCGCACCAGCATCCGCGCGCACAGGTGCTTGACCGCCTGGAACGCCCCGATCGGCTGCCCGAACTGCTCGCGCTCGCCCGCGTACCGCACCGCCAGCTCCACCGTCCGCAGCGCGCTCCCGAGCTGCAGCGCGGCCGTCAGCAGCGCGCCCTCCTCCCGGTACGCCGAGGAGTCGCCCGCCACCGCCACCCGGTGCAGCGGAGTCAGCGGGTCCGCCGAACGCACCGGCTCGCCCGCCGGCACCCCGGACGCCCCCAGCACCGCGTCCGCCTCCCCGAGGTGGGCCACCAGCGGCCCGCCCAGGTCGAAGGCGCTCACCACCGCGGTCCCCGCGGCTGCCCCCGGGACCACTCCGGCGGCCAGGTGCGTGGCCACCAGCGGGCCCGGCACCAGCGCCCGCCCGGCCTCCTCGAAGACCAGGACCGCCTCCGGCAGTCCCAGGCCGACACCGCCCTCGGATTCCGGCAGGCGCAGCGCGAAGAAGCCCGCCGCGCCCAGCTCCCGCCACAGCGCACGGTCCACGCTCGCACCCGAGTCCACCGACGCCCGCAGCGCCTCTCGTCCGTACCGGCCCGCCAGCAGGTCCCGTACGCCCGCCCGCAGGTCCTTCTGGTCCTCGGTCGGCTGGAAGTCCATGCCCTCACCGGCCCTTCGGAAGGCCGAGGATCCGCTCGGCGACGATGTTCCGCTGGATCTGCGAGGTGCCCGCCGCGATCGTGTACGAGAGGGAGGAGAGCCGGTCCCGGGTCCACTCCTCCTCCAGGGACAGGGACTGGGCTCCGAGGACCTCCGCCGCCGTGTCGTACAGCTCCTGGCGGGCGTGCGAGTAGGCGAGCTTGAAGACGGAACCGCCGATGCCGGGGACCCCGCCCGCCGATCGCTCCGCCTCGCTGACGTTCCACTGGGTGAGCCGCCACAGCGCGCCGAACTCCCCGTACAGCCGTCCCAGCCTGCGCCTCAGGACCGGGTCGTCCCACCGGCCGTTGGCCTTCGCCGTCCGGGCCAGTTCCCCCAGGGTCCGGCGGCAGGCGACCACCTCGCCGACGAAGGCGGTGCCGCGCTCGAAGGACAGCGTGACCATGGTGACCCGCCAGCCGTCGTTCTCCGCGCCGACCCGGTTGGCCACCGGGACCCGTACCTCGTCGAGGAACATCTCCGCGAACTCCGCCGACCCGGCGAGCGTGCGCAGCGGCCGTACGGTCACTCCCGGCGCGTCCATCGGCATGGCCAGCCAGGAGATCCCCCGGTGCTTGGGCGCCCCGGGATCGGTGCGCACCAGCAGTTCGCACCAGTCGGCGACCTCCGCGTGCGAGGTCCAGATCTTCGACCCGCTGATCACGTAGTCGTCGCCGTCGCGCACGGCCCGCGTCCGCAGGGAGGCCAGGTCGGAGCCCGCGTCGGGCTCGCTGAACCCCTGGCACCACACCTCGTCGCCGCGCAGTACGGGCGGCAGCCAGCGCGCCCGCTGCTCCGCCGTGCCCTCGGCGGCGACGGTCGGGCCGGCGTGCAGCAGCCCGACGAAGTTCGCGCCGACGTACGGGGCCCCGGCGCGCTCGGTCTCCTCCAGGAAGATCAGGTGCTGGGTCGGGGTGGCCCCGCGGCCGCCCGCGTCCACCGGCCAGTGCAGGCCCGCGTACCCGGCCTCGTACAGCCTGCGCTGCCACCCGAGGTCGTACGCGCGCCGGCCCGGCCAGTCGTCGGGGGACGGGCCCGCGGGCAGCTCGGGGAGCACCTTGGCGAGCCATGCGCGCAGCCGGGCCCGGAAGTCCTGCTCCTCCTCGGTGTAGGTCAGGTCCATCAGCGGTCGCGGTCCAGGTCGAGGCCGAGCATGCGGATGGCGTTGCCGCGCATCAGCTTGTAGACCGTCTCGTCGTCCAGCCCCTTCACGTGGTCGAGGGCGACCTCCTTGGTGTGCGGGAAGGTCGAGTCCACGTGCGGGTAGTCGGTCTCGAAGGTCGCGTTGTCGCGTCCGACGACGTCGAGGGAGGCGATCCCGTGCTTGTCGCGGAAGAAGCAGCAGAACATCTGCCGGTAGTAGTACGTGGACGGCGGCTCGGGGATCAGGTCGCGGACCCCGCCCCAGGCCCGGTGCTCCTCCCAGACGTCGTCGGCGCGCTCCAGGGCGTACGGGATCCAGCCCATCTGGCCCTCGCTGTAGGCGAGCTTGAGCGTCGGGAACTTCACCAGGACGCCGCTGAAGAGGAAGTCCATCATCGAGGCCATCGCGTTGTTGAAGCTGAGCGCGGCCTGGACGGCGGGGGGTGCGTCGGGGGAGGCGGCGGGCATCTGGGAGCTGGACCCGATGTGCATGTTGACCACCGTGCCGGTCTCCTGGCAGACGGCGAAGAAGGGGTCCCAGTAGCCGGAGTGGATGGAGGGGAGCCCGAGGTGGGTGGGGATCTCGGAGAAGGTCACGGCCTTCACCCCGCGGGCCGCGTTGCGCCGGATCTCCGCCACCGCCAGGTCGATGTCCCAGAGCGGGATGATGCACAGCGGGATCAGCCGGCCGCCGCTGTCGCCGCACCATTCCTCGACCATCCAGTCGTTGTAGGCGCGGACACAGGCGACCGCCACTTCCTTGTCCTGGGCCTCTGCGAAGGTCTGGCCGCAGAAGCGCGGGAAGGTCGGGAAGCAGAGCGAGGCCTCGACGTGGTTGAGGTCCATGTCGGCGAGGCGCGCCTTGGGGTCCCAGCAGCCACGGCGCATCTCCTCGCGGGTGATGCCCTCCAGGGTCATGTCGTCGCGGTCGAAGCCGACGGCGGCGATGTTGCGCTTGTACGGGAACTTCAGGTCCTCGTAGATCCACCAGTCGGTCGGCGGGCCGTCGGGGTCCATGGTGATGACGTACTTGCCGCCGGTGTAGGCGAGTTCGCCGATGCCGGCGGTGAGCGCCTTGGGGCCGCGGTCGCGGTACTTGGCGGGCAGCCAGACGTCGAACAGGTGCGCGGGCTCGATCACGTGGTCGTCGACGCTGATGATCCGAGGCAGTTCCATGGTCTCCCCAATTCACCGATCTGATGGATCGTCAGAAACAAGCTAGCCCCGCCACCCCTGGACCGACAAGCGTCGGCGCTCTACGCTCTGCGCTTGATCTGACTATCCGTCAGCTATGGGGAGGTCTGGGATGACGGACACCGCGACCGCGACAGAACTGAGCCGGTCCCGGACCCTGTGGGAACTGATCTCCCGCCGGGCCGCGCTGACCCCGGACACCACCGCCTTGACCGAGGCCGCCGAGGATCCCGCACACGACCGCCGGCTCACCTTCGGCGCACTGCGCGACCGCTCCGAACGCGTCGCCGCCGGCCTCCACGGCATGGGCGTGCGCCCCGGCACCGTCGTCGCCTGGCAGCTCCCCACCCGCATCGAGACCGTGCTGCTCTCCGCCGCCCTCGCCCGGATCGGCGCCGTCCAGACCCCGGTCATCCCCTTCTACCGGGACCGCGAGGTCGGCTTCGCCCTCCGCGAGTCCAAGGCCGAGTACTTCGCCGTCCCCGGAACCTGGCGCGGCTTCGACCACACCGCCATGGCCGCCCGCCTCGGCGCGCGCGGCGTCTTCGAGGCCTACGCGGACCTCCCCGACGGCGACCCGGCCGTACTCCCCCCGCCGCCCGCCTCCGGCACCGGCGTCCGCTGGATCTACTGGACCTCCGGCACCACCTCCGACCCCAAGGGCGTCCTGCACACCGACCGCTCCCTGATCGCGGGCGGCTCCTGCCTCGCCCACGCCCTCCACCTGAGCCCGTCCGACGTAGGCTCCATGGCCTTCCCGTACGCGCACATAGGCGGCCCGGACTACCTGGTGATGCTCCTCCTCTACGGCTTCCCCGCGGTGCTCTTCGAGAAGTTCGCGATGCCGGACGCGCTGGACGGCTACCGCCGCCACGGAGTCACCGTGGCCGGCGGCTCCACCGCCTTCTACTCCATGTTCCTGACCGAGCAGCGCAAGGCCCCGGACGTCCCCCTCATCCCCACCCTGCGCCTCCTGGCGGGCGGCGGCGCCCCCAAACCGCCGGAGATCTACCACGCGGTCGTACGGGAGCTGCGCTGCCAGCTGACCCACGGCTACGGCATGACCGAGGTCCCGATGATCACCATGGGCTCCCCGGACGACACCGCGGAGAACCTCGCCACCACCGAGGGCCGCCCCCCGGCGGGCATGTCCATCCGCATCACCTCACCGGACGGCACCGAGCTGCCGCCGGACACCGACGGCGAGGTCCGCCTGCGGGGCGAGGCCGTCTGCCAGGGCTACCTGAACCGCGACGGGTCGGCGGAGGTCTTCGACCCCGACGGCTACCTGATCACGGGCGACCTCGGCCACCTGACGCGGGACGGCTACCTGGTCCTCACCGGCCGCAGCAAGGACGTCATCATCCGCAAGGGCGAGAACATCTCGGCGAAGGAGATCGAGGACCTCCTCCACCAGCTCCCGGGCATCACGGACGTGGCGGTCATCGGCCTCCCGGACCCGACCCGCGGCGAACGCGTCTGCGCGGTGGTGGAACAACCGCCGGGAGCCGCCCCCCTGACCCTCCCCCAGCTGACCGCCTACCTCCGCACCCAGGGCCTGGCCACCCACAAGCTCCCGGAACAGCTCGAACTCCTGGAAGCCCTTCCCCGCAACGAGGCCCTGCGCAAGGTCCTGAAGTACAAACTCCGCGAGCGGTACGCGTAACCGCACACGGCGAGGCGTGTAGGCCAAGGCGGCCTTGGAGGAACGGAGGCTTCCCGGTCGGGGCAGCGTGTCCCCTCGCTACGCGCATTTTCGTCACTCTGACATGAATTTGCCTGAACCGGACTGCTGTTCAGCGAGGCTCTGTAATGCTGGAGGCCGATCGAGAGGGGCCGCAGCGATGCAGTGGAAGATCCACGGGGAACGTCCGATCTACGAAAACAAGTGGGTGAACCTGTGGCTCACCGACATCGAAACGCCGGACGGCCACCGCTGGGAACACCACGTCGTCAAGCTCCGCCACTTGGCCGTGGCCGCCGTGCTCAACGACCGCCAAGAGGTCCTGATGATGTGGCGCCACCGCTTCATCACGGATGCGTGGGCCTGGGAGCTGCCCATGGGCCTGGTGGAAGCGGACGAGACCCCCGGCGAGGCTGCCGCGCGTGAAGTCCTCGAAGAGACCGGCTGGCGTCCGGGCCCGATGAAGCCGCTGATCTACGCCGAGCCGGCGAACGGCATCACCGACTCCCAGCACCACCTGTTCCGCGCGGACGGTGCGACGTACAACGGGCCGCCGACCGAGAAGAACGAGTCGGACCGGATCGAGTGGATCCCACTGGCGAACATCCGCGGCATGATCGACCGCCGCGAGATCGTCAGCAGCGGCTCCCTGGTCGGCCTCCTCTACGTCCTGATGGACGAAGGGGTTCGCTGACCCGGCGAGGGAAGCATCGCTCGTAGACGTGCCTCGAAAGCAACCGCGGCCGGCACCTCGCGATAGGGCGCAAGCTGCTCGTACCTCCGGCGCAACGGTCAGCCGACGGCCTTTTCGATGGCTTCGAAGATGTCGGCGTCGGTCTCCTGCTGCCACGACGGCAGATCGGCCCAGTCGGCCACGTAGCCCGGCTTCGGATCTTCGAAGTGCTTGAACATTTGGGCCGTCCAGCACGTGGCGACGAAGCGGCTCTTCTGCTGGCGGGAGAGCCTCGCCGTGCGACCGCCGCTGATCTCGATGAACTGACGGACTTGCTCGTAGACCGAGCTGGCGGCCTCACGCTCCCACTGCGGGGTGTCCTCCCACGGCGTGACGTAGCCGGCCTTCGGCTCCCCGGGGAAGTGCTGACGCACTCCTGCGATCCAGGCCTCCCGGAACAGTCGTGCACCCTCGGTCTGCGACATGCCTACCCCTCTCGTCACAGCGTGCTCAGCGTGGCGATCTCCGCCCCCAGCTCCGCTACACGGCGGTCACGGCTCAAGGGGCCCAACTCGACGCACAGGGCTTGCAGTCTACGGGCGACATACCCGGATGCCGAGGCTCGGGCCAGGCCGACGGCTTCCCGCCCGTACACGAGAACCTGGTCCAGATCACGCCGCTTCGCACCGATGGCCGCCAGGCCGGTCAGCACAGCGCCCCTGCGCCGATACGACTGCCCCGAGGAAAGGGCCGTCTGAGCCAGTGCGGTCGTCAGCGCCGCTTCCGCCAGGTCCAGGCGTCCGAGCTGCACGTACCGCGCTCCGCGCTCCTCGGCCAAACGGGTGCCGTCGAACCGCAGCCATCCTCCGTTCGTACTGTCTGCCGTGAGGTCCCTGACCTTCTCGGCCTGGTCCAGTGCCCGTTCGCACGCTGTGAGATCCCCGAGGCCCGCGAATGCTTCCGCCTGGACCGACGCGACCCAATACCGCGTCGAGAGCTCGCTGTCTCCTCGACCGGCCAACCGCCCGGCCGCGCCCAGCACCTGTGCCGCTTGGCGGTAACGCTGCTCGGACATGTCCAGGTAGGCGTGGCGTACGAGGGCGCAAGCCCACAGGTCGTCCGCGCCCGCGTCCTTGCTGACCGATGCCGCCAGCGCATACGAGGCTGCGGCATCGGTGTACCGATTCCCGTCGAAGGCGACTTCACCCGCCATCTGGAAAAGATCGGCCGCCGGGCTCAACAGGGCGTGTGACCTGGCTCCGCCCCCGGCCAGTTCTTCGTTGAGAGCTTTCAGTTGGTCCCGGATGACGGGGTAGACCGAACCCTTCGAACGTGCCAGTTGATAGACCTGCCACAGGTGGCTGTTCATCCGCTCAAAGTCTGCGGGCGTCCTCCTCAGCCCTCCGTCTGTGAGGGCCTCGGCCTCGTCGACCGGGAGCGCTGCCAGTGCCCCGCTGACGGTAAGGATGCGGAGGAATTCGCGGCGGATCATTTCGTCGGTGTCTCCCGCCCTCGGGTGGTCACTGGACTGCTGCCCTGTGGCCTCCTGCCCTGCAGCTCGTAACTCTGTCAGGAGGGCGTCCAGTTCTTGGAGGCTGACTTCGAGGGCGATGGCCAGGCCTCGCCGCTGTGGAGGCTGCGGTTCGATCCTGCCGCTCTCCCAGCGCCCGACCGTCGTGCGGTCCACGCCGAGTATCCCGGCCAGCGTCTCCTGACTGTAGCCCAGGGTCTTACGCCGTTCGGCCAGTCCCATGACGATCCCTTCCCGCGACTGCAGAGCTGCGGCACCCGTGCACGGATCTGATCCAAGAATGCGGCAGGAATGCCGTGGAGTCCGTCGACGTCCGGCGCTTTCCTTGGAGTTGTCGGGAACAGACCCGACGCAACGTGAGGGTGCGGATAGGGAAACGCGCAACGGCGCCGAGGGACACGACCGCGAACGGCTCCCTCCGCCTCTACGCAGCCCGGCTCGCACTGGACACACCCCGCCGATGAGGAGCGACCACATGAGTCCAGCCCTGCCTGGTCACCGCGCATGGGTCGGCGACCTGGTCAAAGACGATGACGGAAGGGTCGCGATCGTCACCGATGTCGCAGCAGGCGCTGTATGGGTCCTCCGTCCCGCCGACGCACTCCTCTCGGACCAGTGGATCACCACCGACCCTGACAGCCTCTCCGTCCTCGAAACGCGGGCACAGCGCGCCGCCTCGCGATGACCTCAGTACCGCCTCGCCAGTGTGAAGGAGAAACACGTGTTCAATCACGCCGACCGCGTACCCACCCTCGACGCCCTGCCCATGGGATACGCCACCCCCGTCCCCTGGGGGGTTCAGCGCATGGCCCCTTACCCGTCCCCGGCCCCCGCCTACTCTCGCGCCGAGATCGACGCGGATTCCCAGACCGCGCGCTACTTCGGGGCGGATGGCCGGCCGATGATGATGCCCCAACACGGAACCAGCACCGGCACGAACCCAGGCACCAACACCGGAAATCCATCCGACGGCAGTAGCGGCGGCGGCTCGGGTGGCGGCGACCAGGACACCGGGAACGACAGCGACCAGTGAGTCACACCGGCCCGGTGCTGGTCGTCACCATGAAGGACGACCCCACGGCCGACCTGGTGATCCGCGAGCTGCACGACCGGGCCGTCCCGGTCGCACGGCTCGACTCAGGGGACTTCCCCGCCACCTTGTCGTTCGCGGCATACCTCACACCTGATGGCCTGGAAGGGTCCCTGACGACTGCGACCCGGACCGTGGACCTGACTCGGATTCGTTCGCTCTACTACCGGCGGCCGTCCGGATTCACCTTCCCCCACCTGTCCGAGGATGACGCGCGCTTCGCGCTCACCCAAGCCCGTTACGGGCTCGGCGGTGTCGTGGCTTCCCTGGCGCGTTGTCTGTACGTCAACCATCCTCATCGCATCGGCGACGCCGAGTTCAAACCCTCCGGTCTCGCCGCCGCCGTCACAGCCGGGTTCCGCGTGCCCGCCACCCTCGTCACCTCCGATCCGGGCGCTGCGCGCTCCTTCATCCAGCAGCACGGACCAGTGCTCTACAAGCCGCTGTCGACGCCCCTCTATCGAGTCGGCGGCGTCTCGTGCACCGTCCAGGTGAAGGAGGTCACGGCAGAAGAGATCGACGACCGGGTGTCCGGGACGGCCCACCTCTTCCAACAACGGGTCCACAAGTCAGCAGACGTACGCGTGACGGTGATCGGTGACCGGGTCTTCGCGGTCCGGATCGACTCCGACCTGTTGGACTGGCGGACCGACTACAACCGGCTGGCCTACAGCGTCGTACAGCCCCCACCACAAGTGACGGCGGCGCTGCTTCGCTATCTGTCGTTGTTCGGGCTCGTATTCGGCGCCTTCGACTTCGCTGTCGATCAGGCAGGGACATGGTGGTTCCTCGAATGCAATCCGTCCGGACAGTGGGCCTGGCTGGAGCCCGAAACCGGTTTGCCCATGGTCTCGGCCATGGCCGATCTCCTGGAGAGGAACAGCGCGTGAGCGACGCAGCGGAACTTCGGCGGCAGCTCGTCGAACAGCTCTCCGGAGCCGGCCACCTTCGTACAGCCCCATGGCGGCGAGCCGTCGAAGCCGTGCCGCGTCACAAGTTCCTGAACACCGGGTACTTCGAACGCGTCGACGCTCCGGGCCGCCCCACCGCATGGACACCCGTGATGCCCAGCAGTCCGTCGTGGCTGCAGTCCTGCTATTCCGACAGATCCCTCGTCACACAGATCGCAGGCACGATCGTGCCCGGTGACCTACGTGGGGAGATCACACGGCTGCCCACATCGTCCAGCACCCTCCCGTCCCTTGTGGTGCGGATGCTGGAAGACCTCCAGGTCGAGAACGGGCATCGTCTCCTCCTCGTCGGCGCGGGAACCGGCTACTCCAGTGGCCTCGCGTGTCACCGTCTCGGTAGTGACCTCGTCGTCACGGTGGAGCTCGACCCGGACGTCGCCGCCCGCGCCCGCAACGCCTTGGCCCAGTGCGGTTTCGCCCCGACCGTCGTCGTCGGCGGCGGCCTCGCCGGCTGGAAGGACGGAGGGCCGTACGACCGAATCGTCGCCTACTGCGCAACGATCACCATCCCGCACGAATGGGTGGACCAGACCAGGCTCGGAGGAATCATCCTCACCACCGTGGGCGGTTGGATGTACTCATCCGAACTCGCTCGCCTCACGGTCACAGAGGAGGGAACCGCAACGGGCCGATTCCTCGACGGCCGAAACTCCTTCATGCTCGCCCGCCCCAGACCCCTCCCCCTCTCGGCCTCCTCCCAGACCTCGATCAAGCCGACGAGCAGCCGACGAACCTGGGCCCCGACGCTCTCGACGACTGGGACACACGCTTCGTCGCCCAGCTCGCCGCCCCACGCGCTCAGCGCCTGACCCTGGATCGCGACGGCCGGACGCAGCACGTCCTCATCGATGTCGACGCGGGCACGTGGGCCGCGCTGCGCCAGGACGAAAGGGGCCGCTGGCTGGTGCGACAGGGTGGTCGGGACAGGCTGTGGGACCGGATCACGGACGACGTCACCCGCTGGCGCCGGGACGGCTCGCCAGGTCTCGACCGGTTCGACATCTCCGTCACGGCGGAAGCCCAAACCATCACGTGGCGACCAGCTGCGTAGGTCATCGCCGAGAAGGGGCGTGCGGAATGTCAGCTGTGGTCGGGGCTCAGCAGCGTGGCAGCCGCGGCGACGAAGGCCGCCGACGCCTCCTTGGCCGCATGCCGCCGGGCATCCAGCTCGGCGCGATCGGCGGCCTTGCGCAGCGCGAAGGTGGCCTCTGCGGCCTGCTCGGCCGGGCCGGCCAGCTCGGGGACCAGGACCTGAAGTCGGATGTGGGGCGCGGTAATCGCCGTCCGGGTGTCGTGGGACCTCGTCTGGGCCTCCAGCTGATGCTCGGCACCGGCGTCGGCCAGGGTCAGGCGCTCCCGATGGAACATCGCCGAGCGGTGCGCGTCCAGGGCAGCCGCGAAGTCGGTGACGGCACCGAGCTGGTCCTGACGGTGGCTGTCGGCGCGCTGCTCGGCACGTGCGGTGCGTGCCGAACGGTGCTGGAGGAAGCCGGCGGCCAGAGCACCGGCGAGGGTACCGAGCACGGCAACGATCGAGGGCCATATGGACAAGGTGATGGGGCCTCTCCGGAATTCGGCGGACGGATGCGGCTTCGAGGCCGTGGTCACGTGCACCGTATGTTCCCAGGACTCAGCCCCTAATTGGGTTGAACTCTGCCCCTCCGGGAGGAGGATGGGGGCGCTCGGCACGGACAGGTTCCGAGCGGCTGGAGGAAGCATGGCCAAGGAATTCCAGGTGACTTACGACTGCGCCGACCCTGGCGCGCAGGCCGTGTTCTGGGCTGCGGTGCTGGGATATCAGGTCCAGCCGCCGCCGGAGGGCTTCCCCGACTGGCCGGCCGCGCTCACGGCGTGGGGCGTACCTCCCGAACAGCACAACAGCCGGTCTGCCATCACGGATCCGGACGGCAAGGGGCCGAGGGTCTTCTTCCAGCAGGTCCCGGAGGGAAAGACCTCGAAGAACCGCCTGCACCTGGACGTCCGCGCAGCACCCGGCCTGAAGGGCGACGCGCGGATGGCCAAGCTGGAGGAGGAGGCCACCCGGCTGGAGGCGCTGGGAGCGAAGCGGCTGTACGGGATCGAGGGCAATGACACGGACGAGGGGATCATCGTCATGGCCGACCCGGAGGACAACGAATTCTGCCTGGATTGAGGCCTTGATCAGCCCCGGACGGCCGCCGGTCGCGGTGCGCGGGAAGCGCGTAGCGATCTGAGGCGGCCTATGTCCAGCCCAAGACAGGGTGGAGACGCTGAGGGATGAGGAGCGCGTAGCGATTCGGCGCGCTTCCCCCGACCCGGGCTCTGGTCTGGATGGGCCCCGTCTCGGGACCGTGCCCACCCGGGATCTCCCTGGGCATCCCTGGCCACCCCGTCCTGATCCTTGAGTGCCCGGCCCGTTCCTTTGGGGGTTTCCCGACAGTCCTCGTATGTCCGGGGCGGGACGGTCGGTCAAGGGTGGCCGCAGGCCATCACGCAGTGACGCGACGCAGGAGCGCCCTTGAGGGACCGGCCCGAACCGGAGAGACGATGGGACTGACGGGAAACCCCCGTACCCATCCCTGATGCCGGTCGAGAGGCTCCCGCTCCCCGAAGCCCCAGCCCGGCTTCCCGGCTCCGGGGCGACCGGACCGGCCCCGCCGCCCCGGAGCCGGGGGTGGGTGAGCAGCCGCCGCCCCGGGGTGGGGGTGCCGCGGGGGTGAAGGCCCCGCCCGCGCAGGCCCCGTACCCCCCGACCCCGCCCCCCTACAGCCTGCTCAGCGACGCCGCCGCGAACAGGACGTCGCGGATCGCCTCGCGGTCACCGTGCTGGCCCACCGCCGCCTCCTCCGGGGAGATGTGCCCGGCGGCCAGCTGGCAGAACTCGATGCCGTCCAGGGCGATCTCCGCCACCGTGCGTTCCGGCGACGGCTTCGCTCCCGGCGAGTCCAGCGCGATGTCCCAGCCTCCGCCGCCGGAGCCCTCGATCTCCAGGTGCAGGGTCCGCCCGGGCGCGCCCGCCGCGACCAGCCCCCGCGCCGGGGCCGCCAGTCCGGCGCGTCTGCGCTGCGCCAGCGCGCCCGGCAGGAGCCGCGCCGCCAGGTCGATCATCCGGTGCAGGTGCGGGCCGGCCGGCGGCTCGTACGGATAGTCCACCGCCTCCGCGATGTCCCACGCGTGCACCCAGCACTCGAAGGCCCGTTCCAGGAACGCGTCCCCGAGCGGCAGCGCGAAGCCGCCGTAGTCCACGGCCAGCTCGGCGACTCCCCGGCCGGCGAAGGACACCGTACGCACCAGCGTGTGGCCCTGTTCCCGCCACGGGTCACGGACCTGCCGCGTGACCGGGTACGGCGTCGCACCCCAGAAGTGCTCCGTCCGCACGGTCGGCCCGCCCTTCGGCGCGTCCGGACCCAGCGGGTCGTCGAGCCCGAGCGCCGAGGCGATCAGCCCGTCCACGGTCAGCAGATGGCCGATCACCCCCGCCACCGTGGTCCGGTGCGACCGGCGCCGCTCCTCCTCGAACCACTTGAGCCGCACCGGGGTGTGCCACTCCGAGTCCCCGAAGTCCTGCAGCAGCGCGTCGAGCCGCGCGGTCTCGGTGTCGTACGGATTCGCCCACACCGGCACCGGAATGCGGGCCGGCCGCTTGCCCAGGCAGTCCTCCAGGACGCGCGAGCGCAGCAGCGGTTTCAGGTCGAGGTTCTCCTCCGGGTGCAGCAGCCCCACCGCGTCGCGCAGCCGCAGCGCCTCCTCCGCGCAGGGCGCGCACTCGGTGAGGTGGTCCTCCACCGCCTGGGTCTCCTCGGCCGAGCAGGCCGCCAGTGCCCACGCCCCGAGCAGGGACTTCAGGACGGCGTGCGAGGGCGGAGGCGGCACCTCGGCCGGAGGCGGCACCTCGGTCGGCGGCGGCGGTGGCGGCATCGACCGCGGCGCGTGCCCCGGGTCGAGGTCGTCCGCGGCCCCGCGCGGACCCGGTATCCGCGCCTGGCCGCCGGGACGCGCGTATCCGTCACCGGGCGACTGGGGAGGGCCGTTCATCGAGGCGTTCCATATCCGGACCGGGCGGTTTCCTCCTGCGGGAGGGCGTTGGCGGTCGACAGCAACTGCAGCCCGAGCCGCAGCCTGCGCCGCGCCTCGTCCTCACTGATCTGCAGGTCGGCGGCGGCCTGCCGGTAGTCGCGCCGCTTGAAGTAGGCGAGTTCCAGCGCGGCGCGCAGGGGTGCGGGCATCGAGGTGACGATGTAGTCGGCGCGGGCGGCCGCGTTGGCGCTGCGCACCTTCTGCTCCAGCTCCTCGCGTGAGCCGCGGCCCAGTTCGGCCTGGCGCAGCCGGGCCACCGCCTGGCCCTGGGTGATCCGGGCGACCCAGGAGCGCATGGAGCCCTGCTTGGGGTCGTAGGCGTCCGGGTTCTCCCAGATGTAGCCGAAGACCTCGCGGGTGATCCGGTCCGCCGCCTTCTCGTCGCCCAGCACCCGGTGCGCCAGGCTGTGCACGAGCGAGGCGAAGCGGTCGTACAGCTCCCCGAGCGCGGCGGCCTCGCCACGGGCGAGCCGCTGCTGCATGCGGCGGTCCCAGCGCGGTGGTGCGTCCTTCGGCATGAATGCCCCCAGCCGTGTGTCGACTCAACGAATGTAGTGGGCACATGGCGGATCGCGCCTGTTTTGGAAGAACCTCACCCTGGAAGTGCGCCCTGCGTGATAGGGGCGTGGCAGGGCGTGAACGGTGGTACGCCCGACGGCACATGGGGACAGGTGTACGCGCCCCACCGCGCTCCCCGTGCGCGGGTTCGATGCGGCCGCCTCCTCGACCACTTCGCTTAACGCTCAGGCCACATAGGGCTTACGCTCCTGCCTTGTCTTGATCTGAACCCCACTGCACATGTGAAGGCGGAACGCCGAAATGGACAGCGCAGAATACGAGCGCAAGATCGCCGCCCGATTCGCCACCTTCGACCAGGACGGGTCCGGCTATATCGACCGGGAGGACTTCAGCGCGGCCGCGAAGGCCGTCCTGGCCGAATTCGGTACCACCGCCCGGTCGGACAAGGGCCAGGCCGTCTTCGCGGGCGCCGAGGCCTTCTGGCAGGGAATGGCCGGCATCGCGGACGTCGACGGGGACCAGCGGGTGTCCCGTGAGGAGTTCATCACCGGGGCCGCGAAGCGGCTGCGCGACAACCCGCAGCGGTTCGCGGAGATCGCGCGGCCGTTCCTGCGGGCCGTGATCGCGGTGGCGGACGAGGACGGCGGCGGCGCGACCCCGCCGAACGCGGCCCGGGTGCTGCGCGTCCTGGGCACCGCCCCGGAGCTGGCCACCCAGGTGGCGGCGGCCCTGGACGCGGACCGCGACGGCCGCATCTCGGAGGACGAGATCCTGGCGGCCTTCGCGGGCTACTGCGGAGTGGAAGCCCCCGACGCGTAACGCCTGCGGCGCGCCCGGCAGTACATCCCACAACCCAGCCTCGCCAGGGGGGTACCTCCCAGCGATAGCTGGGGGAGTTTGAGGCGCGGTGGGCCCGTGCGGGCCGGCTGCTGGGGGCGCTGCCCCCAGACCCCCGCGCCTCAAACGCCGACGAGGCTGTACTTGGCTACGCGAAGACGACCGTGCGGGCACCGTTGAGCAGCACGCGGTGCTCGCTGTGCCACTTCACCGCCCGCGCGAGCGCCTGGCACTCCACGTCCCGGCCGATCGCCACCAGCTGGTCCGGCGTCACCTCGTGGCCCACCCGCTCGACCTCCTGCTCGATGATCGGCCCCTCGTCGAGGTTCGCCGTCACGTAGTGCGCGGTCGCGCCGATCAGCTTCACACCTCGCGCGTGCGCCTGGTGGTACGGCTTCGCGCCCTTGAAGCTCGGCAGGAAGGAGTGGTGGATGTTGATGATCCGCCCGCTCAGTTCCGTGCACAGCTTGTCGGACAGCACCTGCATGTAGCGCGCCAGGACCACCAGGTCGACGTTCTCGGCGCGCACCAGCTCCAGCAGCTGCGCCTCCGCATCCGCCTTCGTGTCCTTCGTGACGGGGATGTGTACGAACGGGATGTCATAGGAGCCGACCAGTTCGGCGAAGTCGGTGTGGTTGGAGACCACGGCCGCGATCTCGACCGGCAGGGCGCCGATCCGCGTGCGGAACAGCAGGTCGTTCAGGCAGTGCCCGAACTTGGACACCATGAGGATGATCCGCATGCGCTCCTCGGAGCGGTGGATCTGCCAGTCCATCTTGAAAGAGTCGCCGATCGCGGCGAAGCTGGCGCGCAGCTTCTCGACCGTCACCGGGGGCTCGGCCTCGAAGTGCACCCGCATGAAGAAGAGCCCGGTCTCCCGGTCTCCGAACTGCTGGCTGTCCACGATGTTGCATCCGGTCATGAAGAGGTAACTCGACACGGCATGCACGATGCCCTGCTTGTCGGGGCAGGACATGGTCAGGACGTACTGGGGCTGGGCCTGGGCCTCGGTGTGCGGGTCGCTCATGACCGCACAGCCTTTCACACCGCGCGGGTGAGGATCTTCAACACATCGAGCGATGCGGGTCGCACGTCGGGGTCGTCCCCGTCGGCTTCCGCCAGTCGTACGTGCGCCTCGCGCGCGGCACGTACCGCCTCGGGCCACGCGTGGTGCTCCAGGTAGGCGGAGACGGGGGCGTCGGGCCCGACCTGGTGAAGGATGCGGAGCACCCGCAGCACGGCGAGGTCGACGACGGCCGCCTCCTGCGAGTCACGGAAGATCGTGCCGACGTACTTCTCGGCGGACCAGCTGTCGAGCCAGGTGTCCTCGACGAGCCGGTACACGGCGTCGGTGATGTCGCCGTACGCCTCGTCGCCGGTCAGCCAGGTGTCCTCGTGGAAGACCGGATCGGAAAGCATGTGCAGCGCCGAGCGCACGTTGCTGCGCCAGCGCCACCACGGCATGTCGTTGAGGGGCATGCCGCCCATGGTGGAGGAGCGGCCACCGCGTCGGGAAGAGTTCTTCGAACCTTGGGCGAATGTCACGCTTGCGATCGTACGTTCCTGTTCGGTGCGATCTTGAAGCGCCCATGGGGATCGCACCCCCCGCAATTCACCTGGGCGTCACCCGATGTTGTGTCCATCTCACTCGACAGTTACCGGTGGGGCGGAATGGTGCATGGACATGACCATCTCGCGACGCGCCGCATCCCGCTCCCGCACCTTCGTGGCCACGGCGATGGGTGCGTGTCTCATCGCCGGGTGCGGGGTGCTCCCCGGCGGCTCGGAGGGCTCCGGGGGAACCGTCACCGTCATGACTTTCGCCCCCGAAGACACCAAAGCGACGAACATGCCGGGAATGACCGGCATGGCCAAGGCGTACGAGCGCTGGGTGAATTCCAAGGGCGGGATCAATGGTCACAAACTGCGCGTACTGACCTGCGACGAGAAGAACACGCCCTCCGGCGCCGCCGACTGCGCCCGCAAGGCCGTCGCCGAGAAGGCCGTCGCCGTCGTCGGCTCCTACAGTCAGCACGGACGCGCCTTCATGGCCCCGCTGGAGGCGGAGGGCATCCCCTTCATCGGCGGCTACGGGGTCTCCTCCGAGGAGTTCCAGTCCCCCCTGTCGTACCCGGTCAACGGCGGCCAGCCCGTCCTCATCGCCGGCGCCGGCCACCAGCTGAGCCGCGCCTGCAACCAGGTCGCCCTGGTCCGCCCGGACACCCTCGCGGGCGACACCCTGCCGGTCCTGCTCAACGCCGGGCTGCGGGCCAACAAGATGGCGGACGCCTCCGACATCCGGGCCGCCGAGGACTCCGCCGACTTCGGACCGCAGGCCCGCGAGGCCCTCGCGCACACCAGCGGTACCGGCAAGGAGAAGGAAAAGGAGAAGGGGTGCGTGACCGCCGTCCTCGGCGAACGCACCGAGACCTTCTTCGACGCCTTCCGCCGGACCGACGCCCAGCGCAAGAAGCCGCAGATCTCCTCCGTCCTGGGCAGCGTCAGCCAGTCCCTGGTGGACCGCACGGGCGGCAAGGAGAGCCCCTTCGAGGGGGCGTACCTGACCAGCTGGTACCCGGTGGCCGCCGATCCCCTGTGGGAGCCCATGCGGAAGGTGGTCGCCGAGTTCGCCTTCGGCGACGACAACGTCGACCCCGACGACAGCGGGGCGCAGACCACCTGGATCGCGTACACCGTGCTCAGCGAGATCCTCAAGCGCCTCAAGGAGGACGAGCCCGTCACCGGCCGCGTGGTCAAGCGCGCCATGAACGAGGCGCAGCCGGTCAACACCGGAGGCCTCACCCCGGACCTGAGCTGGCGCTACCAGGACATGCGCGCCGTCGCCGGCTTCCCCCGCATCGTCAACGGCCGGGTCACCTTCCAGATCGTGCAGGCCGGGCGGCTGGTGGCGCAGCCCGGCGAGCAGTCCCTGGACATGACCCCGACCCTGGTGACGGCCCCGCCCATGGCCTGACGCGGAAGCGGGTCAGAGCTGGGACTTGTCCCGCTTGGTGAGGCCGTACTTGCCGGCGATCGCGTTCCACAGGGTCGCGGCGGACTCCTTGGCCTTCGTCGCCTCGCCGCTCGACTTGTTGCCTTCGGAGGCGTTCTTGGTGGCCTTGGCCTTGCCGTCCTTGCACTTGTCGTCGTCCACGTCGTCCGCCCAGGCCGCGTAGCTGTTGTCGGCGTCCGCGGAGGACTGCCAGGCCTTGGTCAGGGACGCGGACAGCTTCGCGTGGTCCGGGAGCTGGTCCAGCTTCAGCTCCTGGAGGCGGGTGACGAGCTCCTCGCGCTGGCGGGCCGCGTCGCGCAGCTCGGCGGCCGCCTGGTCGAGGTTGCTGCAGCCCTTGATGTCCTCCACGGCCTTGATCACCGCGGCCCGGCTGTCGTTGCTGTCCGCGAGGAGCTTGTCCAGCTGGACGGCCTGCGGGCGGGCCGGGTCGACGGGGGCCTCGCCGCCGGGGGCGGCGGTGTCGCCGCTCGCGGCCGGGGCGGCGGCGACCGCGCCGGGGTCGTTGTTCTGCGGCTTGTCGTCGGCGAGCAGCGAACCGACGCCGAGCCCGACGACGGCCAGGCCGATGACCACCGCGCCGATGATCGCGGGCGAGACCTTGCGCGCGGGCTCCGGGGGCGGCGGGGGCGGTGCGTACTGCTGCTGCGGGTGCGGCTGCTGGTACTGCGGCTGCTGCGGGCGGGGCGGCTGGGGGCGCGGCGGCGGCTGGCGCAGCACGGGCTCCTGGATCGGCGGCAGGTGCTGGGTGTGCCCGGCGGAGTCGTCGCCCCGGAAGAGCCCGTCGAACCCTTCTGCGGCGGGGACGGGCGGTATGTACTGGGTCGCCGCCTCCTCGTGCGCGGGAGCGGCCGGGACCGGCGGAATGTACTGCGTCGCCGCCTCGTCGTGTCCGGGGGCCGCCGGGACCGGCGGAATGTACTGGGTCGCCGCCTCGTCATGGCCGGGAGCGGCCGGGACCGGCGGAATGTACTGCGTCGCCGCCTCGGGCAGCGGGGGGTAGCCGTAGCCGTGCGGATCCCCCGGTCCCTCGTAGCCGGGCCCCACCACATGCCCGGGCGCGGCCTCCGGGCCGGGGTAGGCCTCCGGGCCGGGATAGGCCTGCGGATATCCGTACGCGGCCCCGGGCTGCTGCTGGTGCGCCTGCGGGTGCTGCTGCTGTGGCTGCTGCTGCTCCGGGTACGCCGGGTATCCGGACGCCGGGTCCGGACCCCACGGGGCACCCTGCTGGGGGGCGCCCCCTTGTCCGCTCTGCGTCACCGGGACTCCTTCTCCGACTCGCCCGACCCTACGGAACCGTCAGGTCACGCTACCCCGTCACGCACCGCCAAGGTGAGAGCACCCCGAACCCGTCTACGCCGTCACCTCCAGCCGTGCCGCGAACTCCCGCACCGCCGCCTCCGCCCGGTACGGCTCCAGCCGCGCCCGGAAGTCGTCCAGGTACTCCGCGCCCCGGTTCGAGCGGAGCCCCTCCAGCAGTTCCGCCGCCTGCGTCGCCGTCAGGCAGGCCTGTTCCACCTCCCGCTGCTGCACCTGCGCCGCCGCCAGCAGCAGCAGCCCGATGGCCCGGCGGCGCGCCTTGCCCGCCGGGAGGCCCCGCAGGGCCTCCTCCGCCCGCCTGGCCGCCGCGTCCGCCTGGCCCAGGTCGCGGTGGCAGTGCGCCAGCTCGTCCGCGAGGTACGCCGCGTCGAAGTGGCGGATCCACACCGGGTCGTCACCCGACTCCGGCTCCGCCCGCTCCAGCGCGCTCACCGCCCGCCCGGACAGCACCGCCGTCGCCCGGGTGTCCCCGAGCAGCGCGTGGCCGCGCGCCTCGGCCGCGTAGAACATGGCCTCGACCCGCGGGGTGACCTGCCCCCGCGTCCCCTCCTGGGCGGCCCGCGCCAGCTGCGCGATCTCCCGCGGGTTGCCCAGCTCGGCGGCGAGGTGGCTCATGGACGCCGCGAGCACGTAGCCCCCGTACGCCCGGTCCCCCGCCGCCTGGGCGAGGCGTAGCGCCTGGATGTAGTACCGCTGGGCCAGGCCCGGCTGGCCCGTATCCACCGCCATGTAGCCGGCGAGCTCCGTCAGCCGGGCCACCGCTGCGAACAGGGCCCGCCCGACGGGTTCCCGGTACGAGCCGCCGATCAGCCCGGACACCACCGAGTTGAGGTAGTGCACGACCACCGGCCGGACGTGCCCGCTGCCGAAGCGGTGGTCGAGGTCCTTGAGGGCCTCGGTGGTCGCCCGGACCGCCTCCACGTCCGGCATGCCGACCCGCGAGCCGCCGCTGCGGGCGACCTGGGTGTCGGCCCCGGTGATCAGCCAGTCGCGGCTCGGCTCCACGAGCGCGGAGGCGGCCACGCTGGAACCCGCGAGGAAGTCGCGGCGGCCGACGTCACTGCGCCACAGCTCGCAGACCTGCTCGATGGCGCCGATGACGGTCGGGGAGAACTGCAGGCCGACGCCGGAGGCGAGGTTCTTCCCGTTGGCCATGCCGATCTCGTCGATGGTGACGGTCCGGCCGAGCTTGCGCCCGAGCGCCTCGGCGATGATTCCCGGAGCCCGGCCGCGCGGCTGCTGGCCGCGCAGCCACCGGGCCACGGAGGTCTTGTCGTAGCGGAGATCGAGGCCGTGTTCGGCCCCGCACATGTTCACGCGCCGGGCGAGCCCGGCGTTGGAGCACCCGGCTTCCTGGATGAGCGCCTGCAGCCGTTCGTTCGGCTGGCGGGCGACGAGAGGCCTGGCTGCCATGAAAACCCCCTGCTGACCGCGGGTGATCCGTTGGAATGATCACTTCCCGCCTGATGTGCGGAGAATCTTCCGCTCTGCGTCGTGTCGCTACCCAACTCCGGCGCCCCGGCCTCCCACGCGCCCCCACGCGTGCATCAGTGCGCCCCGTATGCAGGATCGATGCTCCGCCCGCCGCCTGGTTTACGCCCGTAACCCCGGGTGACCCGAGGAGTTGTGATGGGCGTGGAAGAGACCATCGGAGTCACGGAGACCGCACCCATCCCCAAGCAGCGCGGCGAGCAGCTGCTGGACCATGCCGTGCGGTACGCGGAAGAACGGCACTGGGATGTCTTCGCCGGCACCTGGTTGGAGCCCGGGAACGGCCGCGAGCTGTGCTCCTGCGGGGCGGCGGACTGCCCGGCTCCCGGCGCGCACCCGGCGGTGAAGGACTGGGCGTCCCAGGCCACCGGCAGCGCGGTGCAGGTCCGGCGGATCTGGGCGAAGCACCCGCAGGCCTCGATCCTGCTGCCGACGGGCCGGACGTTCGACGCGCTGGACGTGCCCGAATCGGCCGGGTTCCTCGCGCTGGCGCGGCTGGAGCGGATGGAGCGCACCCTCGGACCGGTCACCCTCACGCCCGACCACCGGATGCTGTTCTTCGTCCTGCCCGGCGCCGGCGTCAAGGTGCCCGACCTGGTGCGCAAGCTGGGCTGGCCGGCCGCCACGATCGACCTGGTGACGCGGGGCGAGGGCGAGTACGTGGCGGCGCCGCCGACCCGCTTCGGCGGCCGGGGCTCGGTCCAGTGGGCGCGGCGGCCCACGCCGGCGAACCGGTGGCTGCCGGACACGGAGGAGCTGATCGACGCGCTGGCGTACGCGTGCGGCAGCGAGGCCGCGGCGGAACGCAAGCGCCGCCAGGGCTGACCCCGGACCCCGGACCTCGGAACCCAGCACCCAGCACTCGGAACTCGCCTGCCGGACCTGCGGAATCAGGGCGAAAACTGATGACATAAGTAACTGCTCAGGCCTCTCCCCCTCCTCCTATGGTGAAGAAGGAACGACCAACGGGGACGTGATGAGAGGCAGGCGCATGCCGGACCAGGGCGATGCGACGGGTGGGACGTACGGAACGGGTGGCGTGCGATCCGCGCCGCCCGCCGTGCGGGTGGAAGGTCTGTGGAAGCGGTTCGGCGACCAGGTGGCCGTCTCCGGGATCGACCTGGAGCTGCCCGCCGGGCAGTTCATCGGTCTCGTGGGCCCGAACGGCGCTGGCAAGACGACCACGCTGTCGATGGTGACCGGGCTGCTGCGCCCGGACATGGGGCGGGTCCACGTCGCGGGGCACGACGTGTGGGCGGACCCCACCGAGGTGAAGGCGCGGATCGGCGTGCTGCCCGAGGGCCTGCGGCTCTTCGAGCGGCTGTCGGGGCGCGAACTGCTCGGCTACATGGGCCGGCTGCGCGGGCTGCCGGGCGAGGAGACCGACAAGCGGGCGACGCAGCTGCTGGACGTCCTCGACCTCGCGGGCTCGCAGCACAAGCTGGTCGTGGACTACTCGACCGGTATGCGCAAGAAGATCGGCCTGGCGGCGGCGCTGCTACACAACCCCGAAGTGCTCTTCCTGGACGAGCCGTTCGAGGGCGTCGACCCGGTGTCGGCGCAGACCATCCGCGGGGTGCTGGAGCGCTACACGACCTCCGGCGCCACGGTCATCTTCTCCTCCCACGTGATGGAGCTCGTCGAGTCGCTGTGCGACTGGGTGGCCGTGATGGCCGCCGGCCGGATCCGCGCCGCGGGCCCGCTGGCCGACGTACGGGGCTCCGCGCCCTCGCTGCAGGCCGCCTTCCTCGAACTGGTCGGCGCGCACGGGCGCGACGCGGCCGGGGACTCGCTGGACTGGCTCGGCGGCGGCTCCGGGGCGGGATCGCGATGACCTCGCCCGCCAACCCGGCCGCCGGCCCGGCCGGCACAGTGACCACTCCCGCCACCGGGGCCACCGGGACCGCAGGGTCCACGGGGTCCACGGGGTCCACGGGGTCCACGGGGTCCACAGGGTCCACAGGGACCTCGTCCGTCGCGTCGGTCCCGCTGACCCCGGTCTTCGTCCGCCTCAAGCTGTCGCTGCTGCGCAATGGCCTGAAGGGCTCCTCCAAGCGCAAGGCCGCCTACTTCTCGACGCTCGCCTTCGCCCTGGTCGTCGGCCTCTTCGTGACGCTCGGCCTGGCCCTGCTGCACGGGAACGCCCACGCGGGCACCGTCGTCGTCCTGCTGGCCGCGATCCTGGCCCTCGGCTGGGCCTTCATGCCGCTGTTCTTCCCCACCGGGGACGAGACCCTCGACCCGAGCCGGCTGGTCATGCTGCCGCTGCGCCCGCGTCCTCTCGTACGGGCCCTCCTCGCCTCCTCGCTGGTCGGCATCGGGCCGCTGTTCACCCTGTGCCTGGCCATCGGCTCCGTACTGGCCGTCGCGCGCGGCGCCGCCGGCGCGGTGGCCGCCGTGGTGGCCGCCCCCCTGCTGGTGCTCGGCTGCGTGACCCTCGCGCGGGCGGTGGCCACGGCCAACGTGCGGCTGCTGACCAGCCGCAAGGGGCGGGACCTGGCCGTGCTCAGCGGCCTGCTGATCGCGGTGGGCGGGCAGCTGGCCAACTTCGCCAGTCAGAGCCTGTTCCAGGCGGGCGGCCTGGCCTCCCTGGAACCCGTCGAGGCCGTGGTGCGCTGGCTGCCGCCGGCCACCGCCGTCGGCATGGTGGACTCGGCGAGCGAGGGCGCGTACGGGGTGGCGGCTGCCCAGCTGGCCCTGACCCTGGCCGCCGTGACCGCCCTCCTGTGGTTCTGGGAGCGGAGCCTGACCCGGCTGATGGTCACCCCGGACGGCTCGACCATCACGGCGGCCCGCCCGGCGAAGGACCGCGGCGCGGGCGGCCTGTGGTCCCTGCTGCCCGCCGGCCGGACGGGCGCGACCATGCAGCGCACGCTGCGCTACGCCGTCCGCGATCCGAAGACCAAGGCGTCCTGGGTGACCGCGCTGGCGATCGGCCTGATCGTCCCCGTCTTCAACGCCCTCCAGGGCTCGGGATCCGTCTACCTCGGCTGCTTCGGCGCGGGCATGCTCGGCATGCAGATGTACAACCAGTTCGGCCAGGACACCTCCGCCTTCTGGATGGTCGCGCAGACCATCTCCTCCACGCGCGACGCGTACGTGGAACTGCGCGCGCGGGCCGCCGCGCTGGCCCTGGTCACCGTCCCGTACACGATCCTGGTCACCGTGATCACGGCCGCGGTGATCGGTGATTGGTCCGCCTTCCCGGCGGCCACCGGCGTGGCCCTGGCCCTGCTGGGCTCGATGCTCTGCACGGGGGCACTGGCCTCGGCCCGCTTCCCGTACTCGATCCCGTCGGACGGCGCTTTCAAGAACGTCGCCCCGGGGCAGGCCGGGCTCGCCTGGGCGGGCATCTTCGCCGGGCTGCTGGTCTCGGCGGTGGTCTCCGCCCCGGTGATCGCCCTGACGATCTGGCTCACGGCGGACGGCCACCGGGACATCTCCTGGATCGTGCTCCCGCTGGGCGCTGCCTGGGGCGCACTGGCCACCTGGACGGGTCTGCGACTCGCGGCCCCGACGGTGGCGCGCAAGCTCCCGGAGATCCTGTGGGCGGTCAGCAAGGGCTGACCGCCGATCACCGACCACCGACCACGCCGGAACGGGCCGGCCTCCCCTCCCCTCGCGGGGGCGGAGGCCGGCCCGTTGCCGTGGGTCCGGCGTCAGTTGGCGGCGAGCAGGACGAGTACGGCGATCGAGCCCGCGAGGCGACGACGTGCCGGAGGTTCGGCCACCGCGATCCCGGCGGGGGCCCAGGTCTCGTGCCCGCCGGCGTCGAGCCGCATGCCGTTCTCGGCCATGACGGTGGTGCGCACCCCCTGCCGCCCCAACTCGGCCTCGACGGCGGCCTGGGCGCGGGCGCCGTAGCGGCTGCGGACGACGGGGATGCCCAGGAAGGCGACGGCGACGGACCTGATTGCCGTCAGCCGGCGCCGGGGCGGAGTCTTCGGGCGGTCAGGGGGCCTCGGCCTTGATGCCGTCGAGGAAGGGTTCCAGGACCTCGCGCCAGGCCGTCGGCTGGTCGTAGTGGAGGTAGTGACCCGCGTCGGGGATTTCCGCGTACTGGCCGGCCGGGAGGACGCGGACCATTTCCTGGGCCTCGGCCCGGCCCAGTTCGCCGTCGAGGCCCCGGACCACCAGGGTCGGGCAACGGACCTGGGCGAGCTCCTCCCAGTGGGCGTCGTGGACCCAGGTCTCGCGGGCCGTCAGCATCTGGCGGCGGGAGAAGAGCGGGCGCCAGCCGTCCGACGCCTCGTGCATGACCTCGGCGAAGAAGGCGCCGCGGCCGGGGTCGGGGCGTTCCACCCGGGGGTCGTCCTCGCCGAACCAGCGGCGGGCCGCGTCCTGGGTGGGGAAGGGGAGGGGCCAGTGGTGGAACCAGTCCTCCCATTCCTGCTGGGAGGCCGCGCCCAGGGCGGAGGCGCGCATGTCGCAGATGACCACGGCTTCGACCAGGTCCGGGCGGCGGGCCGCGAGCTGCCAGGCGGTGAGGGCACCCATGGAGTGGCCGATCAGCGTCACGGGGGCGAGGGCGAGCTGCTCGACGGCCGCTTCGGCGTCGGCCACGAAGGCCTCGCGGCCCAGGGGGGTCGGGGTGCCGTCGCGGGCGGCGGGCGGGCGGGCGCTCTGGCCGTGTCCGCGCTGGTCCAGGGCCACGACGCGGCGGCGCTCGCGGAGCCAGCGGGCGGTGCCCGCCCAGTGGAAGGCGCGGCCCATCAGGCCGTGCAGTAACAGCACCCCGGGGCGGGTGTCGGGCTCGGCCTCTGCTTCGCGGAATTCCCAGGCGGCCAGGCGCACGCCTTCGGCCCCTGTCACATCGACGCGCTGTACCACCGCAGATGCACCCCCTTCGCTCCCCGCCAGACTATCGAACCCTTATTCGAAAACGGGTTTCTCGCCGACAACACCGCTCTTTCGAGTGACCTTGCTCAAGGATTGACCGCCGCTGCCGATGGAGATCCTTTCAACAGGGAGGCGGGCCGATCGGGGAAGACGGTCCGAGGGGACGACCTTGAGAGCTCGGGGCTCCAGGTCACAAGGGGAGGACCGGTCCCGGCGCCGAAAGGCGCCGGGACCGCCCACACCAAAGGCTGGTCGGCCGTACGGGTCACGACCCGTGGGGCAGGACCCCCCAGGGCAAAACT
>NZ_JBVIAH010000030.1:0-91642 GCF_055574035.1 Streptomyces sp. NPDC030021
GGGACACGCAGGAGGGTCCCCGCAGGACGAGGCGCGACCGCGGCCGCCTGGCCGTGACAAGCCCGAACGCGCCGAGCCGAGGAGACCCTCGTGCGTGTCCCCGCCCCACACCACCCAGCCCCGCCGACGATTGAGGCGACCCACCTCGGCATGAGGAATCCACACCGCCGAGCCGACCGCAGGGCACCCCGCACGGGCACCGCCCAGGGCGTCCTCGGCCCCACCATGCTCCAGCGCGTCGGCGCCCCCGACCCGCTGCGCGTTCTGGAAACCCGCGCCCTCGCCGAGGGCGGAGGGTGGACGATTGCCGGCGCCATGGTCGAATCCGATCCGGAGCGCTACGGCGGGACATCGGACATGCGGGCCGCTCTGACGCTGGAACTGGTGCTCAGCGCGATCGTGCTGGGTGAGGGCGCTACCGAGCTACGAACTCGGCTGGTGAAACTGGCCACCCCCATGTCCTCCAGCAACGATGCACTTGCCGGAGTCGTACTGCACAGCGTCCTCGGCTTGCGCTCGGGAACCTGAACCGTTCGGATTCGCGGGGCCGCGGAATCACCTCGAAGCGACGCCTTCAACCACGTCGTCTGGACACGGCAGTGGCCGGTGTCCATCCGTCCACCGACCGGAACGTCCACACCCTTGAGACCTCTGATCTGCTGGCCGTTCGTCGCCGAATCGCGGTAACTCTGGGTGATCCGGACCTGGGGGGAGACCCCCAGATCAAGCCGAGACGGATCGAAGAGTGATAGCAGCTCGGTATCTGTACGGGTTCCAAGGTCTGCGCGACGACGCAATGCATAGCGGCTACGCCTCTGGCCTGCGGATACTCGCTCCCGCAGGGGTCGTAGCGCCTCTCCGAGCCAGCCTGAGCCGCCATTTCGGCTCACTGCTCGTCGTAGCCGGCCTGGCCCCCTACTCCCCGGCATGTCCCGGGGAGTAGGGGCCCTTTTCGCGTCGGTCCCGAGAATCATCGCGAATCACGCAGGCCAGGGAGGCTGCGCCCGTCCCATCCTGGTCGGGACTTGTCCGCTGGTGGGAGGGGAACGGCAATGGCACGGCGACTCAGGTTCATCGGTACCAACTCGGGCAACGACGGATGCCCGACCCTGTACGAGGACCTGGACACCGGGGAGGTCCTGGTCCAGGGCGACGCCGTGACCGACCCCCACGACGTGGCGCAGCTCCGGAACGTCAAGGATGGGGAGGGGTTCGTGGTCGTCCCGCGCGTACTCCTGGCCGACTTCGCGCCCAGGGACGCGGAAAGGACGCCCGTGCTGATCGACTTCGAGGAGTTCGCCGGGATGTTCCGGACCTTCGCGCACACGGCTTGGCGCCTGGAGAGCCGGCGTCGCTACCAGTCGGACGAGGAGACCGAGACGTACCAGCGGTTCGTTCGGGGCGAGGACGCCGGCTGGGACCTGGACGACCCCTGGTGCGTATCCCGGCGTGAACAGTCCGCCCTGGGCAAGCGCTTCGAGCGGGTACGGATCGCCGACAGCCCGCCCACCCCCGGTCAGTGCTATCTGCTCGACAACGCCCGCCGCAACAGCGCGGTCGGCGAGGACATCCGCAACCTGTGGCGCTCCGAGGCCGAAGCGCTGCAACTTCCCGACGAGGACTTCTGGCTCTTCGACTCCCGGGTCATCGCCCGGCTCCACTTCGATGACGACGACGTGATGACCGGCGTCGAACTCGTCACGGACCCCGTCGAGGTGGCCCGCGCGTGCCAGGTCCGGGACGCCGCGTGGCACCACGCCGTCCCGTACGAGACTTTCGCAGAACAGGTGCCGTCCGCCGAGTGAGCACCGACTTCCAACAAGCAAGAGTTGCCCTCGGTGCGCGGCTGCGCGAGCTGCGCACCGATCGGCGTCTCACCGGCCGCGAGTTGGCGGTCCTGCTCGGCTGGACCCAGTCCAAGATCAGCAAGTTGGAGACCGGCCGCCAGACCGCGACGGCGGACGACCTGCTGGCGTGGGCGGACGCCACCGGCCACCCGCAGGCGGCTGCGGAGCTGATCACCCGGCTCCGGAGCCTGGAGTCCCGGTCCCGCGCATGGCGCAGACAGCTCGCAGCGGGCCACAAGCCAGTACAGGACACGCTCACGGCCGAGTACGAACGCACGAGGACGTTCCACGTCTGGCAGGGCTCCACGGTCGTGGGCATGCTCCAGACCGCCGAGTACGCCCGCCACGTCTTCACCCGCTACGCCGACCTCCACCAGTCCGTCCGGGACACCGAGGAAGCCGTACGGGCCCGCGTGAAGCGCCAGGAGATGCTCTACGAGCCGGGGCGCACGTTCCACATCGTGATGTGGGAGGCCGCGCTCCGGGCGCTCGTGTGCCCCCCTCCCGTACTGGCCGCCCAGCTTGACCGCCTGACGGGCGTCCTCGGGCTGGACACCGTCTCCCTGGGCATCGTCCCGTTCGGCGCCTCCCTGAAGATCCCGCCGGCCAACGGCTTCTGGCTGTACGACGACCGCCTGGTGATCGCGGAGGACTGGCACGCGGAACTCTGGCTGGACGACGCGGACAGCGTGGGCGTGTACCGGAAGGTCTGGCAGGCACTCTCCGATTCCGCGGTCTACGGGGCGGACGCCCACCGCGTGATCGCCCGCGCCCGGCGGGCTCTCGACACCGCCTGAGAATCCACCGGAAGATCGCGGCCCAGCCCGAGAATCCCGGCGAATCAGCCCCGACAGGACCGGGCACCCGGCCCTAGCGTCCCCCTCATGGACAGCTCGCACGAACTGGAGACAGTGACCCTGAGCACGGTCGTGGAGTCGCTGCGCGAATCGCTGGTGGCCGCCGGAATCGTTCTCCCCTCGCTGGGCATCGACCCCGCACCGCCCGGCCCGGGGCTGGTGAGACTGGGCAGTGTCCGACGGCCTGGGCCCCGCGGACGCGTGCCGTGACGCCGCGCGTGACTTCGAAACTCCAGCAAGACGGAGGCCCGGAGTCACGCGCGCAAGCGTTCCGCCTCCGCGCGGGCGGCCACCGCCTCGGCACGTGCCATGGCCCGGTCCGCAGGCTGCTCCAGGTGCTCCGCCAGGTTGTCCAGAGCCTCGGCAATGTCATCCCGCCATGCCGCGTATGCGGCATCGGTGCAGGGCGCTCCGGGACGCTGGCCACGCACACTCCGCAGGTGGCGGAGGGCTGCCTTGAGCGCGGTAGCGATCGGTGGCAAGGGCTCCGGTGCGCTCACTCAGCCCCGCCCAGCTTGCGAAGCGCGTCATCCGTCAGACGGTTCACCGTCCACTCGTCCATTGACACGGCCCCAACTGATCGATAGAAGTCGATGGCAGACAAATTCCAGTCGAGGACCGACCACTCCAGCCGCTCGTAGCCGCGCTCGACGCACGTACGCGCCAACTCCGCCAGCAGTGCCTTGCCGTGGCCGCCACCGCGCACGCCCGGCCGCACGTACAGGTCCTCCAGGTAGATGCCGTGCGCCCCACGCCACGTCGAGAAGGAGAGGAACCACACCGAGAAGCCGACCGCCTCCCCCTCGTCCGTCTCCGCGATGTGCGCGAACACCGCCGGACGCTCCCCGAACAGCACCTCCCGCAACTGCTCTTCGGTGGCCCGCGCCTCGTGCGGCACCTTCTCGTACTCCGCGAGCTCGCGGATCATCGCGTGGATGACGGGGACATCGGTGACTTCGGCGTTACGGATCATGCCCGCAGCCTAGGGCGGTCACCGCCCCAGCAGCACCTCGGCGACCGTCAACTGGTCCTCGTCCAGCCGCACTTCCCCGTCCTCCACGTCCCACAGACAGTTCTGCAGCACCCGCCCCAGCGTCCAGGCCCGCGCCCGCTCCCGCTCCAGACCCGCCACCCGGGTCAGCAGGTCGAACCGCCACCGCACGTCCCCGGCCCGGAAGTTGTTGATGACGGCCGGCATGAGATCGAAACCCGGATCACCCGCCAAGGGCTTCGGGTCGATCGCCAGCCACGGCTCCCGGCCGCCCGCCAGCACGTTCTCGTAGTGCAGATCCCAGTGCAGCAGCCGGTCCCCCGGCTCCCCCACGACCTCCGCCACCGCCGCCGCGCAGTCCTTCAGCAACCGCCGGTCCCGCGCCTCCACCAGCCGCGCCAGCGCCCGCGGCACCTCCTCCAGCATCCCGGCGGCCATCTCACCGAGCCCGCGCAACCCCGCCGGAGCCGGCACCGCCGTCAGCCGCGCCACCAACTCCCCGACCACCACCACCGCCTGCCGCGCGTCCTCCCGCGCGAGCGCCGCCAGATCCCGCCCCTCGTCCAACCGCTCCAGTAGCAGGGTCCCGGTGTCCACATCGTGCTCCAGCAGCCGTACGCAGCCCTGCCCGTCCCACGCGCGCAGCGCGACCGGCTCCCCCACGCTCTCCTCGTCCACCGCCACCAGCTTCAGCACGGCCCCCCTCCCGTCGGCCCGCTCCACCGGCAACACCAACGCCGTCACCCCGTGCATCACCGGCCCGTTCCGCCGCAGCTCCCACCGCTCCAGGAAATGCGCCGCCCGCCCGGGCAGCGCGGCGATGAACTCCCGCCCCGCGTCCCCGTTGAACCCGACCTGCGCCTCGACCAGCCCGTCCGGAATCTCGACCATCCCCGGACGTTACCCCTGCGGTGCTCCTGCGGAGTTGCTCGGCGGTGTGGGGTGCGGGTCGGGCTGCCGGGCCCCTGCGGGGTGCTCGGCGGTGTGCTCGGCGGTGTGCGGTGCTGGTCGGGCTGCGCCCGGGGCGGCGCCTCAAACGCCGGCGGGGCTGGGTGGTGCGGGGCGGGGCCCCGCACGAGGGTCTCCTCGGCTCGGCGCGTGCGGGGATGTCCCGGCAAGGCGGCCCGGGTCGCGCCTCGT
Source organism: Streptomyces sp. NPDC030021 (assembly GCF_055574035.1). Taxonomy (NCBI): domain Bacteria; kingdom Bacillati; phylum Actinomycetota; class Actinomycetes; order Kitasatosporales; family Streptomycetaceae; genus Streptomyces; species Streptomyces sp. NPDC030021. The sequence continues at coordinate 4,836 of NZ_JBVIAH010000030.1, forward strand.
CCTGCGGGGACCCTCCTGCGTGTCCCCGCCCCACGGCAGGACTTCGACAGCGACGGCGTGAGGGGCGGGGGGACGTGGCGGGGTGTCCCCGCAGGACGAGCGCGCAACCCCGCCCGACAACCGAGACATGCCCGTAAGGCGCGAGCCGAGGAGACACCCCGCCACGGCCCCCCGCCCCGACCCCCTACCGACAAACCCGCCTCCTCCGACCCCGCCGCCCACCGATGCACGGGCCCGCACTTCCAGCCCCGCCGGCGATTGAGGCGCGGGCCCGGGCAGCGCCCGGGATACGCCGCACACCGCCGAGCACCCCCGCAGGGACACCGCACGCCGTCCAACCAACACCCCCGAACCACGACACACCGTCCCTGGACACCCCTGCGAAACGGGGTGTACCAAATCCCCCATGACGATCAACGGCGGCATTTCCTTCTGGTACGCGTCCGAGCGAAGCGGCACCCCGGCCACCCCACCCCGCGCACCCCTCACCACCGACACCACGGCCGACGTCGTCATCGTCGGCGGCGGCTACACCGGCCTGTGGACCGCCTACTACCTCAAGCGCGCCGCCCCCGACCTCCGCATCACCGTCCTGGAACAGAAGTTCTGCGGCTACGGCGCCTCCGGCCGCAACGGCGGCTGGCTCTACAACGGCATCGCCGGCCGCGACCGGTACGCCGCCCTCCACGGCCTGCCGGCCGCCCGCCGCCTCCAGCAGGCCATGAACGAGACCGTCACCGAGGTCATCGACGTCACCACCAAGGAAGGCATCGACGCCGACATCCACCGCGGCGGCGTCCTCGAAGTCGCCCGCACCCCCGCCCAGCTCGGCCGCCTGAAGGCCTTCCACGCCCGCGAGGCCGCCTTCGGCGAGACGGACCGCGAACTCCTCGACGCCCCCGCCACCCGCACCCGCATCGACATCGCCGACGCCGTCGGCTCCAGCTGGAGCCCCCACGGCGCCCGCATCCACCCCCTGAAGCTGGTCCGGGGCCTGGCCGCCGCCGTCGAAGCCCTCGGGGTGGTCATCCACGAGTCCACCCCCGTCACCGAGATCGCCCCGCGCCGGGCCGTCACCCCGTACGGCACCGTCCGCGCCCCCCACGTACTGCGCTGCACCGAGGGCTTCACCGCCGCCCTCAAGGGCCAGAAGCGCTCATGGCTCCCCATGAACTCCTCGATGATCGTGACGGCCCCGCTCCCCGCCGAGACCTGGTCCCGGCTGGGCTGGTCGGACAGCACGCTCCTCGGCGACATGGCCCACGCGTACATGTACGCCCAGCGCACCGCCGACGACCGCATCGCGATCGGCGGCCGCGGGGTCCCGTACCGCTTCGGCTCCCGCACCGACCACGACGGCCGCACCCAGCCGGCCACCGTATCCGCCCTGACCACCCTCCTGACCTCCTTCTTCCCGCAGCTCGCGGGTACGGAGATCACCCACGCCTGGTCGGGTGTGCTCGGCGTGCCCCGCGACTGGTGCGCCACCGTCACCCTGGACCGCGCCTCGGGCCTGGGCTGGGCGGGCGGCTACGTGGGCTCGGGCGTCGCCACCGCCAACCTCGCGGCCCGCACCCTGCGCGATCTGGTCCTCGGCGAATCCACCGAACTGACCACCCTGCCCTGGGTCGGTCACCGCGTCCGCCGCTGGGAGCCGGAACCCTTCCGCTGGCTCGGCGTCCAGGCCCTCTACGCCGCCTACCGCGAGGCGGACCGCCACGAGAGCACCACCCACCGCCCGACGACCACCCCCCTGGCCCGCCTGGCCGACCGCATCTCGGGCCGCCACTGATCAGACGGCCGAGGTCAGGCCCTCGATCGCCGTCCGGGCCCATTCCTGCGCCCCCACCGCCGACCCGGCCACCACCCCGGTCGCCACCGGGGCCAGGGCTCCCTTGAGCGCGGCCAGGGCGCGGCGCAGCCGCCCCTGATCGGGCTCGTCCGTCCCGGCGACCTCCGCGAGGACGTCCTGGGCGGCGGCCTCGGCGTCCTCGCGGTCCCGGTCGGGCAGACCCGCCCCGGGGAGCTGCTGCAGCAGGTCGGCGACGAGGGCGGCGAGGGCGGCGACGGCCTCGGAGCCGGGCGCGGGCGCGGTGTTGTTCTGCTGGTTCTGGGTGACGCTGTCGTTGCCCCAGGCGAACTGGGCTCCGGAGACTGCGCCGTGGAAGACCGGACCGGACCGGTCGGCGTTCTGCTGCTGATCGCTCATGTGCGGTTACCGTCCTCGTTCGTCGTCTGGTTCAGGACGGCGTGGACGTTGTTCCACGCCAGCTGGACATCGCGGACCGGGCCGTTGAAGACCGGTCCCTCGTAGTGGTTGTGGACGACCGTCGGGTCCGGTTCGGTCCGGACGGCCTTTTCGAGCACCGGCAGCGACGTGCGCAGTCCGGCCAGGTCGACGAGCCCGTTGTGCAGGACGCCCAGCTGTCCCGTACCCGTCACGGAACAGCCCTCAAGCCGGCCTCCGGCGCGGTCGACGAAACTCACGCCGCTCACCGCGCAGTCGGCGAGGGTGGCGTCGACGACCTCCAGCCGGGCGGAGTCCCTCGCGAAGACGCCCAGTCCGTCGCTGCCGGTCACGGTGAGGTTCCGCGCGACGACCCGTGCGCTGCCGAAGGCGGACGCCCCGCCGGTGGTCACCGCCTCGGCCCGGCAGTCGTGCAGGAGCAACTGGGCCTCCTCCCCGGCGCCGAAGGCCAGCGCCGCCCGCTCCACCGACACCCGGCGCAGCGTCACCCAGGACTGCCCGAGAGCGGTCACCGCGGCCATGTCGACGTCCCTCATCACCCCGTCGGTGACCTCGGCCTGCGTGCCGCCGTTGCCCCGGGTCTCCAGCCCGGACGGGCAGCGTTCCACCGTGACGTGCTCGAAGACGGCGGTGGCCTCGTCGTGGACCCGCAGGGCGGCACTGGTCAGGTCCCGGACCTCGATCCGGGTGAACCGGCCCCGGCCGCCGTCGGTGACGGCGACTCCGACCTTGCCGTCCGCGACACGGCAGCCGTGGACCTCCGGGGCGCCGCCCCGGGTCACGTGCACCGCGACGTTGCCCGCCCCGGAGATCTCGCAGTTCTCGAACCGGCCGCGGCCACCGTTGTTGACGTCGAGGCCGGTGTCACGGCAGCCGGTGAGCACGCAGTCGCGCACCACCGGGTCGGCGCCGCTCGCCACCGCGATCCCGAACTGCGCGTCGACGACACGGGTGCGCTCCACACGGCCCCGGGACTGCTCGATGTACGCGACGCCCTCCGCCTCCACGGACTCGACGAGGCAGTCGGTCACGGTCAGTTCCGCCCGCGCGCCCGCGAAGACCGCGGCCATCCCGGTGCGGGTCAGCACGCACCCCTCGATCCGGGCCTGCCCGCCGCTGACGCGGACCCCGTGGATCCGGCTGCCCTCGATCCGGCTGCCGACGAGCGAGAGCCGGCCGCCGTCGATCACGGCGAGCGCGTTGTCCGCGGCGTCGGTGAACCGGCACCGCTCGACGAGCCCGGCGGCCCCCGCGAGCAGGACCCGGCCGTGCAGGACCGTACTGTCCCGCAGCGTCACCAAGGTGCCCGGCCGGGCGTGCAGCGCGACACCGTCGTACGCCCGGATCTCGGTCCGCTCCAGCGTCAGCGTCCCCGCGTGGCAGCCCACCACGTCGGCGTCCCGGCCGACCAGTACGAGGCCCTGGACGACCGCCGGCGCGAAGGAGTTCAGGACGGCGCCCCGGGGCCGTGCCACGACGACCGAGCCGGGCCCCCCGACCGCGACCAGGCGGACCTCGCCGCGGACGGTGAGCGTCTCCTCGTAGTGGCCGGGCTCGATCTCGATCAGCGCCGCCCGCCCGCGCCGGGCCGCCTCGGTGAGGGCGGAGGTGATGTCCCGGTGGGCGCGCCGGCCCCCGTGCGGTGAGACGACGTACCGCGCGACCATTCCCGCCTCCCCTGTCGGACAGCCCCCGAACGGTCAGAGGCCCTGCCGTCCGCTCGGACGACAGGGCCTCTGGTGTACTTCCTCGGAGCCCCCTGTCGGATTCGAACCGACGACCTACGCTTTACAAGAGCGTTGCTCTGGCCAGCTGAGCTAAGGAGGCGCAACCGCCCTCACTCTACACAGCGGCCCACATCGCGTAATGCGAAATTCGACACCTTCCCGGTGCTGACAGGAGCCGTCCGGGCGGGTAGCGTCGAGCGGAAGTCCACCTAGTGGACTAGACCCATTCTTCCTTCCACTCGGATCGTCCGGCACGTTCCTGCCGGTAGAAGGGATTCATCACCATGGCTTCTGTCACTTTCGACAAGGCGACCCGGCTGTACCCCGGCGGCGACAAGCCCGCCGTCGACCAGCTCGAGCTGGAGATCCAGGACGGCGAGTTCCTCGTCCTCGTCGGCCCGTCCGGCTGCGGCAAGTCCACCTCGCTGCGCATGCTGGCCGGCCTGGAGGACGTCAACGGCGGCGCCATCCGCATCGGCGACCGCGACGTCACGCACCTGCCGCCCAAGGACCGGGACATCGCGATGGTGTTCCAGAACTACGCGCTCTACCCGCACATGTCCGTCGCCGACAACATGGGCTTCGCGCTCAAGATCGCCGGTGAGGACAAGGCCACCATCCGCAAGAAGGTGGAGGACGCGGCGAAGATGCTCGACCTCACCCAGTACCTCGACCGGAAGCCGAAGGCGCTCTCCGGCGGTCAGCGCCAGCGCGTCGCCATGGGCCGCGCCATCGTGCGCAAGCCGCAGGTCTTCCTCATGGACGAGCCGCTGTCGAACCTCGACGCCAAGCTCCGCGTCTCCACCCGTACGCAGATCGCGGCGCTCCAGCGCGACCTCGGCATCACCACCGTCTACGTCACCCACGACCAGGTCGAGGCCATGACGATGGGCGACCGCGTGGCGGTCCTGAAGGACGGGCTGCTCCAGCAGGTCGACACCCCGCGCAACATGTACGACCGCCCCGCGAACCTCTTCGTCGCCGGCTTCATCGGCTCGCCGGCCATGAACCTGGTCGAGGTCCCGATCACCGACGGCGGTGTGAAGTTCGGCGACAGCGTCGTCCCGGTGTCCCGCGAGGCGCTGTCCGCGGCGGCCGACGCGGGCGACCGCACCGTCACGGTCGGCGTCCGCCCGGAGCACTTCGACGTCGCCGAGACCGGCGGTCTGACCATCGTCGTGAACGTCGTCGAGGAACTCGGCGCCGACGGCTACGTCTACGGCTCCACGGCCTCCGCCGAGGGCTCGCAGGACCTCGTGGTCCGCGTGGGCGGCCGCCAGGTCCCGGAGAAGGGCTCCAGCCTCCACGTGGTGCCGCGCGCGGACGAGATCCACGTCTTCTCGACCTCCTCCGGCGAGCGGCTCTCGGCCTAGTTCCCGCAGGTTTCGCAGTCGTTGGAGGGGCGTCCCGTCAAGGGGCGCCCCTCCGGCGTCCGTTGACCGTCCGGGACCACGGCAGAATCCTGGCAGACCGGGCCATTCGGCCCCGACCGTCAACCCTTAATTCGAAAAACCACGTCGAACCATCCCCCGACAGGGTGACTAAATGTCGCCAAATCTTCACCGAGCGCTACTCTCGCCCTCGTGACCCACACTGCCCGCCGTATCGGCCGTTCCCTCGCCCTGGTCCTGCCCGTCGTCCTGGTCCTGTCCGGGACCCTCGCGGTCACCATGGTCCCCTGGGCGGACACTTCGTCCTCCCAGGTCCTGACCGCCTCCGCCGAGGACGTCTCCGTCCCCGCGAAGCCGCGTGCCGCGCACGAGGTGCTGCGCGATCAGCTCGTCGGTGAGCTGCAGCAGGGCGGCCGGCCGGACGACGTGCTCACCCACCTCCAGCAGGAGGTGAACCAGCGGCCGTCGCTCGCCGAGCACTGCGTGGGGATCGCGCGGGCGCTGGGGCGGGCCGCCGTGGACGCGTACGGCCCGACGAAGGCCCAGTCGTTCGCCCGGCCCGTCTGCGACACCTCGTACGCCTCCGGCGTCGCCTCCATGGACTGACGCGCCACCTCCCTACGCTGGCCGTCATGACCGACGACCACCGATCCGCTCCGCCCGCTCCCTCCGCAGCCGCGTTCCCCGCCGCCCCCACCCAGGCCGTCGTCCTGGCGGGCGGCCAGGGTTCGCGGCTGCGTCCGTACACGGACGACCGTCCGAAGCCGATGGTCGAGATCCCGGGGACGGGCGTGCCGATCATCGGGCACCAGCTGGCCTGGCTGGCCTCCGAGGGGGTCACGGACGCCGTGGTCTCCTGCGGGCACCTGGCCGGGGTGCTCCAGGAGTGGCTCGCCGGGGCCCGGTTGCCGCTGCGCGTGACCACGGTGGTCGAGGAGGAGCCGCTGGGCCGCGGCGGCGGTCTCAAGTACGCCGCCCGGCACCTCCCGCATCCCGACGGGCCCTGGTACGCGACCAACGGCGACATCTGGACCCGGTTCTCGCTCCGCGAGATGGCCGCCTTCCACGCGGAGCGTGACGCGGTGGCCACGCTCGCGCTGGCGCGGCCGCGGATCCCGTGGGGGGTCGTGGAGACCAACGAGTTCGGGCAGGTGCTGGACTTCATCGAGGCTCCGCCGTCGCCCTATCCGGTCAACGCCGGCGTGTACGTCTTCAGCCCCGAATTCGCCGCGCTGCTCCCGGACTTGGGGGACCACGAGCGCACGACGTTCCCGCGCCTGGCCCGTGAGCGGCGCCTCGCGGGCTTCCCGCTGCCGCAGGGGGCCTACTGGCGGGCGATCGACACGGCGAAGGACCTCACCGAGGCCGCACGGGAGTTGGCGGCGCAGAAGGGCGCCTGAGGCCCCGCACGGACCGGCCGGTGCCCGTACGTACGCGGCTTCGCGCGCCCGGCACACGCACGGGGGCCCGGCACGCGCGCGTGCCGGGCCCCGTTTCCCTGTGCCGGTGTCAGCCGATGAGCCCGCCGATCAGGCCCGGCTGCTTGGGGGCCGGAGCCCCGCCGCCCGTGCTGCTCCCCGCGGAGGAGGAAGGCTGCTTCGGCGAGGAGGACTGGCGGGGGGTGCTGCGCGGGGTCTGCTGCTGCTTGCCGGTGGTGCCGCGCGTCGCGGCGGGCGACTCGGAGCGTGTCCCCGAAGTCCCCTTGGAGGGGGTGCCGGACGCGGTCTTCCCGGACTTCGCGGCGGGCTCGGTCGCACTGGCCGAGGGCGAGGCGGCCTTGGTCGGCGGCTTCGTGGGCTGCTGCTGTCCGGGCTGCGGACCGGCCGGCGCCTGCTGCGGCAGCGGACGGCCGGGCAGGTAGTTGCTGGGGGCCTCGCCCGGCCCGGGGACGGTGACGACGGTGGAGGAACGGACGGCGCCGCCGAGGAGCGAGCCGATGAGCAGGGTGAGCCCGCACACGACGGTGGCCATGACGGCCCCGCGGCGCAGTACGCGCCGCCGCAGCCGCCAGATCTCGGAGCGCGGGCCGAGGGTGCGCCAGGCCTCGCCGGCGAGGCGTCCGTCGAGTGAGTAGACCGGGGCGCCGGCGATGATCAGCGGGCTCCAGGCGGCGAGGTAGATGATGTCGGGCGCGTCGTAGGCCGGGACGGTCTTCCAGCTCACCGTCATCAGCAGTGCGGCGGACAGCAGCGCCCCGAAGCAGGCGGCGAACCGCTGCCACAGGCCGAAGACCGTGAGCACGCCGACGATGACCTGGAGGAAGGCCACGCTCAGACCCGCGCCGACCGGGTGGGCGAGGGCGAAGTCGCGCAGCGGCTCGGCGAGTGCCCAGGGGTTCAGCGTGTGCAGCCAGGTGACCATGGAGCCGCGTTCGCCGCCGTCGAAGTAGACGGGGTCGCACAGCTTGCCCATGCCGGCGTAGATGGAGATGAAGCCGAGGAAGACGCGCAGCGGGAGCAGCACGACGCCGAGGTTCATCCGGCGGCCGGGGTAGTAGGAGGCCTGCCCGCGGGTGTCGGGTCCGGCCCGGCGGGAGTCGGCCCCGGGGCCGAAGCCGGGCGGCTCCTGCTGGTAGGGCAGGTCGCGTACGGCGGCCAGGGGACGGGTCTCGGCGGGGTCCCCGTAGCTGCGCTGGCCGATGACGGTCGGCGTGGCGAGGGTGTCCTCGGCGAGGTCGTGAGCCAGGTCGACGCGGGGGATGACCTGGGTGGTGCCGCCGTCGTACTCGTCGTGTCCGCGGCCGGCCTCACGGACGGCCTGGAGCAGTCCGCCCATGGCGGCGGCGTCGCCGGCGTCGGACTTGCCGCTCCAGACCACGGGGGCCCGGCGGCGGGTGGCCCCGGCGGCCGCCACCACGGCGCCACCCAGAACGGGTGCGCGGCCGGGGGCCTTCGCGGGCTTGGAACGCGCGCTCGGGCTCGGTGCGAGCCGCACGCGGAAGCTGGCGTGGTTGACGATGACCTGTGCGGGGTCGCACGGCACCTTGACCATGCTCAGCGCGGGCTGGTCGTCGAACCCTGACGTTCTGGTGTCCACACTCATCTAACCGAGTGATCAGTGTTTAGGACACTGCCTTGACGTCAGGGATGTGTCCGAGACCCGTCAAGATCAAGCCACCCCGCCCGAATCGGGCGGGGTGACACGCTCACGGGTCATATTCCGTGAGCCAAGTGGATCAGTCGCGCGAGGGATCCGCCGGGCGGGGATCCGTCGTGCGGGGATCAGACGCGGCCGCGGTCGGCACGGCGGCGGGCCGCCTCGTAGAGGACCACGCCGGCGGCGACACCGGCGTTGAGGGACTCGGCGCCACCCGGCATCGGGATGCGGACGAGGTAGTCGCAGTTCTCGCCGACGAGGCGGCCGAGGCCCTTGCCCTCGGAGCCGACGACGATGACGACCGGACCCGCCAGCTCGGCCAGGTCGTTGACCGTGTGCGTGCCCTCGGCCGCGAGGCCGACGATGGTGATGCCGGCCTTCTTGTAGTCCTGGAGGGCGCGGGTCAGGTTGGTGACGCGCGAGACCGGGGTGCGGGCGGCGGTGCCGGCCGAGGTCTTCCAGGCACCGGCGGTCATGCCGGCGGCGCGGCGCTCGGGGATGACCACGCCGTGGCCGCCGAAGGCGGAGACGGAACGGACGATCGCGCCGAGGTTGCGCGGGTCGGTGACCCCGTCGAGGGCGACGATCAGCGGGTCGTCACCGTTGTCGTACGCGGCGGCGGTGAGGTCCTCCGGGTGCGCGTACTCGTACGGCGGGACCTGGAGCACCATGCCCTGGTGGTTGAGCCCGTTGGTCATGCGGTCGAGCTCCGGGCGCGGGGCTTCCATCAGGTTGATGTTGCCGCGCTCGGCGGCGAGCTGGAGGGCCTCGCGGACGCGCTCGTCGTTGTCGATGAACTGCTGGACGTAGAGGGTGGTGGCCGGGACCCCGTCGCGCAGCGCCTCGAAGACCGGGTTGCGGCCGACGACCATCTCGCTGGTGCCCTTGGGGCCGCCGCGGCGCGGGGCGGGGCGGCGCTTGGCGGCCTGGCGGGCCATGGCGTTGCTGATGCGGTTCGCCTTGTGCTTCTTGCGGTCCTCGGCCTTGGGCGTGGGGCCCTTGCCTTCCAGGCCCTTGCGCCGCTGGCCACCGCTGCCGACCGTCGCGCCCTTCTTGTTGGACGTGCGGCGGTTCCTGCGCTGGCTGTTCCCGGCCATGACTTCTACCTGTTTCGTTGGTGCTGCGGTATGTACGTATGAAGAGTGTGCCGCCCGGAGCTCCGGGCAGCACACCAAGCTCAGCTGCCTGGGCTCAGCGGGGGCCGAGCGTCCAGCGCGGACCCGTGGGGCTGTCCTCGATGACCAGCCCGGACTGCTGGAGCTGGTCGCGGATCGCGTCGGCGGTCGCCCAGTCCTTACGGGCCCGGGCGGACTCGCGCTGCTCCAGGACGAGTCGCACGAGGGTGTCCACGGCGCCGTGGAGCTCCTCGCCGCGGTCGGAGCCGTTCCCGCCGTCCCAGTGGGGGTCGAGCGGGTCCAGGCCGAGGACGCCCAGCATGGCCCGCACCTCGGACAGGCGCGCGATGGCCGCGTCCTTGTCGTCGGCGGCGAGCGCGCTGTTCCCCTGGCGGACGGTGGTGTGGACGATCGCGAGCGCCTGCGGGACGCCCAGGTCGTCGTCCATGGCCTCGGCGAAGGCGGGCGGGACCTCGCCCGCCGGCTCGACGGGGCCGCCGGCCTTCTCGATGACGCGCTGGTAGAAGCCCTCGATCCGGGCGAAGGCCGACTCGGCCTCGCGCAGGGCCTCCTCGCTGTACTCGATCATCGACCGGTAGTGCGGGGTGCCGAGGTAGTAGCGCAGGACGATCGGGCGCCACTGCTTGACCATCTCGGAGACGAGGACGGAGTTGCCCAGCGACTTGGACATCTTCTCGCCGGACATGGTGACCCAGGCGTTGTGGACCCAGTACTTCGCGAACTCGTCGCCGAAGGCCTTGGCCTGGGCGATCTCGTTCTCGTGGTGCGGGAAGATCAGGTCGAGCCCGCCGCCGTGGATGTCGAAGGCCTCACCGAGGTACTTGTGCGCCATGGCGGAGCACTCCAGGTGCCAGCCGGGACGGCCGCGGCCCCAGGGGGTCTCCCAGGAGGGCTCGCCGGGCTTGACCGACTTCCACATGGCGAAGTCACGGGCGTCGCGCTTGCCCGTCTCGCCGGTGCTCTCCGGCTGGCGGATGTTGTCGAGCTCCTGGCGGGAAAGCGAGAGGTAGCCGGCGTACGACTTCACGTCGAAGTAGACGTTGCCCTCGGACTCGTAGGCGTGGCCGCGCTCGATGAGGCCGCGCATCATCTCGACCATCTCGGTGACGTGGCCGGTGGCGCGCGGCTCGTAGGTGGGTGGGAGGCAGCCGAGGGCGCTGTAGCCGTCGTTGAAGGCGCGCTCGTTCTCGTAGCCGATGGACCACCACGGGCGGCGCTGCTCGGCGGCCTTCGCGATGATCTTGTCGTCGATGTCCGTGACGTTGCGGATGAAGGTGACCTCGTAGCCCCGGTACTCGAACCAGCGGCGCATCATGTCGAAGTTGAGGCCCGACCGGATGTGCCCGATGTGCGGGGCGGCCTGCACCGTGGCGCCACACAGGTAGATCGAGACACAGCCCGCGGTGAGCGGGGTGAAGTCGCGGATCTGCCGGGCGCTGGTGTCGTACAGGCGAATAGTCACGGCATCCAGGGTAGTGGCCCTGTAGCAGTGCCCCGCGACCCTTTCGGGACCCGGGGCACCTTTGTTGCCGAAGATGTACGGCCGCTACGAGGGATCAGGCCCGGTTCGTCCGGTACACGAGGGCCGTGGCGATCGCCGCGAGCCCCTCGGCGCGGCCGGTGAGCCCCAGGCCGTCGGTGGTGGTGCCGGACACGGAGACGGGGGCGCCGGCGGCGGCCGCGAGCGCCTTCTGCGCTTCTTCGCGCCGCTTGCCGATCTTCGGGCGTACGCCGATCACCTGGATGGCGATGTTGCCGATCTCGAAGCCCTCGGCGCGGACGATACGGGCCGCCTCCGCCAGAAGGGTGACACCGGCGGCGCCGGACCACTCGGGGCGGGAGGTGCCGAAGTGCGCGCCGAGGTCACCGACACCGGCGGCGGAGAAGAGCGCGTCGCAGGCGGCGTGGGCGGCGACGTCCCCGTCGGAGTGCCCGGCGAGGCCGTCCTCGCCCTCCCAGAGCAGGCCGGCGCACCACAGCTCGCGGCCGGTCTCGAAGGCGTGCACGTCGGTGCCGATGCCGACGAGCGGGATCAGCGGGGCGGTGTGCGTGGTCGGCTCAGTAGCCATCGGTGGCCCTCCTGCGGGCGAGTACGGCCTCGGCGAGGACCAGGTCGAGCGGGCGGGTGACCTTGAAGGCCTCTTCGTGGCCCGGGATCACCATGACGGTGACACCGAGGCGTTCCACCATTCCGGCGTCGTCGGTGGCGCCCTCGCCGTCGACGGCGATCGCGGCGTGCGCCTGCCGGAGGGTGGCGAGGTCGAAGCCCTGCGGGGTCTGCACGGCGCGCAGCCGGGCCCGCTCGGGCGTGCCGAGGACGGGCTCGGGCTCGCCGGGCTTGCCGGGCTCGACCTCCTTGACGGTGTCGGCCAGGGGCAGCGCGGGCACCACGGCGGGCGCTCCGTCGCGTACGGCTTCGACGACCGAGTCCACGGTGTCCACGGGGACGAGCGGGCGGGCCGCGTCGTGGATGAGTACGGAGGTGATGTCCGGCGGCAGCGCGTCCAGGCCGGCGCGGACGGACTCCTGGCGGGTCTCCCCGCCGGGGACGACCAGCAGCTCGGTGCGCTCGGGCAGCGCGTGCTCGCCCAGCAGCAGGCGCACCTCGGCGGCCTCGGCGGGCGGGGCGACGACCACCACGAGGGAGACCGCGCGGGAGCGGGCCATCGCGCGTACGGCGTGGATGAGCATCGGGGTGCCGCCGAGGGCCCGCAGGGCCTTGGGGGCACCGGGACCGAGGCGTACCCCCCGGCCGGCGGCCGGGATCACCGCGGCGGTGCGGTGGGGACGCGTTACGTCAGACATCAGTAGCTCCGAGCCAGGTTTGTGACTTCGGCCGACATGGGTATGGCCTGAAGGGTGCCGGGTGCGACGCCCCTCGCCCCTTCCGTGACGACCGGTCGAGCAGGCTGCCCGGGCCCGGCACGCCATCGTGATGGTGGCAGTGAGGCAGTAAGGCACAAGGTACGGATACAGACATGCCGCAGCGCCCGGCAACAGGCCTCTCGTGGAGGAGAGACCTTGTCATCGGGCACCGCGGCAAGCTGCGCACCAAATGGTGCACGGGGACTCGCGTCAGGACGCGAGCACCTCGTCGAGGAGGGCCTCGGCCTTGTCCTCGTTCGTGTTCTCAGCGAGCGCGAGCTCGCTCACCAGGATCTGGCGTGCCTTCGCGAGCATGCGCTTCTCACCCGCGGAAAGCCCGCGCTCACGCTCACGACGCCACAGGTCACGCACCACTTCGGCGACCTTGATGACATCGCCAGAAGCGAGCTTCTCCAGATTTGCCTTGTAGCGCCGGGACCAGTTCGTCGGCTCTTCTGCATACGGTGCACGAAGCACCTCGAAGACCCGGTCCAGCCCGTCCTGGCCGACTACGTCGCGAACGCCGACGAACTCCGCATTGTCCGCAGGCACACGAACCGTCAGGTCGCCCTGGGCGACCTTGAGCACCAAGTAGGTCTTGTCCACGCCTTTGATCTGACGAGTCTCAATGGCCTCGATCAGCGCGGCCCCGTGATGGGGATAGACCACGGTGTCGCCAACCTTGAACGTCATGTGACAGGTACCCCTTCCGTGGCTATCCAGGGTAACACGAGAACTGACTGTTATGAATGGCGTTTTCGCAGGTCAGGGCACATCTCGGGGCTTGACAACAGCAACACGAACGTGCTGCGGAGAGCTTCCGGAAGGGGGTATTCGCAGGTCGGGGGCGCTGCGCGGACCAGGCGAAAGGGCCACGCTACACCTGCCCGGCACCCCCATCAGTGTGACGTACGTCCCGTTTTGCCGGGTTCGGAGTCGAGAAACCGAACTACTCCGTCCGACTGGCGGCCGCCCTCACCGGGCGGGTTCCGGCCCAATCCCGAATTGATCACGAAGTGCGTTCGAGGGAATCCGGAAATTGATCAACACGGGTGCGGCGCACGATATGCGAACGCCGCAAGATCGGCCCGGTGAACGGCACGGCGGAATGCAAGATCGCGGGACGCTCCCAGGGCGGCGGCTGCGCTGCGGAGGGTCGGGTGCGGGGGCGGGGCGGCGGCTCGGTAACCTAAGCGCGCTGACACACCCTTAGAGCGGCTTTACCTCGGCCGTTCCGAGCGTCCACCCGCCCCTTCCGTTCGTCCAAGGAGTTGCCGCCGCCGTGAGCCGCAGCCTTCGACGCGGCGCCCTCGCCGCCACTGCCGTCGTGTTCTCGATCGCCTCGCTGGCCGCATGCGGTGCGGGCCAGGAAGCGCAGACCCTCCAAATCAAGCCGGACAACGCCGCCGCCGCCAAGGGCGAGATCGAGGTCCAGAACGCACTGGTGATCACCCAGGGCCAGAAGGGCGAGAAGGGCCCCGCGGTCGTCTCCGCGACGGTCTTCAACAACGGCACCAAGGCGGAGACGCTTGACGGCATCACCCTCCCGGGTGGCAAGGGCAAGGTCGCGCTGAAGCCGGCCGAAGGCTCCGGCAAGGTCACCGTGCCGGCCCTCGGCTACGTCGTGATCGGCGGCAAGGGCAACGCCTCCGCCGTGATCGAGGACGGCGCGGCGACCGTCCGGGACGGCGAGGTCCAGAAGGTCCTCTTCCAGCTGAGCAGCACGGGCGGCATCGAGCTGGAGGCCTTCGTGGTCCCGGCCACCGGCGCGTTCGCACCGTTCGGCCCGACCGCGGCCCCGGCCGCGCCCGCCACTCCGTCCGGTTCCCCCTCGGGCACGCCGTCGGGCTCCCCGTCCGGCTCCCCCTCGGCCGGGGCCACCGGCGCGGCCGCGGGCGCCACCCCGTCCGGGTCCGCCTCGGGCAGCGCCACCGGTACGCCGTCGGGTTCCCCCTCGCACAGCGCCGGCCACTGACGCGGACCCCGCGTACGCATACGGGAAGGGCCCCCATCCGCATCAGCGGGTGGGGGCCCTTCCCGTACGGCCTTTCAGGGCCGGGTCGGCTTACGGCTCGAACTTGTAGCCGAGACCGCGCACCGTGACCAGGTAGCGCGGCGCGCCCGGGTCCGGCTCGATTTTCGCGCGCAGGCGCTTGACGTGGACGTCCAGCGTCTTGGTGTCACCGACGTAGTCGGCGCCCCAGACCCGGTCGATGAGCTGCATACGGGTCAGCACGCGGCCCGCGTTGCGCAGCAGCATCTCCAGCAGGTCGAACTCCTTCAGCGGGAGGTCCACCTTGCCGCCGGAGACGGTGACCACGTGGCGGTCGACGTCCATCCGTACGGGGCCGGCCTCCAGCGCCGCCGGGGTGACCTCCTCCGGTTCGCCGCGGCGGCGCAGGACCGCGCGGATGCGGGCGACCAGCTCGCGGGAGGAGAAGGGCTTGGTGACGTAGTCATCTGCTCCTATCTCCAGCCCGACGACCTTGTCGATCTCGCTGTCCTTGGCGGTCACCATGATCACGGGGACGTTGGAGCGGCCGCGCAGCTGCCGGCAGACCTCCGTGCCGGGCAGGCCGGGAAGCATCAGGTCGAGGAGGACGAGGTCGGCGCCGTTGCGCTCGAACTCGTCCAGCCCGTCGGGCCCGGTCGCGGCGATGGCGACCTCGAAGCCCTCCTTGCGGAGCATGTAGGACAGGGCGTCGCTGAAGGATTCCTCATCCTCGACGACGAGCACTCGGGTCACGGAAGGACCTCCGGGGCAGGAATGGCTGGAGCGGTTCTGGGTCAGGCAGGGGTCGGGTGGGTGCGGGGGGCCGCCGCCGGGGCCGGGGCGGCTGCTTCAGGGAGCCGCAGGGTGAACGTGGAACCCTGGCCCTCCGAGCTCCATACCGACACCTCCCCGCCGTGCGAGGCCGCCACGTGCTTCACGATCGCAAGGCCCAGGCCGGTTCCTCCCGTGGCTCGGGAGCGGGCCGGGTCCACGCGGTAGAAGCGCTCGAAGATGCGCTCGCGGTCCTTTTCCGGGATGCCGATGCCCTGGTCGGTCACGGCGATCTCGATCAAGTCTCCCCCAGGAGCCGTCACCCTGCGTCCGGCGATGCCGACGCGGGTGCGGGCGGGGCTGTAGTTGACGGCGTTCTCGACCAGATTTCCGAGGGCGGCCGCGAGCTGTCCGCGGTTGCCCCAGACACGCAGGTCGGCGGTGCCGCCCGCGGCCATGGTGATCTGTTTCGAGGACGCCGTGTGGCGGCAGCGGTCGATGGCCTCGGCGACCAGCGTGTCCACGCGTACGGGCTCGGCGTCCTCCAGCGGGTCGTCGTTCTGCACCCGGGAGAGGTCGATGAGCTCCTGCACGAGGTTGATCAGCCGGGTGGACTCGATCTGCATGCGGCCCGCGAAGCGGCTGACCGCCTCGGGGTCGTCCGCGGCGTCCATGACGGCCTCGGACAGCAGGGAGATCGCTCCGACCGGGGTCTTCAGCTCGTGGGACACGTTGGCCACGAAGTCGCGGCGTACGGCCTCGATGCGGCGGGCCTCGGTGAGGTCCTCGACCAGGAGGAGCACCAGCCGGGAGCCGAGCGGGGCGACGCGCGCCGAGACCGCGAGGGCCTCTCCCCGGCCGGTACCGCGCCGGGGCAGGTCCAGCTCGACCTGGCGTATCTCCCCGTCGCGGCGGGTGTCGCGGGCCATGTGGAGCATCGGCTCCACGGCGAGCTTGCCGCCGCGGACCAGGCCGAGTGCGTAGGCCGCCGAGCTGGCCTTGACCACCGCGTCGCCCTCGTCCAGTACGACCGCCGAGGAGCGCAGCACGGAGAGGACGGTGTCCACGCCGGGCGGCAGCACCGCGTTGAGGTCGGGGCGCATGGAGCTCCGGGTGGGGCGGGCCTGGTCGCGCTCGCTCCAGCGGAACGCCAGCATCGCGATCACACCGGTGCAAAGACCGGCGATCGCTGCAGCTGCGGCGACCGCCGCGTTCACGTCCATGGATCCAGGTTAAGCAGGCACGACGACACTTCCACAGCCGTTCGGGTGGCACCTCGAACAGTCGTCGCCCAGAGTTCACCCTGGCGACGGGGTTGATTCACTTGCGGTGCCGGAGTCGGACGCGTTTGCGGCTCACCGTGTCAACGTGGGGCCGCTGGCCGCCCCGGCCCGCCCACGGGCAGTACCGCAGTAGTAGGTCGAGAGAGGGACACGAGACATGCGCGACGCGTACCACGAGGAACTGGACTCGATCGGAGAAGGCCTGGTCGAGATGGCCCGGCTCGTCGGCTCCGCGATCGGGCGGGCCACGACGTCCATGCTCGACGCCGACCTGAAGCTCGCCGAGAGCGTCATCGCCGCCGACCAGAAGGTCGACGACCTCCAGCACGACCTGGAGGCCCGCGCCATCGCCCTCCTGGCCCGCCAGCAGCCGGTCGCCACCGACCTGCGCATCGTCGTGACCTCCCTGCGGATGAGCGCCGACCTGGAGCGCAGCGGTGACCTCGCCCAGCACGTGGCCAAGCTCGCCCGGCTGCGCTTCCCGGACCGTGCCGTGCCGCGGGACCTGCACGCCACCATCCTGGAGATGGGGCAGCTGGCGCAGCGCCTGATGGCGAAGGCCGCCGAGGTGATCATCACGAAGGACGTCGACCTCGCCCTCCAGCTGGAGCAGGACGACGACGAGATGGACCAGCTGCACCGCACGCTGTTCCAGCACCTGATGGACGACCGCTGGAAGCACGGCATCGAGACGGCCGTGGACGTGACCCTGCTGGGCCGCTACTACGAGCGCTTCGCGGACCACGCGGTGTCGGTGGCCAAGCGCGTGGTCTACCTGGTCACGGGTGAGCACGCGGACGACCTCCAGCAGCCGACCCAGGTCGAGGGCGTCTGACGCCGGCCTCGGAAGCGGGGGATCCGGAAGAAGGGCATCCGGGCCCGCGGGGCACGCCGAGCCCCAATGCGCCGTTGACGCGCCGGTACCGCTGGGCATGAATGAGGGCGAGGGCGGTCGTCGCACGAAGTCCCGTATGCCGCGGGGCACCGCCCCTGCGAGGAGGAACCATGCCCGATTCCCCCGTCCCCATCACCCCGGAGCAGGAGCAGACGCCGAGGCCGGAGCCGCTGCGGCTGCCGCTGCTCGCGGCCTGCGGGTGCGGCTCCGGCTGCGGCTGCGGCTGCCAGTCCGGCGCCCCCTGCCAGTGCGGCGGCTGACCGCCTCCCGCCGGCTGCACGCGCACGACGGGCCCCGTCCGAGTTCCCTCGGCCGGGGCCTTTCGCATGCGTGCGCGCGGAACCGTCACGCACACCTGCACGTCCTAGATCTTGAACATGTTCGAATCGATCTTGGGGGTTGGCGTGCCGTGGAAGACCAAATGGATGATCGCCCTGGCGGTCCTCTTCGTGGCCGTGGTGGAGGTGCCCGCACTGGTCTGGTTCTGCGGGCTCCTCTACGCGCTTGAGCACGCGGGCGAGACGGAGACGCGGGCCACGGGGTGCGGGAAGGCCATGACGGCGATCGGCTGGAAGCTGCCGCCCCGCGCGGAGCGCCAGGAATGCTCCGAGATCGACGACCCGGCCTGGCCCAGCCAGTGGTCGGGAACGTTCCGCATGCCCCGGTCGGACGTCCACGGCTGGCTCGGCACCCACCCGAAGCATTTCCCGGACGGGCGGCCCGGTGCGGGACCGGTCGAGGTCCCGAACGGGATGCACCTCGACCTCAGCTACCCGAAGTCGCCCAACTTCGGGCACGGCGGGATCGACATGGTGACCGTCGAGGTCGTCTGGGAGGGCGAGGACAGCGCCGCCGTCACGTTCAAGACCTTCGACGACTAGGCCGTCCCTTCCGGATCTTGTCGGATGAGCCCGGGTCGTCCGGTGCATGGGGTCTCCCCAGGCCCGCAGGGCCTAGGGGAAGCATCGCAAGGCGGAGGGGCGCTTGTGTACTGGACGTACTCAAGTGCCCCGACAACGCGGCGAGGTGCCGTGCCGGGCGGGCCGGGCCCGGCAAGATCCGGAAGAGGCGGGCCAGGCCGTCCCTCGCGTCCGGCGCCTATCTCAGGAGCCAGTTCCGGGTCAGCTCCATGACCTCCGCGTGCGTGCGGGCACCGTGGTCGACGTGGATGAAGTGCTCGCCGATCCGCAGCGAGTAGGCCAGCAGACAACGGACCTCGACGTCGTCCTCGTCGGTGCAGATGTCGCGGAACAGCGAACGCAGGTACTCCATGCGCCGGTTGTCGGTACGCCGCAGCCGCTGCGCGACGTCCTCGTCGCGCCTGGCCCAGTCGCGGATCGCGAGGTCGGCCGTGGTGCCCCTGACCGGCCCGTCGGCCGACGAGGCGATCGCGAACAGCCGCTCCAGCCTGGCCCGGGCGTCTCCCCCGCCGCTCTCGACCTGCTCGATCACGGCCTCGGCCACCGCGTGCTCCCAGGTGTCGAGCATCTCGGTGAGCAGCGCGCCCCGGCTGCCGAAGTACCCGTAGAAGCCGCCCTTGCTGACCCCGAGCGCCTGCGCCAGCGCCTCGACGCGGACGGCCTCGGGGCCGCCGGCGGCGAGCGCCCGCAGCCCTTCCTCGATCCACTTTCCGCGCGGTGTGCGGGTCGCGCCCATGCTGTGCTCCTCCTCACACGGCCCCCATCTATACGGTGCCGTATAGATAGGTGCTAGCCTCGATCTATACGGCATCGTATAGATAAGGGGCCGACCCATGAGACTCCCCAAGACCGCGCACACCTCCCGCCCCTGGCGGGTCCACGAGATCGCCGGCGACTTCCGGGTCGAGGACGTGTGGGCACTGCCGACCCCGGGCGGGCCCGACGACCTCGCACGCCTGGTACGCCAGTTCGCGGGCGGCACGGGAGATCCCGTCCCCTCCCCCGTGGCGCGCGTACTCTTCGCGGTCCGCTGGAAGCTCGGCAAGCTGTTCGGCTGGGACAAGACCGACGGCGGCATCGGCACCCGGGTCCCGACCCTGCGCGACCGCCTGCCGGCCGACCTCCGCGAGGGCGAGCGGGGCCCCGACCTCCGGTCGGCCCCGTTCACCTCGGTCTTCCAGACCCACGACGAGTGGGTGGCGGAGAGCGCCAACCGGACCATGCACGGACTGCTGCACATCGGCTGGGTCCCGGACGGCGAGGGCGGCCACCGCGGCCAGATGACCGTCCTGGTGAAGCCGAACGGCCGCCTCGGCGCCCTCTACATGCTGGGCATCAAGCCCTTCCGCTACCTCGGGGTCTACCCGGCCCTGCTGCGCTCGATCGGCCGCGAGTGGCAGGAGAACACCCCCACCGCCCCCTGAACCACCCCGCCACCCGCCCGTCCCACTCCGAAGGTGTACGCGCACCTGATGCCCGGCAGCCGGGACCGGGCCCGGAAGGCTCTCGGCGGGGCGCTCCGCCCGCAAGACCCGCCGGCCTGAGGGCCCAGAGCTGCCCCAGGGCAAGAAGTAGTCCACCGCCTCACCGGAGCCCCCGCCCGCCGTTCCCCGGCGAGCGGGGTGTGCGCGGCGGGAAGGGGGCGGATCCGGCCGGACGGGGGGTCGGGCGGGGCTGAACGGGGGACCGCTGGGTTCGGGCGGTAACCGGGGGGACGGGCGGGGCGTTCCCCGCGCATGAAGCTGAATCGAACCTCGCTCGTCGGCGCTCTCGCCGGCGCCGTCCTGCTCCTCGGCGGTGCGCCCGCCCAGGCCGCCGAGAACCCGCTGCTCTCGCTCCTCAACAACCTCAACGTCTCCGACATCTCGGAGGTCGTGCACGTGCCGATCGAGCGCGTCCTGAACCCCAACGTCGTCCTGTCCAACGGCAACGTGGCCGCGCTCCAGGACACGGCGGAGTCCCTCCTGGCCAAGCCCGCCGCACCGGCCGCCGCACCGGCCGCGCCCGCCGCGCCGGCCGCCCCCTGACCCCCCTCCACACGAGAGGGCCGTTACCCCGGCCAAGGCGGCCGTCACGCCGCCGAGTCAGCACAAGGGCCCTGCCTGGAGTCTCCGGACAGGGCCCTGCTCCGCGCACGGGCTCCGGTCAGCCGCCGCACTGGCACGGCGCGCCCGACTGGCAGCCGCAGCCGCAGCCGCAGGCTGAGAGGAGCTGAAGCCGAGTACCTCGGGCACTCCGACCCTGGGCCGACTCCGAAGGTGTACGCGCACCTGATGCCCGGCAACCGGGACCGGGACCGGGCCCGGAAGGCTCTCGGCGGGGCGCTCCGCCCGCAAGACCCGCCAGCCTGAGGGCCCAGAGCTGCCCCAGGGTCTGAAAATGCCCCCCACCGGCGCCGTATGCGCAGGTGGGGGGCATGATCACGAAACTTACTTCTTCTTGCCCTGGTTCTTGACGGCCTCGATGGCGGCCGCCGCGGCGTCCGGGTCGAGGTAGGTGCCGCCCGGGTTCAGGGGCTTGAAGTCGGCGTCCAGTTCGTAGACGAGCGGGATGCCGGTCGGGATGTTCAGGCCCGTGATGTCGGCGTCGGAGATGCCGTCCAGGTGCTTGACCAGACCGCGCAGGGAGTTGCCGTGCGCGGCGACCAGGACCGTGCGGCCGGCCAGCAGGTCCGGGACGATGCCGTCGTACCAGTACGGCAGCATGCGCTCGACGACGTCCTTGAGGCACTCCGTGCGCGGACGCAGCTCGTTCGGGATCGACGCGTAGCGCGGGTCCGCGGACTGCGAGAACTCCGTACCGTCTTCCAGGACCGGCGGCGGGGTGTCGTACGAGCGGCGCCACAGCATGAACTGCTCCTCGCCGAACTCCGCGAGGGTCTGCGCCTTGTCCTTGCCCTGGAGCGCACCGTAGTGGCGCTCGTTCAGGCGCCAGGAGCGGTGCACCGGGATCCAGTGGCGGTCTGCGGCCTCCAGCGCGAGCTGCGCCGTGCGGATGGCGCGCTTCTGGAGGGACGTGTGCAGCACGTCGGGCAGCAGGCCGGCGTCCTTGAGCAGCTCACCGCCCCGGACCGCCTCCTTCTCGCCCTTCTCGGTGAGGTTGACGTCCACCCAGCCGGTGAACAGGTTCTTCGCGTTCCAGTCGCTCTCGCCGTGGCGGAGGAGGATCAGCTTGTACGGTGCGTCGGCCATGCGTACGAGCCTAGTGGACGCCCGGGGGCGCTCGCGCGCGGTGCGGGGTCCCGCCGGATTGACGGTGCGCGTCAATCCAGTGGCGCCCGGAGGCCCCCCGCTCGTAATGTGCACGCCGTACGAGTGATGCTTACACCGCCGGGGGGATCCCTTATGTCCGCTGCCCGTTTCGGACAGGCCGCCCGGGAGAGCGTCTCCGGGCTGCCCCGGGCCTTCTGGTGGCTCTGGACGAGCACGCTGGTGAACCGCCTCGGCGCCTTCGTCGCCACCTTCATGACCCTCTACCTGACCCTGGACCGGGGTTACTCGGCCTCCTTCGCCGGGCTCGTCGTCGCCCTCCACGGGCTCGGCGGTGTCGTCTCCTCGCTCGTCGCGGGGGTGATGACCGACCGGCTCGGGCGGCGCCCCACCCTGCTCGCGGCCCAGACCTCGACCGCGTTCTCGGTGGCGCTGCTCGGCTTCATGGAGCACCCGGCGGCGATCGCGGCCGTGGCCCTGCTGGTCGGCGTGACCTCGAACGCCTCCCGGCCGGCGGTCGCGGCGATGATGGCGGACATCGTCCGCCCCGAGGACCGCGTACGGGCCTTCGCGCTCAACTACTGGGCCATCAACCTCGGCTTCGCCGTCAGCGCGACGGCGGCGGGCGTGATCGCGGAGTACAGCTACCTGGCCGGTTTCCTGGGCGAGGCCGCCCTGACGCTGGTCTGCGCGGTGCTGGTCTTCGTCAAGCTGCCCGAGTCCCGGCCGGAACGGCCCGGGGGCGCGTCGGCCGCCGTCGGCGAGGAGCCCGCGATCGGGCTCGGGACGGTGCTGCGGGACGGCCGGTTCATGGGCGTGGTCGGGCTGTCGTTCCTGATCTCGCTGATCTTCACGCAGGGCTCGGTCGGCCTGCCGGTCGCGATGGGCGCCGCCGGGTTCTCCCCCGGGGACTACGGGCTGGTCGTCGCCGTGAACGGGGTGCTGATCGTGCTGCTGCAGATCCCGGTCACGGCGTTCATAGAGCGGCGCGACCCGCAGAAGCTGCTGGTGATCTCGGCACTGCTGGCCGGGTACGGGTTCGCGCTGACGGCCTTCGCCGGACCGGTGTGGGCGTACGCGCTGACGGTGTGCGTGTGGACGCTGGCGGAGATCGTGAACTCGCCGACCCAGATGAGCCTGGTCGTACGGCTGTCGCCGGTGCACGGGCGCGGCCGCTACCAGGGGGTCTACAACCTGTCCTGGGCGGTGGCCTCGCTGGTGGCGCCGCTGATGGCGGGCCTGATGATCGACCGGTACGGGGCCGACTGGCTGTGGGGGGCCACGGGCGTGCTGGGCACGGTGGCGGCGGCCGGCTACTGGCTGCTGATGCGGAGGCTCTCCGAGGGCGATGCGGGTACGGCTACGGGCGCGGCCGTGGCCGGTGGTGCCGGCGCGGCGATGTCCAAGCCGGTTCCGGCCGACGCCGAGGCGTAGCGCGGCCTGCGCCGCCGTCTTTCAGCCCCGCCGGCGTTTGAGGCGCGGGGTTCGGGGGCGGCGCCCCCGTTACGACGGCTGCGTCAGGTGCTTGAACGCGTCGAGGTTGAAGGTCGGCTCGCCGCGCGAGACCCGCCACTCGTACTCGCGCCGGATCGCGCTCGCGAAACCCAGCTCCAGGAGCGTGTTGAAGGAGCCGTCCGCCGCCTCCAGCACCGTGCCGAGCAGCCGGTCCAGCTCCTCCGGGTCGACGACCGACAGCGGGAGCCGGGCCGTCAGGTAGATGTCGCCGAGGCGGTCCACCGCGTACGCCATGCCGTACAGCTTGAGGTTGCGCTCCAGCAGCCAGCGGTGGACGCCCGCCTCGTTCTCGTCGGGGTGCCGGATCACGAAGGCGTTGACCGACAGCGAGTGCCGGCCGACCTTGAGCGAGCAGGTGGTGCTCAGCTTGCGGGTGCCGGGGAGCTGGACGACGTAGGACCCCGGCTCGGGGCTCTCCCAGCTCAGCTCCGCGGCGGTGAGCGCGCTCTCGATGATCTCGGCGGTGTCAGCCATGGTGGGAGCGTACGCGACGGCGATGATCATGCATGGCCGCGGTGTAGACGTCGGCCGTGCCGCTCGCCGCGGTGTCCCAGCCGAAGAACTGCGCGTGCCGCGCCGCCTGGGCGCCCATCCGGTCCGCGAGCGCCGGCTCGTCCACGAACCGCCGCAGCTCCCGCGCGTAGTCCACCGGGTCGTGCCCGGGTACGAGGATCCCCGTGACCCCGTCGTTGACGGCGACGGGCAGCCCGCCGACCTCGGCGGCGAGCACCGGCGTACCGGCGGCCTGCGCCTCTATCGCGACGAGCCCGAAGGACTCGTTGTAGGAGGGCATGACCAGCACGGACGCCGCCCGGAACCAGTCCGCGAGGCCGTCCTGCGCGACCGGCGGGTGGAAGTGCACGAGGTCGGCGATGCCGAGCTTCGCGGCGAGCTTCTGCAGGCCTTCCGGCTTGGCGAGGCCGC
This sequence comes from Streptomyces sp. NPDC030021, assembly GCF_055574035.1. Lineage (NCBI taxonomy): Bacteria > Bacillati > Actinomycetota > Actinomycetes > Kitasatosporales > Streptomycetaceae > Streptomyces > Streptomyces sp. NPDC030021. Next base: position 28,809 of record NZ_JBVIAH010000030.1, read on the forward strand.
TGCCGCTGGGCCCGCCGACGACGGGTACGAAGAGGCGGCGGCGCAGCGAGGGGTCCTGGTCGACCATGACGGCGACGGCGCGCAGCAGGATGTCGGGGGCCTTCAGCGGCTGGATCCGCCCGGCGAAGAGGGGGATGACGGCGTCCTGCGGGAGGCCGAGGCGGGCCCGGGCGGCGGCCCGGCCGTCTCCGACGGTGAACCGGTCGAGGTTCACTCCGGGGTGGACGACGGCCACCTTGGCGGGGTCGGCCTCGTAGTGCCGGACGAGCTCGTCGGCCTCCTCGGCGGTGTTCGCGATGAGCCGGTCGGCGGCGGCCACGATCTGCGTCTCGCCTATGACGCGGGCGGCGGGCTCGGGCGTGTCCCCCTCTGCCAGCGCCGCGTTCTTGACCTTCGCCATGGTGTGCATGGCGTGGACGAGCGGGACGCCCCAGCGTTCGGCGGCGAGCCAGCCCACGTGGCCGGAAAGCCAGTAGTGGGAGTGGACGAGGTCGTAGTAGCCGGGGCGGTGGCCGGCCCAGGCCTGCATGACGCCGTGGGTGAAGGCGCACAGCTGGGCGGGGAGCTCCTCCTTGGCGAGGCCTTCGTAGGGGCCCGCGTCCACGTGCCGTACGAGGACGCCGGGGGCCAGGTCGACCACGGGCGGCAGCCCGCCGGTGGTGGCCCGGGTGAAGATCTCGACCTCGATGTTGATCGCGGCGAGCCGCCTGGCCAGCTCGACGATGTAGACGTTCATGCCGCCGGCGTCGCCGGTGCCGGGCTGGTGCAGCGGTGAGGTGTGCACGCTGAGCATGGCCACGCGGCGCGGCTTGCGGTGGTGGCCGACGGCCGGAAGGCGCAGGCGGGGCGGCTCGTGGCGGGTGGCACGGGCGGCGGCGAGGCGGCCACTGAGGCGGGACACGTACTGGCTCAAGGGACCAGTCCTCTCGGCTCGGACGGCGCCCGCACGACGCTCGGACGGCATGACTGACCGCATGCCGGACGGCATGACGGCGAGGGCGCGGAGGACGCCCTGCAAGGAGTGCAACCCGGATGGCCGTCCCGCGCATTCCGGGGTGTCCGGTTTTCCTGGAGGTTTCCTCGTTTTCAGTGCTGCGTCGGGGGATTTTCATGGTGCGCGGGCACTCCGCTTACCCTCGGCTCATGGCCTCCCGCAGTACCCCGCCCTCCAGCCGCGCGCCCGGCCGCCCTGTGGGCTCGGTGACGCGCGGGACGACCAATCCGAACCGGTTGCGCCGGATGGACCGCTGGATCGCGGCCACCCACGGGGCCGCGCTGCGGCGCGCGGAGGCGCCCGTCGCGGTGGACCTGGGCTACGGGGCCGCGCCCTGGACGGCGGTCGAGCTGCTGGCGCGGCTGCGGGACGCGGCACCGCGGGTGCGGGTGGTCGGCATCGAGATCGAGCCGGCGCGGGTGGCGGGGGCGAAGCCGTACGAGCGGGAGGGGCTGAGCTTCCGGCACGGCGGTTTCGAGGTGCCGCTGGACGGCGGGGCCCGCCCGGCACTGATCCGCGCGGCGAATGTATTGCGCCAATACGACGAGGAGCAGGTCGCCGAGGTCTGGGCGCGGCTGTGCGGGCGGCTGGCCCCGGACGGGCTGCTGGTCGAGGGGACCTGCGACGAGATCGGGCGGCGGCACGTGTGGGTGGCGCTGGGCCCGGAGGGGGCGCGCACGGTGACGTTCGCGACCCGGCTGGGCTCCCTGGAGCGCCCCTCCGACCTGGCGGAACGGCTGCCGAAGGCGCTGATCCACCGGAACGTGCCGGGCGAGCCGGTGCACGCGTTCCTGCGCGACTTCGACCGGGCGTGGGCGGCGGCGGCTCCGTACGCCTCGTACGGGGCGCGGCAGCGCTGGATCCGGACGGCGCGGGCGCTGGCCGGCGACTGGCCGCTGGTGGACGGGCCGCGGCGGTGGCGGCAGGGGGAACTGACGTTGCCCTGGGAGGCGTTGCGCCCGATGGGGTGAACGCGGTCTGCGGGGGAACGGGGGATGGGGGTGGTCCGTTGAACCGTGCGGGGGTGGGAATGGCGTCCGTTGGGGCGGACAAGATCGGATCGCCATCCACAAGGGTGTTGGAATTCATCGACTCGTGGCACCATCCCGATGGCAGTGCGAAGTTACTGATGAATAGTCAGATCTGATACGGGGTCTGGCTCGGGTGCCTGGGGGGACCATGGGAGCCGCAAGGCAACGGCGAGGCGCAAGCTCTCTCGTGCTGGTGTGCACGATGGCGATACTGACGGTGCCGGGCCTCGCCGCGGGCGTGGCGTACGCGGCTCCGTCGGCGCCGACGACCCCGGCGGCGCCGGCCGCGCCCCTCCCCGAACCGGGCGGCAAGTCCCTGGAACAGGTCCGCAAGGAGATCGAGGAGCTGTACCGGCAGGCGGGCACCGCCACGGACGCCTACAACCTCGCCGAGGCCGAGACCAAGGCCCAGTCGGACAAGATCGTCGAGATCGCCAATCTCGTCGTCGCCGGCAAGGAGAAGATCACCGCCCTGAAGAACCGGGCGGGCGCCGCCGCCCGCGCCCAGTACCGCTCGGGCGGGATGCCGCCGGGCGCGCAGCTGGCACTGAGCGACGACCCGAACCACTACCTCGACGGGGCGGGCCGGCTGCGCCAGGGCGAGAAGGCCACCTCGGGCATGCTCTCCGAACTGGACCGGACCCAGGCCGACTTGCAGCGCTACGCCCAGGAGGCGAGCGAGCGCTGGGCCACCCTGGAGGCCAACCGGATCAAGTCGGAGGAGTCCAAGAAGCAGATCGAGGAGAAGATCAAGGCCGCCGAGGAGCTGGAGAGCAAGCTGGAGGCCGAGGAGAAGGCCCGGCTGATCCAGCTGGAGCAGGAAGCCCAGTACAAGGCGCAGACGGCGTGGCTGTCGACGGGCGCGATGAAGGACGTCAACGGCGCGGCCACGGATGCGGGCAAGCGGGCCGTGCAGTTCGCCACCGCCCAGATGGGCAAGCCGTACAAATGGGGCGCCGTGGGCCCGGCGTCCTTCGACTGCTCCGGGCTGACCTCCCAGGCCTGGCTGGCGGCGGGCCGGGGCATCCCGCGCACCTCGCAGGAGCAGCTGCGGCTGCTGCCGAAGGTCGCACTGAAGGACATGCGCCCGGGCGACCTGATCATCTACTTCGACGACGCCAGCCACGTCGGCATGTACGTCGGCGACGGCGCGATGGTGCACGCCCCGCGCCCCGGCCGGAACATCACGATGGCGGGCGCGGGCTCGATGCCGATCAAGGCAGTGGTCCGCCCCGACGCGTAGCCCCTGCGGGGTCGCTCGGCGATACGGGTGCGGCGGCGCCGGGGCTCGACCCCGGACCCGCTGCCGGGCGCGGCCCCTTGCCTTCGGCCTGTCCGGGGCGCGGGGCGGAGCCCGGGACCTTCGGCCCGTCCCGGGGCCCGGGTCCGGGGCCGGGGCCGGGGCCGGGGCCCGTGTTCGAGGACCGTGTTCGAGGACCGGGTCCGGGGCGGAGCGCCGGCCAGGTCCGTCCGTCCGGCGGATCGGGTGACGCAGGCAACCCGGAGGGGCTCGGACACGTCTCGCTTGACGGGACGGAACACGGCCCCGCCGTGACCTTTGTCATCCAGTGAGGCCGATTTTCCCCCGCGATAACCGCATATGCCGGAGGCCCTCGCCAAGGACGGCATTCCGTTCGCCGGGCCGGGACCGCTAGGGTCTGCCGGACGAGCGCACCCTCGGGGGGAGGGAAGGAACCGGAGACGATGCCCGTACCCGTACCGCGGCAGAGGGACACCTCGGCCACGGAGAGCGGTCAGGCCGTTCTGCACACCGCCGCCCCGGCCGTAGCCGCCACGGGCGTCGCGCAAGCGACCCCTCAAGCCGCCCCTCACACGAGCCCGCTGACCCTCCTGGTCATCGAGGACGACCCGGCAGGCGGCCTCACCGTCCCCGAGATCCTCGACGCGGACGGCCACCGCATCCGGATCCGCACCGCCCGCAATCTCACCGAGGCCGAGCGGCTGCTCACGCCCGACGTGCACTGCATCCTCCTCGACCTGTCCCTCCCGGACGCCAGCGCCCGCACGCCGGGAGCTGCGGCCAACGGCTCGGCCACCGCCCCGGCCAACGGAACCGGCGCCGCCAACGGGACCGGCACCGCCACTGCCACCGCCGTGGACCAGCTGGTCGCCCTCCACCAGGTGCTGCGCATCGCCCCGCGCCACGCCGTCCTCGTCCTCACCGGCGAGGACGACGCCGAGCGCGCCGCCGAGGCCGTCCGGGTCGGCGCCCAGGACTTCCTCTTCCGGGACGAGCTGGACGGCCGGCTGCTGAGCCGCGCCATCCGCTACGCCGTGGAGAGAAAACGGGCGGACATCGCCCAGTACAAGCTCGCAGAATCGAAACTGCGCGCCCAGGAAAACGCCCGGCTGGAACGCGGCCTGCTCCCCACGCCCCTCCTGGAGGGCTCCGACCTCCGCTTCGCCGCCCGCTACCGCCCCGGCCGCAGCCGGGCCCTGCTCGGCGGTGACTTCTACGACACCGTCCGCACCCCCGACGGCACCGTCCACGCCATGATCGGCGACGTCTGCGGCCACGGCCCCGACGAGGCCGCGCTCGGCGTCGAGCTCCGCATCGCCTGGCGCGCCCTGACCCTGGCCGGCCTCTGCGGCGACGACCTGCTGTCCACCCTCCAGGAGGTCCTGGAGGTGGAGCGGCCGTGCGAGGAGATATTCGCGACGCTGTGCACGGTCGACATCGCCCCGGACGGACGCCGTGCCGGTCTGTGCCTGGCCGGTCATCCGGCCCCGCTGATCTCCCGGCCGGGCCGCCGCGCGCGGCTGCTCCCGTACGAGAACAGCGGCCCGGCCCTCGGGCTGCTGCCCCGGGCCCGCTGGCCGCGCCGCCAGGTGGAGCTCGGCGGCACCTGGAGCCTGATGCTCTACACCGATGGCCTGATCGAGGGCCACATCGGCGAGGGCAAGGAACGTCTGGGCCAGGACGGCATGGTCGACATGATCAACCGCCATCTGGACCGCGGTCTGAGCGGTGAGGGCCTGCTGGAGGCCTCCGTCACCGAGGCCCGCCGGCTCAACGGCGGCGAGCTGACCGACGACGTGGCCGTGGTCCTGCTCTCCCGCGCCGAGGGCTGAGCCGCGCGCCGAAGCCGTCGGCGCTCCGGGTCCGCCTACCGTCCGCCGTTGTAGGGCCCGTACGGCCCGTCGCTGCTGCTGCCGCCGCGCCGGCCGCCACCGCCCGAGACCTGCTTGAGGGCCGGGCGTACGTCGACGAAGAACACGATGGTCGCGACGAGACCGGCGATCTGCAGGAACAGCATCCCCAGGAAGAAGTCCACGGCCACGGTGACGCCGAGGATGACCAGCCAGAAGGTCTTGCTCTGCTTGTCGGCCGCCCGGTACGCGTCCTCCCGCGCCACCAGGGCGAGCACGAAGGCCACGACGGCGAGCACCAGCATGACGAGCCCGAGGAACGGGATCACGCCTCGATCGAACCCTTCCATCAACATCGCTTCGACCGCCTTCTCAGCTTCTGCTTCGCACTTCCGATGCCGCCCGACTCCACGCTACCGGCACAGGCCCCTTCATGAACCACAACGGGCCGGGCACCTGAAGGGTGCCCGGCCCGCCGTCGCTCATGCGGCTGCGCTTCAGCTCGCGTCGTCCGCCGTGACCACGGCCTTCTTGGCCGTGGTCTTGCGCGCGGGGGCCTTCTTCGCGACGGGCTTCTCCGCTGCGGCGGCCTCGGCCGCCGGCTCCGACGCCGGCTCCGCCTCGGCCTCCGGCTCGACGGCCACGGCGATGTCGACGATCTCGGCGGAGACCTCGCCCCGCCAGTTCCGCACGGCCTGCTCGCCGTGCACGGCGACCTTGTCGTACGTCTCCTTGGCGCGCACCGCGTACTCGGCGGCCACGCCGACACCGCGAAGCGCCAGGTCCTGGGCGGTCTCCCCGAGCTTCTTCGGGTCGATCGCGCCGAGCACCTCGGCGAACTTGGCGGTGACCGCCTCCTGTACAGCCTTCGGGTCCGTGTTCTTCACGGCCTCGATGCGCGCGGGGGCCTCGGCGCGCAGCTGCTCGATCAGGTCGGGCACCTTCTTGGCCTGCTGCACGGCCAGGTCGGCGGTGCCTGCGGCGAAGTAGAGGGGAGTGGGGTCGGTGAGGGTCTTCTTCAGGTCATCGGCGATGGCCATGTGCTGGTCCTCCCGGATCAACTTCAGTTCGTCTTCGACGGCATCTCGTCGGCGGGCGCATCGAGCGCGTTCTCCTTGCGGAACGACTCGTAGATCTGGAGCAGCACCTGCTTCTGCCGCTCGTTGATCGACGGGTCGGCGAGTATGACGGCTCGCGTCTCCACTTCCTCCGGGTCCCGCTCATCCAGGATCCCGGCCTGCACGTACAGCGTCTCCGCGGAGATCCGCAGCGCCTTGGCCAGCTGCTGCAGGATGTCCGCGCTCGGCTTGCGCAGCCCGCGCTCGATCTGGCTCAGGTACGGATTCGACACCCCCGCCTGCTCGGCCAGCTGCCGCAGCGAAAGCTGAGCCTGCCGACGCTGCTCACGGAGGTACTCGCCGAGATTTCCGACGTTGAGCGATGCCATGCTCAGATCCTGCCCGACCTTGCTAACTATTGCAAGCGCCCCGCTTGCAACATCTCCCACCGGGTGAGGATGACGCGGTCGTGGGGCCACTCGGGGCTGACGACGTCTACGGTCCAGCCGTCCGCAGGTGAGCTCCGGCGACGCGTCCGGGGTGCTGGTGTCAGGGTCCGGATCCCGGTCGCGGGCGATCTTCTCGCCGGTGACCGCGTCGAAGAGTCCATGGCCGTCGCCGGACACGACCATGACGAGGTCGTGCCCGCTGTCGGGAGGACGACGAACCCGATGCCGAACAGACCCCCGACGGGAGTCCTGCGGTCCGGCACCGGCCGCCACGGCTCCGGGGCCGGCATGACGGCGGCGGCGATGTGGCGCTCGCGCAGCCTCTGCTGGTACTCCGTGACCAGCTCCTCTCCTCCGGGCTGTCCGTGCCGGGGGTCAGGACCGCGAACCGCCGCCGTCCCGCCCCCGCCGTGGCGATACTCGGTGGATCCGGTCGGGCGGGCCCCACAGGATGGGGCGTATGAGTCTCCCGCCCGTCCCGCCCGTCCCGAACCGGGTGGAGTTCCTGCGCGTCCCGCACCCCGGCTTCCCGCACCTCACCGCCTGGGGCGTCCGCATCGACGGCACCGACCTTCGCGTCCTCGTCGCGGAGGCGACGCGGGCGCTCTGGAGCCGGGAGCTCGACGCAGACGACGACACCCCGCAGGAGCGCGACGAGTTCCTGCTGCGCCAGCACGCCCCGCTGCACCTGGACGACGACGCCGACGGTGCCCGGGCCCGGGCCCACTTCCTGGGCGAGGCGCCACCGGAGCTCCGCGACGACAACACCGGCGCCCTGTGCCTCCTGAGCTGCCCCTGCGGGATCGACGCCTGCTGGCCCCTGCTCGCCATGGTCCGCGCCACGGAGAACGAGGTCACCTGGTCCGGCTTCCACCAGATCCACCGGCCGGAGTGGGGCGAACTGCTTCTGGGCCCGTACGTCTTCCCGCGCCCCGCCTACGACGAGGCCCTGGCCGCGCCGGTCCCGCTCGCCCAGGACCCGCTCAGCTACGGGACCGAGAGCCGTACCTCGGACAGGTAGCCGGTCGGGGATCCGGCCTGCGGCAGGCTCACCCCGGGGTGCTGGCCCGGTCCGAGGGCCTCCAGCACCTCGGCGGCCGGGTACCCGAACAGGTCGACGTCGTGGAGGACCACCGGGACGGCGGACGGGCCGGCCGGTCCCGGCCCGCACCGGCCGAGGTGGACGGCCGCCAGACCGTGCCGGTCGTGGCCGGCGCGGCCGAGGCGGTCCGGGCAGTCGCCGTAGGCGAGCAGCTCCAGGCCCTCGTAGCGGGCGGTGAAGGCCCAGCCCGTCCCGCAGACCCAGGTCTCCCGCACATCCGCCAAGGTCGCGACGGCCCACCGGGCCTCCCGCCCGGACATGCCGAACCTCAGGACGCCGGCACGATGCGGCAGAGCCAGACCCGTGCCGGGCAGCACGTCGAACACCTCTAGTCGTCTTCCGGGCCGAGCGCCGCCACTGCGGCCCGTCTCACCCCGGGGTCCGGATCGCGGGTGCCGGCCAGCGGGACGGCCCGGGCCCGCGGGGGGTTCCCGGCGCCGAAGATGCCGCCGAGCGTGCTCATCACGTCGGCGCGTACCCGGGGGTCCGGGTCGGACGCGGCACCGGCGACGAGATCGAAGTACCTGGCCCCGCCGAAATCGGTGACGCTCAGGCCCCAGGGGCCGGCCGGCCTCGTCCCGGGGTCGTCGGAAGCGACGCAGTCGGGCAGCAGTCGGTGCGCCGTCCCGGGCCAGGCGTCGAGGAGGCCGAGGAGGTCCGCCTGGAGGGTCCCCCCGCCATCGTTGCGATCGCCCGCGCTCGCCCTCGCCAGGGCGGGCAGAGCCGCCTCCGCGCACGCCTCCGCAGGCTTCTCACTCCCCGTCATGCCCCCACCCTACGAAGGCCCGGAGGCCGCCGGGCCGCGTCAGGCCGTGCCGATGACCACCGTCGCGTACAGCTCCTCCGAGGTCACCGCCCGGACCGCGAGGCCCGCCGAGGTCAGGGCCGAGGCCGTCGACGGGCACTGGCGGGCGCTCGTCTCAATCAGCAGGTGGCCGCCCGGGGCCAGCCAGGGCAGGGCCCCCGCCGCCACCCGGCGGTGGATGTCCAGGCCGTCGGCCCCGCCGTCCAGGGAGACCAGCGGCTCGTGGTCCCGCGCCTCCGACGGCATGAGGACGATCTCCTCCGTCGGCACGTACGGGGCGTTGACCACCAGCACGTCCACCCGGCCGCGCAGCGAGGACGGGAGCGCCGCGTACAGGTCGCCCTCCCACACCCGGCCGCCGTACGGGGCCACGTTGCGCCGCGCGTACACCAGCGCCGCCGGGTCGATGTCCGCCGCGTGCAGCTCCACGCCGCCCGGCAGTTGCGCGGCCACCGCCGCGCCCAGGGCGCCGACCCCGCAGCACAGGTCCAGTACCACCGCGCCGGGCCGGGCCAGTGCCACCGCCTCCCGCACCAGGAACTCGGTGCGCCGGCGCGGTACGAAGGCCCCCGCGCCGACCTCCATGCGCAGCCCGCAGAACTCCGCCCAGCCGACGACGTGTTCCAGCGGTTCGCCGCCCACCCGGCGGGCCAGCAGCTGCGCCAGGTGGTCCGCGTCGGTGGCGGCCCCGGTCAGGAGCTCCGCCTCCTCCTCCGCGAAGACGCAGCCCGCCGCGCGCAGGGATTCCACAAGTGATGTCACAGAGTTCGGTCCTCGATCATCGGCAAAATCGGCAATCGGCAATCGGCACGCAGTTGTCCGGAGCCGTCAGAAGATGTCGGGGCACCACGGGCGGCGCGCGGTACGGAACACCGTGTCCGCCAGCACGGCCGCCCCCGGACGTTCCTCCGTGACCCGTCCCAGCGCGGCCAGCCGCACCGCGGACGCGTCCCCCAGGTACAACGAGCCCAGCACGGCCACGTCCAGCCGCAGGTCCGCCGCCTCCTCGGTCCGCTCGCACACGCCGGTGCCCGCGTCCAGCCGGTAGCGGCTGGCCGCCGGCCCCGTCTCGTCCGTGACCTCCAGGACGAGCACCCCGGGCACCTCGTACGTCCGCGCGCCCAGCGCCCGTACGACGTCCAGCAGCCGCACCCACAGGAAGTCCGAGGAGGTGACGGTCCGGGCCGCACGCGGGTCGGGCAGCAGCTGCGGGGCGAGGTCGTCGGGGGCCCGGTAGCCGGTGCGGACCTTCAGCACCCAGTCGATCGAGCACAGGAACTGCCACAGTGCCCGCTCCGCCTGCGGGGTGACCGCCAGCAGGTCCCTGACCTGCACGGTGTTCTGCGGGAGCTTCGCGTCCGTCCAGTGGTCGTCGGCGCTGTAGACGGCGAGGCCGGCCACCTCCCCCTCCGCCGTCCGGTACACGGCATGGAACTTGTCCTGGTACGGGCGGTACGACCACTGCTCCAAGCCGGTCGCCACGCTCCACCAGCGCTCGTCCCGGTCCACCGCCCCGGGCGTGCGCGCCCGCAGCCGCTCGTGCAGCTCGGGCCCCACCCGCCGCAGCTCCTCGATGTCCACCAGCTCGATCCGCCCGCCGTCCACGGGCGCCGACAGCCGCCGGTCGAGCCCGGTGCGCGCCACGTCGATCTCCCACTCCACGAGGGAGGTGGCGGGCCCGAACCCGTACCGCCCGTAGATCGGGTACTCGGCGGCGATCAGCGTGGCGAGCGCGTCGCCGCGCGCCTCGGCCGCGGCGAACTCGGCGGCCATCATCCGGGTCAGCAGGCCCTGGCGGCGGTGGGTGGGCAGCACGCCCACGCTGGAGATCGCGGTGGTGCGGACGGCCGCCCCGCCGGGCACGGTCAGCTCCTGCGGGAAGGAGCGCAGGGCGGCCACGCAGCGACCGCCGTCAGGGTCGAACGCCCCCTGTATCCGGGAGAAGTCGCTGTACTTGGCGCGCAGGGCTATGTCGGCCTCGGTCACCCGGGAGGTGGTCAGGAAACCGGTGTGCACGGTGCGCACCCAGTCGGGGAGTTCGGATTCGGCGATCGGCCGGACGTCAGCACTCATAGCCGCCCACGCTAATCTCCCGGCCGCCGGCGGTCGCCCGAATTTTCTCCGCCGGTTCTCCACGCCGGTTCTCTACACCAGCAGGTCGTCCACCTGGGCCTCGCCCTCCCGGTACCGCCGGGTGATCTCCGCAGTGCAGTCGTCCACCGTGCGCTGGAGCTGCTGGCGGCGCCGCGAGACCTGCTGCTCGTAGCGCACCAGCCGCCCCATCCCGTCGTGCAGTTCGCCGTCCGTGCGGGCGCCCAGGTCCGAGAGCTCCACGTCGGACAGCATCTCCGCGGCCAGCAGCCGGTACTCCTCGCTGTGCGGGGTGCCGAGCGTGACGTGCCGGGCGGAGGCGCTGCGGCTGGAGGGGGCGTCGGCGAGGATCACCGAGAGCCGGTCCACCACCGGCGCCTCGGGGTCCGTCCGCCGGGCCAGCTCCGCCCGCAGGATGTCGATGCGGCCCTGGAGCAGTCTGCGCACGTAGCTCAGATCGGCCTCGTCGCGCTGCGCGTCGCGGCGCAGCCCGCGCAGTTCCGGCAGCCCGAGTGCGGTGGTCGGGCTCGGCGGCCCCTGAGTCTCGGCCGTGCGCTGCGCGGGCGGTCGAACCGCGGCAGCTGCGACGGAAGCGGGTGATGCAGGTACGGAGGTACCAGAAGTATTCATACGAACGAGTCCGTCCCCTCGACCGGTGCGGCGCACCCGCACCGCCTGCGTGCATCGTGCCACTCCCCGTGGGCCTGACGCAGTCCCACTCCACCCGATCGGCCCCGGACGGGTGCAAGCCTGGTACACAGGTGGTATGCGAGCAGTGGTGCAGAGGGTGGACGGCGCGAGCGTCGTCGTGGGCGGCGAGACCGTGGGCGAGATCGTCGGCGAGGGGTTGTGCGTGCTGGTGGGGGTGACCCACGACGACACCCCGGAGAAGGCGGAGCTGCTGGCCCGCAAACTGTGGTCCGTACGGATCCTGGAGGGCGAGAAGTCCTGCAGCGACAACGGCGCACCGCTGCTGGTGATCTCCCAGTTCACGCTCTACGGAGATGCCCGCAAGGGCCGCCGCCCCACCTGGAACGCGGCGGCTCCCGGTCCGGTGGCCGAGCCGCTGGTCGACGAGGTCGTGGCGCAGCTGCGCGCGCTGGGTGCGACGGTGGAGACGGGCCGGTTCGGCGCGGACATGCGGGTCTCGCTGACCAATCACGGCCCGTTCACCATCGTCATCGACATCTGAGACGTCCGAGACGTCCGACCGCAGTGGTCAGGGCGCTACGACGACCTCCTGCGCGGCGGCCGTCTTCCCGGCCAGCAGCGGCGCGTCGACCGGCACGTTCCGCTTGACCAGCGCGAGCGCGATCGGGCCCAGCTCGTGGTGGCGGACGGCCGTGGTCACGAAGCCCAGCTGACGGCCCTCCTCCCCGTCCGAGGCGAGCCGCACCGGCGTGCCGTGCGCCGGCAGCAGCACCTCCGAGCCGTCCAGGTGCAGGAAGACCAGACGGCGCGGGGGCTTCCCCAGGTTGTGGACGCGGGCGACCGTCTCCTGGCCGCGGTAGCAGCCCTTCTGCAGGTGCACGGCGGTGCCGATCCAGCCCAGCTCGTGCGGGATGGTGCGGTGGTCGGTCTCCTGGCCGAGCCGCGGCCGGTGCGCCTCGACGCGCAGGGCCTCGTACGCGAGCAGGCCCGCGGCCGGGCCGTGCGCGGCGGCGAAGGACTCCAGCTCGGCGCGGGGCAGGAGGACGTCCCGGCCGTACGCGGTCTCCCGGACGATGTGCTCCTTGTCCTGGGTGACCTCGGCGATGGAGCCGGCCGGCAGGTACACGACCGCGAACTCCTCGGTGCGGTCGGCGACTTCGACGCGGTAGAAGAACTTCATGGACTCCAGGTAGGCGATCAGCTCGCCCTGGGTACCCGGCTCCACGTGCGCCCACGTGGTCTCGCCGTCGTCGACGAGGTAGAGCGCGTGCTCGATGTGCCCGTTGGCGGAGAGGATCAGCGCCTCGGTGGCCTGTCCGGCGGGCAGCTCGGTGAGGTGCTGGGTGAGCAGCAGGTGCAGCCAGCTCAGGCGTTCCGGCCCGCTGACGGTGACGACTCCGCGGTGCGAGAGGTCGACGAAGCCGCGCCCCTCCGCGAGGGCACGCTGTTCGCCGTACAGCTCGCCGTAGTGGGCGGCGACGCCCTCGTCACGGCCTTCGGCCGGTACGGCGCCGGGGAGATGGAGCAAGGGGCTGCTGGTCATGGGACCAAGCGTACGACCCTGCTACGCCTGAGCGGCACGCTGCTTGGCAGCGCACTTGCGGCACAGACCGAAGATCGCGAAGTGCTTCATGTCGGTCTCGAAGCCGAAGGTGGTACGGAGCTTCGCGGTGAACTCGGCGGCGATGTCCACGTCCGCCTCGATGACCTCGGCGCAGTCGCGGCAGACCAGGTGGATGTGGTGGTGCCGGTCGGCGAGGTGGTAGGTGGGGGCCCCGTGCCCGAGGTGGGCGTGCGAGACGAGCTTGAGCTCCTCCAGGAGCTCCAGGGTGCGGTAGACGGTGGAGATGTTGACCCCGGAGGCGGTCTTGCGCACCTCGGCGAGGATCTCGTCCGGGGTGGCGTGCTCCAGGGCGTCGACCGCTTCCAGCACGAGCTGGCGCTGCGGTGTCAGCCGGTATCCGCGCTGCCGCAGGTCGCTCTTCCAGTCAGAGCTTTCGGTGTCCACGCTGCTCCCCACCCGGCCAGTGTATGCGCGCGAAGGGGACCGCGGGCGATCCTGCGGTCCCCTTTCGCACAGCCTTGCGTACAGCCCTGCGTACAGCCTGTGGGCTTCAGGCCTGTGGACTCAGCGGAAGAAGGCGATGCCGTCGTCCGGCATGTCCGGGAGGTTGCGCGCCATCTCGGCGACCTCCTCGGGCGTGACGACCTTCTTCAGCTGGGCCGACATGTACGGACGCAGCTCGACGTCCGGGGTGGCCTTCTCGCCGACCCACATGAGGTCGCCCTTCACGTAGCCGTAGAGCCGCTTGCCGCCGCTGTACGGGCCGGAGGCCGCGGTACGGGCGACCGCGTCGGTGACCAGCTCGATCTGGGGCTTCTGGTCGGCGAGCTCGCCGTACCAGACCTCGACGACGCCCTGGTCACGGACCATGACGATCTCGACATTGCGGTCCTTGTCGATGCGCCAGTAGCCCGACTCGGACTCCAGCGGGCGCACCTTGTTGCCCTCGGCGTCGAGGACCCAGGTGTGGGAGGTGTACTCCAGGAAGTCCCGGCCGTCGTGGCTGAAGACGACCTCCTGGCCGAAGTTGCACTTCTCCTCGCCGGGGAAGTCGAAGACTCCCGCACCCTCCCAGTTGCCGAGGAGGAAGGCGAGGGGGACGAGGCCCGGGTTCAGGTCGGACGGGATCTGGATCATGAATGGCTGCTCAGGCGATCTGTGGGAGGGGTTCCGGGGCGGTCTGCTGGGCGGATGCTCAGCGCTGACCCTGGTACAGCTTCTTGACGGCCAGGCCGGTGAAGGCCATGACGCCGACGCAGACCAGGACCAGCAGGGAGGTGAAGACTGCCTCAAGCACGGGGTGCTCCTCGGAATTCGTTCGGGGGGTACGGGCCGGTTCCCAAGCCTACTGGCCCGGGGCCGGGCGCACTGTGTGAGGTGGCCCGTACCCCGGCAGCCTGCCCGGCTCCGGCGCGGCGGTCAGCTCAGCAGCTGGCTCTGCAGGATCACCGACTGGTGGAAGGTGACGGGGGCCACCTCGCCCTTGCGGGTCTGGATGACCATGCCCAGGACGTCACCCGACTGGAGGCACCCGACCTTGGTCTGCTCGTCCCCGAGGACGGGCTTCATCTCCTGGTACACGCTGACCTCGCTCTCGCCGGCCATGCCCGAACCCGGGAAACGCAAGGGGACGATGGCGCTCTGCGTGCCCTTGACCCCGGTCCAGACGTCGTCCAGCTCCAGGGCCGAGACGCCGTTCAGCCGTGCGTTGGTGTCACAGCCCTTGAAGGCGTCCACGAAACCCGACGCGTGGAAGCGCAACAGGTAGACGTGCGTACGGGTGCCGTCCGGCATCGTCCAGCCCCGGCCGGTGATCTGGCGCAGCCCGTCCCATTCGAGGGACTGCTTCAGCTTCTCGCGCACGTCGGGCGCGTACTCCTCCAGGAAGACGTCGGCCGACACCGCCCCGTCCTTGTCCGCCTTGACCGCGTCGTCGGCCTTGGCGCCCTCGGGAGCGGGCAGGAGCAGGCCGGTGAGCTGCGCGTAGTGCGTCTCTTCCTTGTTGTCCGGGCCCTGGGCCAGGGGGGCGCCCGCGGGCAGCGCCGGTTGCGACAGCGCCGGGAACGTCCAGCGGCCGTCGTCCTCGGTGGACAGGCCCGGGATGTCGGTGCGCTCGGGCTGGGTGATCCCGTACGCGACCCCCGTGCCGACGGCGGCGAAGACGGCGACGGCGGCGGTCCAGCGCAATGCGGCGAACAGGCGTCGCCGGTCCTTGGGCACGACCGGCGCGGCCTCCGGGGCGGGGGCGTCCGAGGCCGCGGCGGCCGCCGCCTCGGGGCTCTCCGGCGTCTGCGGGGCCGGCCCGGCAGTGGGCCCGGGCATGAGCCCGGCCTCGGGCCCGTGCTCACGGCCGGGCTCGGTGCCGGTGGTGGTCTGCTCGCTCACACGGACTCCCCGGGGGACTTGAGGTGGTTCAGCTGCTCCTTGAACAGGGCCGCGGCATCGCTCGCCGAGAACCCCGGGGACCACCCGTAGGTCCGGTAGGTCACCAGCACGTCTCCCTCGACGGCCACACAGTCGAGGGCGGCGATCTCCTGCTTCTTGCCGTCGACGACGGAGTCGAGCGCGCACTTGGCCCCGGGGAAACCGTCCACCTTGGGCGCCTGACCGTCGGCCGCGGTGAGTTCGAGGATCTTCTTGGCGAACTCGGCGAACTTCCCCAGTTCCTTGGGGTCCGCCTGCATGAGCTGGATCTCGGAGACCATCGCTCCGCTGCCGTTCCCCCGGGCGTAGCTGCGCCCGGCCAGGCCCTTGAGCTTCAGATCCGCCAGCGCCCTGTCCCGCGCCTCGCGGTCACCGGTGGACAGTCCCGAGTGGTCGTCCTTGAAGGCCTGCACCGCCCGCTCGCCCGAGACGAAGTAGTCGTTGCCCTCGGCGTCGATGTCGGGGCCGGGCCAGTAGCCCGTGGCCAGCGGCAGCAGCTTGGCCTTGAGCTCGGCCGCCGGCACGGGCGGGACCGGGGCGGGCGAGCCGGTGGGCACGCCCTCCGCCATCCAGTACCGCGTCGGCGCGGTCCGCTCGGCATCGTCGAGCGCGGCGGAGCACCACAGGCCCCCGCCCACGAGGACGACGACGCCCACGGCCGCGGCCACCAGCCTGACCGCCCCGGTCTTCACCCTGCGCGTGGGCCCGATGGCGTCCTGGGCGGCCCCGGCGGCATCCCCGACGACGTCCGGCACGGCGTCCGCGACGGCTCCGGTCTCGTTCTCCCGCTCGCTCACAGCCGCTCCATCTGCCGCTTGGCCAGGTCGGCCACGACCTTCTCGTCGATCTCACCGCGGTTGTTCACGTAGGTGATGTGCATGACGATGTCGCCGCGGCGGACCACCGCGGTGCCCCGCCGGACCGGGAGGAAACCGGGCTTCTCACTCGCCTCGGAATTGATCCACAGGTGGCCGAAGTCCGCAGGAACACCGGGAACCTCACTGCCCGAGTTGCCCGCGTGCTTCGTGGTCGGCATGTAGGCCTCCACTCCCGACTGGAACCCCTCGGCCCCGTCCCGGTCCTGGAACTGGAGCAGCCGGATCTCGACGAAGTTCGTGAGGTCCTCGGACCACCGCACGGTGGCGATCCTGCGGACGCTGTACCGGACGAGGGAGCCGATCCCCGCGGGAGGGTTCGCGTAGAAGTCCGCGGCGAACTCGTCCGGGGACTGCGCGCCCGAGAAAGCGACCGTCGCGCCCGCGGGGGCCTCCAGCAGCTTCGCCACGAGGTCCTCGTCCGCCTTGTGCCAGCGGTTGGCGTTGATCGAGCGCAGGCTCGTCGCGTCGTTCCCCGCCAGCGGCTTCGGGGCGGCGATGTCCTGCTGGGCCAGCGGCGGCAGCGGGGTGGGCTCGCGGTGGTACTGGACCGCGTAGCCGGTGATCGTCCCGGCGAGGACGCCGAGTACGGCCGCGCCCGCGATCAGGAGGGTGGTGCGACCCGTCCGGCGGCGCGGGGCCGAAGTGTCCGGATCCGGTGCGCTCTCCTCCCCTTTCCGCTGCTCAGGAATGGTCTGTTCGTGTTCCAAAGGAGTCCCCCACAAGACCGGCGGCGCGGGCTGGATACCCGCGCGTACCCCATGACCCGCACCGGAGGGGAGCAGTTGTACGAACGAAGATCACATTCTCGTCTCGTGAGGTTTCAATCCTCGTGGCGCCGCTTTCCGTCCAGTTCGTCCCACCACTCGTCGGACTTCGGATCGCCCGAGGGGTCGTCCCACCAGCGGTCGTCCGGGCCGCGCCGGTTGGCGATCATCGCGGCGACCGGCGGGATGACCATGGCGACCACGCACATCGCCACCGCCGCCTCGACCGACCACAGGCGCACGACGGCCCAGGCGGAGACGAAGAGGACCAGGCATCCGCCCATGAGCAGGAAGTAGGCGCGCCGGCGCCGGGCGTACATGCCTCCAGCGTAGGTCCGGTGCCCCCGCGCGCAAGGGCGCGGACGGAATGGGACGGACGCGGACGGACGCGGACGAACGCGGACGGCACGAAGGGCCGCACCCCGTTCCAGTGGCGTCCAACCCCCGGGGGTGCGGCCCTTCGGCCGTTCGATCAGGCGATCACACGTGCGGTGCTCAGACCGCGATCGCCACGTCCGTCACGCCGCCGGCCTCGGCGACGACCACGGCACGGTCCGCCTGGGCACCCGGGACGAGCGCCCGCAGCGTCCAGGAGCCGGTGGCGGCGTAGAAGCGGAACTGGCCGGTCGCCGAGGTCGGGACCTCCGCGGTGAACTCGCCGGTCGAGTCCAGCAGGCGGACGTAGCCGGACACCGGCTCGCCGTCCTTGGTGATCTGCCCCTGGATAGCGGTCTCACCGGGCTTCAGCGTCGCGAGGTCGGGCCCGCCGATCTGTGCTCCACACATGTTCTCTGTCCTGTCCTAGAGAGGTCGTACTACGAGGGCGTCGCGTGCCCGGTCGTCGGTCTGGTTACTTGTTGGGGCCGAGCTCGATCGGCACGCCGACCAGCGAGCCGTACTCGGTCCACGAACCGTCGTAGTTCTTGACGTTCTCCTGGCCCAGGAGCTCGTGAAGCACGAACCACGTGAGCGCGGAGCGCTCACCGATGCGGCAGTAGGCGATGGTGTCCTTCGCCAGATCGACCTGCTCCGCCTGGTAGAGGGCGGTCAGCTCGTCGTCCGACTTGAAGGTGCCGTCGTCGTTGGCGTTCTTCGACCACGGGATGTTGCGGGCGCTCGGCACGTGGCCGGGACGCTGCGACTGCTCCTGCGGGAGGTGCGCCGGGGCGAGCAGCTTGCCGGAGAACTCGTCGGGCGAACGGACGTCGACCAGGTTCAGGGAGCCGATCGCGGCCACGACGTCGTCGCGGAAGGCGCGGATGGAGGTGTCCTGGGCCTTGGCCTTGTACGCGGTGGCCGGGCGGTTCGGGACGTCCTTGCCGTCGACCAGGTCGCGGGAGTCGAGCTCCCACTTCTTGCGGCCGCCGTCGAGGAGCTTCACGTCCTGGTGGCCGTAGAGCTTGAAGTACCAGTAGGCGTAGGACGCGAACCAGTTGTTGTTGCCGCCGTAGAGGACGACGGTGTCGTCGTTGGAGATGCCCTTGGCGGAGAGGAGCTTCTCGAAGCCCTCCTGGTCCACGAAGTCGCGGCGGACCGGGTCCTGGAGGTCGGTCTTCCAGTCGATCCGGACGGCGTTGGTGATGTGGTTCTTGTCGTACGCGGACGTGTCCTCGTCCACCTCGACGATGACGACATTGGCGTCGTTCAGGTGGGCCTCGACCCAGTCGGCGTCTACGAGGACGTCGCTGCGGCTCATGGTGTTCTCCTCCGGGGCAGTGTGCGGCGGGGCTGTGCTGGTAACGCGTGCTGCGTGCCTGCGGGTGCGCTCAAGATCCTGCGCGGGGAGGCGTCAGGGGTTCAGGAGGCTGGTGCGGTCACGCGGGAAGGGCCGTGGGGCCGTCGTCCGGTCGATGGAGCGGATGCGCTCACAGTTCACATGGATCGACAGAGCATGGCGGCGACGCGACACAGGTCTACTGCCCGTCGCTTCGTGAGGTCCGCCTGCTGATGCTTCATAGCCATGGATCGTAGGGACGAATCGGCCGCCCTGTCACCGGCGTGTCATATAGCGAGACAGGATCGTCCGAATATTGGGATAAGAAGGTCCCGGGCGGCCTCCGCACCGCCCCCGGGACCTGCCGTGCGGCCCGTCCTTCTGCGGATCGGACCGCGCCGTCTCACGATCCGGCCACCACCACGTTCGTGCCGCCCAGCGTGAGGTGCACACCGGCCTCGTCCGAGGTCAGGGACGAGAGCTGGAGTCCGGCCGGCATGCCGCTGCCGAGATCGCGGTCGAAGTCGGTCCTCTTGCGGATCTCCTTCTCGACCACCGGAACACCCCCGCCGGGCACCTCGTCGGCGCGCACCCGGACGATCTTGCGGCCCTTTCCGCCCGGCGCGTCCTCAAGGGTGACGGTCGACACCACGCTGTGCGTCAGGGTCTTGCCGAAGACGTTTACGGTCGCGGTGACCTTCACCTTGCCCGGCGCCCCGCCGTAGGAGAGGGTCGCGCCGGTCTGCGAGGCCGCCGTCAGGTCGGCGTACGTGATGAGCGCGCTGCCCTCGGCCCGCTCGGCGGTGCCGCCGCTGTAATCACCGTTCAGCTTCACGCCCCGGAAGCTCGCGTCCAGCTCCGACAGCCGCGTCTTGCGGTCCTCGGCGGTGACCTCGACACCCCGCAGCTTCAGGTCGACCCGGTCGAGGTCGCGGCTGAGCACCTGGGTCAGGAAGGGGAAGCCGTGGACCTCCACCTCCGAGGAACCGGCCAGGCCCTGCCGCGCCTGTATTCGGTCGGCCAGCCGGTTCTCGACGTAACTCGCAGCCCAGCGGTCCACGCCCACGAACAGGGCCCCCAGAACCACTCCGATGATCACAACGACGCGCAGGAAACGCACGTTCCCTCCCCCTACTAATCGGTACGTGCGTTCTAGTTGACCATGCGGGTCGTCAGGCGGGGATCAGCCCACCACCCGGCCGATCAGGTACACGGCGGGGGCGGCAGCCGCGAGCGGCAGGGCCACACCGGCCGTCATGTGCACGAACTTCGACGGGTAGTCGTACGCCGCCACGCGCAGCCCGACCAGCGCGCACACCCCGGCGACGAGGCCGATCAGCGCCCCGCCCGTACCGGCCGAGGTCAGCCCGCCGACCGCGATGCCCGCGCCGGCGGCCGCGGCCAGCGAGACGCCGACCGAGGGGGCGGTGGGCAGCGGCAGCGCACGGGCGAAGACGGCGACCGCGACGGCCGCGGCACCGACCGTGGCGGCGGCGGAATCGGCCGCGAGATATCCGGCACAGATGATGGCGAGGGCGGCCGAGGCCACCGAGGCCATCAGCCCGTACATCCGCTCGTCGGGATCGGCGTGGCTGCGCAGCTGCAGGACGAGCGTGAGCAGCACCCAGGCGCCGAGGGTCCCGACGATCGCGCCGGGTCCGTACGTGGGGTCGACGGCCAGCACGGCCACGTCGGCGACGACGGCTCCGGCGAAGGCGAGGGCGATGCCCTGGCGGGCGGGCCACATGCCGTTGAGGCGGAACCAGCCGGCCGCTGTGAGGCCCTGCAGGGCGATCAGCGGCAGGAGCAGGGCGTACTGCCCGAGGGCGGCGGCCACGGCGAGCAGCAGCCCGAGGACGGCGGTCAGTATGGCGGACTGCGGACCGGGGTCGATGATCGGCGACCGGCCCTCGGCGCGTGCCTGGGCGGGGTCGACGGCGCGCAGGGTGTTGCCGGCGAGGGTGGGCGGGGACCAGGAGGTGATCTCCTGCGGCTCGCCGGGGGCCCCGGCCGGGTCCTCGCCCGGGGTGGCCGCCGCCTGGGGCGGCACTCCCCCAGCTACCGCTGGGAGGTACCCCCGGGCGGTCTGCTCGGCGGCGGGCGCGTCCACCACCGGCGGCAGGTAGGCAGTCTCCTCGACCGGCGGCGACTGCTGGAGCTGCTGGTGGTGCTGCTGCTGGTGCTGCTGGTGCTGGTGCTGCTGCTGGTGCTGCTGGTGCTGGTGCTGCTGGTGCTGCTGCTGGTCGTGCTCGGGGCCCGGGTAGGGCGGCAGATAGGCCGTCTCGGCGCCCTGCGGCCAGTCCTGGACCGGAGCCGCGGCCGCCGCCGGAGCCTGGGCCTCGTCCCGGAACCAGCCCTCCGGAGGCACCGGCTGCTGGTGCTGGTGCTCCTGCTGGGGCTGGTACTGCTGGTCGGGCCCGGGACCCGGGTACGGCGGCAGATAGGCCGTCCCGGCGCCCTGCGGCCAGTCCTGGACCGGAGCCGCGGCCGAGGCCTGGGCCTCGGCCCGGAACCAGCCATCCGGAGCCACCGGCTGCTGGTACGGCTCGGGGGCCGGGGCGTAGCCGCCGGCGGCGGGGGCGGAGCCGTCCGGCCAGGGTCCCGGGGCCGCCGGGGCGGCCTGGGCCTCTTCGCGGAACCAGCCCTCGGGCGCCACCGGCTGCCCGGGCACCGCGCCCAGCGGCGGATGCACCGGCTGGTGGCTGGTGTCCCAGGTGTCGGACTGCCAGGTCTGGGTCCCGTACGGGTCCTCCTGCTGCTGGTGCTGCTGCTGCGCGTACTGCCGGCGCTGCTGTTCCTCAGGGGTACTCATCGGCTCCCGCTCACCCGCCCGCGAACGGCGGGAGCACCTCGACGGTGCCCCCTTCGGTCAGCGGGACGGAATCATGCGGGCGCTTGCCCACAGGCTCGTCGTTCACGAGGAAGGAGCAGCGCAGCAGGACCCGGGTCAGCTCCCCGGGGTGGCGCTCCCGCACGGCGTCGAGCGCCTCGGCCAGTGTGCCCGCCGAGTACGGCTCCTCCGCCGTCTTGGCCGCGGCCTTGGCCGCCGCCCAGTAGCGGATGGTTCCGGTTGCCACTGCAGCTCCTATCGTCGGCTCTCTACCGTCGGCCTCCATGATGGCCCCTCCCACCGCCGACCCCGGTGTGCCCCGACGCGCCGGGTGTGCGCCCGGGTGGCCCCGAGGTACCGGTCGGCGGGCCCCCGATCCGGTGAAACCTGGGCATACGCAGGGCGGGAGCGTGGCATGAACCACAGAAGTGGAAGCGGAAGAAGCCTCGGCCACGCATCGGCGGGTGGGCTATTCTGCTTGGCGAGAGGATCCGGGCAACGTTGCCCCCGGGTCCTTTTGTGCTTTCAGCACGTTGAACGGACCGAGAACAGTGGTATCCATGCGGACCCCAGGGCGCGGGGACCGCGGGGACACCGGGCAAGACGTACGAAGCAGTACCACGCATGTCCTCGACGGGACCGAGGAGGAACCGACGTGATGGACCAGCGAACCGTGCACCACCGTCCGACCCGGGCAGGTGGTCGGTCGTGAGCTCACTCCTGCTGCTCACCAACGCCCTGCAGCCGTCCACCGAGGTGCTGCCCGCCCTCGGCCTGCTGCTGCACAACGTCCGGGTCGCCCCGGCCGAGGGCCCCGCCCTGGTGGACACCCCGGGAGCCGATGTCATCCTCGTGGACGGCCGCCGCGACCTGCCGCAGGTGCGGTCGCTGTGCCAGCTGCTCCGCTCCACCGGACCCGGCTGTCCGCTGATCCTGGTCGTCACCGAGGGCGGCCTGGCGGCCGTCACCGCCGACTGGGGCATCGACGACGTCCTCCTGGACACCGCGGGGCCGGCCGAGGTCGAGGCACGGCTGCGACTGGCCACCGGCCGTCAGCAGCTGGGCTCGGACGACTCCCCGATGGAGATCCGCAACGGCGACCTGTCGGTGGACGAGGCCACGTACTCCGCCAAGCTCAAGGGGCGGGTGCTGGACCTCACCTTCAAGGAGTTCGAGCTGCTCAAGTACCTCGCCCAGCACCCGGGCCGGGTCTTCACCCGCGCCCAGCTGCTGCAGGAGGTGTGGGGCTACGACTACTTCGGCGGCACCCGGACCGTCGACGTGCACGTACGGCGGCTGCGCGCGAAGCTCGGCCCCGAGCACGAGTCCCTGATCGGCACGGTCCGCAACGTCGGCTACCGCTTCGTCACGCCGGAGAAGGTCGAGCGGGCTGCGGCGGAAGCCGCGGCCCAGGCGGCGGCCAAGGCCGCGGCCCAGGCGACCGAGCGGACGGCACCGCAGACGGCCGCGCAGACCACCGCGCAGCAGGCCTCGTCCGTCACCTGATCGGCCGAACGCGTTGTGAGCATCCACTCGGCAGGACGCCCTGCCCAGAGGTAGGTCACCCCGCGTAGACTGCCGCGCGTGGCCAAGGTGACGCGGGACGACGTGGCGCGACTTGCGGGTACCTCTACCGCCGTCGTGAGCTACGTCATCAACAACGGACCCCGGCCGGTTGCCCCGGCCACGCGCGAGCGTGTCCTCGCCGCGATCAAGGAGCTGGGCTACCGCCCGGACCGGGTCGCCCAGGCGATGGCCTCGCGGCGCACCGACCTCATAGGCATGATCGTCCCGGATGCCCGCCAGCCGTTCTTCGCGGAGATGGCGCACGCGGTCGAACAGGCCGCCGCCGAACGCGGGAAAATGGTGCTGGTGGGCAACTCCGACTACCGCACCGAGCGCGAGGTCCACTACCTGCGGGCTTTCCTCGGCATGCGGGTGTCGGGCCTGATCCTGGTCAGCCAGGGCATGAGCGAGCAGGCCGCCAGCGAGATCGAGGCCTGGGACGCGCGGGTCGTGCTGCTGCACGAGCGGCCGGAGGCGATCGACGACGTCGCCGTCGTCACGGACGACATCGGCGGCGCCCAGCTCGCCACCCGCCACCTGCTGGAGCACGGCCACGAGTACGTGGCTTGCATCGGCGGCGTCGAGAACACCCCGTCCGTCGGCGACCCCGTCGCCGACCACGTCGAGGGCTGGCGCCGGGCCATGCAGGAGTCCGGCCGCTCGATCGAGGGCCGGCTCATCGAGGCACCGTACAACCGCTACGACGCGTACCGGGTCGCCCTGGAGGTCCTGGCGCGGCCCGACCGGCCGACGGCCATCTTCTGCGCCACGGACGACCAGGCGATCGGTGTGCTGCGCGCCGCGCGCGAGCTGCGCATCGACGTGCCCGGGGAACTGGCCGTCGCGGGCTTCGACGACGTCAAGGAAGCCGCCCTCACCGACCCGCCGCTGACCACGATCGCCTCGGACCGCCCGGCGATGGCCCGCGCGGCCGTGGACCTGGTCCTGGACGACGGCCTGCGCGTGGCCGGCTCCCGACGGGAACGGCTGAAGCAGTTCCCGTCGGCGCTGGTGATCCGCCGCTCCTGCGGCTGCCGCTGAACGCGGGTCACGCGTCCAGCGTGCACGGCATCAGCAGGGAGAAGGCGTCCTGGGTGCCGGAGCGCAGCAGCACCAGCGGGGCCTTGGGGCCGACGTACTCCAGCAGCATGTCGTCCCCGACGGCGAGTGCGTCGAGGAGGAAGGCGGGGTTGACCCCCACCCGGTCCGCGTCGCCGCCGGAACCGTAGCCCGGCTCGAAGCCGGACTCGGAGGCCTCGTCGGCGACGGCCACCGTGTCCGTCAGGACGAGGGCGCACCTTTCGCCGCCCTGCCCGGCCAGGCCCTGCCGGAGCGCCGGCACGTCCAGCGGGATGCGGCGGCCCTCGGGGAGCCGCGTCAGGCGGCGGTAGTCGGGGAACTCCTCGCCCAGGCCCTGCCCGGCGACCCGGCGGCCCTGCGTCTCCAGCTCGATCCCGTCCCCGTCCACGGTGAGCAGGGCCGGGGAGTCGCCGGTCAGCAGGGCCCGCATGGCGTCCACGAGCGGGGCGGGCACGGTCAGCTGGACCCGCTCACCGCCGTGGCCGGTGGTGGACGCGCGGGCCACGGCCATCCGGTAGCGATCGGTGGCCACGACGTGCAGGTCCTCCCCCTCCACGTCGAAGAGGATCCCGCCGAGCACCGGCAGCTCGGGGTCGGTCCCGACGGCGAAGCGTACGGAGTCCAGCGCGGCCGCGAACTCCGTGGCGGGCACGGTCAGCCGGGCGGTGCGGGTGGTGGTGGTCATGGTGCTCTCCTTGTGTCCGAGTCGGGCGCGTACCGCGGAGAGCGCGCCGCGCGCGTCGGCGAGCTCGCGTTCGAGCCGCCGCAGGTGCCCGTCCAGCAGCCGGGGCACCAGGCCGGTGTCCCCGCCGGACCAGGCCGCCAGGACCAGCCGGACGTCCGCGAGCGGCATCCCCGCCTGCCGGAGCCGGGCCAGCAGCCGGGCCTCGTCGAGCTGTTCGGGCGCGTACCAGCGGTATCCGGTCGCCGGATCCACCCGGGCGGGCGGCAGGACGCCCACCCGGTCGTAGAAGCGCAGCGCGCTCACGCCCAGCCCGCTGTCGCGGCCCATCTCGCCAATGCTGTGCATCTCGCTCTCCACACCCGTGACTCTGGGACCTCCACCAGGTCGAGGGTCAAGGCCGGTTCTCATGTCGGTCGCAGGCGGTTCTGTCGGGCTTCTCAGGCCTGACTCAGGAAGCTCTCATGATCTCCGGCCAGAGTCGTTGTCATGACCGACAGCTTCCGCCGCGAAGGCGAGTACCCGCAGGAGAACAGCCCGGCCCAGCACGCGCCGTTCGGCGAGGACTGGCAGCGCGGGCGGAACAGGCCGGCACAGGAGGCCGGAGCCGGAGCCGGAGCCGAGGCGGGGGCCTACCCGCCGCCGCCCTCGTACCCGCCGGCCGCGCCCGGCTGGCACGAGGCGCACCGGCCGCCGGTCATCCTGGGCGAGACGGTCCCGGCGGCCGGGGGCGCCGGCGGTGAGGGGAGCGGCGGTGAGGGCGGCGGCCCTGGCCGGCCCGCCCACGCCGCGGCCCCCGCACCCCGTGCCAAGCGGCCCGTCGCACTGCTGGCCGCCGTCGCGCTCGCCGCGGCCCTGGTCGGCGGCGGCACCGCGGCCGCCGTCCAGCAGCTGATGGACCGGCAGGTCGGCAGCACCGGCGGGATCGACGGCACCACCGTCTCGCAGTCCAGCTCCGGCACCGTCGCCGGCGTCGCCGAGCAGGTCAGCCCCTCGGTCGTCCGCATCGACGTCCGCACCGGCTCCGGCCAGGGCACCGGCTCCGGCATCGTCCTCAGCGCCGACGGCGAGATCGTCACCAACAACCACGTGGTGAGCGGCGCCGCCGAGATCCAGGTGACGATGAGCGACGGCAAGAAGTACCCCGCCAAGATCGTGGGCACCGACCCCGACAAGGACCTGGCCCTGATCAAGCTCCAGGGCGCCTCCGGGCTGAAGCCCGCCACGCTCGGCGACTCCGGCGGCGTCAAGGTCGGTGACCAGGTCGTCGCCATCGGCTCGCCCGACGGCCTCACCGGCACCGTCACCAGCGGCATCGTCTCCGCGCTGAACCGCGAGGTGAAGGTGCCGAAGTCGGAGCAGCAGTCCCCGCAGAGCCGGCAGCAGGGCGAGGACAGCTGGCCGTTCTCCTTCGGCGGCCGCCAGTTCAACGGGGACACCGGCTCGGACACCACCTCGTACAAGGCCCTCCAGACGGACGCCTCCCTCAACCCCGGCAACTCCGGCGGCGCCCTCGTCGACATGAACGGCCGGATCGTGGGCATGCCGTCGGCGATCTACTCCCCCGCCTCCGGCAACTCCGCGGCCGGCAGCGTCGGCCTCGGCTTCGCCATCCCGGTCGACACGATCAAGGCCGACCTGGACTCCCTGCGCAAGGGCGGCCCCGGCGGCGCGGGCTCCTCCGGTACCGGCGGCGGATCCGGCGCCGGCTCCGCCGCGGGCGGCTTCGGCACCAGCTTCTGACCCACCCGTGCGAGGCTGGAGCCGCCGTCACGTGCCGCATTCCACGGCCGACCACCACCCCTGGGAGACCCATCCATGAATCCCGCCGAAGGCGAAGCGCGGATCCTCGTCGTCGACGACGAACCGGCCGTACGCGAGGCCCTGCGCCGCAGTCTCGCCTTCGAGGGGTACGCCGTGCAGACCGCCGACGACGGGCTCGACGCCCTCGACCGGGCGGCCTCGTACGCCCCCGACCTGATCGTCCTGGACATCCAGATGCCCCGGATGGACGGGCTGACGGCCGCCCGCCGGCTGCGGGCCTCCGGCAGCGTCACACCCATCCTGATGCTCACCGCCCGCGACACCGTCGGCGACCGCGTCACCGGCCTCGACGCGGGCGCCGACGACTACCTCGTCAAGCCGTTCGAACTCGACGAGCTCTTCGCCCGCGTCCGCGCCCTGCTGCGCCGCAGCTCCTACGCCGCCTCGCAGGCCGCCGGCGAGAGCCACGAGGACACCCTGACCTTCGGCGACCTGCGCATGGACCTCGCGACCCGCGAGGTCACCCGCGCCGGTCGGCCGGTCGAGCTGACCCGGACCGAATTCACGCTGCTGGAGATGTTCCTCGCGCACCCGCGCCAGGTCCTGACCCGCGAGCAGATCCTCAAGACCGTCTGGGGCTTCGACTTCGAGCCCAGCTCCAACTCCCTGGACGTGTACGTGATGTACCTGCGCCGCAAGACCGAGGCGGCCGGCGAGCCGCGCCTCGTCCACACCGTGCGCGGGGTCGGCTACGCCCTGCGCGCCGGCGAGAGCGGGCCGGAGTGAGCCCGGCGGCCAGATTCCGCGCGCTGCCGCTGCGCTCCCGCCTCGCCCTGCTGGTCACGGTGGCGGTGGCGCTCGCGGTCGCGGCCGTGGCGGCGGTGTCCTGGGTGATGGTCCGCACCCAGCTGCGCGAGCAGCTCGACCGCTCCCTGATGGCGACGAACGTCGGCGCCGAGCTGAGCCGGACCCTGATGCAGAACGACTGTCTCCCGCCGCCGCAGCAGCCCCGTCAGCAGATCGCCGGGAACCTGAGCGCGACCGTCCAGATCGTCCTGCCCGACGGCAGCCACTGCTGGGTCGCCGGGCCGACCGCCCTGCCGGTGACCGAGGCCGACAAGGAGATCGCGGCGGGCAAGCGGGGCAAGACCCTGCAGACCGTGACGACCCCCGAGGGCGTCGAGATGCGCGTCTACACGATCCCGGTGGTGGTCCCCAACACCGGCGAGGTCTTCGGCGGCGTCTCCATCGCCAAACCGCTCGCCGACATCGACAAGCCGCTGTCCACCCTGGCCTGGGTGCTGCTCCTGGTCTGCGGCGTCGGAGCGGTCGGCGCGGGCGCGGCCGGCCTGTGGGTGGCCCGTGCGGGACTGCGGCCCGTCGACGAACTGACCGACGCGGTCGAGCACATCGCCCGGACCGAGGACCTGACGGTACGGATCCCCGACGAGGGCGACGACGAGATCGCCCGCCTGTCGCGCTCCTTCAACTCGATGACGGCGGCCCTCGCCTCCTCCCAGGAGCGGCAGGCCCAGCTGATCGCGGACGCCGGGCACGAGCTGCGCACCCCGCTGACCTCGCTGCGCACCAACATCGAGCTGCTCGCCCGCAGCGAGGAGACCGGCCGGGCCATTCCGCCCGACGACCGGCGGGAGCTGCTGGCCTCGGTCAAGGCGCAGATGACGGAGCTGGCCTCGCTGATCGGCGACCTGCAGGAGCTGTCGCGGCCGGACGCCGGAGCCGGGAGCCCGCTCCAGGTGGTCGCCCTGCACGAGATCGCCCGGGCCGCGCTCTCCCGGGTCCGGCTGCGCGGTCCGGAGCTCCGCTTCGACTCGGACCTGCGGCCCTGGTACGTACGGGGCGAGGCCGCGGCGCTGGAGCGGGCGGTGGTCAACGTCCTGGACAACGCGGTGAAGTTCAGCCCGCCCGGCGGCACGGTCGCGGTGACGCTGCGGGCGGGCGAGCTGACCGTACGGGACCACGGTCCGGGCATCCCGGCCGAGGACCTGCCGCACGTCTTCGAGCGGTTCTGGCGGTCCGAGTCGGCCCGCGCCCTGCCCGGCAGCGGGCTGGGCCTGTCGATCGTGGCCCGTACGGCGGCGCGCGCGGGCGGCAGCGCCGAGCTGCGGGCGGCGGCCGACGGCGGCCCGGGCACGGAGGCGGTGCTCCGCATCCCGGGGGCGCCGACGCCGCCGCCGTCCGATCCGTCAGTTGTGCCGGATCAGTGAGGCGACCAGGCCGGAGCGGGTGTTCGGGAAGTCCATCGGGACGATGCCGAGCCCGGTCCGGCCGGCCAGTTCTCCGCCGTCGACGAAGCCGTGGACCTGCGGGTTCAGCCGGTCGGAGTTCCAGCGGGGCGGCATGTAAGCCGCCGTGCTGACGTAGTTCACGAAGAGCTTGCCGGGCTGCTGGACGGCCTTGCGGAAGTGGTTCTCGATCCGGCCGCGCTTGGCGAAGGGCTCGGTGTTGTAGTCGTCCTGGATGTCGAAGACGTTGCCGTCGCCGTAGCGCAGGCCCGGCAGGCCGCCGTTGTCGGCGAGCAGGACCACCTTGCCGCGGGCCTGTCCGAGGGTGGGCAGGGAGTCGGAGATCCGGAACAGGGGCCGCCAGCCGCGCTGGTCCAGGTAGTCGTCGAAGACGGCGCGGAAGGTGGCGTCGCTCTCCCCGGAGTACTCCTGCTTGACGCGCATCAGGACGGTCTCGGAGGGGTGCGCGGCGAGGAAGTTCCCGCAGGCGACGAGGACGTCCCCGAACATCAGGTCCTGGAAGAAGGCCGCGTGGTGGATGGCGAGGGAGCCGCCCGTGACGCGGCAGCGGATGTCGAGGAAGCGGATTCCGGAGTCGAGCTGCTGGGCGATCGAGGTGTTCTGGCAGGCGACGTAGAGGCCGCCCTTGGTGGCGCCGGAGTCATGGGTGCCGGGAATGGTCATGCGCTGCAGGGCGGTGGAGTCCCCGAGGCCGGCCATCCAGTCCTGGGTGCCGAGCGTCGCGGCCGCGGCGGGTACGGCTCCCAGTCCGACGGCCGCGCCCGCGGCCAGCACTCCGGCCAGGAACGCCCGCCGGTCCATGCCCGTGACCGTGCCTGCGCCCGCGCTCGTGACCGTGCCCATGCCGATGCCCATGCCCGCCCCTTTGCCGACCCGGTGATGGCCGGATTATGGCGTGCACACGTCAGCTTTACTACCTGTCGGTAGTGGTCAGCTTTCGAGCAGCTCGACCATGGACCGCAGCCCCTGGAGGAGCTCCCGGCCGTCGGGCGCCTGCTCCGGATCGGTCAGGGTCTGCACCATCACCCCGCTGAGCAGCGCGATGTGCATCGAGCCGAGGGCCCGTACGTCCGCCTCGGAGACCTCCTCCTGCGGCACCCCGCGCAGCGCCGCGGCCACCATCCGCCGGTTGCGGCGCTGCCCCTCGGCGAGGATCGCGAGCAGCTCGGGCGAGGACTGCGCGTGGACGAAGGCCTCGACGGAAGCCAGCCATAGCCAGCGCATCTCGCCGAAGTCGCGGATCTTGCGGTCCCAGGTGTCGGCGTAGCGCGCCCCCGCGGTCTCGCCCTCACCGGTGAGACGGCCGGATCCCGCGGCCCACTCCTCCATGGCGGCGAACAGGGCCTGGTTGAGGAGGGTCTCCCGGGATCCGAAGTGGTAGCCGATCGCGGCCATGCTCACCCCCGAGGCCGTGGCGATGTCGCGCACGGTCGTGCGCAGGTAGCCCTTCTCCTCCAGGCAGCGCCGGGCTCCGGCCAGCAGGTCCTCGCGATTTCCCATGCGGGGATCGTAGCCGCCACCCTTTTGGGCAAGCGCCCTACACGTGTGTATTGCGCGTACGCCCAAATCCTGGCAGGCTTCAGGCATCGGAAGACCGGCGAAACGGGGAGAACCGCCATGCAGCGCAACGAGATGAAGATCGACGACCGCACCCTGTCCTACGTGGACTCCGGCGGCTCGGGCCGCCCGCTGCTGGCCCTGCACGGCGGCCTGTCCGAGGGCCTCGCCTTCGCCGGACTCGCCGCGCACCTCGGCGACGCCTGGCGGGTCATCGCGCCCGACCAGCGCGGCCACGGCAGCTCCGACCGGGCCCCGCACTACCGCCGCGAGGGCTACGTCTCCGACGCCGTCGCCCTCCTCGACCACCTCGGCCTGGACGCCCCCGTGGCCCTCCTCGGCTACTCCCTCGGCGGCCTCAACGCCTACCACCTCGCCGCCGCCCACCCCGACCGGATCTCCGCACTCATCGACGTCGACGCCACCGTCGAGATCCGGCCCACCACCGAGGGCCCCCTCTTCGACTTCCTGCACGGCATGCGGTACACCGCCCCCACCCGCGAGGAACTCCTCGAAGCCGCCGGGCCGGTGGGCGCCCGGTTCGTCGAGCAGGCCCTGCGCCCGCTCCCCTCCGGCGAGGGCTGGCGGCTGCCGTTCCACCCCCAGGACATGCTCGACTCCATCGAGGCCTGCCGGGGCGACCACTGGGGCGCCTGGCTCGCGAGCACCTGCCCGGCCGTACTGATCCACGGGATCCACAGCCAGGCCCTGCGCCAGGACACCGCCGACGCGATGGTCGCGCGCCGCCCCAAGACCTCGTACACCCCCCTGAACGGCGACCACTTCGTGCCCTTCACCGACCCCCAGGGCGTCGACGACGCCGTCGGGACGTTCCTCACGGCCCTGTGAGGCGGCCGCCCCGCCACGGGGGTGCGGGGCGAACGCCGGAGGGGGCGGCGGGCCGGTCGGCCCACCGCCCCCTCCGGGCGTGCTGTACGCGCGTGCTACTTGACGACGGTGATCCGGTTCGCCGCCGGCGGGGCGATCGGGGCCGCCGCCGAGGAGTTCTTCGTCAGGTAGGTGTTGAAGCAGTCCAGGTCGGACGCGCCCACCAGCTTGTTCTTGTGCTCCTTCAGGACGGTGAAGCCGTCACCGCCGCCCGCGAGGAACTCGTTCATCGCGACCCGGTAGGTCTTGGCGGGGTCGAGCGGCGCACCGTTGAGCTTCACCGAGTCCACGACGATGCGGTCCGCACCCGCCTTCGTCATGTCCAGGGTGTACGTGAAGCCCTTCGACACCTGCAGGATCTTCGGGTTCGGTCCGTTGACCGGCCCGCTGACCTGCTGCTGGAGCGCGGTGATCAGCTGCGCGCCGGTCAGGTCCACGATGTTCATCATGTTGGTGAACGGCTGGACCGTGAAGGACTCGCCGTACGTCACCACACCGTCGCCCTCGTCACCCGAGGCCTTGTAGGCGAGGTCCGAGCGGATGCCGCCCGGGTTCATGACGGCCAGCTGCGCGCCGCCCTTGTCCGCCGGGGCGAGCGCTTCGAGCTGCGCGTCGGCGATCAGGTCGCCGAGCGGCTTCTCGGGCGCCTCGGAACCGCGGCCGGGGATGTCGGCCGAGATGAAGCCCTGCGGACGGTTGGCGATCGGGGCCGCCAGCTCCTTCCAGCGGTCGATCAGCTCGGTCATGTCCGGGGCCTTCGGCTGGTCCCGGCCCACGATCTTGTTCACCGGCTTCGGCGCGGTGACCGGCGTACGGACGATGTCCTTGGTCTGCCGGTCGTAGGTGAGGGTGGTGTCGGTGAACAGGCGGCCGATGGAGGCGGCCGAGGTCACCGTACGCGGGTTGCCCGCCGGGTCCGGGATGTTGCAGGCGTAGGCCTGGTGCGTGTGGCCGGTGACCAGCGCGTCGACCTTGGAGTCCACGTTCTTGGCGATGTCCACGATCGCGCCCGAGATGCCGGCGCCGGCACCCGGGACGTTGCAGTCGTAGTTGTACGCGCCGTTGGCGGGCAGGCCGCCCTCGTGGATCAGCGCGACGATCGACTTCACGCCCTGCTTGTTCAGCTCGGCGGCGTACTTGTTGATCGTCTCGATCTCGTCGCCGAACTTGAGGCCCTTGACGCCCTCGGCGGTCACGACGTCCGGAGTGCCCTCCAGGGTGACGCCGATGAAGCCGATCTTCACGTCACCCTTCTTCCAGATGAAGGTGGGCGACATCAGCGGACGCTTGGTCTTCTCGTCCGTGACGTTGGCGGCGAGGTACTGGAATTCGGCGCCGGTGAACTCCTTGCCGTACTCGAAGCAGCCCTCGACCGGGTGGCAGCCGCCGTAACCCATGCGGCGCAGCTCGGTCTTGCCCTCGTCGAACTCGTGGTTGCCGACGCTGGATACGTCCAGGCCGATCTTGTTCAGCGCCTCGATGCTCGGCTCGTCGTGGAAGAGCCCGGACAGCATCGGGCTGCCGCCGATCATGTCACCGGCCGCGGCCGTGACGGAGTACTCGTGGCCCTTGCGGGCCTCGCGCAGGCTGGTCGCGAGGTACTCGACACCGCCCGCGGGTATGGCCTTGGTGGTGCCGTCGGCCTGACGCTCGGTCACGGTGCCGGAGGAACCCTGCGGGGGCTCCAGCGTGCCGTGGAAGTCGTTGAACGACAGCATCTGCACATCGACGGTCCGGCTCTTGGCCGCACCGCCACCACTCGCGGCACCGGCCGGAAGTGCGGCGGCGACCATGGCCCCGGCCCCGGCCGTGACGGCGAGGGCGGTGAGGGTCAACCGGCGGGTTCGGCGGTGCCGTTGTGGCGTCGCTGACATTTAGTCCCCTTATGTGACAGAGGTAAGACATGGGAGGTCCGCCGAAGCCTATGGTCAACGCGCGTAGCTCTACCAGGGGGTAGGGGTATCGCGTTGGTTACGCGCAGAAGAAGGACCGACCACGCGCCCGCACTCCGCCCCTCCCCCATGGCGGTCGTAGGCTCGTGCCATGACTGACGCAGCAGCGGCCCTGGAGCCGGGACGGCAGATTCAGACCCTCGACGAGCTGACGGAGGAACAGGCGATCGCCGTACTCGAACTCATCGAGGACGCGGCGCGTACGGACGGCACCACCGCCGTGTCCGAACAGGGACGGCTCCAGCTGCGCGGCGGACCGCGCGAGGGCATCCGGCACTTCCTGCTCACCGAGGGCGGCCGGCTCTCCGCTTACGGACAACTGGAGGACACCGACCCGGTGGAGGCCCCGGCCGCCGAACTCGTCGTGCACCCGGCCCTGCGCGGCCGCGGACACGGGCGGGCCATGGGCACGGCCCTGCTGGCCGCCTCCGGCAAGCGGCTGCGGGTATGGGCGCACGGCGGCAAGTCGGCCGCCCGGCACCTCGCGCAGGTGCTCGGCCTGACCCTCTTCCGCGAGCTGCGCCAGCTGCGCCGGCCGCTGGCCGGCGGGGACCCGCTGCCGGAGCCGGTGCTCCCGCCCGGGGTGACCGTACGGACCTTCGTGCCCGGCGCCGACGACAAGGCCTGGCTCACGGCGAACGCGGCCGCCTTCGCCCATCACCCCGAGCAGGGTTCGCTGACCCAGCGCGACCTGGACGACCGGATCGCGCAGCCGTGGTTCGATCCCAAGGGCTTCTTCCTCGCGGAGCGCGACGGCGAGCTCGTCGGCTTCCACTGGACCAAGGTCCACGCGGCGGAGCAGCTGGGCGAGGTCTACGTGGTCGGCGTCCGCCCGGGCGCCCAGGGCGGCGGCCTCGGCAAGGCCCTCACCGCGATCGGCCTGCGCCACCTGGCGGCCCAGGGCCTGCCGACGGCCATGCTCTACGTGGACGCCGACAACCCGGCGGCCCTGGCCGTGTACGAGGGCCTCGGCTTCACCACCCACGAGGTCGACCTGATGTACCGCACCGAAAGCTGACCGGGCCAAATCCAGCCCCGCCGGCGTTTGAGGCGCGGGGCCGGGGGCGGAGCCCCGGTCTTTCAGCCTCGCCGGGCCAAATCCAGCCCCGCCGGCGTTTGAGGCGCGGGGTCCGGGGCGGAGCCCCGATCTTTGGGCCCCGCCGGCGACCGAGGCGCGGGTCCGGGCAGCGCCCGGACCCGGGGAGCCCAAGGCCGAGCCCCCCGCAGGGGCCGCGCACGCCCGGGGCGCACAGGCCCCCGCCACCCCCGCCGGGAGGCGACTCGTGCGCCATCCGGACCCGGGAAGCCACACGCCATTAACCAGGCATTCAGACGCGCTTGCGACTCTCCCCCAATGCAGCCCCGACTCCGACTGACGGCCGACACTTCCGACGTGCCTGTCCTCCCGCGTGCGCGGAAGAATGGAGTCATGAGCCACCAGCCCAGCGCAGGCCCCACCGAGGTCCCCGCCCAGCACCCGTCTCACACCCCCGCCGCCGCCCCCGGCCGGTCCGTCACCGGAGCCCACGCCCGCATAGGCTCCATCTCGGCGCACCGCCCGCACGTCGACCTGGAGCCCGATCTCGACGCGGATCTGGACGCCTACGACGACGACAAGGACGGCGACGAGCTCCCGCCGGGCCGCTTCCTCGACCGGGAGCGCAGCTGGCTCGCCTTCAACGAGCGGGTGCTGGAGCTCGCCGAGGATCCGACGACGCCCCTGCTGGAGCGCGCCAACTTCCTGGCGATCTTCGCGAGCAACCTCGACGAGTTCTTCATGGTCCGCGTGGCCGGCCTCAAACGGCGTATCGCGACGGGTGTCGCCACCCGTTCGGCCTCCGGCCTGCAGCCCCGCGAGGTGCTGGACCTCATCTGGACGCGCTCGCGCGAGCTCATGGCCCGGCACGCCGCCTGCTTCCAGCAGGACATCTCCCCGGCACTCGCCGAGGAGGGCGTCCACCTCATCCGCTGGCCCGATCTGACCGAGAAGGAGCAGGCGCGCCTCTTCACCCTGTTCCGCAACCAGATCTTCCCGGTGCTGACCCCGCTGGCCGTGGACCCCGCGCACCCCTTCCCGTACATCTCCGGCCTCTCCCTGAACCTGGCCGTGGTCGTACGCAACCCCGTCAGCGGCCACCGCCACTTCGCCCGGGTCAAGGTCCCGCCGCTCCTCTCCCGCTTCCTGGAGGCCTCCCCGCAGCGCTACGTCCCGCTGGAGGACGTCATCGCCGCGCACCTGGAGGAGCTGTTCCCCGGCATGGAGGTGCTCGCGCACCACATGTTCCGCGTGACCCGCAACGAGGATCTGGAGGTGGAGGAGGACGACGCCGAGAACCTGCTCCAGGCCCTGGAGAAGGAGCTCATGCGGCGACGCTTCGGCCCGCCCGTGCGCCTGGAGGTCGAGGAGTCCATCGACCCGGGCGTCCTGGACCTGCTGGTGCAGGAGCTGAAGGTCAACGCCTCCGAGGTCTACCCGCTGCCCGGCCCGCTGGACCTGACCGCCCTCTTCGGGATCGCCTCGCTGGACATCCCGGAGCTCAAGTACCCGAAGTTCGTCGCCGGCACCCACCGCGACCTCGCCGAGGTCGAGTCCGCGTCCGCGCCCGACATCTTCGCCGCCCTGCGCGAGCGGGACGTCCTGCTGCACCACCCGTACGACTCCTTCTCCACCTCGGTGCAGGCCTTCCTGGAGCAGGCCGCCGCCGACCCGGACGTCCTCGCCATCAAGCAGACGCTCTACCGCACCTCCGGCGACTCCCCGATCGTGGACGCCCTGATCGACGCCGCCGACTCCGGCAAGCAGGTCCTCGTACTCGTCGAGATCAAGGCCCGCTTCGACGAGCAGGCCAACATCAAGTGGGCGCGCAAGCTGGAGGAGTCCGGCTGCCACGTCGTCTACGGGCTCGTCGGCCTCAAGACCCACTGCAAGCTGTCGCTCGTCGTCCGCCAGGAGGGCGAGACGCTGCGCCGCTACTCGCACGTGGGCACCGGCAACTACCACCCCAAGACCGCCCGGCTCTACGAGGACCTCGGCCTGCTCACCGCCGACCCGCAGGTCGGCGCGGACCTCTCCGACCTCTTCAACCGGCTGTCCGGCTACTCGCGCCGCGAGACCTACCGCCGGCTGATGGTGGCGCCCCGCTCGCTGCGGGACGGACTGATAGCGCGGATCGACAAGGAGGCCGCCCACCACAAGGCCGGCCGCCCCGCCTACGTCCGGCTCAAGATGAACTCGATCGTCGACGAGGCCCTCATCGACTCGCTCTACCGGGCCTCCCAGGCGGGAGTGCCCGTCGACATCTGGGTGCGCGGCATCTGCGCCGTGCGCCCCGGGGTCCCCGGGCTCTCGGACAACATCCGGGTCCGCTCGATCCTCGGCCGCTTCCTGGAACACTCCCGGGTCTTCGCCTTCGGCAACGGCGGCGAACCCGAGGTGTGGATCGGCAGCGCCGACATGATGCACCGCAACCTCGACCGCCGTATCGAGGCACTGGTCAGGGTCGCCGACCCGGCCCACCGCGCGGCACTGGACCGGATGCTGGAAACCGGGATGTCCGACGCCACCTCCTCCTGGCACCTGGGCCCGGACGGCGAGTGGACCCGGCACAGCACGGACGCGGACGGCCAGCCGCTGCGGCACGTACAGGAGACGCTCATAGACGCCCGGAGGCGCCGGCGTGGCTCAGCCAAACCATGACCCGATTACGGCGACGGCGGACGCAGGTGCCGTGCTCGGCGCGTACCTGCGCGCCCAGGCCACCGCTTTCCTGCGCGCGCTGCGCCTACACGACGAAGGCACAGCGAGCGGGGCCGCCGAAGGAAGCGACGCGGCGCGCAGCCTGCGGGGGGCTGCGCGCCGCATCAGCGGTTCCCTGGCCACCTTCCGGGTGGTGACCGAGTCCTCCTGGGCCGACGGGCTGCGCACCGAGCTGGTGTGGCTGTCCTCGACCCTGGCCGACGAGCACGCGTACGCGGCCCGGCTGACCCGGCTGATGGACGCCCTGCACCGGCTGTCGGGGGCCCCGGAACTGCCGGCGCCGCGCGGCTCGGCCGGCGCGCTGACGGTGGGCTCGGCGCGGGCCGGCGCCCTGCTGGAGCGCCAGCTCACCCTGGCCCGTACGCGCGCCCACTCGGCCACCCTCCAGGCGCTCGGCTCCTCCCGCTTCCACGCGGTGGCGGACGCGGTCGCGGTGCTCGCCTCGGAGGTGCCGCTGGACGCGGTCGCGGCCCGGGGGCGGGTGGCGGAGGTACTCGTCCCGCTGGCCGCCGTGGCCGAAACCCGCCTGTCGGCGGCGGTCGCGGCGCTCCCCCCGGTCGACGGCGCACATCCGTACAACGCGGACCACGACGGGCTCTGGCACGAGGTGCGCCGCCTGCTGCGGGTCCACCGGTACGCGCGCGAGGCGCTCGGCGAGGACGTGACCCGGCCGGCGGCCGCGGGCGACGCCCTGGACCGCCACCGTGACGCGGCCGAGGCGGCGACGGCCTCGGCGACGGCGGCCCGCACCCCGCGCATCGCCCCGGCCACGGCCTACGCCCTGGGCGTCCTGCACGCCGACCAGCGCCACGAGGTCGAGGCGGCCCGCCTCGAATTCCAGCATCTCTGGCTTCCCGAGCCCGCGGTCACGCCGCGATAACGTGCGGATAACGGATGATGACGGCTGCGTGCGACCGGCCCGGGACACACCGGGCCGTCCGCCACGGTTCACCATCCGTTCACTCGGGCCGGTCGGCCGCTTCACCTGTTCTGCCTAATTTCGGTGATGCACGGAGCGAGTCGCCCGGAAGTCGAGCAGCTCAGCCGCGCACAACCGACGTAGTCCTCTTCGCACGCCGCCCCGATTCAGAAAGCGGCCGGCGGCTTCTGGAAGGAACACCCGAAAAGTGAAGCTTCAGCGCAAGAACATGCTTCGTGCCTCCGCCCTCGGCGCGCTTGTCGTGTCCGGCGCCCTGGTCCTCACGGCGTGCGGCTCGGACGACAACACCAAGACCGCCGACGGTTCGGCGAAGCCCTCCGCGGCCGCCGCGGGCGACATCAAGTGCGACGACGCCAAGGGCAAGCTCCTGGCCTCCGGCTCCTCCGCGCAGAAGAACGCGATCGAGCTGTGGATCAAGAACTACATGGCCGCCTGCTCCGGCGTCGAGGTGAACTACAAGTCCTCCTCCTCCGGTGAGGGCATCGTCGCCTTCAACCAGGGCACGGTCGGTTTCGCCGGCTCCGACTCGGCGCTGAAGCCGGAGCAGGTCGAGGAGTCGAAGAAGATCTGCACCGGTGGCCAGGGCATCGACCTCCCGATGGTCGGCGGCCCCATCGCCCTCGGCTTCAACGTCGCCGGCGTGGACAAGCTGAACCTCGACGCCGCCACGGTCGCCAACATCTTCAACGACAAGATCAAGAAGTGGGACGACGAGGCGATCAAGAAGCTGAACCCCGGCGTCACGCTTCCCTCCACCGCCATCCAGGCCTTCCACCGCTCCGACGACTCGGGCACCACCGAGAACCTCACCAAGTACCTCAAGGCCACCGCGGGCGACGCCTGGCCGTACGAGGCCGCGAAGAAGTGGGCCGCCCCGGGCGGTCAGTCGGCCTCCGGCTCTTCCAGCGTCGCCGCCCAGGTCAAGCAGGTCGACGGTGCGATCGGCTACTTCGAGCTCTCCTTCGCCAGCTCGCAGAGCATCAAGACCGTCGACCTGAACACGGGTGCCGCAGCCCCGGTCAAGGCCAGCGGTGAGAACGCCTCCAAGGCCATCGCCGCCGCCAAGATCGCCGGCACCGGCTCCGACCTGGCCCTCAAGCTCGACTACACCACCAAGGCCGAGGGCGCCTACCCGCTCGTCCTGGTGACCTACGAGGTCGTCTGCGACAAGGGCAACAAGGCCGAGACGCTCCCGACCGTGAAGTCCTTCCTGAACTACGCCGCCTCGGACGCGGGCCAGAAGGTCCTCCTCGAGAACGGCTACGCGCCGATCCCGGCCGAGATCAACACCAAGGTCCGCGAGGTCATCAACACCCTCGGCTAAATCCTGACCTCCGAGGTGTCGGCCGCCCCCGTCCGGGCAACCGACACCTCGGGGGCCCTTCCCCTCCACCCGGGGGAATCCGGTGCACCGCCGCCAGGGGGCCTGCCCCCCACACAGACCGGAAAGACCATGGCTTCCACCACACCCACCCAGATAGACACGGCTCCGCCTGTCACCCGTAGCGGAGGATCCACCGGTCGCGCCGGTGACAAGATCTTCGCCGGGCTCTCCAAGGGCTCCGGCATCCTGCTCCTGGTGATCATGGCGTCGATCGCCGCCTTCCTCACCTACCGCGCCTCGATCGCCCTGTCGAAGAACGAGGGGAACTTCCTCACCACCTTCGACTGGAACGCGTCGGCCAACCCGCCCGTCTTCGGCATCGCCGTCCTGCTCTTCGGCACCGTCGTCAGCTCGATCGTCGCGATGGCCATCGCCGTCCCGATCGCTGTCGGCATCGCCCTGTTCATCTCGCACTACGCGCCGCGCAAGCTGGCCGCGCCCCTCGCCTACGTGGTCGACCTGCTGGCCGCCGTGCCGTCGATCATCTACGGCATCTGGGGCGCCCTCTTCCTCGTCCCGCAGCTCAACGGCCTGAACCTCTGGCTGGACGAGTACCTCGGCTGGACGTACGTGTTCGAGAAGACCCAGGTCGGCGTCGCCCGCTCGCTCTTCACCGTCGGCATCCTGCTCGCGATCATGATCCTGCCGATCGTGACCAGCGTCAGCCGTGAGGTCTTCCTCCAGGTCCCGCGCATGAACGAAGAGGCCGCCCTGGCCCTCGGCGCGACCCGCTGGGAGGTCATCCGCATGTCGGTGCTGCCCTTCGGCCGCTCCGGCGTCATCTCCGCCTCGATGCTCGGCCTCGGCCGCGCGCTCGGCGAGACCATGGCCGTCGCGACCGTCCTCTCCCCGAGCTTCCTGATCTCCGGCCACATCCTGAACCCCGGCGGCGGTACCTTCGCGCAGAACATCGCCGCGAAGTTCGACGAGGCCAACGAGTTCGGCCGCGACGCGCTGATCGCCTCCGGTCTCGTCCTCTTCCTGCTCACCCTGCTGGTCAACGGTGCAGCTCGCCTGATCATCGCTCGCCGCAAGGACTTCTCGGGGGCGAACGCCTGATGAGCCACGCAATCCAGGACCAGCGGCCCACCCGGGCCCGCAAGTCCGCCGCCCCCGCCGGCCTCACCCGCGGCGGCCTGCCCCGCTGGGCCCCGACCGGCATCGCGGCCCTCTCGATCGCCCTCGGCTGCGGCATCGGCCTCGCCTTCGGCCTCCAGAGCAAGATCCAGTGGGGTCTGCTCGCGGCACTGCTCTTCATCGCCATCACGTACACCGCCAGCGCGGTGATCGAGAACCGCCGGCAGGCCAAGGACCGCGTCGCGACCTCCCTCGTGTGGGTCTGCTTCGTCCTCGCGGTCATCCCGCTGCTCTCGCTGATGTGGACCACGATCAGCCGCGGCCTGAAGCTCCTGAGCGGCACCTTCCTCAGCCACTCCATGAACGGCGTGACCAGCTTCGACGAGGGCGGCGGCGTCTACCACGCCCTGCTCGGCACCATCGAGCAGGTCGCACTCGCCACGCTGATCGCGGCCCCCATCGGCCTGCTGACCGCCGTCTACCTGGTCGAGTACGGCAACGGCCGCCTCGCCAGGTCCGTCACCTTCTTCGTCGACGTCATGACCGGCATCCCCTCCATCGTCGCGGGCCTGTTCATCCTGACGACCTGGAACCTGATGCTCGGCTTCGGCCCGTCCGGCTTCGCCGGCGCCATGGCCCTGTCGATCCTGATGATGCCGGTCGTGGTCCGCTCCACCGAGGAGATGCTCAAGCTCGTCCCGAACGAGCTGCGCGAGGCCGCCCTCGCCCTCGGTGTGCCGAAGTGGCGCGTGATCCTCAAGGTCGTGCTCCCGACCGCCATCGGCGGTATCTCCACCGGTCTGATGCTGGCCGTCGCCCGCATCGCCGGCGAGACCGCCCCGATCATGCTGCTGGTCTTCGGCTCCCAGCTGATCAACGGCAACCCCTTCGAAGGCGCCCAGTCCTCGCTCCCTCTCTACATTTGGGAGCAGTACAAGGTCGGCAGTGAAGCCTCCTACGACCGGGCATGGGCCGGAGCGCTCGTCCTGATCGCCTTCGTCATGATCCTCAATCTGGTGGCCCGCGGCATCGCCCGCTGGAAGGCCCCGAAGACCGGTCGCTGACGCGACTTATGAAAGCGAAGTGACCCCTCATGGCGAAGCGAATCGACGTCTCCGGACTGTCCGCCTTCTACGGCACCCACAAGGCCATCGATGACATCTCGATGACCGTGGAGCCCCGCTCCGTGACGGCCTTCATCGGCCCGTCCGGCTGCGGCAAGTCCACCTTCCTGCGCACCCTCAACCGCATGCACGAGGTCACCCCCGGCGGCCGCGTCGAGGGCAAGGTCCTGCTGGACGACGAGAACCTGTACGGCACCGGCGTGGACCCCGTCGCGGTCCGCCGCACGGTCGGCATGGTCTTCCAGCGCCCGAACCCCTTCCCCACCATGTCGATCTTCGACAACGTGGCGGCGGGCCTGCGGCTCAACGGCAACTTCAAGAAGTCCGAGCTCACGGACGTAGTCGAGAAGTCGCTCCAGGGCGCCAACCTCTGGAACGAGGTCAAGGACCGCCTGAACAAGCCCGGCTCCGGCCTCTCCGGCGGCCAGCAGCAGCGTCTGTGCATCGCCCGCGCCATCGCGGTCGAGCCCCAGGTCCTGCTGATGGACGAGCCCTGCTCGGCCCTGGACCCGATCTCCACCCTGGCGATCGAGGACCTGATCGGCGAGCTCAAGGAGCGCTTCACGATCGTCATCGTGACGCACAACATGCAGCAGGCGGCCCGCGTCTCGGACCGCACCGCCTTCTTCAACCTCTCGGCCGTCGGCCAGCCCGGCAAGCTCATCGAGCTCGACGACACGGACCGGATCTTCTCGAACCCGTCCGTCCAGGCGACCGAGGACTACATCTCGGGTCGCTTCGGCTAAACCGGGACTAGACGTCCTGCGGTGCTGCATGGCGGTGCCACCGCAAGGCGAAAGAAAGAAAAGGGCCGGCTCCCCCTGGGTGGGGGGAGCCGGCCCGCTTTCGTCCGGGGACCCGGGGACCCGGGGACTACACCAACGCCAGGTCCACGATCCAGAAGCTCAGCGCCGCGACCAAGGCCGCGGCCGGCATCGTGATGAACCAGCCCAGGATGATGTTCTTGGCGACGCCCCAGCGGACCGCGTTCACACGCTTGGTCGCGCCCACACCCATGATCGCCGAGGTGATCACGTGGGTGGTGGAGATCGGCGCGTGGAAGAGGTACGACGAACCGAACATGATCGAGGCACCCGTGGTCTCCGCGGCGAACCCCTGCGGCGGGTCCAGCTCGATGATCTTGCGGCCGAGCGTACGCATGATGCGCCAGCCGCCCGCGTACGTACCCAGCGACAGCATCACGGCACACACGACCTTGACCCAGACCGGGATCGGCGCGTCGGCGCTCTGCACATCGGCGATGACCAGGGCCATCACGACGATGCCCATCGTCTTCTGCGCGTCCTGCAGACCGTGTCCGAGCGCCATCGCGGCCGCCGAGACCGTCTGCGCGATACGGAAGCCGTGCTTCGCCTTGTGCGGGTTGGACCGGCGGAACATCCACAGGATGGCCACCATCACCAGGTAACCGACGATCAGGCCGACGACAGGCGAGACGAACATCGGGATGACGACCTTGTCGAGGACCCCCGACCAGATCACCTCCGTACCGCCGGCCAGCGCCGCGCCCACCATGCCGCCGAACAGCGCGTGCGAGGAGGACGAGGGCAGCCCGAAGTACCAGGTGATCAGGTTCCAGACGATCGCGCCGACCAGCGCCGCGAAGAGGATCCACATGCCCGTGGCGCCCGTGGGCGTCTCGATCAGGCCCTGGCTGACCGTCTTGGCCACGCCGCTGCCCAGGAAGGCGCCGGCGAGGTTCATCACGGCCGCCATCGCCAGCGCCGCGCGCGGGGTCAGCGCCCGCGTCGAGACGGACGTCGCGATCGCGTTCGCCGAGTCGTGGAAACCGTTCGTATACGTGAAGCCGAGCGCGACACCGATGGTCACGACCAGAGCAAAGGTGT
This sequence comes from Streptomyces sp. NPDC030021, assembly GCF_055574035.1. Taxonomy (NCBI): domain Bacteria; kingdom Bacillati; phylum Actinomycetota; class Actinomycetes; order Kitasatosporales; family Streptomycetaceae; genus Streptomyces; species Streptomyces sp. NPDC030021. The sequence continues at coordinate 72,181 of NZ_JBVIAH010000030.1, forward strand.
CCACGAGGTTCAGGACTCCTTGACCGCGATGGTCTCCACCGTGTTCGCAACGTGCTCGAACGCGTCGGCCGCCTCTTCGAGCACGTCGACGATCTGCTTGAGCTTCAGCACCTCGATGGCGTCGTACTTGCCGTTGAAGAGCTGGGCGAGCAGCTTGCGGTGGATCTGGTCGGCCTGGTTCTCGAGGCGGTTGACCTCGATCCAGTACTCGGTCAGGTTGTCCATCGTCCGCAGGTGCGGCATGGCCTCGGCGGTCAGTTCCGCCGCACGCGCCAGCACCTCGATCTGCTGCTCGACACCCTTGGGGAGCTCCTCCACGTTGTAGAGGACGACGAGGTCGACGGCCTCCTCCATGAAGTCCATGATGTCGTCGAGCGACGAGGCCAGGTTGTAGATGTCCTCGCGGTCGAACGGCGTGATGAAGGAGGAGTTCAGCTGGTGGAAGATCGCGTGAGTGGCGTCGTCCCCCGCGTGCTCCGCTGCCCGCATCCGCTCCGCGATCTCGGCCCGGGCGGAGGAGTCCGCTCCGAGCAGTTCCATCAGGAGCTTGGAGCCCGTGACGATGTTGTCCGCGGATGCGGCGAACATGTCGTAGAAGCTCGTCTCCCTGGGGGTCAGACGAAATCGCACGTGAGGTCCTCGGGGTGCATTGGATTCGGTCAGGCTGATGCTAGGCGCATCCCCCGGCCACGGCTAACCGGCCGTTCCACAGTGTCCTCCATCGGGCAGAGTGGGGACCACGGACCCCTGCCCAGGACGGCGGGGCCCAGTACCCTATACCCATGAGGGGTATGCATTCGGCATGCACCCCTCGTTCCGGACCACGGGAGGACGTATGACGACCATCGAGGCGGAGGGCTCCGGAGCCGTCCACGGCTATCACCACCAGAAGGACGAGCACCTCAAGCGGCTGCGCCGGATCGAGGGCCAGATCCGCGGCCTCCAGCGGCTCGTCGACGAGGACGTCTACTGCATCGACATACTCACCCAGGTCTCGGCGAGCACGAAGGCGCTGCAGTCCTTCGCGCTCCAGCTGCTGGAGGAACACCTGCGGCACTGCGTCGCCGACGCCGCGGTCAAGGGCGGCACCGAGATCGACGCGAAGGTCGAGGAGGCCACCAAGGCCATCGCCCGCCTCCTGCGCACCTGACCGCCGCCCCCTCCCAAGCCCGGCAATGCCCAGCCCGCGCAAACCCGGCCCCGCACATCCCAGCCCCGCCGGCGTTTGAGGCGCGGGGCCTGGGGCGGAGCCCCGCTCTTTCAGCCCCGCCGGCGTTTGAGGCGCGGGGTCTGGGGCGGAGCCCCAGCAGCGGCGCGGCACACGCACCGTCCACTGACCCCCGCCGGGAGGCGACCGGCTACTGCCCGAGCAGGACCTCGTCGATGCGGTCCAGACTGAGCCGCTCCTCCGCGGCCGCCGACGCGGCGATGATCAGCTCACCACACAGCTCGATCTCGGCGAGAGCAACGTGGTCCTGCACCGTCGTACCGCCTGCGGGAGTCACGCGTGTCACCTCAATCTGCCGCCGGCCAGCGGCCGTCATCGGTCATACCGCACCGCACCACGCGCCGGCGCCCGGCTTCTCAGCGTAGGGAGGCCGTACCGTCCCCCGCATGACACGGATGGACCATTTCCGGATACCGGGCCATGGCCCGATCGCGCCGCCCGCCCCTCGTCCGCCTCACTGGTCGGAGATCTTCCCGGCGTAAATGTCCCCATTTGCTGGCAATACGACGGTCACCGGCGTCCCGAACCCGTACAGCAGCGTGGTCGACGACACATCGATCACGCCATTGTTGACGTACGTGAACCGGTGCCTGACCTTCCGCAGGCGCCCCTCCTCGTCCAGATAGGCGTCGAACGGCACCGTGTCCGTGCTGAACCCTTTCGCCGCCGCCCGCAGCGCCCCCCGCAGCTCCGGTGACGCGCTCCCCGCGGCCCGCCCGATGTCGGTGGTCCCCCGGTAGTGCCGCACCTTGGTGCCCGCCACCTCGGTCTCCCCCACGTACGTCACCTCCTGCGCGCCCCGCAGCAGCTCGGCCGCGACCAGCGGATCGGTGGCCCCGCCCGTGACCAGGTTCCCGTCGTTCAGGGCCGTCGTGTCGACCCGGACCCACTTGTCGTCCGGGACGCCCGCGCCGCGGTTCTTCATGTAGAGCGCGCCCGGCACGAGCAGCTCGGTGATGGGCCGGTGCTCGGCCTTGCCCTTCACATCGGCCGGGAGCATCACGATGAGCTGGCCCATCCGCTTCTTGAAGTCCACCCCGCCCTCGCCGCGGATCGTGACCCGGGTGCCGCCCGTGGCCATCTCCATGGCCGTACGGGCCCGGGCACTGCCGGTCCTCGCGAGTGCGTCGGCGGCCCCGCGGACCACCGCCGCCGGGTCCGGCGGAGGCCGGCCGTCGCTCGCGTCGCCCGCGCACCCGGTCATCGTCGTGACCGCCAGGGTGACGCCGGCGGCGAGCACCGCCTCACCCGCACGCCCGCGCGGCCGCCTGTGCTGGTGATCCACCATCGCCTGCCAACCCCCAACGCATGACCGCTGCTTGCCCGAGGCCCCCACCCGCTCCGTTTAACGAGGTCCGGGGTTTCCCGTCACGGGGGCGCACCCTCCCCGCGCGCCGCCCGCCCCGGTACCGTGGACCTGTGGAACCGCACACCGAAGCGAGACTGGTCCCTCCGCTTGACTCCCTGCCGCTCCCGCGGCCCCACGCGCAGCCGGAGCCGCCCGCCGGCCACACCACATCCACCGCCGACCGCGGATCGTTCTGCCTGGCCGTCTGCACGTGCGGCTGGAGCGGTCCCGCCCGCCGCTCCCGCGACCTGGCCCGCAGAGACGCGGCCCGCCACACGCAGGCGTAGCCGGGCGGGGTAGGCCGTTCGGACCGCCCGGCTGGCCGGGGCGGGCCGCAGCGGATGCCCTTGATCCATGCCAGGTTCCGCAGCCCGCGTCGCGACCCTTCTCTGGGCCCTGCTCATCGTGTCCGCCCCGGCCGCCGCGGCCTGGGCCGGCCCTGTGGGCTCGGCGGACAGCCCGGCCGACGTGGCCCTGGCCATCGGGCTCACCTCGGCCGCGGCCGCGGCGACCGGCTGGTGGCTGCGCTCCCGGTACCGCCGCGACACCGACGGCGGTGCTCCCTGATGCCCCGGTCCCGGTCCCGGTCCCGGACCCGGTCCCGGACCCGGACCCGGACCCGGTCCCGTACCCGGTCCCGGCCGAAGGCGGTGCGGATGTGCTTCGGGGCGGCGCTGCTGTGCTTGCTGGCGGCCGTGCTGCTCGCCGTATGGAATGCGTACGCGCAGGGCTGATCCCGGCCGCACCGCCACCGGTGTCAGGCGGCGAGGTCGCTCTCGTGCGTACGCTGCCCCGCGGGCGGGGTCTGTGCCTGCGGGAGGCCGACCGGCCGGGGCAGCGCGGCGTTCTTGGCCCGTACGAGCCGGCCACCGCGCCGGGAGCGGGCCACCGCCCGCACCACCGGGGTCAGCGCCGCCATGGCGAGCGGCGCGAGCACGAGCACCACCGCGGTGCCGAGGGCGAGGCCGCCGATGACGTCGGTCGGGTAGTGGATGCCCATGTAGACCCGGCACAGGCCCTCGGCGAAGGCCAGCCCGATCCCCAGGAGGCCGAACTTCCGGTTCGCCACGAACAGGCCTACGCCCAGGGCCATCGCGAGGGTGGTGTGGCCGCTGACGAAGGAGAACTCGGTGCGCCCGAGCCCCCAGCCGAAGGCGGGGTCGAGCACTTGCAGGCCCTCGTGCTGGCGGAACGGCCGCGGCCGCCCCACGAATTCACGCAGCGGCACATTCACGAGCAGCGCCAGCCCGGCGGCCAGCGGGGCCCAGACGAGCGCGGCGACGGACTCGACGGCGGCGGCCTCGTCCTGTCGGCGGGCACCGCGCCAGCACCACAGGACCAGGAGCACCAGGGCCAGCAGGATCCCGTACTCCCCGGCCAGGCTCACGACCCGGTCCAGCCACGCCGGAGCGTGCCGGGCGGCTCCGTTGATCTCGTACAGCAGGCTGACATCCACGTTCGGCCCACCTGTTGTGAGTCCAGCCATGGTGATGCGGCCCCTTGCCCTTGCCGTGGTTCCCCTGCGGGACGCACCCCTGTGTGCGCCCCTCCGACCCCCACTTGATCAACCCCCGCGCCCATGGAACGCCCGTTCTGGCTCCTACGTTCCATTCTCCACGCAATGATCACTCCAACGTTATCGAAGAGTGACCCATCGTCGCAGCTCAGGGCCTTTGCATTACGGAGAGTTGCTATGCCGGGCGACCGGCGCCGGAACGCTCCGGAAGGGCCTCCGCGCCGTCCCTGGTCACGCGCGTCGCACCGAAGTAGTCCGGGGTGTCGATCTTGTCGAAACGGATCACGGCACCGGTGTAAGGGGCGTTGATCATGTACCCGCCGCCCACGTAGAGCCCGACGTGCCGGATGTCCCGGGAGTTCGTCAGATCATCGGAGAAGAAGACGAGGTCACCGGGCAGGAGTTGATCGCGCGAAGGGTGCGCCCCGGCGTTGTACTGGTCGTTCGCCACGCGCGGCAACTCGATCCCCACGGTCTCGTACGCGGCCTTGGTCAGCCCGGAACAGTCGAACCGCCCGTCCTGATCGGGCGTCCCGTTGCCACCCCACAGATACGGCGTCCCGAGCTGCTTCTGCGCGAAGTAGATGGCCCCGGCGGCCTGTTGCGAAGGCGCCACCCGCCCGACGGGCCGCTCGAAACTCTTGGCCAGCGTGGTGATGGCCTTCACGTACCCCTGGGTCTCCTTGTACGGGGGCACTCCGCCGTACTTGATGACCGCGTACGCCCCCGCGTTGTAGGCCGCGAGCATGTTCGACGCATCGTCCCCGGGCACGCTCGCCACGTCCTTGGCCAGCTCGCAGTCGTACGAGGCCGCCGACGGGATCGCGTCGTTCGGATCCCAGATGTCCCGGTCCCCGTCCCCGTCCCCGTCGATACCGTGGCCCGCCCACGTGCCCGGAATGAACTGCGCGATACCGCGCGCGTCCGCCGGACTCACGGCGCTCGGGTTCCAGCCGCTCTCGGAGTACAGCTGGGCGGCGAGCAGGGCCGGGTTGACGGCCGGGCAGAGATTGCCCCACTTCTCCACCAATGCCTGGTACTTGGCGGGTACGGCTCCCTTCGCCAGCCCCACCGTGCGGCCGGCCGCACCGGACCCCACGAGGCCCGCCGCCGCCGAGTACGTCCCCACGACGAGGAGCGCCACGAACGTCAGACACAGCCCAATCCCGATCCCGCCGGCCATCCAGAATCTGCGCACCCGTCAACCCTCCCCCATCACCGTCACTTCAACGTGTGATTCGGCCGTGTCGCATGTCCTACTACCCCACTCGGAAGCCCGAACAGGCGATGCTCGCGTACTTCGTAGGATCATCCTCGACGTGGTAGAAGACCACCGTCCAGTCCCCAGGGTCGGCGGACAGGGGCACAGCGGGCCACGTCTTGCCCGCGGCGTGCATCGTGAAGTCGTCCGGGTAGGTGAGTGTCACGTCGCCACCCGACTTCCAATGCGTGTAGATGTCGACGGGCTTGCTCGTGTAGCCGACGGCCCGGTTGTCCATGGGGAAGGGCTTGCCCGTGGACGGCTCGATGTCGTGGGGGGACTTGACCGCCACGGACACGTAGTACGGATCCGGCGCGGACTGGGCCATCTCCGCGTATTTGATCCGCATCTTCACGGACGCGGTCCTGCCCGGCTTCCCGTTGACGCTGGTGGTCGACACCGCCGACTGGAAGCCCGCGCCCGGAGACTTCTCCTCGGCCGGCTGGTTGCACTGGCCGACCCCCTGAACGGCCAGGTCCAGGTCGGGGGAGCCGCTCCACACGTAGCGCGAGATCTGGTTGTTGTCGATGTACTCGGCCGGGGGCTTGGCCGCACCCTTGGAACCGGTGGCCGCGGGCGGCTGCCCGCCCTGCGCCGCCGGCGGCGTGGCCGCGGCACCGCCGTTGACCTTGCCCTTGCCACTGCCACTGCCACTGCCGTCGAACGGGATCAGCTTCCAGGCCGTCAGGGAGAGCGCCACGACCACGGCCACCCCCGCGCCGGCCATGGCACCGCGCCGCAGCCCCGCACCCCGCGCGGCCCGCGGCACCTGCTCGACCGCCGTCGGGACGTACGGGCGACCCGGCCCCTGCGTCCGTATCTCGTGCACCGGTACGGCCTCACCCAGCGCACCGAGCCCGAGGTACACCGGATCGTCGATCAGCGCGTCCCGGACCCCGCACCGGGCGATGACCTCGCGCAGGCCCGGCCGCACCGCCGGATCCTTCGCCACGCACGCCTCGATCAGCCCCGCCAGCCCCGGCTCCACCCCGGCCACGTCGACCGGCTCGTGCACCGCCCGGTAGCTCACCGTCGTCGCCACGCCCGTACCGAACGGCGGCCGCCCCGTCGCCGCGTACGCGAGGGTCGCGCCCAGCGCGAAGACATCCGCCGCGGCCCCGGCCTCCGCACCCAGCAGCACCTCCGGCGCCGTGTACCCCGGCGTCCCCGGGGCCTGCCCGTCCTGGGTGAGAGCCGTCTCGCCCACGCCCCGCGCGATGCCGAAGTCGATGAGCTGCGGCCCCTGCGCGCCCAGGATGACGTTCTGCGGCTTGAGGTCCCGGTGCGTCACCCCGTACGCGTGCACGCTCGCCAGCCCCTCCGCGAGGGCCGCGAACAGCCGCCGGCAGGTGTCCGAGGGCAAGCCACCGCGCTCCGCCACCGCATGACCGAGCGTCGGGCCCGCCACGTACTCGGTCGCCAGCCAGTACGGCGCCGCCGCCAGCGAGGCGTCGATCAGGTTCGCCGTGTACGCCGACCGCACCGCACGCACGGTCTCGGCCTCGCGCCGGAACCGGGCCAGCGCCTCCGGATGCCCGGTGATCTCGTCCCGGATCACCTTCACGGCGACCAGGCGCCCACCGGGCGACCGCCCGAGGTACACCTGCCCCATCCCCCCGGCACCGAGCCGGGCCACCAGCGCATGCGCCCCGATCTGCGCGGGGTCGACGTCTCTCAGGGCCTCCACCGGCACGAGCCTGCCACACCGACTTCCGCGCCACGGACCCGGGTTGACGCGAAGAGACGGTCTAGGAGCGGGGCGCCACGAAAAGGCTCTGCGCGCTCCGCCCGATGGGCCCCTTCTCGTCGTGCAGCCGCGCGTCCGCGAGCCCGATCCCGGCCGCGTCCACACTCGTACGGGCCTCCACGCACGCCCACTCGCCCACCGGATGGCGGTGCAGATGGACCGTCAGGTCACCGTTGATGAAGACGTACCGCCCGAAGTCCATCACCGAGCTGATCCCGTTCCCCGAGTCGGCGGCGATCAGCACCCGGTCCAGCGGCCTGGTCTCCTCCCCGGCGACGAGCGGCACCTTCATCCGCATCCAGCAGGTGCCGGGGCCCAGTTCGACGAAGGCGCCCTCGGTGAACCGGGTCTCCATGGCCGAGTGGTAGCCGGTCTCCCACGGCACCGGGAAGAACGGCGTCACCTCCACCTCCCCGGGCGGCGGCAGCTGCGGCCCCGGGACCACGGCCGGCACGGCCTCCTGCGCGACCCGGATCCGCAGGGCCCGCGCCAGCATCACGGGCGCGCCGCCCGCCGGCGCGAGGGCCGCCTCGACCACCTCGGTCCCGCGACCGGCCCGCAGCACACTGGTGGTGATCTCCAGCTCGCCGATCGGCACCGGGCGCAGGATCTCGTACGTGATCCGGGCAATCCGCATGTCCGTACGCGCACCCGGCCGCTCCTCGACGGCCCGCCCGAGCAGCGCGGCCGGCGGCCCGGCGTGCTGCGAGCCCGGGTCCCACGGCCCCCGCGTGTACTCGGTGGCCAGGAACCGCCCGGCGTCGACCCTCTCGAAGAATCCCTCGTACCCCTCGGCAGCACCCATGCCGACCACGCTACCGACAGGTAACCCCGGCCACCAGCCCCTGCGATCGCCTCAGCGGGCGAACCCCAGCCCCACCCCCAGCCCCACCAGCACCGACCCAATGGCCCGGTTCAGCGCCTTCTGCGCCTTCAGCATCCGGTCACGCAGCCGCGAGACGGAGAAGAACAGCGCGACCGCCCCGAACCAGCCCAGGTGCGCCGCCGACATGAACAGCCCGTAGCCCGCCTGCTGCCACACCGGGGTCTCCGGGTTCACCACCTGCGTGAACGTCGACACCACGAACAGCGTCGTCTTCGGATTGAGCACATTGGTCAGGAAGCCCGACCGCATCGCCCCCAGCCGGGTCAGCTGCGGCTTCGACTCCAGGTCCACGGTCACCTCGGCCCGCGCCCGGAAGGTGCGTATCCCGATCCACACCAGATAGGCCGCACCCGCCAGCTTGATCGCGGTGAACAGCGCGGTGGACGAGGCGATCAGCAGACCGACCCCGAGCATCGTGTAGGAGACGTGGACCAGCACGCCGGCCGCGACCCCGGCGGCGGCGAACAGCCCGGTGGGGCGCCCGTAGAGATAGCTGTTGCGGACCACCATGGCGAAGTCGGCACCGGGACTGATCACGGCGAGGAGAGTAATAACGGCGACTGCGATCACTTCTGTCATACCGGGATGCTCACCGCCACCGCCCCGTGGATCAAGACCCCGAGCACCCGGCGCGACGGAGGACAATGGACGGCGTGCCGAACCACCCCGCCGCCTCCGACCTCCCCGCGCTCCCCGTCCTGCAGGCCGACTGCGCGAACTGCTTCGCGCTCTGCTGCGTGGCGCTGCCCTTCGCCAAGTCCAACGACTTCGCCATGAACAAGCCCGCCGGAACTCCCTGCAAGAACCTCCAGCAGGACTTCCGCTGCGGCATCCACACCCGGCTGCGCGACAAGGGATTCCAGGGCTGCACCGTCTTCGACTGCTTCGGCGCGGGGCAGCAGGTCTCCCAGGTCACCTTCGGCGGCCGCGACTGGCGCACCCACCCCGGCACGTCCCGCCAGATGTTCGAGGTCTTCCCGGTACTGCGGCAGCTCCACGAACTGCTCTTCTACGTGAGCCAGGCCCTGACCCTCCCGACCGCCGCCCCGGTCCACGCGGACCTGCGCCGGGCCCTGGCGGAGACCGAGGAATGGACCCGCGCCGACGCGCAGGCCCTTGCCGACCTGGACGTCGGCCCCCTCCGCCAACAGATCAACACCCTGCTCCTGAAGACGAGCGAACTCGTACGGGCGAAGGTGCCGGGCCGCAAGAAGAACCACCGCGGCGCCGACCTCATGGGCGCCCGCCTCTCCGGAGCCGACCTGCGCGGCGCGAACCTCCGCGGCGCCTACCTGATCGCCGCCGACCTCACCCGCGCCGACCTCCGCACGGCGGACCTGATCGGCGCGGACCTCCGCGACACCAACCTCCGCGGAGCGGACCTCCGCGACGCCATCTTCCTCACCCAGCCCCAACTGAACGCAGCCCAGGGCGACCCCACCACCCACATCCCCCCTTCCCTCACCCACCCCACCCACTGGACCTGACCCCGCCCTTTCAGCCCCGCCGGCGTTTGAGGCGCGGGGCCTGGGGCGGAGCCCCGCTCTTTCAACTCCGCCGACGCTTGAGGCGCGGGGCCTGGGGCGGAGCCCCGCCCTTTCAACTCCGCCGACGCTTGAGGCGCGGGGCCTGGGCGGAGCCCCGCCCTTTCAGCCCCGCCGGCGCTTGAGGCGCGGGGCCTGGGGCGGAGCCCCAGCAACGGCGCCGCACCCGCCCCGCCCCGCGGCCCCGCACCTCACACCCGCGCCAAAAACCCCCGCACGGCAGCGAAGAACCCCTCCGGGTCCCCGACCCGCACCGCATGCCCCGTCGGCAACTCCACCAACCGCACCCCCGCCCTCCGCACCGTCATCTCCCGCGCATGCTCCGCCGACAGCACCCCGCTCCGATCCCCCCGCACCAGCAGCGTCGGCTTCTGCACCCCCAGCCAGTCCCCCCAGTGGTCCCCGTTCAGCCCCCGCTGGGACTCCACCATGTCCTCCACCTCGAACGCGGTCCCCCACCCGTCCGGATACTCCTGCAGGGACCCCTCCAAGTGCGGCGCCGCACTCCCCACCCCCGCCAGGAACCCGGCCCGGGTCGCAGCCCGTCTCGGCCACTCCCGCGCGAACGTCAGGTCGCCGTCGACCACCGCCCCGATGTCCTCGACCACCACCGCCCGCACCAGATCCGGCCGCCGCGCCGCGAGCTGGTACGCGTTGACCCCGCCCAGCGAATGCCCCAGCACCACCGCCGGCCCCAGCCCCAGCTGCTCCAGCAGGGCCGCCGCATCCGCCACGTACCCGTCCCGCGTGTACTCCGCCGCCCGGTCGGACCTCCCGTGCCCCCGCTGGTCCAGGGCGATCACCCGCCACGCCGGACCCAGCTCCCGGGCCAGGCGCTCGAAGGCCCCCGCCCCCGCCCCCTCCCCGAAGTGCCCGTGCAGCGCCAGCAGCGGCGCCCCCGGCCCCCCGAAGTCCGTATAGGCGAGCCGCCGCCCGTCCTGCGTCACCATCGCCCCCGGCAACGGCCCCAGCTTGTCGATGACCCGCTGCCGCAGCAGCTGGTACTCCTCCCACCGCCTGCGCAACCGCCCGCCCGGCCGCTTCACGACCCGCCCCGGCGTGACCGTCTCCCCCCGCCGGAACTGCTCCCGCGTCAGATCGATCCGGATACCCCCGGGCAGCAGGTTCCACCAGTGGTAGCCCTCCTGCCGGCCGTCGTGGAACACCTCGCCCAGCATCAGGTCCCCGCCCACCAGGTCCTGCACCACGAGGGCGGTGATGTCACAGTGCCCCCAGCCCGGATTCTCCGGAGTCCAGGGGATCTTCGTGATGTCGGAGGGCTCACAGGTCTCGGCCGACCATCCCGCCCGGATGGCCGCCTCGAGGTCCGCGAGAGTCCATGGAGTCGTCATGCTCCCCAGCCTGCCGCACCCCACTGACAACCCCACCGCCACGCCCCCGCGCACCGATGAAACGACGGGAAGAGGATCGGACGCATGTCGGCGGGCCGGCCCAACGACACGCCACGCCACTGCTCCGAACGGCGGCCCCTCACCCCACCCCCCGTACGTCGAGACGACAATCATTGCCCGGCATCACCCCCCGTGATACACAGAGTGACCGCATGTTCTCGCGCGTACACACCGCCCCTGCCCAGGTCAGAGCGCGGAAGCGGAGCGCGGGCCGCGAGATCGGGTAAAGAGAGCCGTCAAGTCGACGACGGCGGCGGTTTCATCAGCGAAGATAGTGCGTAACCCCTGCCGTCGGGCAAGGGGCTTCCGGAACTACCCATACAGGGGCGGTGAGTTACATGATCCTGGCAGCCGAAAAGGGCGACATCACCACCATCATCGGCGGAATCGCCCCGAACTGGGGGCCTTTCGGCAGTCTCGGCAACGAAGCGAAGGTCATGATCGAGGTGGTCATGGCCGTCGCGATCCTGCTCTGCCTGGGCATCGCCATCTGGGGGGCGGCCAAACAGCGCATCGGAGCGACCGCCCTGCGCGACACGTTCAGCGCGGAACAGGGCAAGGGCCTGATCGTGGCCGGGCTGACCGGAGTCTTCATCATCGGCTCCCTCGGGACGCTGTTCACGATCGTCTACGGGATGGCCGTCTAGCCGGGTCACGCGCCGGGCCCCGTAGCTGATGACGCATCACCACACCACATCCACGCGGGAACCAGCGCTACCGTCGTACGACGCGGAGGGGGCGGACAGGCAATGAGCAACGACGACCAGTACGGCGGCGCCGGCGGCTACGGCGAGGTCGGCGGCACCGGCCAGACCCGCACCCGCCTCCCGGACGCCCCGGCCGACCCCTACGGCCCCGCCCGCCGCACCCCGCGCACCTCCCGCAGCCTGATCACCGTGGTCGGCGTGGTGGTCCTCCTGATCGCGGCCATCGCCTTCGCCAACTCGGCCCCGGACACCAAGCCGGACCCCGCCTCGGACAAACCCCCGACGGACTCCTCCACTGCGGCCACGGGCACGGACCCGGTGACGGGCAAATCGGCAGGCATCCCCAAGGGCTTCGCCCACGACGAACAGGGAGCCCAGTCGGCCGCCGCCAACTTCGCGGTCGCACTCGGTTCTGACGGCATGTTCAAGAAGAACACCCGGCACACCTTGGTGGACGGGATCTACGCACCCGACGTGGCATCCCGCCTGAAGGGCCCGCAGGACGAGGCCTACTCGGCCGACTTCCTCGCGAAGCTGGGGCTCGACGCCAACGGCAACGCGCCGCAGGGCAGCACCTTCGTCACCCGTACCGTCCCGATCGGCACCCGCGTGGAGAGCTACACGCCGACCACGGCCAAGATCGCCGTCTGGTACAGCGGTCTGATCGGCATGTCCGGCCCCAAGTCCACCGACCCGGTGCGGACTCTCTGGAAGACCTGGACCTTCGAACTGAGCTGGATCGGCGAGGGCTGGAGAGTCATCGACGACACCCAGCAGGACGGGCCCGCCCCGGTTCCCGGCGATGTCCCTGTCTCGACGTCGGACGACATGAGCAAGGCCATCAAGGAATTCGGGGGATTCACCTATGCCCGCTAGCCTCCGGCTCCCCGCCCGGCTGGGCCTGATCGCCTCCGCCCACCTCGCCGTGCTGGCCCTGGCCACCCGCGCCCACGCCGCTCCCGTACCGGGGCCGACACCGACCGCCACACCCCAGGCGACCGCTGACCCCTGCGCATTGCTCGACGGCCCCTCCAAGCAGTACTGCCAAAGCGGAACGGGCACATCCGGCGGCACCCCTGGGACGGGACTGGCACCCAGCGACGGCGGAGACGCCCTCAACCCCCTCGCCTCCCTCGCCCGCGGCTGCGCCGACGCCGCCGCCTGGATCGTCACCAAGCTCAGCGAAGCGGTGAAGGGCTCGGCCGAGGTCGACTTCACCAACCCCGCCTTCCTCAAGCAGTACTCCGTCGTCTTCGCCGCCTCCACCATCCTCACCCTCGTCCTCTGGCTCTTCGCCGTCGCCAAGCGCGCCGTCCGCGGCGTCCCCCTCACCACCGCCATGTCCGAAGCCATCGGCTTCCTCTGGCTCACCGTCCTCGCCTCCGCCTTCACCCCCCTCATCCTCTACACCGTCGTCTCCGCCACCGACGGCGTCACCGAGGTCATCGCCTCCGCCACCGGCGGCCAGACCGACGTCTTCTTCGGCTCCTTCTCCGAAGCCCTCAAGAAGGGCGACGACATCGGCGGCGGCCCGATCATGCTGATCGTCGTCGCACTCGTCACCGTCCTCGCCGCCGGCGTGCTCTACCTGGAGCTGTTCATCCGGGCCGCCCTCCTCTACGTCGGCGCCCTCCTCGGCGTCGTCGTCTACTCCGGGCTCGTCGACCGCAACCTCTGGGGCCACGTCCGCCGCTGGGCCGGCATCATGATCGCCGTCATCCTCGTGAAGCCGGTCATCGTCATCGTCCTCGGCCTCGCCGGCGCCCTGACCGGCGAGAAGGGCCCCAACGCCTTCTCCGCCGTCGTCACCGGCCTCGCCATCATCCTCCTGGCGATCTTCGCCTCCGCGATGATCTACCGCTTCGTCCCCGGCTTCGGCGACGAGATCGCCTCCGCCCGCTCCAACCGCAGCAAGGCCACCGACGGCGCCCAGGCGGCCGCCGTCATCAGCTCCCCGGCCTCCCTCGTCTCGCAGGGCATCAAGACCCACAGCAGCCGCGGCGCCCACCGCGGCGGCGACGGCGGCGGCAACAACGCGCCCCGCCCCGCCAACCCCATCTCCGGAGGCGTGGCCGCCCACAGCAGCCGACCCACCTCCGGCGGCGGAGCCGGCGGCGGATCTGTCCCCTCCGCCGCACCCCCGCCCCGCACGAGTTCGAGCACGAGGAACACAGGAGGTGACGGGCGTTGACGACCCAGTCCCACCAGCTGCACCCGGTCGCGCCCCGCCGCACGTATCTCATCGGCCGGGCCCGGCCGAACGCGATCGTCGGCAAGAACCGCGAGACCGGCGAGATCGCCCTGATCATCGCCGGGGCGTTCTTCGGCATGATGAGCGGACTGCTCGTCCCCGACCTCACCCTGCGCATCGTCAGCCTCGCCGGCTTCCCCATGATCGCGCTCGCCGCCGTGTACGTCCCGTACAAGGGCCGCACCTTCTACCGCTGGTTCGAGATCAGCCGCAGCTACAAGCGGACCCTGCGCCGCGGTACGACCTACCGCTCCGGCGCCATGGAAGCCGGCATCCGCGGCTCCGACGGCCGCGAGGTCGAGGTCGGCCCGCCCCCCGGCATCGGCCGCATCAACTGGCTCGCCGCCCCCTTCGGCCCCGACGAGATCGCCGTCCTCCTGCACGCGGACCGCCGCACCGTCACCGCAGCCATCGAGATCGAGGGCCCCGGCGTCGGCCTGCGCGACAGCGAGGACCAAGAAGCCCTCGTCGACCGCTTCGGCACCCTCCTCAAGCACGTGGCCAACGGCGACGGCTTCGTCACCCGCCTCCAGATGCTCGCCCGCACCCTCCCCGCCGACCCCGACGCGCACGCCAAGGACGTGGCCCAGCGCGGCGACACCCAGGCCCCCGGCTGGCTCCGTGACTCCTACGACCAGCTCCAGTCGATGGTGTCCACCTCCTCCGAGCAGCACCGCGCGTACCTCGTCGCCTGCATGCACTACACGCGCGAACTCGCCGCCGAGGCCAACGCCATCGCCCGCGCCGGCACCCCCCACAAGGGCCGCAAGCTCGACCGCGACGCCGGCCTCGCCATCGTCATGGCCCGCGAGCTCACCGACATCTGCGCCCGCCTCGCCGAGGCCGACATCCGCGTCCGCCAGCCGCTCGGCCAGGGCCGCCTCTCCTCCCTCGTGCACTCCATGTACGACCCGGACCACCCCATCGACCACATCCAGGCCATGACCAAGCGCAACGCCTGGCCGGCCGAGCTGGACGCGGTGGAGCCCACCTTCCTCCAGGCCAAGACCCGCGAGTCCTCCACCCGCGCCCCCTGGTGCCACGCCACCGCCTGGGTCAAGGAGTGGCCGATGACGCCCGTCGGCGTCAACTTCCTCGCCCCACTGCTCGTCCACACCCCCGACGTGATCCGTACGGTCGCCGTCACCATGGACCTGGAGCCCACCGAGGTCGCCATCGAGCGCATGCTCACCGAGAAGACCAACGACGAGGCCGACGCCTCCCGCGCCGCCAAGATGAACCGGACCGTCGACCCCCGCGACATCGCCGCGCACGGCCGACTCGACCAAAGAGGTGAAGATCTCGCCAGCGGTGCGGCCGGAGTCAACCTCGTCGGGTACATCACGGTGTCCTCGCGTTCGCCGGAGGCCCTCGCCCGCGACAAGCGGACGATCCGCGCCTCCGCCGGCAAGTCCTACCTGAAGCTGGAATGGTGCGACCGCGAGCACCACCGCGCCTTCGTCAACACCTTGCCGTTCGCCACCGGCATCCGACGCTAGCTGGAGGGAAGTGCCGCCCATGCGAGATCCCATGTCCGCCCTGACGGACGCCTTCACCAGCTTCCTCTTCGGCAAAGTCGAAACCACGCGCCTGCCCGTCCGCACCTCCACCGGGCAGGCGCAAGCCGTCTACCTGCCCACCGCCGCCCCCGGACTCGGCGACTCCGGCGTCATCATCGGCCGCGAGGTCTACAGCGGCAAGGGCTACATCTACGACCCCTTCCAGCTCTACGGGCAGCAGCTCCCGGCCCCCCACTGGCTGGTCCTCGGCGAATCCGGAAACGGAAAGTCAGCCCTGGAGAAGACCTACGTCCTGCGCCAGCTCCGCTTCAAGGACCGCCAGGTCGTCGTCCTCGACGCCCAGGGCGAGGACGGCGTCGGCGAGTGGAACCTGATCGCCCAGCAGCTGGGAATAACCCCCATCCGCCTGGACCCCATCGCCGCCAACGACGACGGGATCCGCCTCAACCCCCTCGACCCGGCCATCACCGCGACCGGACAGCTCGCCCTGCTCCGGACCATCATCGAGGTGGCCATGGGCCACGGCCTCGACGAGCGCGCCGGCTTCGCCCTGAAGGTCGCGCACGCCTACGCCGTCGACACCATCCGCGACCGCCAGCCCGTCCTCACCGACATCGTCGAGCAACTGCGCCACCCCGAGGCCGAATCCGCCCTCGCCATGAACGTCGACATAGACGATGTCCGGGCCTGGGGCCTCGACGTCGCGCTCGTCATCGACCGCCTCGTCGACGGCGACCTGCGCGGCATGTTCGACGGCCCCACCACCGTCGGCATCGACCTCGACGCCCCGCTGATCGTCTTCGACCTCTCCCACATCGACCGCAACTCCATCGCGATGCCGATCCTCATGGCGATCGTCGGCGTCTGGCTGGAGCACACCTGGATCCGCCCCGACCGGAAGAAGCGCATCTTCCTGGTCGAGGAGGCCTGGCACATCATCAACAGCCCCTTCGTGGCCCAGCTGTTCCAGCGCCTGCTGAAGTTCGGCCGCCGCCTCGGCCTGTCCTTCGTCGCCGTCGTCCACCACCTCTCCGACGTCGTCGACGGCGCCGCCGCACGCGAAGCCGCGGCCATCCTCAAGATGGCCTCGACCAGAACCATCTACGCCCAGAAGGCGGACGAGGCCCGAGCCACGGGCCGCGTACTCGGCCTGCCCCGCTGGGCGGTGGAAATCATCCCGACCCTCACCCCCGGCATCGCGGTCTGGGACGTCAACGGCAATGTCCAGGTGGTCAAACACCTGATCACCGAAGCCGAACGCCCGCTCGTCTTCACCGACCGCGCCATGACCGAGTCCTCCACCCCCACCCGCCTCCCCGCCGACATGCTCGCCGCCGAACTAGAGGCGGAGGAAAGGGCCCTGTCCATCGAACGCCGCCGCGGCGGCCCCGGATCCGCGACCACGGTGGCCTGACCATGCACGAGGCACGACGTACGGAGCCCCCCGCACGCGGCGGCGGCATCCCGGACGGCCTGCTGGTCGGCCTCCTGGCCTTCCTCCTGGGCCTCGCCGTCCTCGTCTGGTCGGCCACCGGCCTCGCGGCCGTCCTCGCGCACGGCACCTGGCCCGAAACCGTCACCTTCACCCGGACCCCGGGGGCCGTCCGCGCCCTGATAGCGCAACCGCACGACATCCCCGCCGCCTGGCCGGACACCGACCCGGCGGCCCTGTCGGGCTGGGGCCTCTTCTGGGGCCTGTTCGTCAGCCAGCTCCTGGTGATGTTCGTACTCACCGTCTTCGCCATCGGCGTGATCGCCCGCACCAAGTCCCGCCGCGCCCTGGCCAGACAGCCCACTCCAGCCTCGCCGGCGTTTGAGGCGCGGGGACCCGAGGGCAGCCCGCCCATTCCAGCCCCGCCGGCGTTCGAGACGCGGGGGCCTGGGGGCAGCGCCCCCAGCAGCTCCCCCGCACCGTCCGACGAGGCCTACCGCTACGGCTTCGGCTACGCCCCCCAGCCGGCGGCAGCCACGGCAGCCACCACCACACCCGCGAACGGCTTCACGTACGCCGCCCCCGACGACCGCCTCCGCGCCGCCATCCACCGCATCGGCGAAGCCACCGGCGCAGCCCTCGTCGTGACCTCCTCCCCCACCCTCTGGGCCGAGACCAAAGACGCCCGCGCCAAACTCGGCCCGGTGCTCCTCTACGACCCCTCCCACCTGTGCGACACCCCGGCCCGCATGCACTGGAACCCGGCCGAGGGCTGCGCCGACCGCGACACCGCCGCCGCCCGCGCCATCGCCCTGCTGGCCCCCGTACGCCCCCAGGCCCGCATGGACGCGGCGGTGGCCGACACCGCGGAAACCCTCCTCCGCAGCTGGCTCCAGGCCGCCGCCCTGGACGACCGCCCGTTCAAGCTGCTCCACCGCTGGGCCCAGGGCAACAGCGCCCAGGACCCGGTCCGCGTCCTGCGCACCCACCCCCGGGCCGCCCCCGGCGCGGCCGGCGAACTGGAGAGCGCCCTCACCGCCCACCCCGAACGCCGGGAACTCGCCCAGAGCCTGACGGCCCGTGCCCTGTCCTGCCTGACCTCGATCCACATCCGCGAGGCCTGCAACCCGAACCGAGCCGATGCCCTCGCCCTGGCATCATTCGTCGCCGAAGGGGGCACCCTCTACCTGGTGGGTGAAGCTCTGGAGGATCCCCGCACCCACCCGGGTGCGATGCCCTTGCTCACCGCACTCGCCTCTCACGTGGTCGAGCACGGCCGCCGCATGGCCGCACGGTCATCCCACGGTCGGCTCGACCCACCACTCTCCCTGGTACTGGACGACGTGGCCGCCGTGGCCCCGATCCCCCAGCTCCCGGAACTCCTGACCGACGGAACGCTCCCCCTGCTCGCCCTGTGCCGCAGCCGCGAACAGGCCCGCTCCCGCTGGCCGGAAGCCGCCCTCCCCTAGAGGGCCGCTCCCCACGTGTCCGTGTCCGAGACGTACACGGACGCACGATGGTCGAACCAGAGCCCTCCGTAGGGCAGATCCCTGACCATCGCAGGGATTCCGGGCTCGAACCGCAGCACGGTCAGCGTCTTCCACCCGTGGGGGATGTGGTCCCAGACGTGCCCGTACTGCTGGGTGACCGCGACCACGGTGGTGGTCACCCGCTCGGCGTCCTTCGCGTCGGCACGCCGGAAGCAGCACGCGTACCGCCTTCCCACCGGGACGTCCGCGTAGTTGTACCCGAGGAACACGGCTGCCTCGTTCGCCGCCAGCGGCGGAAGCCCCGGGCCGAAGGCCGCCAGAGCCGTCCCGTCGGCATGGCACTCGACCGACAGGAAACGCTCCTCGACCGGAGCGTCCTCTTCCTTCCTCACACGCCCGCGCCGGGCCCGGCCGGCCGCGCGTAGACGTACTCCCGCTCCTTGGCACCGGTTTCCAGCGGTACCAGCAGACCGCTCGCCTCGAACCCGCACCGCCGGTAGAAGCTCTCCGCCCTCGCGTTGTCCTCGTGCACGAACAGCCGCACCCGCTCGGTCACCGGCGCCTCCAGCGACCAGGCCCAGTCGAGCCCGGCGTCGAACAGCCTCTCCACAAGCCCGCTCCCCCGCTGCTCGGGCCGTACGAACACCCCGACCACGTGGCCCTGCTGCTGCTCGATGGGCTCACCGAAGTAGTCAGTGCCACCCTGCTCCTCGATGAGCACGGTCACGGTCCCGACCCACCGCCCGTCGCCGGCCTCGGCGATGAACTGCCGGGCACCCCGACCCTCGGCAGCCCCCGCGGCACGCTGCTGCCAGAACTCGTCGCCCTGGGCGAGTGCCCCCTCCTCGGTCTCCAGGAAGGCCACGGCCGCAGCGGGATCCCGGAGCGCCACCAACCGCAGCTCCTTGACCTTCTCCCACTCATCGCCCCGTACGGCCCTGATCACATAGTCATCGCTCATTCCGGGATCTTAACGACGGGACCACCGCCGACTCACCTGCATTTCCCGGCTCCGTATTCCGGCCCGTGAACGCAGAAAAGCCCCGCACCGAACCCTGAACGGGTTGGTGCGGGGCTTCCGCAATGATTGTTCGGCGGCGTCCTACTCTCCCACAGGGTC
>NZ_JBVIAH010000031.1:0-71464 GCF_055574035.1 Streptomyces sp. NPDC030021
ACGCAGGAGGGTCCCCGCAGGACGAGCGCGCAACCCAGGCCGTCTGGCAGAACCACGGCCGCCTGGCGCGAGCCGAGGAGACCCTCGTGCGGGGCCCCGACCCACACCACCCAGCCCCGCCGGCGATTGAGGCGACCCACCACGGCACGGAAGCCACACCGCCGAGCCGACCGCCGGGGCCCGGGCAGCGCCCGGCATGGATCCGGACCCGCCGCACACCACCAAGCCCCCCGCAAGGGACCGGCCCCGCCGGCGATTGAGGCGACCCACCACGGCAGGGAAGCCACACCGCCGAGCCGACCGCCGGGCACCCCGCACGGGCACCGCCGAGCCGACCACAGGGGGGTCAGGACTTCCGGTGGACCACCTCGCCCGCCACCACGACCGTCTCGGCGACCGTGCCCGGGATCTCGTCCGCCGGGACGGTGAGGATGTCCCGGGACAGGATCACGAAGTCCGCCGCCTTGCCCACCGTGAGGGAGCCGCGTTCCTGCTCAAGGAAGTTGGCTTGGGCCGAGCCCATCGTGTAGCCGTACACGGCCGTCGCCACGTCCACCGTCTCGGCCGGCTGCCAGGCGGGGCCGCCGCCGGACAGCGGGCGGCGCGTCACCGCCGTGTAGATGCCGACCATCGGGTCCATCTCCGCCACGTTCCAGTCGCTGGAGAACGCCAGCACCGCCCCCGCCTCGTGCAGGCTCCGCATCGGCCAGGCCTTGTGCCAGCGGTCCTCGCCCACGTTCTCCGCCCAGTCCTGGCCGGGGCCCGCGATCTCCGGCGCGCAGTGCCTCGGCTGCATGCACGCGATCACGCCGAGCTCCGCGAAGCGCGGTACGTCCGCCGGGTCCAGGCACTCCACGTGGACCACCTGGTGGCGGGCGTCGCGCGGGCCGTTGAGGGTCCGCGCGTGCTCCACCGCGTCCAGGACGGTCCGGATGCCCCGGTCGCCGGTCGCGTGCACGAAGCACTGGAAGCCGCGGGCGTCCAGCTTCGCCAGCAGTTCCGCGAACTCCTCCGCCGGGTAGAAGGTCTCGCCCCGGTGCGCGCCGCATCCGGTGTACGGCTCCAGCAGTGCGGCCGTACGCGGTTCCACCACGTCGTCGATGTACAGCTTGAGCGGGCCGACCCGCAGCCGGTCCCCGGCGAACCTCCGGGCCGCGTCGGCGAATTCGTCCAGGTCGGCGTCGCCGGTGCCGCGCGGGTGGAACAGTGCCGCGACGATCCGTGAGCGCAACCGCCCTTCGGAGCGGGCCCGTTCGAAGAGTTCGAGGTCGTCGAGGGAGTTCTGCGGCTCGACCACCGTGGTGATGCCGTAGCCGATGGCGTCGTCGAGGCTCTTGGCGAGCCGCCCGTACTGCCGGTCCGGCGAGGCCCACGGCACGCCCAGCTCGCGCAGGGCCCGGTGGCCGTCGCGGGAGAGTCCCTTGATGGCGAAGTCCTTGACGAATCCGGTGGGTTCGCCGGTCTCCGGGTCCACCGCCGCCGTGCCGAAGGGGAGGTCGGTGCGGTCCCGCGAGACCCCGAGCCGCCGCATGGCCGCCGTGTTCAGCCAGGCCGTGTGCACGTCGTACGAGAGCACGATCGCCGGGGTGTCCCCGGTGACCGGGTCCAGGTCGGCGGCGCACGGCATCCGCCCGCCCGGGATGGCGGAGTAGTCGAAGGCCTCGGCCTCGATCCAGCCGGCGTCCGGGTTGACCTCCCGCCAGGCCAGGATCCGCTCGTGGATGCCTTCGAGGGTGCGCACCCCGGCGAGTTGGACGCAGTCCGCGTCGGAGCCGAGCCGGACGTGGTTGTGGGCGTCGATGAAGCCGGGCAGGACGAGCTTGCCGCCCGCGTCGATCCGCTCGGTGTCCGGGCCGGCCCAGGCGGCGGCCTCGTCGTCCGCGCCGACCCAGACGATGCGCCCGTCGTGGACGGCGAGGGCCTCGGCCTCGGGCCGGCCGGGGTCGACGGTGTGGATCCGGGCTCCGGTGAGCAGCAGGTCGGCGGGGAAGGGGTGGCGTGCCATGTGGGGGTGCTCCATTGCGTGTGCGGTGTCGTTCAGGCGGCCGGGGCGTACGCCGCGACCCGGCGGCGGGTGAGGGCCCAGTAGGTGAGTCCGGAGACGACCGAGCCGAGCAGGGTGAGGTCGGCGCCGCCGAGCGGGGCGACCAGGGGCCCGGTCCACAGCTCGGAGTCGCAGGTCAGGGCGGCGAAGGCCATGCCGGCGAGCAGGGCGGTGATGCCGGCGGGGTGGTAGCCGGAGCGGTACCAGTAGGCGCCCGCGCTCCCGGCGTGCAGCGCGTCGGCGTCGTAGTGGCAGCGGCGCAGCAGCATGTCGGCGAGGAAGACTCCGCCCCAGGGGGCGAACACGATGATCAGCAGGGAGAGGAAGGAGAGGAGGGAGGTGGTGAAGTCGGTGAGGAAGAGCGCGGCGAGCGAGCCGGCGGCGGTGACGGCGGCGCTGATGACGATGGCCCGGGCGCGGCTCCACGGGATGCCGAGGACCTGGAGGTTCAGGCTGGAGGAGTAGAGGGTGATGATCGAGTTGGTGACCGAGCCGCCGAGCACGAGGGCCAGGAACAGCGGCTGGAACCAGCCGGGCAGCAGGCTCTCGGCTCCGGCGACCGCGTCGGTCATGTCGGTCTGGGTGGCGGCGGCGACGCCCGCGACGCCGAGGGCCACCGAGGAGAGGAAGCCGCCGAGGGCGCCCATCCAGGTGATGGACTTCAGCGAGGTGGTCCGGGGCAGGTAGCGGGTGTAGTCGGCGGGCATCGGCAGGTACGAGAAGGGTCCGGCGAGCATGACCACGAAGGCGAGGCTCCAGCCGGAGAGCCCGGGTGCGGCGGCGGCCGGGGCGGCGGTGTCGGCGCCGGGCAGGACGAAGAGGAGCAGGACGCCGAAGCCGGCGGCGAGGACGTAGGCCATCCAGCGTTCGGCGAACTGCACGGTGGCGTGGCCCCACATGGCGACGGCGAAGGTCAGCGCGAGGGTGACCAGCAGGGCGACGGCGCGGCCGGCCGTGCCGCTCTGCCAGCCGATCTCGGCGAAGAAGACTTCCAGCGCGAGGGTGCCCACCACGGTGTTGACGATGGTGTAGCCGATGCTCACCACCCAGTTGAGGACGCCGGCCGGGAAGTTGCCGCGCACCCCGAAGGTGGCGCGGGAGATGACCAGGGTGGCGGTGCCGGTGCGGATGCCGCTGAGTCCGGCGGCGCTGATGGCGAAGAAGGAGAGTCCGCCGATCACGACCACGGCGGTGGCCTGCCAGAAGGAAAGCCCGAAGGCGACGGCGAGGGCGCCGTTGATCACGTAGGTGAAGGTGAGGTTGGAGCCGAACCAGAGCCAGAAGAGGTCCTTGGCGCTGCCATGGCGTTCGGCGTCCGGAATCGGGTCGATCCCGTGTGTTTCGACCCGGAACACCTCGTCGACGTCGACTGTCTCCTGCTGCCCCATGAGGACCCCTGACCTTGAACGATCTTGAATGGCGTTCTAATTTCTTGAATGGCATTCAAGATGAGGGCTGGACCTCGACCCCGTCAAGACCCTGTCCGGGATAAGGTCGGACCAGGAAGATCCGGAGGGCGGGAGCGGTGGCGGGAGCAGCACGGCGGCGCGACGGGCAGATCGCCCAGGAGCGGATGCTGGAAGAGGCCATGGCGGCCATCGCCGAGGACGGACTGGCCGCGCTCACCATGTCCGCGCTGGCCGAGCGCCTCGGCACCAGCGGGGGCCACATCCTGTACTACTTCGGCAGCAAGGACCGGCTCCTGCTGGAGGCCCTGCGCTGGAGCGAGGAGCAGCTCACCGGGGAGCGCCGGGCACTGCTGGGCCGCAGGGTGACGGCGGCGCGCAAGCTGGACCAGTTCCTGGAGCTCTACCTCCCCGAGGGCCCCCGCGACCCGCGCTGGACGCTGTGGATCGAGCTGTGGGCCCGTACCGCCTCCAACCAGCCGCTGAAGGCCGCCCAGGAGGAGATCGACGACAGCTGGCAGCGGGACCTGGAGGCACTCCTGGCCAAGGGCGTGGACCAGGGCCGTTTCGTGCCCATGGACGTGCCCGCGCGGGCCTCGGAGCTGCTCGCCCTGCTGGACGGCCTGAGCACCCGGGTCGTCCTGGGCCAGCGCGGCGCGGACCGCGCCCGCGCCCTGGAGCAGGCCCGCTCGGCGGCGGCCCTGCTCGTGCCCCGCGTCTGAGACGAGGGCCCGATCGGCGCTTCTCGCGCCGGCGGGTCAGGAACTTCCCTCCTTTTCCCGGCCTGCCGACTCGGCTCGATGACTCGGCCCGACGACTCGGCCCCGCGAGTCAATTCGACAGCCAAAAGCGGAAGCCGCCGCACCGAAAAGGCCTTTCACGGCGACCGGGCATCCGTTCACGCCCGTTCACTCCCCCGGTACACCCCCTTGACCAGGGCATATGCATGAGGAACAAAGGCCTTCCCGGGCTCGTGAAGGCATTCACAAGAATTCCGCCGGAAGTGCGCCCTACCGCACTCCTCCCCCAGCGCGCACAATCGCGATGACGACTCACATCGACCGTGAAGGAGGGAGCGCGTGCGCAATCAGGTGCGCACAGCGGACGGGCGCGCTCTGACCGTGGAGCGCTGGGGCGATCCCGACGGTAAACCCGTCTTTCTGCTGCACGGCATGCCCGGCAGCCGCCTCGGCCCGGCCCCCCGGGGCATGGTCCTCTACCAGCGCCGGATGCAGCTCATCGCCTACGACAGACCCGGCTACGGCGGCTCCGACCGCCATGTGGGCCGCACGGTCGCCGACGTGGCCCAGGACGTGGCCGCCATCGCCGACGCCCTCGGACTGGACACCTTCGCGGTCGCCGGCCGCTCCGGCGGCGCAGCCGGAGCACTGGCCTGTGCCGCCCTCCTCCCGGACCGGGTCACCCGGACCGCGGGAATGGTCGGCCTCGCCCCCCGGGACGCGGAGGACCTGGACTGGTTCGCCGGGATGGCCGCGTCGAACGTACGGGAGTACACCACCGCCACCGACGACCCCGAGGAGCTGGCGGCCCGGCTGATCCCGCGCGCCGACGGCATCCGCAAGGACCCCGGCCGGCTGCTGGACGAACTGCGCCGGGAGCTGACCGACAACGACCGCATGATCGTCTCGGACGCCGGCCTGCGGTCGATGCTCCTGCGGAACTACCGCGAGGGGCTGCGCCATTCGGCGTACGGATGGATCGACGACGTCCTCGCCTTCAGCCGCCCCTGGGGCTTCGACCCCGCCGACATCCGCTGTCCGGTGCTGATCTGGCACGGCGAGCTCGACGTGTTCTCCCCCGTGGGCCACTCCCGCTGGCTGGCCCGCCGCATCCCCGGGGCCACGACCAACATCGTTCCCGCCGCCGCGCACTTCGCCTCCCTGCGCGCGCTGCCCGACGTACTGAACTGGCTGCTGCGCGACCTTCCGGCGCCGGATCTCAACGAACAGCAGCCCGCCTAGCGGTTGTTGACTCCATAGGCGCTCGAACCCTACCCAAATGGGCAGCGATCGCCATGCCGTTACGCATGGGTTGTTCGCAGTAAGGTCCGCGTCGCCGGGCCCGCCACCACTCGACGGGTGGGCCCCACGAGCCGTGGAGGCTGTCCCATGACCCTGCACATCGACGACGTCGGCCTGCTCATCCTCGCCGTCGGGCTCCTCGTCGGCCACGCCGTGTACAAGCACACCAGGGCCGCCGCCGGGGCCGCGTCCAAGGGGGACATCGTCGGCGCGATCGGCGCCGCCGCCGCGGTGATCACCGCGCTCTTCCTGCTGTTCGGCGGGGGCGGTTCCGCGTCGGCCGGGCCGGACTCCCGGCCGACGGGACACGCCCTCGCATCGCACCAGGTCAGCGGGGTGCGGCCGGCGTAGGTCCGGTCCGGACAGGGCCGCCGCCGGGACTCCCGGCGATGAAAAGGATCTTTCCTTGCGGCAAACGGCCGAATCCGCCCTCTTGAGAAATCCGCCGCGCATTGCATGGAAGTCTTGACCAGGCGTCATGTCTCGTGTTGCCAAGGGGGACTGTCCTAGTAAAGTCCCTGCTTGACAGCAGCATGTAGCCGTTGTCATTCACATGTCCATTCCACATGGCTTCCCCAAGGACGGTGCCGTGAACACTTCAGCATCCCCCGCGACCAGCTCGGTCAAGGCCCACCGGGTCCCGCTCGGCAAGATCGACGTCCACACCGCGTCCGCGGCGACGACGCTCGGTCGCGTGCTGCCGGCCGAATCTGCTCGTCCGGTTCAGGCACCGATCTTCAACTCCGCGCTCTGACCCGAACTCGGCGCTCTAGACTGGTGGAATGACCGGCCTGATCGCATTTCGCGAGATCGTCCTAAAGGTTCACAGCAGATGCGATCTTGCTTGTGATCATTGCTATGTCTACGAACACGCAGATCAGAGCTGGCGAGCCCAGCCGAAAGTGATCTCCCCCGAGGTTATTTCGCATACCGCGTCCAGGCTCGCCGAACATGCCCGTGACCATGCACTCCCCTCCGTCACGGTGATTCTCCATGGAGGGGAACCCCTGTTGGCGGGCACGACCCGGCTCCGCCTCGTGTGCGAGGAGTTCAGCCGGGCGCTCAGCGGGATCGCCGCCCTCGACCTGCGGATCCATACCAACGGGCTCCAGCTCAGCACCCGTTACCTCGACCTGTTCGACGAGTACGGCGTCCGGGTCGGCATCTCCCTCGACGGGGACCGCGCCGCCAACGACCGCCACCGCCGCTTCGCCGACGGCCGTACGAGCCACCCGCTGGTCCTGGCCGCCGTCGCACTGCTCCGCTCCGAGCCGTACCGCCACCTCTACCAGGGCCTGCTCTGCACCGTGGACGTGGCCAACGACCCCGTCGCCGTCCTGGACGCGCTGGTCGAACTGGAGCCCCCGCGCGTGGACTTCCTACTCCCCCACGCCACCTGGGAAACACCCCCGGCCCGTCCCGACGGCGCCCCCGACGCCTACGCGCGCTGGCTGCTGCGGATCTTCGACCACTGGGACCGGCTGGGCCGCCCGGTACCCGTACGGCTCTTCGAGTCCCTGCTCTCCACCCTGCGCGGCGGCCCCAGCCTCACCGAGTCGCTCGGCCTCGCGCCCACCGACCTCGTCGTCGTCGAGACCGACGGGACCCTGGAACAGGTGGACTCCCTCAAGAGTGCCTTCGAGGGGGCCGCGGCCACCGGCTTCAATGTCTTCGACCACACGTTTGACCAGGTCGCGGCCCATCCCGGGGTCCGCGCCCGGCAGCTGGGCCTCGCGGGCGTCAGCGACTCGTGCCGCCGGTGCCCCGTCGTACGTTCGTGCGGGGGCGGGCTCTACACCCACCGCTACCGCGACCGGAACGGCTTCGACAACCCCTCCGTCTACTGCACCGACCTGCGCGAGCTCGTGGACGGGGTCGAGGGCCGCACCGCTCCGCGGGAGACCGCGCCGCAGCTGACCGACCCGGCCGAACTCGCCCGCTCCCAGGAGGAGCTGACCCGGATCCTGCTGGCCCGGCTGCACGCGGACCTCGCCGCGGACCCCGGCTGGGCGCGCGCCTGGGAGCTGCTGACCGCCGTGGAGGGGGCCGGGGAGGCGGGCCCGGACGCGCTGGACGCCGTACTGGACCACCCCTTCACCCGGACCTGGGTGCTGGCGGCCCTGGACGCCGCCCGCGACGGCAGGCAGGACGCCCCGGAGGCGGCGCGCAGGCTGACCGCGCTGGCCGCCGCGGCCGTGCTCCGCGGCGGGCTGGACCTGCCGGCCGAGGTGGCCTACCGGGACGGCGAGGTGTACCTGCCGACGCTGGGGCTGCTGCGGCTCGGGGAGCCCGGCACGGAGGGCCGGGCCGCGCTGCACGTCACCGCCGAGGGGTACGCCGTACGGGACGGCCGCACCGAGCACCGCTTCGGGCCCACGGCGGGGGACGCCCGCTGGCAGCCCGTACGCACCTGGTCGCCCGGGCCGGACGCGGCCCCGGTGGCCCTGGAGGACCTCGACCCGTACCGCAACTGCTTCCCCCGCCCGCCCAGGCTCCGCCTCGGCGCCGGGGAGGCCGAGGAATGGCGGGGCAGGCTGGACCGGGCGTGGGCGCTGCTGCACAAGGCGGTGCCGGAGTTCGCCCGGGCGGCGGCCACCGGGCTGACCACGCTGACCCCGCTCGCGGGCGGCCCGCGGGCGGGCGGCTGGGGCGAGGCCGGGCGGCACGGGCCGGGGGCGCTCGGGGTGCCGTACGCGGCGGGGGTGCGGGAGACCGCGCTGGCGCTGCTGACCGGGCGGCGGCGGACCAGGCTGCGGGCGCTGACCGAGGTGGCCGACCTGTACGCGCTGGACGGTCAGTGGCAGCACCGCTCGCCGTGGCGGGAGCGGCCGGTACCGGTGTCCCGGCTGCTGGCGGACGTGCACGAGCGGGTGGCGGTGGAGGCGTACCGACGGGCCACGGCGACGCCCGAGCCGGGTGGCTCGGACCGTATCCACCGGGCCCTGGACCAGCTCTCGGAGGCGGCCGAGCTGACCGTCACCGGGAAGAGCCTGGTCGCGGAGCTCCGCTACGAACTGAAGACGGTCGACGCGTGACCGCGCCCTCCCGGGCGCGGCCCTCCGCGCCGTCCCCCACGCCGTCCCCCACGCGGTCCTCCGCGCCCTCCTCCGCGCCCTCCTCCGCGCCCGGCAGGCTCCGGCTCGCCGTGCAGTTGCGGCTGGCCGGGGTCCGCCCCGGCATGCGGCTCATGGTGCACTCCGCCCTCGGCGGGACCGGGCTGCGCGCGGAGCTGCTGCGCGACGCCCTGACGGGCGTCCTCGGGCCGCGCGGCACCCTGGTGGTCCCGGCGTTCACCCCGGAGAACTCCAAGACCTCCACCGCCCACCTGGAGCGGATCCGCGGTCTGGACGAGGCCGGGGTGCGGGCCTTCCGCGAGCGGATGTCCGCGTTCGACCCGGTGAGCACCCCGAGCCAGGGCATGGGGTCCCTGGCGGAGGCCGTCCGCACCGCACCGGGCGCCGCGCGCAGCGCCCACCCGCAGACCTCCTTCGCGGCCCTCGGGGCGGACGCGGAGCGGCTGTGCTCGGGGCATCGCCTCGAAAGCCATCTGGGGGAAGAGTCACCCCTGGGAAAGCTGTGCTGGGAGGGCGGGCAGGTACTCATGATCAATGTGGGGTTTTCGGTCTGCACCGCTTTCCATCTCGCGGAGTACCGAATTCCGAAGCCCCCCTTGCGCATGTACGAGTGTGTGGTGAAGGTGAACCTTCCGGGGCTGCAAAGGCACCGGCAGGAGGGGGAGTGGACCGCATACGAGGACGTCGCGCTGGACGACAGCGATTTCGCGGAGATCGGTGACGCGTTCCCGGATTCACGGGTGCGCAGGGGGCGGGTGGGAGGTGCGTCGACCATGCTCTTCTCCCTCCCGGAGGCCGTCGATCACGCCCTTGACTGGATGACCGAAAACAGACGCTGATTGACTGAACGATGAGGGGATGTGGCGAAGCAGCTCCGGAATGATGTTTCTTCGCTTCGCATCTTCGGGACGGGGGTCGTGTGCCCGCATCAGGGGAGCCGTACTTTTTTCTCAGTTACGCACATACACCGAGGTTCGGGGCCGGGGGCCCCGACCCGGACATGTGGGTCGAGCGCCTGTTCCGTGATCTCTGCGGGCATGTCATGGCGCTGACGGACCTGCGCGCCGGGTACGACGTCGGGTTCATGGACCGGGAGATACGCAGCGGCGAGGGCTGGTCCGAACGGCTCGCCCGGGCACTCGCCAACTGCCGGGTCTTCGTTCCCCTGTTCTCGCCGCGCTACTTCGCCAGCGAGATGTGCGGGAAGGAGTGGTTCGCCTTCGCGCAGCGCGCCGTACAGCACGGCGCGGTCAGCAACAAACAGGCCGAGGCCATCGTGCCCGCGTTATGGGTGCCGGTGCCTCCGGAGCAACTCCCCGGCCCGGCCGAGCGGTTGCAGTTCAACCACAACACCTTCGGCGAGCGCTACGTCACCGACGGCCTGTACGGGCTGATCAAACTGCGCGGTTACGCCGAGCAGTACGAGCAGGCCGTCTACGAGCTCGCCCGGCGCATCGTCCAGGTCGCCGAGACCGCCCACCTGGACCCCATCCGCCCGCTGGACTACCGCAACGTACCGAGCGCCTTCGGCTCCAGCGGCAGTCCGGCCCGCACCCTGCACGTGACCGTGGCCGCCGCCTCCCGGCACGATCTGCCCGAGGGCCGCACCCCCGAGTACTACGGGGACACCGCGCTGGAGTGGAACCCGTACCACCCGGTCGCCCAGCGGCCCATCGCCTACGTCGCCGAGGACCTGGTCAAGAACCTCAACTACCAGACCACCATGTCCTCCTTCGACGACGAGGCCGGGCACCTCGACAGCAAGCAGCTGCCGACCCGGCCGGAGATCCTGATCGTCGACCGGTGGGCGGTGGAGGACGAGCAGCGGCGCCGGCGCCTGGCCGCCTTCGACCGGGAGCCCCGGCCCTGGATCAACGTGGTCGTGCCGTGGAACCGGTACGACCACCAGAGCCGGTCGAAGGAGAACGAGCTGGCCGACCGGCTGGAGAACACCATGCCCAAGACGATGAGCCAGGGCCGGGCCGCCTGCCGGGCCGCCGCGAACGGCGTGGCCAACGTGGAGACCCTCGGCCAGATCCTGCCGCAGGTGGTCGAGGCCGCCGCCCAGCAGTTCCTCAGACACGCGCAGCCGTATCCGCCGAAGGGCGACACCTCCATCGAACGGCCCCGGTTGCTGGGGCCGATGGGGATGAACGGGCCGCCAGGGCCGCCATCGCCCCGTGTCCCGTTCCCGCCCGACTCCGACCGGCACCGGGCCGGGCCGGCGGGGGCCGGCCTCCACGACAACGACGACAACGACACCGACCGGGGGGACGCGGATGACAGCGAGCAGTGACAGCAGCGGCGGCGACAGCGACAGCCGTGACGGACGCATCGTCACCTTCTATTCGTACAAGGGCGGCACGGGCCGCACCATGGCACTGGCCAACACCGCCTGGATCCTGGCGGCGAACGGCAAGCGGGTCCTCGCCGTGGACTGGGACCTGGAGGCGCCCGGCCTGCACCGCTTCTTCCATCCCTTCCTGGACCCCTCCACGCTGGGGGCCACCACCGGGGTCATCGATCTGATCAGCGAGTACGCCTGGGCGGCGACCAGCCCGGTGCAGCGGCCCGACGACTGGCACAAGGACTACGCGCGGATACAGCCGCACGCCGTCTCGCTCACCCCGGAGACCCACGGCTGGGAGTTCCCGGACGGCGGCACCCTGGACTTCGTCTCGGCGGGCCGGCAGAACCGCGAGTACTCGGCGACCGTCTCCACCTTCGACTGGGACAACTTCTACGACCGGCTCGGCGGCGGGCTCTTCTTCGACGCCTTACGCGCCGACATGAAGCGGAACTACGACTACGTCCTGATCGACAGCCGTACCGGTCTGTCCGACATCGCCGACATCTGCACGGTCCACCTCCCGGACATCCTCGTCGACTGCTTCACCCTGTCCGACCAGTCCATCGACGGCGCCGCGTCCGTCGCCCGCCAGATCGACGAGCGGTTCAACGACCGCGGCATCAAGATCTACCCGGTCCCGATGCGCATCGACGAGGGCGAGAAGGAGAAGGCCGACGCCGGCCGGGCGCTGGCCCGGATCAAGTTCGACCGCTTCCCGGACGGCCTGGTCGGGGACGAGCTCACCTCCTACTGGGGCGCGGTGGAGATCCCGTACCGCCCCTACTACGCCTACGAGGAGACCCTGGCCACCTTCGGCGACGAGGCCGGGCTCACCAACTCCCTGCTCTCCGCCTTCGAACGGCTCACCGCCGTGGTCACCGAAGGCCACATCACCTCCATGCCGGTCATCGGCGAGGAGGTCCGGCTGCGCATCAGGGACGCCTTCACCCGGCGCCGCCCGGCGCTGCCCGCCGACCTGTTCCTGTCCTACGTCGCCGAGAACCGGATGTGGGCCGACTGGATCGAGTCGGTGCTCACCCGGGCCGGTTTCCGGGTCGTGCCGAAGGACGTCTCGGCCGAGCGGGCACCGGAAGCGGCCGCCGGGGACACCCTCGGGGGCGCGGGCATCAGCATCGACACGGCCGCCCGGACCGTGGTGCTGCTCTCGACGGCCTATCTCAAGTCGGCCCGGGCCGTGGACGTGTGGGAGCGCGCGGCCGCCGAGGACCCGACCGGGGGCCGGCGCCAGCTGGTGCCGCTGAGGGTGGGTGACGTACGGCTCTCCACGCCGTACATCGACCGCAACCCGGTGGACCTCTTCCGGCTCGACGAGGCGCACGCGACCACCGCGCTGCTGCGGGCGGTGGAGCGGCCCATGGCCCTGCCCGACAGCGTCAACAGTGCCTCGCAGCCCGGTCCCCGCTTCCCGGGGACCGTCCCGAAGATCTGGAACGCGCCGCCGCGCAATCCCGGGTTCACCGGGCGCAGCATCGTGCTGGAGCGGATGCGCGACCAGCTCGGCGGGGGCATGGCCGTGGTGCTGCCCCAGCCGCAGACCCTGTTCGGTCTCGGCGGCGTCGGCAAGACCCAGGTGGCGCTGGAGTACGTGCACCGGTTCATGGCCGACTACGACCTGGTGTGGTGGATCTCCTCGGAGCAGACCGACGACGTGGTCGCGGCCCTCGCGGAGCTGGCGGTGCGGCTGGGCGCGCAGACCGGCGAGGACATGGCGGCCGCCTCCCAGGAGGCGATCGACCTGCTGCGGCGCGGGGTTCCCTCCTCGCGCTGGCTGCTGGTCTTCGACAACGCGGACGATCCGGAGACGCTCAAGCGGTTCTTCCCGCCGGGCGGGCCGGGCCATGTCCTGGTGACCTCCCGCAACCAGTCCTGGTCGCAGTACGGTGACGCGCTGCCGGTGGACGTGTTCCTGCGGGAGGAGTCCATCGAGCACCTGCAGCGCCGGGCCCCCGGGCTCAGCAAGGACGACGCCGAGCAGGTGGCGGTGGCGGTGGGCGACCTGCCGCTGGCCGTCGAGCAGGCGGGTGCCTGGATCGCGGAGACCGCGACCCCGGTGGCCGCGTACATCGAGCAGCTGGCCCAGCAGGCGGCGAGCGTCCTGGGCCTGAACCAGCCGCCCGGATATCCGGAGCCGGTGGCCGCCACCTGGAACATCTCCATCGAGCGGCTGCAGTCCCGTTCCCCGGCGGCCGTGCGGCTGCTCCAGCTGTGCGCCTTCCTGGCTCCCGAGCCGATCTCCGCGAACCTGCTCTACAGCAAGGAGATGATCGACGCCCTCAAGCCCTACGACGCCTCGCTCCAGGAGAAGCTGGTGCTGGGCCGGGTGATCCGGGAGATCGGCCGGTTCGCGCTGGCCAAGGTCGACCAGGTCAGCAACAGCATCCAGGTGCACCGGCTGGTCCAGGCCGTGATCCGGTCGCAGATGCCGGAGGAGGACCAGCGGGAGGCCCGGCACGCCGTCCACCGAATCCTGGCCGGCGCCCGGCCGGACGACGACGAGCCGATCGACAACCCGGAGACGTGGCCGCGGTTCAACACCATCTGGTCGCACCTCACCCCGTCGGAGGCCCGGTACTGCAAGGAACCGGAGACGCGCAGGCTGCTGATCGACCGGGTCCGCTATCTGTGGAAGCGCGGCGATTTCAAGGCCGCGTACGCGCTCGGCGAAGAGCTGCGCGAGGCGTGGAAGGAGATGCTGGGCAACGACGACCTGCAGTACCTGTACCTGCGCTTCCACCTGTCGAACATCCTGCGCTCGCAGGGCCGGTTCGTGGAGGCGAAGGAGCTGGACGAGGTCACGCTGGAGCGGCAGAAGGCGGTGCTCGGCCCCTCGCACCCGCACACGTACATGACCATGAGCGGTCTGGCCAACACGCTGGGCGCGCTGGGCCATTACGGTCAGGCGATGGAGCTGGCGACCGAGGCGCACGAGGGCTTCAGCCAGATCTTCCACGAGGCGCACCCGCGCACGCTGGCCGCCGCGAACAACCTGGCTCTGAACCTGCGGCTCGTGGGTCAGTACACCAGGGCCCGTGAGATCGACCAGGAGGTGCACGACCTGCGCACGGAGGTGCTCGGGCCGGAGCACCCGTACACCCTGTCCTCCGCGCAGAACCTGGCGCGCGACCTGCGCGAGGTGGGCCGGTACGAGGACTCGGTGCAGCTGCTCAGCCGGACGTACGACACCTACAAGCGGACGCTGGGGAGCGCCTTCCCCGGCACCCTGTCGGCCGCGAAGAACCTGGCGGTGTCGCTGCGCCGGGCCGGCCAGCTGGAGGACGCCCTCCGGTTGACCACGGCCACCCGGGCCCGCTACCGGGCCAAGTACACCTCCGTCAACCCGGACCTGCTGTCCTGCGAGCTCAACCTGGCCTCGGACCTGTTCGCGACCGGGGATCCGGGCGGGGCGCGGGACCTGGCGCAGGAGGTGGTGGACGAGTACATGAAGGTGCCGGGCGAGCGGCATCCGTACACCCTGGCGGCCGTGAACAACCTGGCGGTCTTCCACTGGGGCACGGGCGCCGCGGAGACGGCGGAGACGATGCTGCGCCAGACGATACGGGGGATGCGGGACGTCCTCGGCGACAACCACCCGCACACCGTCTTCGCCCATCTCAACCTGGCCAACACGCTGGCCGACCTGGGCGATCCGGAAGGCGCTCTGGAGCTGGAGCGGATCGCGGTGATGCGGCTGCGCGAGGCGCTCGGGGCGCACCATCCCGAGACCCTGGCGAGCAGCTCCAACATGGCGGTCAGCCTGGACTCGATGGGCCGCAAGGAGGAGGCGGCCCGGCTGCGGGCGGAGGCGGTGTCCGAGCTGACCCGGCTGCTCGGCGAGGACCACAGCCTGACCCGGTACGCGCGCGACGAGCGGCGGGTCCACCGCGACCTGGAGCCTCTCGCCGTCTGATCCGACGGAGGGCGGCGGGGGCTCCGCGACCGCGGGGGCCCCGCCGCCCGCCACCCGACAGCAGGGGGGCGCTGTGACCGACAGCATGACCTTTCGAAACGAGGACCTGCCGGCCCTCTTCCACCACACCGACCAGGCGGCGATCTCCCGGCAGCGGGAGTCCACCCAGGCCACCCGCGCCCAGTTGCTGCTGCTGGTCGCGGCCGCGGCGGCCGCCGCTCTGCCCGACGGGCCGAAGCTGGGCTCGATGTACCTCTTCGGGCTGCTGAGCGTGCTCGCGTACGTGGGGGTGCTGGGCGTGGGCATGCGGGCGACCCGGCGCCGGGCCCGCCCGCAGTGGCAGCTCAACCGCAGTGCGGCGGAGTTCATCAAGTCCCTGGCCTGGCGGTACGCGGTGCACGGGGCGCCGTTCGGCAGCGAGGTCGCCGCGCCCGAGGCGACGTACCGCACCCGGCTGGAGGCGGGTCTGGCCGAGCTGCGGAAGATGGGCTGGGAGGATCCGCGGGCCGCCGGGACGGTGCCGGAGGGCGGGGAGATCACCGGCGCGATGCAGCGGCTGCGCGGGATGGACTACCAGGCGCGGCGCGAGACGTACGTCCGGGACCGGCTGATCGAGCAGCGCAACTGGTACCGGCGGCGCACGGAGGTGTCCCGGCGGGCGACGAACCTGTGGTCGTGGACGATCGTGCTGCTGACCTGCCTGGCGCTGCTGTTCGCGCTGCTGGGGTCGTTCGGTTCGGGTCCGGGGCCGAGGCTGACCGCGCTGCTGAGCGCGGCGGCGGCGGCCGGGATCGCCTGGAACGAGGTGCGCCGCCACCATCCGCTGATCGAGGCGCACACGCTGATCGAGCAGGACCTGGCGGCGATGATGGTCGTGATGCAGACGACCATCACCGAGTCGCAGTGGCCTTCCTCGGTGTACGAGACGGAGCGGTACGTGTCCCCGCAGCACACGGACTGGCTGGCCCGGCACAGCAGTTGAGGCGCTGGTGGCGGGAGGGTGTGGCTCAGTCCCGGGTCACGCCCTCGCGCCAGATGACGGTGACCGGTTTGCCGAGCGCCCGCGCGTAGGCGACGATCTCGGCGGTGCCGCCGTGCCCGCGGGCGGGCTGCCCGTCCCAGACGGCGACGAGCCGGTCGCAGGAGTCGGCGATGTAGGTGCCGGCGGCGTAGTAGGCCTCGTCCGTGGAGCGGGCGAAGTCCATCCGGACCTCCTGGGTGGCCCGGTTCTTGAGGCCCCGGTAGCGGGCGAGGGCCTCGGCGTCTTCGAAGGCGTCCTCGTAGTCCCCGCTGGGGATCACCACGGTGAGGTCGGCGCCGTGTTCGAGGGCGATGGCGGCGAACAGCTGGTCCGCGCCCTCGGCGAGGCTGGAGAAGGCCTCCAACGGTCCTTCGTGGCCGCCCAGTACGGCGCGCAGTCCGCTCTCCACATGGCCGAGCACCGAGTCCGGAATGGCTCGGTGCCCGGTCACGCCGATTCGTTTCATGCAGAAACCAGCCTCCCCCGTGGACACGGTCGCCTGGAACATCCTCCCAGAAGGCGGGAGGACGTCCAGGGGTGCGACGGGGGAGCGTGAGTCACCGTCAGTAGACGCTGACACCGTAGGCGTTGAGGGCTTCGACCACGGGCTGGAAGAAGGTCGTGCCGCCGGAGGAGCAGTTGCCGCTGCCGCCGGAGGTGAGGCCGACGGCGCGGGTGCCCGAGTAGAGCGGGCCGCCGCTGTCGCCGGGTTCGGCGCACACGTTGGTGCGGATCATGCCGTAGACGATGTCGCCGCCGCCGTAGTTGACGGTGGCGTTGAGCCCGGTGACCCGGCCGCTGTGGATACCGGTGGTGGAGCCGCGCCTGGTCACCGACATGTTGACCGTGGCGTTCACGGCACTGGTGATGTCCTGGCTGCCGACGGTCCCGGGGGGCACCGGCGTGTTGCTGGCGTACTTGATGAGGCCGTAGTCGTTGGTCGGGAAGCTGGAGCCGACCGTGGAGCCCACGACGCTGGTGCGGGCGGAGTTGCTCCACCAGGTGCCCGCGCCGTCGGTGCAGTGTCCGGCGGTCAGAGCGTAGTAGTTGCTGCCGCTGCGCACGTTGAAGCCCAGCGAACAGCGCCAGCTCGTGGCGTAGATGGCGTCGCCGCCGGAGACCAGTTTGGTGAGTTTGCCGGGGATGCGTTCGATGCGCAGGGCTCCGACGTCGGCTCCGGCCTCGCTCTTGATTCTCGCGATACCGGCTTCGGAGACCGTGGAGTCGGCGGAGACCACGAGGGTTCCGGTGGCGGGGTCGGTGTGCCAGGCGGTGCCCGCCACGTTGGCGCGCAGGACGGAGGCGCCGGCCGAGGCGAGCCGGTCGGCGCTGAATGCCGTGTCCTTGCCGTCCCGGCTGGAGTCCGCGCTTGCGGCCGTGGGGACGGCGAGCGCTGCGGCGGCGGCCAGGCCGGTGGCCGCCGCGAGCAGCCTGGTACGGGTCATGCGCTTGATCCTCACTTCTCGTCCTCCTGGAGAGGGTTGGGGGCCCGGCGGTTGTGGGGGTGCCAGAGCCCGTGAGGCGCAGCCGGGGGCACGGCGGGCGCATGAACTTTGGCCGTGCCCCTGACAAGCGCTGTCGGGAGTGTCCTGTCGTCAGATACCGGTCGCAAGAGCGGCTTTCAGCCTCCGCTCGCCCGCCGTCACCTCGAAGGGCAGCGTGTTCCCGGGCGGCGGGAAAGGGCAGATGAAGTGGTCCGCGAAGGCGCAGGGAGGCAGCAGGGAGCGGTTGAAATCCACCGCGATCGCGCCTCGCGCGTCGGGTATGCCGGGCTTGAGGAAACGGAAGCGGTGGCTGGAGCGCCTTCCGGTGGCATCGCCGAAGACGGCCCAGAGGCTGCCGTCGTCGGCGTCGACGGCGACCTGGAGGGTGTGCTCGGCTCCCCCGAAGGAGAAGACCAGCTCCCCGCCGAGGCCGAGTCCGCGCGCCCGCCCGTCGGCGTTCTCCACCTCGACGCTCCGGTCCTCGGCGTACGGCCGGAATCGCCCCGGCCGTACGAAGTGGGGGTCGTAGGGGGTGGCCTCGATGTCGGTGTAGGTCCGGCGGGCCTCGGAGGCGGGGTCGTAGACGCGGACGCCCCACTCCCCCTCGCGCCGGATCACCACGATCCGGAGCTCCCCGGCGGAGAGCCGGGAGCTCGCGGGCGGGGCCTCGTCGGCGCCCAGGACGACGTCACCCGTGAAGGGCTCGCCGTCGAGGCGGACGGAGTCCCCGGCGGTGGCGGTCAGCGCCACACCGGTCTCCGTCCGGCGCCAGCGCCCCGGAACGGCCGGAATTCGACCTTCCGGGTAGTCGGCGAGCCAGAAGGTTCCGGTCAGCGCGAGGGGGCCGTAGGGCGCGGACACGGCCGCCGCCCTGCGCTCGTGCCATTCCCGCCATGCGGCGTGCGGGTCGTCTGCGTCGTCGCTCATCCCGCTCAACCCTTCCACACGGGTCCGGACGGGAATCCCCGCGTACGCCGTCCGGACCTGTGAAATCTGAAAGAGCCTCAGCAGTCGCAGCCGCAGCAGTCACAGCTGCAGCAGCCGTCGCCACCACCGCCACCACCGCCACCGCTCCCGCCGCTGGAACCGGTGCCGTTGCAGCAGTCGCAGCACTCACAGGCGTCGCACCACGGGTCCCGCTTCTTCCGGGACCACGGGCCCTCGTGCTCGGTGCAGCACATCTGGCAGGTGCAGAACAGCCCGATGGCCACCGCGCAGCCCGCGAGCAGACCGCGGCGCGGCCGCTGCGGGGGCGGCGCGCCACCGAATCCGCCCGGGCCCGTGGGCGGCATCCCCGGGCCGCCCGCTCCACCGCCGTACGGGGCCCCGCCGTAGGGGTTCTGGCCGTACGGGTTCTGGCCGTACTGGTTCCCGCCCTGGCCACCGTACGGCTGGCCCGCGTACGGGCTGCCGCTGCCGCCCTGGCCTGCGGAGGCCATCGCGGTGTGGCCGCAGCTGCCGGTGCCGAAGGCCCGGTCCACCGAGGTGCGCAGCTCGTGCACGAGCAGCCGGTGGGCGAGCCCCGCGTCGGTGAACTCGACCTCGCGCAGGGCCAGCCTGATGCCGTGGAGGGCGTCGTCGCAGAGCCTGCGGGCCTCGGTGAGCGAGGTCCCGGTGGCGGTGAGCGGGTTCCAGGCGCCCGCGACGGCGTCGGCGCCCTGGTCCTCCACCGCGTCCAGCAGGTGCGCGAGCCGGCCGAAGTACCGGCCGGCCTCGGCCAGCGCGGGTGCGTTGCCTGGCCGTCCGGCCAGCTGCGCGGTATGCGCGAAGGCGGCGGCCGTCGCGGTCTCGGTCGGCTCGGTCACCACGAGCACGGGGGTGCCGAGGCCGGCGAGCGTCTCGATGCCCGCCTGCCGGTCCACGGCGTCGACGAGCACGGCGGTGTCGAATCCGAGCGAGGCTCCGGTGCGGGCTCCGGCCCGGTCCCAGCCGCGGGCCACCTTGCGCGCGGCGGCGGCGATGGGGGCACGGGCCAACAGCCCGTCCCGGTCGGCCACGTGGTCGCGCACCTTGGCGGAGGCGAGCACGAGCGAGACGGCGGCGGCGAGCCGCGCCCCCTCGCCCTGGGCCACCGAGGCGGTGCGCATCCCGCGCAGCGGGCAGGGCCCGGCGGTGCGCCGGGCCTCGGGCGCGGTACCCGACTGAGCCTCCGTCAGAACGGAGACGAGCAGCCCGTCATAGTTCGTCACGATCCGGGCGAACTGTCCGTGATCTCCCCGAAGTGCCAGGCACAGCCCGCACAGATGGGCCATCCACTCCGCCTTGAACCGCTCCCCCAACCGGTGCGTGCAAGGTCTCACGATGCCGAACAAGCTGCTTCCCCCGTGTGTCGTACGCGTGCCTGCCGGGCATCGTATCGACCCGCCCGTTTCACCCGTACGTCCGCGTCGCTCACCCGTACGGCGGCGGCGGTCGTATTTTCACTCAGTCAGCAGTGGTAGCCACCAGGATCCTTGACCGTGCAACGGATGTTCTGCACCAGTACCGTCACGAAACCCCTGCGCGGCGACTATCCACTTGGCGCGTTGTCAGCATCATGGACGAGCATAGGGGCAGCGGAGAGAAGACAGACTGACCGCGGTGAAAGGAGGCAGTCCATGGGTTCGGTGCGCAAGGCGAGTGCCTGGCTGGGTCTCGTGGAGGACAGCGACGACGAGCGCTACTACGACGACGACTACGCGGAGGCCGCCCAGGGTTCGGTGGCCGGCCCCGGCGAGCAGTGGGTCACCGACCCGCGGGTCCGCGTGGCATCCGAGTCGGCCGTGGAGCACGGCCGTCGCATCGCGACGGTCACCCCGGACGGTTTCCGTGACGCGCGGGGCATCGGCGAGCTGTTCCGCGACGGGGTTCCGGTGATCGTCAACCTGTCGTCGATGGACCCGGGTGACGCGAAGCGCGTCGTCGACTTCGCGGCCGGACTGACCTTCGGGCTGCGCGGTTCGATCGAGCGGGTGGCGACCAGGGTCTTCCTCCTGACCCCGGCCGACACCCAGATCGTCAGCGGCGAAGCGGGCGGCCGCTCACGCGACTTCTTCAACCAGAGCTGAGCAGGGCTCTCACCGGAAGGCGTCCAGACCGGTGAGTGCCTTGCCCAGCACCAGCTGGTGCATCTCGACGGTGCCCTCGTAGGTGAGGACCGATTCGAGGTTGGTGGCGTGCCGCATGACGGGGTATTCGAGGGAGATCCCGTTGGCGCCGAGGATGGTCCGCGCGGTGCGGCAGATCTCGATGGCCTCGCGGACGTTGTTGAGCTTGCCGAAGCTGATCTGCTCCGGCCGCAGGGTGCCCGCGTCCATGCGCCGGCCCAGGTGGTGGGCGAGCAGGATGCCCTTGTGGAGTTCCAGGGCCATGTCCGCCAGTTTGGCCTGGGTGAGCTGGAAACCGCCGATCGGCTTGCCGAACTGCTCCCGCGTCCTCGCGTAGTCGAGCGCGGACTCGAAACTGGCCCGCGCCGCGCCCATGGATCCCCAGATGATCCCGTACCGCGCGTGGCTGAGGCAGCCGAGCGGTCCCTTGAGCCCGGTGACCAGCGGCAGCACCGCGTCGGCGGGCAGCCGTACGTCGTCCATCACCAGCTCGCTCGTGACGCTGGCCCGCAGCGACCACTTGTGCTTGATCTCCGGCGCGGAGAACCCGGGGGTGTCGGTGGGCACCGCGAAACCGCGGATCCCCTCGTCGGTCTGCGCCCACACCACGGCGACCGCCGCGACGGAACCGTTGGTGATCCACATCTTGCGGCCGTTCAGCACCCAGTCGGTGCCGTCGCGCTTGGCGTAGGTCCGCATCGCCGCGGGGTCCGATCCCACATCGGGCTCGGTCAGCCCGAAGCAGCCGATGAGCTCACCGGCGGCCATGCCGGGCAGCCAGCGCTGCTTCTGCTCCTCGGAGCCGTACTTCCAGATCGCGTACATGGCGAGCGACCCCTGCACCGACACGAGCGAGCGGATCCCGGAGTCGGCGGCCTCCAGCTCCAGGCAGGCGAGGCCGTACTGCACGGCGCTGGCACCGGCACACCCGTAGCCCTGGAGGGACATCCCGAGCGCTCCGATGCCACCGAGCTCCCGGGCCAGCTCGCGGATCCCGGGCAGCTCGCCGTCCTCGTACCACTGCGCGATGTTCGGCAGCACCCGGTCGGCGGCCCAGGCGCGGACGGTGTCCCGGACGGCGAGGTCCTCGGGCCCGAGGAGCTCGTCGAGCCCGAGCGGATCATGGGGCAGGAACGCGGACACTGGGCCTCCCGGCGGCCTGAGACAGAACCTAGTGCTGTGACCGGAAAGGTCCACCGGGTCGCGACGCCCGGCACGGCACCTCGCCGCGTTGTCGGACCACGGAAGTACGTCCAGTACGGCCCGCGGCCCTCCGCCTTGCGATGCTTCCCCCAGGCCCTGCGGGCCTGGGGAGACCCCATGCACCGGACGCCGTGACCCGGCAAACCTTTCCGGTCACAGCACTAGCAGCGCAAGTTTTGCGCTCGCCCGAAGCTATTCGCCCGGGCCGGGCAAATCCAGCCCCCACTGATCCGCCCCGCCATTCCAGCCCCGCCGCACCAACCCAGCCCGCCGGCGATTGAGGCGCTCTTTCAGCCCCGCCAGGGGGCACCTCCCAGCGGTAGCTGGGGGAGTTTGAGGCGCGGGGTCCGGGGCGGAGCCCCGGCAACGGCGCCGCACCCGGCGGCACCGGACGGCGTCAGCCCGCCTGCTCGACCGGGGCCGGGGCCGCCCGCAGCTCACCCTTCGCCTGCGCGGGCAACCGCACCGCCTCGCCGGCGGCCGGCGCCGCCACATCCTCCGCCGCCCCGCAATCCATCGCCCGCGGCAACTTCAGCGCCATCACCGCCCCCGCGAACAACAGCACCGCGCTCACCAGCAACGTCACATGCAGTCCGTGCACGAAGGACTGCCGCGCCGCCGCGTACAGCGACGCCCCCGCCGGCCCCCCGAGGTGCGCCGCGATCTGGTAGGCCTCGCCCAGGGAATTCGCCGCGCCCGCCGAATCCGCCGCCGTCACCCCCGGCACACCCAGGAGCCCCGGCCGGTACGCCGCGTTCATCACGCTGCCCAGCAGCGCGATGCCCATGCCCGCGCCCAGCTGGTACGAGGTCTCGCCGATCGAGGCCGCGCCGCCCGCGGTGGCCGCCGGGGCCTCGCTCAGCATCGACTCGTACGCGGCGAACAGCGTGGTCTGCAGCCCGAAGCCGAGCAGGATGAAGCCGATGGTCAGCAGCAGCGGCCGGTCCTGCTGGCCCATGATCGTCAGCAGCAGCACGGCGCAGGCCGTCAGGACGAAGCCCAGCGACACCATCGTGCGCGGCCCGACCCGCCCCAGGGTGTACGAGCCGGTGGCGCCCGCGGCCATGGCGGCGAAGGTCAGCGGCAGCAGCCGCAGGCCGGTCTCCAGCGGGCTGAGGTGCAGCACCAGCTGCAGGTACTGGACGGCGATCAGTTCCAGGCCGACCAGGGCCAGCATGGCGAGGACGATGCAGGCGACCGAGGCGGAGAAGGCGGCCCGCGAGAACATCCGCATGTCGATCAGCGGGTGCTCGCGCCGCTTCTGGCGCCGCACGAACAGCACGAGCAGCACCACGCCCACCAGCAGCGGGAGCAGTGCCTCGGCGTCGAGGAGCCGGCGTTCGGCGCCCAGCCGCTTGATCCCGAGCACCGTGCCGAGTACACCGGCGGCGGCCATCAGCGCGCCGAGCACGTCCCACGGCCCGTCGGCGGAGCCGCGCGATTCCGGCAGCAGCCAGCGGCCGAGCGGCAGGGTCAGTGCCATCAGCGGGATGTTGATGAGGAAGACCGAGCCCCACCAGAAGTGCTGGACGAGGAAGCCGCCGAGCACCGGGCCGCTGGCCGCGCCAATGGCGGCGACGGCGGTCCAGATGCCGATGGCGAGGGCCCGCTCGCGCCGGTCTGGGAAGACCTGCCGCAGGATCGACAGGGTGGCGGGCATGATCATCGCGCCGCCGATGCCGAGCAGGGCGCGCGCGGCGATGAGGACGTGGGCGTTGTCGGCGAGGGCCGCCATCGCGGAGGCCACGCCGAAGAGCCCGTAGCCGAGGAGGAGGATGCGGCGGCGGCCGACCCGGTCGCCGAGGGTGCCGAAGAGGATGAGCAGCGAGGCGCAGACCAGCGGGTAGGCGTCGACGATCCACAGGAGCTCGATCGAGCCGGGGCGCAGGTCTTCGGTGACGGAGGGGACGGCGACGTGCAGGATCGTCGCGTCGAGCGCGACGAGGACCAGGCTGACGCAGAGCACCGCCAGGACGACCCAGCGGTTGGTCCCACCGGAGGCGGCGTTCAGCCGCTGCCAGGGGGAAGGGGTCCGGACCCCGGCCGCGTTCGTCCCCGACATGCATGTACCTCCCAGGTGATCCCTCGCGCTCGGCGGACCAGCGTCTTGCGGAGCCACGGGGGGTGGTGCGCTGTGCGGCGTCCAACGGGGTCCGGCATCGACACGCGAGTGAACGGTCAGCGTACGCGAGTTCGTCTGCACGACACGTGGTCAAGCTCTCATCCCGGCGGCGGCCCCGGTGTGGTGTATGCCACTCCCTCCGCAGTCCTTCTTCCCCCGTGTACACGCGCGCTCACGGCGCGTGGTTTCCGCACGCCGCGTTTCCTGCCCCTCGTGGGGCGTATCGCCGGCTCCACCGATAATCATGCCTGTGGAAGATCTTGGATTTCGCCGGGCCGCGCCCGCCCTGGCCGCCTTCGCGGCGGTCCGGCTGCTCGGGCTGACCGTGCTCGCGGTGTGGGGCGCGGCGGTCGGCAGCAGCCCGCACACGCTGCTGTCGGCCCGCTGGGACTCGCTCTGGTACGCCCGCATCGCAGCGGAGGGGTACGGGTACGAGGTGCTCCTCCCGAACGGGGACGTTCACTCGAACCTGGCGTTCTTCCCGCTGCTGCCGTGGCTGGAACGGGTGGTGTCCGCCGCGACCGGGTTCTCGTACGGCTCCGCGGGTCTGGTGGTGTCGGTGGTCGCGGGGCTCGCCGCGGCCTGGGGGATCTTCGCGGTGGCCGATCTGGTCCACGGCCGCCGGGCCGGGGTGTTCGCGGTCGCGGTCTGGGCGGCGCTGCCGGTCGGGATCGTGCAGTCCATGGCGTACAGCGAGTCGCTGTTCACCGCCCTGGCCGCCTGGGCTCTCTACGGGGCCCTGCGCGGGCGGTGGCTGACGGCGGGGCTGCTCGCGGCCGGGGCCGGGCTGACCCGCCCGGTCGGCGCGGCGGTGGTCGCGGCGGTGTGGGTGGCCGCGGCGATGGCCTGGCGGCGCGGGGAGCGGTCCTGGCGGACGGTCGCGGGGGTGCTGCTGGCTCCGGCGGGCGCGGCGGCGTACGTGCTGTGGGTCGGCGCGCGCACCGGGGGCGGCCTGCTGGGCTACCTGGACGTGCAGGGCGGCTGGGGCAACGGCTTCGACGGCGGCTGGGCGTTCGCGGGGTTCATCGGGGCGAAGCTGGCCTCGTCCGCGTTCCTCGCCGGGGTGGGGCTGATCGCGGGGGTCGTGCTGGTGCTCTGGCTGTACGCGAAGTGCGTCCAGCAGCGGCAGCCGGTGCCGCTGCTCGTGTACTGCGGGATCGTCGTGGCGCTGGCGCTGTGCGCGTCCGGGTACTTCGGCTCCAAGCCCCGGCTGTTGCTGCCCGCCTTCCCGCTGGTGCTGCCGCCGGCGGTGGCGCTGGCGCGGTGGCGGACCGGGCGGGCGGCCGCGGTGGTGGGCGCGCTGGCCCTGGCCTCTTCGGTCTACGGGGCGTTCTGGCTGAACGGCTCGGGTCCTCCATAGAGCCCCCACGTCACGGAATGGATCATTCCGGTCCATCTTTCAGCAAAAGAAATGGCCCGCTGGGCAATAAAGTCCGGATAAGTGACCGAAACAATTCACCGAGGCAGCGGATCAAGCGAC
The DNA here is from genome assembly GCF_055574035.1 of Streptomyces sp. NPDC030021. Classification (NCBI taxonomy): domain Bacteria; kingdom Bacillati; phylum Actinomycetota; class Actinomycetes; order Kitasatosporales; family Streptomycetaceae; genus Streptomyces; species Streptomyces sp. NPDC030021. The sequence goes on from NZ_JBVIAH010000031.1 coordinate 25,241, forward strand.
CGCCAACCACTGTCGAAATAACGGGAATTAAGTCCCGCGTGAGACCAACTCCACATCACATGGTCATCACAAAGCCCGCGATTCGCCCGGGCCGACCATCGACGGGCGGTAACGTCGATTGAGTGCGTACCGACCAAATCCTGACCCGTCTGGAGCGGGTGTTCGCCCGGCTGGACCGGGAACCAGAGCGACCGGCTCATCTGCAAACCCCGCAGATGAGCCGGCACCGCGTCGTACTCCTGGGATCGACCCTCGCCTTCTATCTCGCAATCGTGGTTGCCGTACTGACCACTTCCTGGCTGGTCCGCCTGGACTGGCAGATCATGTTCTTCCGGCCCTACGAGCAGTGGCCGCAGCTGCACGCCTTCCTCGACTATCTGGTCGTGCTGGGCCAGCGCGGACCCACCGCGGTCATGGTCGCCGCCTGGCTCGGCTGGCGCTCCTGGCGGCAGCACACCCTCCGCCCGCTGATCACCCTCGGCGTGGCGCTGCTGCTGCTCAACATCACCGTCGGCTCCGTCAAGCTCGGCCTCGGCCGGCTCGGTCCGCACTACGCCACGGAGATCGGATCCGCCGAACTCTTCGCCGGTGGCGATATATTCCCTTCCGGTCACACCGCCAACGCCGTGGTGACATGGGGAATCCTGGCCTACCTGGCCTCCACCGGCGTCACCCGCCGGGTGCTGTCCGTGGTGTCCGCGGTCGTCTCGCTGAGCGTCGGCGCCACCACCGTGTACCTCGGCACCCACTGGGTCAGCGACGTCCTGCTCGGATGGTCCGCGGGCCTGCTGATCCTGCTGGCCCTCCCCTGGTTCGAGCCGCTCATCGCCCGGACCGAGGCCTACGTCTTCGACGTGCGCGAGCTGCTGCGCCGCCGCGCCGAGACCGGCCGGATGCCCGCCCCGGTCGTCTCCGTGCTCACCCCGCTGCTCTCGGCGGGCGGCAAGTGGCAGCTGCGGAGCCCCGCCGGGACCGCTGCCGGCACCGCCGCGGAGCCGGTCCCGCAGCCCGTCACGGCCACCGTGGCAGTGGCGGCCACCACGGCCACCACGAGCGCCGCAACCACCACGAGCACCGCGAGCAACGTCACCGCGCACTCCCCCACCGCCCGGCCCGCCGTGCACCCGGCCGGCCGGCCGCACGTGATCCGCTCCGAGCGGACCCCGGTCACGCCGGTCGGCAGCCGCCGCCCGGCGCACACCGAGCGGGCCCCCGCCCGGGGGGCCGCGGCCCGTCCGGTGGCCGGCGGCTGACGTCCCACCGCGGGGGCGGTACGCACCACCTCTCCCCGCGACACACGAAGGCGGGCCAGGTCCTCGGACCCGGCCCGCCTTCGCCGTTCGTCAGCGCCACGCCCGGACGTTCGTCCGTCCCGGGTCACGCTTGTGTCACAGAATATCAACAGCCGCAAATTGTTTACCGGTCCGCGACACGCCCGGGGTTCAGGCGGTTTGGAATTTGCGCCGAACCCTGCCGAATTCCTGTCCGGGATTGCCACGATCCTCTTGGACCAGACCAGTTGAATCCCCCTCAGCTCCCCTACATTTCCTTCACTTCTCCGGTCTCCACGGCCCTCCCCAGAAGATCCCGGGCGGCCCTGATCCGATCCGTCAGCTCCGGCGGCTCGACGACTTCGAACTCACAACCGAGCAGCATGACGTGAATCACCAGAACGTCCAGGTTGACCGCCCCGGTGCGCAGCAGACAGCTCTGCCCGTCGACCGGTTCCAGGACCCCGTCGCTCGGCCCGATGATCCGTGCCGCGTCCTGCGCCGAAACCTTCAGCCGCACCACCGCGCGGGCCGCGTACACCCGCTGCGACACGCCCTCGGAGACGTACGCGGCGAGGTCCTCGGCGGGCGCCGGGCGCGGGGTGAACCGCGGACCGTGCGGAGGCCTGGGCTCGATCCGGTCCGCACGGAAGGTCCGCCACGCCTCCCGGTCCAGGTCCCAGGCCACCAGGTACCAGCGCCGCTCGGTGCACACCAGCCGGTGCGGTTCGACGGTGCGGCGGCTGGCGTTCCCCTCGTGGTCGCGGTACCCGAAGCGCAGCCGCTCGCCGTCCCGGCAGACCGAGGCCAGCTCGGTCAGCACCGAGGGGTCCACGGTGGACCGCTGGGCGCCGCGCAGCATCGGTACGGTGAACTCGTTGAGCGCGGACACCCTGCGGCGCAGCCGTGACGGCAGCACCTGCTCCAGCTTCGCGAGGGCCCGTACGGAGGCCTCCCCGATGCCCTCGACCCCGTTCCCGGCGGCGGTCCGCAGGCCCACGGCGACGGCCACGGCCTCGTCGTCGTCCAGCAGCAGCGGCGGCAGCTCGGCCCCGGCGCCCAGCTGGTAGCCGCCGCCGGTCCCGGGGCTGGCGTTCACCGGATACCCGAGCTCCCGCAGCCGGTCCACGTCGCGCCGGACCGTCCGCGCGGTGACCCCGAGGCGATCCGCGAGATCGGCCCCGGTCCATTCGCGGTGGGCCTGCAGCAGGGACAGCAGGCGCAGGAGTCGTGCGGAGGTATCGAGCATCCCCAGAGTCTGCCAGCGCGCCGCGTCCGGCCGGGCCTCAGCAGACCAGCGGTGGTGCCTCGGCGCCGCTGAGCTCGACGAGCGAACAGAGGGTCTTCAGGGAGACCTTCCAGACCCCGTCCTCCAACACCACGGTCCCCTTGCTGCCGGGCAGTACCGTCTCGTCGCCGACCTTCAGGTCGTAGGTCACCTCGGCCTCGGTGGGTGAGGTGAAGGTGACGCCGGTGACCTTGACCGAGGTCTTGGCCGCTTCGGCACCGGTCGAGAAGCCGTCCAGCAGCACCTTGAGCAGGTCGCCGTGCTGCAACAGCTCGGCCTTCTCGTCGGTGGGGGTCTTCGGGTCGAAGAATGCGGTCCAGTTCTTCTCGATCTGTTCCTTGGCCGCCGCGGGATCCGCCGGCCCGTCCGCGGCGGGCAGGACCAGGACCGCGGCGGACGGTGGGCCCGGGGGCCCCGCCGCCACCGCGGGCGCGGACCACCCCACGGCCGCCGGGACGGCCAGCAGGACCGCGGCCGCCGTGCAGGCCGCGGCCCGTACGGGTGCGCGCGGGTGTACGTGTGGGTGGGCGCGTGGGTGTCTGCTCTGGACCATCTGGCTCACCACCGGTGTCCGAGCGAGCCGTTCGGCTCGTCGTTTCCAGGGTCGGCGCCCGTACGGCATCGCGCAACGCGCGGGCGGCCCGGACGGCCCGGACGGCCCGGGCGGCCCGGGCGGCCCGGGTCAGGGGCGCGGGGCCGCTGGCGGAGCGGCCGGAGCGGTGACCGGACCCGGCACCGGCGCTGGCGCGGGCGCCGGCCCGGCCGGGGCCTGCGGCGGGGCGGCGGGCTCCGGGGCCGGGAGGGCCAGCAGCATGCCCACCGTGAGGGCCTCCGGTTTCGGCCCGATCCGCTCCCGGTTCGCCTCGTACAGGGCCCGCCACCCGCCCCGGACCCGGTGTTTGCGGGCGACCGACACCAGCGTGTCGCCGTCCCGCACCGCGTGCATCCGTCCGGCCAGCCCGTACCGTTTGGAGCACACCGGCCACGCGTTCCAGCCCTGCGAGCCGAGGACGTCCTCGGCGACCCGGATCTGCTGCACGCGGCCGACCAGGTCGGCCCGTTTCGCGAACGCCAGCCCGCCGTACTCCTCCCACGTCGGCTGCCAGAACTGCAGCCCCCCGTAGAAGCCGTTGCCGGTGTTCACCGCCCACCGCCCGCCGCTCTCGCAGTCGGCCACGCAGTCCCAGGGCCATTCCCCGCCCGGTCCGCAGTCCCCCGGCCCGTCCCCGATCACACCGGGCGAGCCGGGGTGCGCCGCCCCGGCCGGCCCGGGCGCCGGTGGCGGCGGAGCCACGGCCGCGGCTGCGGCCGCGCGGGGCAGTACGAGCGCCAGCACGGCGGCGAGCACGACGGCGCCGCCGGATGCGGCCCGACAGGTCCGGTGGTTGGGCATCGGGTCACGCTACGCAGCCACCCGCGGCCCCCTTCGGCCCGCCACGCGGCAGGGCACCGCACCCCACCCGGTCGGCCGACCGTCACCACCGCCCCAAACGACCACACCTGGGCATCAACTGAGCACAATCGAGAAACAGTTGGTATGAAAGCAAAGCTCCGGTCGCACGGTTCACCCTTCCGGGGGCCAGGTTCGAATCCGTTCCCTCAAATGGCGTGACCCCGGCCGCCGCCCGGCCGTTGAGCCCGGCGAGCCGGGAGCCTCCCGGCCCCGCACCTATGCCGAGGAGCCACCCCGTGCCGCGCATGCTCGACGTCAGTGATGAGGTACGTGCCGAGATCGGTGACGAAGAAGCCGACAGGCTGCTCGTCGGCGAAGACGCGCCGCGCAGTTACGACTGCACCTCCTGCCGTACCCCGGGCGACCCCGAGAACGACCGCACCAGCACGGTGCTGTTCGTCGGCGAGGAGACCGCCGTCCTCGCCTTCGCCCATGCCACCTGCATCCCCTCGCAGGTGGTCTCGGTCTCCGAGGAGCAGCTCCAGGGCGCCGTCCGCAGCATCACCGGCGACAGCCCGGCCGCCGTCGGCGGCCCCGGCGCCGCCCCGCAGAACGTGCCCGGCGGCCAGGCCGTCCTCGGCATCACCAGCGGCCTGATCCTGATCGCCGGGGAGCTGCACCCCGCCCTGGTCGTCGAGCCGACCGCGCCCATCGCCCGCCCCGGCAGCGACGGTCCCGGCGACGACTTCCTGCCGCTCCTGATCGAGCAGGGCTTCATCCCGGTCACCGACACCGCCGAGGTCCCCACCGTCCTCGGCGGCTGGTCGGTCCTGCTCGCCGCGGGCCAGCTGCACGCCGTGCTGCAGCCGGGCAACGACGGCGGCGGCCAGGTCGCCTGGTGGCAGGCGCACCAGGCGCTGTCGGTCACCGACGGCTGGCGGGCCGCCGTCAACAAGACCCAGCGCGTACTGATCTACGCCGCCCCGGTCGGTTCCATCGGCCAGCAGCCCCGTGAGGACCTGCTGCGCGACGCGCTGGACAAGGCCGCCGCCGCGGGCAAGCTCGTGGCCGCCGCGATGCCGCTGGCGGGTACGCCCGGCGCCTGATCCCAGCCGGTACGAGAACGGCCGCCCAGCCCCCCGCCGAGGGGCCGGGCGGCGTGCGCCGGGGGTGTGCGGTCCGTCCCGCACACCCCCGGCGATCTGCGTTTCGTCCCCTGTCACCCCGCATCCGCAGCGCGCCGGTTTCGTTGGCTGGTACGTGCATTCATACGACTCCTCCCGCGCCCCGTCCTATCCGAGCACCGTCCCCGCGATGCGTCCCGCACGGGACCGGGACACCCCTCCGGCCGTCTCGCACACCCCGATCTACGACACGCTGTACTCGGAGTACCTGCGCGCCTTCCGGGCGCTGCCGGGCGACCGTACGGGCGAGGAGGACCACGGGTTCACGTCCTTCTCCTACGGGGGCTCGTACACGAGCGGCAGCTCGTACGGCAGCGGTTGGAACGGTTCCGCGTGGCAGCGCGTCGACGGCTGGCAGCCCTCGTACACCCCGCAGCCGCTGCCGGTGTACTCGTACGCGGCCACCCCCGGATACGCCGACGGGCGGCAGCACCAGACCGGGATGACGCACATCCCGGCGGCCCTGCCGCCCGCTCCGCGCCGGGGTTACTGACCCCGCTGAGTCCGCCGGAGTCCCCGCCCGGTCCTACTTCTTCTTCTTGTACTGGGCGCCGCGCTTCTCGCGCACCCGCACCGAGATGTGGATCGGCGTGCCGTCGAAGCCGAACTCCTCGCGCAGGCGGCGCTCGATGAAGCGCCGGTAGCCGTGCTCCAGGAAGCCGGAGGCGAAGAGGACGAACCGCGGCGGCTTGCTGCCCGCCTGGGTACCGAACAGGATGCGGGGCTGCTTGCCGCCACGGATCGGGTGCGGGTGGGCGGCGACGACCTCACCGAGGAAGGCGTTCAGCCGGCCGGTGGGGACGCGCGTCTCCCAGCCCGCCAGCGCCGTCTCGATCGCCGGGACCAGCTTCTCCATGTGGCGGCCGGTGAGCGCCGAGACGTTCACCCGGGGCGCCCAGGCGACCTGCTGCATCTCGGTCTCGATCTCGCGCTCGAGGTAGTAGCGGCGCTCCTCGTCGAGCTCGTCCCACTTGTTGTACGCGATCACGATCGCGCGGCCCGCCTCGACGGCCATCGTGATGATGCGCTGGTCCTGGACGCTGATGGTCTCGGTGGTGTCGATCAGGATCACCGCGACCTCCGCCTTCTCGACGGCGGCGGCCGTGCGCAGGGAGGCGTAGTAGTCGGCGCCCTGCTGCAGGTGGACCTTCTTGCGGATACCGGCGGTGTCGACGAACTTCCAGGTGATGCCACCGAGTTCGATCAGCTCGTCGACCGGGTCGCGGGTGGTGCCGGCCAGCTCGTTGACGACGACGCGGTCCTCCTTCGCCACCTTGTTCAGGAGCGAGGACTTGCCGACGTTCGGGCGGCCGATCAGCGCGATGCGGCGCGGGCCGCCGGGGGCGGCGCCGCCGAAGGTCTGCTCGGGGGCCTCGGGCAGGGCCTCCAGGACGGCGTCGAGCATGTCACCGGTGCCGCGGCCGTGCAGCGAGGAGACCGGGTGCGGCATGCCGAGGCCGAGCGACCACAGGGAGGCCGCGTCGGACTCGCCGCTCTGGCCGTCGACCTTGTTGGCGCACAGCACGACGGGCTTGCCCGCCTTGCGCAGCAGCCGTACGACGGCCTCATCGGTGTCGGTGGCGCCGACCTTGGAGTCGACGACGAAGACGACCGCGTCGGCGGCCTCGATGGCGTACTCGGCCTGGGCGGCGACGGAGGCGTCGATGCCGAGGACGTCCTGCTCCCAGCCGCCGGTGTCGACGACCTTGAAGCGGCGGCCGGCCCATTCGGCCTCGTACGTGACGCGGTCGCGGGTGACGCCGGGCTTGTCCTCGACGACCGCCTCACGGCGGCCGATGATCCGGTTCACCAGGGTCGACTTGCCGACATTCGGGCGGCCGACGACGGCGAGGACGGGAAGCGGGCCGTGACCGGCCTCCTCGATCGCGCCTTCGACCTCTTCGATGTCGAAGCCCTCTTCCGCGGCGAGCTCCATGAACTCCGCGTACTCGGCGTCGCCAAGTGCTCCGTGGTCGTGCTGGTCGTTCATGAAGTCCGTTCCTCGTCGTTCGTGGTGATCGGTGGTACCCGCGCAGCGCGGTTCCACTACTGGTTTCAAGTCTCGCTCAGCGCCCGGTGAGGCGCTTGGCGTCGGCCAGGTGGGCGGTCAGCCGGTCCTGGATGCGTACGGTGGCCTCGTCCAGCGCGGTACGGGTCCGGCGGCCACTGCCGTCACCCGCGTCGAAGGCCGAGCCGAAGACGACGTCGACCCGGCTCTTGAGGGCCGGCAGGCCCTTGACGACCCGGCCCGGGGTGTCCCCGCTGCCGAGGACGGCCACGGGGACGACGGGTGCGCCGCTGCGGACCGCGAAGTACGCGAGGCCCGCGCGCAGCGAGGCGAAGTCGCCCTCGCCCCGGGTGCCCTCGGGAAATATCCCCAGGGCCCCTCCATTGTCGAGCACGCCGAGGGCGCGGCCTATCGCCGTCCGGTCGGGGCCGCCGCGGTCGACCTTGACCTGCCCGATCCCTTCGAGGAAGGGGCCGAGCGGGCCCACGTACGCTTCCTTCTTGATCAGGAAGTGCAGCGGCCTGGGCGCGGTGCCCATGACCATGGGGCCGTCGATGTTGTGCGAGTGGTTCACGGCGAGGATGACGGGGCCCGAGGCGGGCACCTTCCAGGCCCCCAGTACGCGCGGCTTCCAGAGCCCGTACATAAGCCCGATGCCGATGCGCCTGCCGACCGCCGCACCCTTGAGGGAGGGCGCTTGGCTCACTTGCGGCCCGCCCGCTTCTCTTCCACCAGCGTCACGACGCACTCGATCACCTGGTCGAGCGTGAGGTCGGTGGTGTCCACCTCGACGGCGTCGCCGGCCTTGGCCAGCGGGGAGGTCTTGCGGCCGGAGTCGGCCGCGTCGCGCTTGATCAGCGCCTCCTTGGTGGCCGCGAGGTCGGCGGCCTCCTTGCCGCGGAGCTCGCCGCTGCGCCGGGCGGCGCGCGCCTCGGCGGAAGCGGTCAGGAAGATCTTGAGGTCGGCGTCGGGCAGGACGGTGGTGCCGATGTCCCGGCCCTCGACGACGATCCCGTCGGCCTCCTGGGCCGCCTCGGCGGCGATGGAGCGCTGCAGATCGGTGATCAGGGTGCGCACCTCGGGGACGGCGCTGACGGCGCTGACCTTGGAGGTGACCTCCTGGGTCCGGATGGGACCGGCGGCGTCGAGGCCGTCCACGGTGATGGTGGGGGCGGCCGGGTCGGTGCCGGACACGATGGCGGGCTTGCCGGCGGCGATCGCGATGGCCTGCGGGTCGTCGGTGTCGACGCCGTTGGTGATCATCCACCAGGTGATGGCCCGGTACTGGGCGCCGGTGTCCAGGTAGCGCAGCCCGAGCTTGGCGGCCACGGCCTTGGAGGTGCTGGACTTGCCCGTGCCGGAGGGACCGTCGATGGCGACGATCACGGCGGACGGAGCTGCGGTTTCCACGGTGCGGGCACCTTCCTGGTTGCGCGTACGTGTCCGGGCGCGGCAAAGCGCCCCTCCCCAAGGTTACCGGCCCCGGACGGCCCCCGTCCCCGCCGTGCGTTCCGGGGGTCGGCCGGCCCGCCCGGGCCGCCCCTGGTGCTCCGCTACTGCTGTCGCAGTGCCCAGCCCCGCTCGCGCAGCTCGGCGGTCAGGCCGGCCGCCGCCCGCGGCTCCACCATGAGCTGGACGAGGCCGGCCTGCTGGCCCGTCGCGTGCTCGATGCGTACGTCCTCGATGTTGACCCCGGCCCGCCCCGCGTCGGCGAAGATCCGCGCCAGCTCCCCGGGCTGGTCGCTGATGAGCACGGCCACCGTCTCGTAGACCGTGGGCGCCGCGCCGTGCTTGCCCGGCACCCGGACCCGGCCCGCGTTCCCGCGGCGCAGCACGTCCTCGATGCCCGCGGCGCCGCCGCGCCGCTTCTCCACGTCGGCGGACTGCAGGCCCCGCAGTGCCTCCACGGTCTCCTCCAGGTCGGCGGCGATCCCGGCGAGGACGTCGGCCACCGGCCCCGGGTTGGCCGAAAGGATCTCCACCCACATCCGCGGGTCGGAGGCCGCGATCCGGGTCACGTCGCGGATGCCCTGCCCGCACAGCCGGACCGCCGTCTCGTCGGCCTCCTCCAGCCGGGCCGCGACCATGCTGGAGACCAGCTGCGGGGTGTGCGAGACGAGCGCCACCGCGCGGTCGTGGGCGTCGGCGTCCATGACCACCGGTACGGCCCGGGACAGGGCCACCAGCTCCAGTGCGAGGTTGAGCACCTCGTGGTCGGTGTCCCGGGTGGGGGTCAGCACCCACGGGCGGCCCTCGAAGAGGTCCGCGGTGGCGGCGAGCGGCCCCGACTGCTCCTTGCCGGCCATCGGGTGCGTCCCGATGTAGGCGGTGACGTCCACGCCGAGCGCCGCCAGCTCCCGCCGCGGTCCGCCCTTGACGCTGGCCACGTCCACGTAGGCGCGCGCGACCCCGCGCCCGATCAGGTCGGCCAGGGTCGCGGCCACGTGGGCCGGCGGTACGGCGACGATCGCGAGGTCGACCTGCTCCTTGGGGACCTCGTCGGTGCCGGCCCCGAGGGCGGCCGCCGTACGGGCCCGGTCCGGGTCGTGGTCGGCGAGGTGGACGGTGATCCCCCGGGCGGACAGGGCGAGCGCCGCGGAGGTGCCGATCAGTCCGGTTCCGATGACGACGGCGGTTCTCACGAGGCACTCCCAGGGGACGAAAAGGCGAGCTGACGGACTGTCCGGCCAGGGTATCCAGCACCTGCGGCACGAGGGCCCGACCGCCCATCCCGTGGGACGGCGGCCGGGCCCTCGTGCGGCGCTGCCGGGCGGTCAGAACTTCTGCGCGCGGATGATGTCCTCCAGCGACCCGCTCGGAAGCTGTCCTTCCGGGCTCAGCTTGTCGACGGCCTCCGGCAGCGCCTGCGCGATCTGGTCGGCGGCCTCCTGCGGGCTGACGCCGGCCTGCGCGGCCGCCTTCTGCAGGGCCTCGTCGGGCAGCGCCTCGGCGATCTGGGCGCCGCTGACCGACTGGTTGTCGCCGGTGCCGATCCAGGACTGGGCCTGGTCGGCGAGGCCCGACTTGGTCAGCATGTCCAGCAGCCCGCCGAGCGGGTTGCTCCCGGCCTGGGAACCGCCGGCCTGGGAACCGCCGGCCCCGCCCGTGAGGGCGCCGAGCAGCGCACCGAGGATGTTGCCGCCGCCGGAGCTCGCGCCCTGGCCGCCGCTGCCGCCCAGGAGGCCGCCGAGCAGGGAGCCGAGGTCGTTACCCGCCATCGTCATGCCTTTCGCAGGGGGACCGGGCCGCGCGGACAGCGGGGTACCCGGCTTCGAGACACGGACAATGTCACCCATTGCGGATCATGCCGCCACCTGGCGCACATGTCCGCGCCCCCTGCGGTAGAACGATCCGCATGATCTTCCACATCGTCCCGCTCGCCGACTGGGCCGCCGCGCCCGAGCTCCCGTACGCCCCGCCCTCGCTGGAGGCCGAGGGGTTCGTCCACTGTTCCGCGGACCGCCCCACGGCACTCGCGATCGTCGACGCGCACTACCGGTCGGTACCCGGGATCCTGCTCGCGGTGGAGCTCGACGAGGGCGTGCTGACCGCCGAGGTCCGCCGGGAGGGTGATTCCGGTGGCCGATATCCACATGTTCACGGTCCGCTGAACCGGGAAGCCGTGATCCACGTGTGGGAGGTCGTACGCACACCCGGCAGCCCTGCCTCACTGGCCCCATGGGAACCGGGCCGATGAACCGGCGCGGCAGGCTTCACCTGAGGCCCGCCGCAGGCCAGGATGCTGCACGCCATCCGGCCACGAAGCGAGGAGAGACTCATGAGCGACCTCACGCACACCGCCCGGCGCACGGTACTGACGATCGGCGCAGCCACCCTGGCAGGCGGCGCGATCACCGCCTGCGGCGGTGGAAGCGGCGAAAAGGCCTCCCCGGGGGAACCGAACGACGCGGCCGTCCAGCCCGCCGCCCCGGCTCCCGCCACCCCGTCGGACGCGGGCGCCGCGGCCGGCAAGGCCCTCACCAAGAAGGCGGACGTGCCGGTGGGCGGCGGCAAGGTCTTCAAGGAGGAGAAGGTCGTGGTCACCCAGCCCAAGGCCGGCACCTTCAAATGCTTCACGGCGGTCTGCCCCCACCAGGGGTGCCTGGTCAACAAGGTGGAGGACGGCAGCATCGACTGCCCCTGCCACAACAGCAAGTTCGCGATCGCGGACGGCGCGGTGACCAAGGGTCCGGCCACCAAGGGGCTGGCGGAGAAGAAGATCAAGGTCGCGGCGGACGGCAATATCTCGCTCGCATAGCGGCAGGTCAGGCGCCTACGCTCCGCGGATGGACGATCTGACGCTGGTACGGGACCACACGGTCTACCGGTGTGTGATGGGCTCCCGGGCGTTCGGACTGGCGACGGAGGCGAGCGACACCGACCTGCGCGGTGTCTACCTCGCCCCGACGCCGCTGTTCTGGCGGTTCGAGAAGCCCCCCGCGCATGTGGAGGGCCCGCGGGACGAGGAGTTCTCCTGGGAGCTGGAGCGCTTCTGCGAACTCGCCCTGCGGGCCAACCCGAACATCCTGGAGTGCCTGCACTCCCCCCTGGTGGAAGAGGTCACCCCGGTCGGCGAGGAACTGCTCTCCCTCCGCGGGGCCTTCCTCTCCCGCCGGGCCCACACCAGCTTCAGCCGGTACGCGGCCTCCCAGCGCGGCAAGCTCCTCGCGGACGTCCGCATCCACGGCGCCCCGCGCTGGAAGCACGCCATGCACCTGCTGCGCCTGCTGCTGTCCTGCCGTGACCTCCTGCGCACCGGCCGGCTGACCATCGACGCCGGCCCGTACCGCGACCGCCTGCTCGCGGTCCGCCGCGGCGAGCTCGGCTGGGAGGAGGTCGACGCCTGGATGGGCCGCCTCCAGGAGGAGACGGAGAGCGCCCTGGCCTCCACCGTGCTGCCCGCGGAGCCGGACCACGCCCGGGTGCAGGACTTCCTGGTCCGCACCCGCCGCGCGTCAGCCGCGTAGCGTGCGCCGCCGTACGACGAACTCGTCCAGCGCGTCGTACGCCGTCGACCGCTCGGGCAGCGCGGACGCGGCCTGCGCCGCGTCCAGCACGGCGTGCAGCGCCTCGAAGTCCTCGCGCACGCCGCCGACGGGCGGTCCTTCGTAGCCCCCGTGCTCGGCGGCCACCTTGGCCTCGATGAGGGCGGCGAGGTACGGGGGCGCCTCCGGCACCTCGGTCAGCAGGGTCGGCAGGTGCGCCTGCACCTCGGCCGACCGCATGAGGTGGATGCCGGTGAGCAGTGCCCGGAACGCGTAGAGCAGCGGTTTGAGTGCGGCGGACTTCTCGAAGAGCCGCCACTGGGTGCCCGCGAACCCCCGGTAGTGGTGGGCGTGGTGGGAGGTCAGCACGCCGGGGGCCAGCGCGATCAGTTCCTCGTGCGCCGCCGTCGTGTGGACCACGAGCGGGGAGAGCAGCTGCTCCAGGACGTAGCCGTTGCGGTTCAGCATCAGGCGGACGAACTTGCGCAGGTCGTGCGTGACGAGGTCCATCTCCACGTCGTCCCGGTCCCACATGCGGGTCCGGGTCTCCTGCGGTTCGCGCAGGCCGAGGAGGGCCTGCGCCGGGAGCAGGTGGGCGCCGCGCAGGTCGATGTCGGAGTCCCGGGACGGGAAGCCGTACAGGTGCGCGCCGGAGACCGTGGCGAAGAGCAGCGGGTCGGGCTGCTCCGCCACGACGGGGGTCAGGTCGATACTCAGTGCGTCCAGCATGGATCAAGCGTCCCAGAGGGTGCCGAAGGCCAGGAGTTCGTCCCGGTACTCGATGCGGCCCTCCCATTCGCGGGGCCAGACGTCCGCGCCGAGGTGGGCTCCGGCGAAGGCGCCCGCGAGGCAGGCGAGGGAGTCGGAGTCGCCGCGCGTGCAGGCGGCCCGGCGCAGCGCGGTCAGCGGCTCGTCGGGGAAGAGCAGGAAGCAGTGCAGGGCGGTGGCCAGGGCCTCCTCGGCTATCCAGCCCTCGCCCGTGGTCAGGCAGGGGTCGGTCTCCGGGGAGGGGGACCGCAGGGCGGCCGCGAGCCGGTCGAGGACCGCCAGGCACTCGTCCCAGCCCCGCGCGATGAAGGACTCCGGGGAGGCGTCGGACGCGGTCCGCATCCACAGGTCGCCCAGCCAGCGCTCGTGGTAGCGGGTGCGGTTCTCCAGGGCGTAGGAGCGCAGCCGTCCGACGAGCCCGGTCACCTCGGTGCCCCCAGCCAGCAGGTACACCGCCCGCGCGGTCAGGTCGGAGGCGGCGAGCGCCGTCGGGTGTCCGTGGGTGAGGGCCGACTGGAGCTGTGCGGCGCCGGCCCGCTCCTCCTCGGTCCAGTCCGGCACCAGCCCGACCGGGACCACCCGCATGTTGGCGCCGCAGCCCTTGGAGCCGATCTGGCTGGCGTCGCGCCAGTCCCGGTCCGGGGTGTCGAGCAGCCGGCAGGCCGTCATACAGGTGCGGCCCGGGGCCCGGTTGTTCTCCGGGGAGTGGTACCAGTCGACGAACTCCTCGCGGACCGGCCGGGTCAGGCGCAGCGGGCCGACCGGGCCGCGCTCGGCCGCCGTACGCATGCCGCGGGCCAGGGCGAGGGTCATCTGGGTGTCGTCCGTGACGATCGCCGGGCGCGGCAGGCTCATCTCGCGCCAGGGGCCCGTCTTGGCCAGGATCGAGGGCACGTCGTTGAACTCGGTCGGGAAGCCGAGGGCATCGCCCAGGGCCAGGCCGATCAGGGCGCCCGTCGCGGCTCGCTTGGTCATCGGGGGGATCCTTCCGGTCGCAGCAGGGGAGGGTGGAGGGTGGTCGCCGGACCGGGCCGGTAGAGGGCGGCCGGTTTGCCGCGGCCGCCGGTGAGCCGGGCGGCGCCCGGTACGGCCTCGACGAATCCCGGCGTCGCCAGGACCTTGCGGCGGAAGTTGGGGCGGTCGAGGGTGGTGTTCCAGACGGTCTCGTAGACGGACTGCAGCTCGCCGAGGGTGAACTCGGGCGGGCAGAAGCCGGTGGCCAGGCAGGTGTACTCCAGCTTGGCGCCGATCCGCTCGCGTGCGTCCGCAAGGATCACCGCGTGGTCGAAGGCGAGTTCCGAGACCTCGTCCAGCGCGGTCCAGCGCGCGTGCGCCGCGTCCCCGCCGCCCTCGGCCGCCGGCTCCGGCAGGTCGGGGACGAGGGCGGTGAAGGCCACCGAGACCACCCGCATCCGGGGGTCGCGGTCCGGTTCGCTGTAGGTGCGCAGCTGCTCCAGGTGGAGCGCGGCCACGAGCCGGTCCGGCAGGCCGGTCTCCTCGGCCAGTTCGCGCCGGGCGGCGGTCTCGGCGGACTCCCGCGGCAGTACGAACCCGCCGGGCAGCGCCCAGGACCCGGCGTACGGTTCCTGGCCGCGCCGGATCAGCAGGACGTGCAGGGCGCCGCCGCGCACGGTGAAGACGGCCAGGTCGACGGTCACCGCGAACGGCTCGAAGGCGTACGGGTCATAGCCGGCGGTCATCGGTGCTCCGGAAGGGGGTCGGTGAAGTGCCAGCCCTCGGCCAGCAGTCCGTCCACGGCCCGGACGGCCGCCTCCAGCCGGGCCGCCCGGTCCCCGCGCACGACGAGGAAACGTCTCCCGGTGCGCTCCAGTTCTGCCCGGAACCGCTCGGTCATCCAGGGCCGCAGCTGTGGCCCGTCCCGCAGTCCGTCGTCCTCGAAGGGCACGTCGGCGTGGTCGGTGAGCAGGTACAGGTCACGCCGGGTGACGTCGGCGATCCGCTCGACCTCCGCGTTCCGGCCGCCCATGTACCGCTCGTGCCAGATGGCGGTCGCGAAGGAGTCGGTGTCGCAGAACAGCACCGGGGAGCCGAGCCGGGCCGCGTGCTCCTCGTCCGCGTCCTGGCGGCGCGCGATGACCGGGAACTCCTGCGAGGTGAAGGACACGTCCGTCCAGGAGGCCGCCGGGTCGGCGGCGCGGGCCGCCGCCAGCTTCTCCTCGCTGTACCGGCGCCCGTACTCGGCGACCCAGCCCGTCTTGGCCCAGACGCCGCCGCGCCGCCGGTAGTGGTCCGCCAGGGCCCGCGAGAGCGTGGTGGTCCCGGTGGACTCCGCGCCGAGGACGACGACCCGCCGGGTCAGGGCGGCGCGGACGGCCGGCCCGAGGAACTCCCAGGAGCCGGCCGGGTCCTTGCGTACCGCCGTACCGGACACCGGGAACAGCGTCCGTTCCCGGTCCACGAGGACCTCCTCGGCGCCGAAGCGCCGGGCGAGCTCGCTGCCGTACTCCTCGGAGGTGAACACGGCGTCCACCCGCCCGGGGACCGCGCCGCGGAAGACGGCCATGTGCGCCTCCCAGATCTCCGGGTCGTGCAGGTCGACCGGGATGTCGTCGACCGCGCCGACGACCTCGGCCCCGGGGTGCGCCTCGCGCATCCAGGCGACCCGGTCGGCGAGCGGGACCGACTCGACGGAGGCCGCGCACACCAGCACGGTCAGCCGCTCGCACTGGTCCTGGGCGGTGCGTACGAGGTGGTGGTGCCCGGCGTGCGGCGGATAGAACTTGCCGAGGACCAGGCCGTGCCCGTGGCGCCTCATGCCGTCGCCTCCGCCGCCGTACGGGCGTCCCGCGCGGGCAGGGTGCGCCGCCAGCCGAGGAGTCCGACGACGCACAGGGCGAGGAAGCCCACGTAGAGCGCGGAGGTCAGGTAGAGCCCCTTGTGCGCGTAGAGCGGGATGTAGACGAGGTCGGCGGCGATCCACAGCCACCAGGACTCCACGAGCTTGCGGCACTGCCCGTACGTGGCGAGGAGCGAGAGCCCGGTGGTGGCCGCGTCCCAGAAGGGGACGGTGGAGTCGGTGGCCCGGCTCAGCAGCAGGGTGAGCGCGAGCACCCCCACCGCCCCCGCCGCGGCGAGCGCGGCCCATTCGGTGCGCGTGGTGCGGCGCACCGGCAGGGCCTCGGCGGATCCTGGTCCACCCCCGTGGGTCCAGGACCACCAGCCGTAGGCGGCGAGGGCGATGAAGACGATCTGGAGCCCGGCGTCGGCGTAGAGGCCTGCCTGGGCGAAGAGCACGATGAAGAAGACGTTGTTGGCGATCCCGATCGGCCAGTTGGCGACGTGCTGCCGGGCGACCAGCCAGACGCACAGGGCGCCGGTGGCGAAGCCCAGCACTTCGGTCCAGCTCATGGTCCAGCTCATGACGACCCCCTCGGACTGTTTAATGGTCAGATTGACTATAAACAGTGATCGGGGTCCCCGACAAGCAGAAAACCCGCGGCGCCCTGGGGCACCGCGGGTTTTCTGTGATCGGACCGGCCGCCTGCGCGGCGGCCGGCCTGCGTTCTAGAGACCGACCTCGCGCATCAGCATGCCGACCTCGGTGTTGGTCAGGCGGCGCAGCCAGCCCGACTTCTGGTCGCCCAGCTCGATCGGACCGAAGGAGGTCCGGACGAGCTTCTCGACCGGGAAGCCGGCCTCCGCCATCATGCGGCGGACGATGTGCTTGCGGCCCTCGTGGAGGGTGACCTCGACCAGGTAGTTCTTGCCGACCTGGTCGACGACGCGGAAGTGGTCGGCGCGGGCGTAGCCGTCCTCCAGCTCGATGCCGTCCTTGAGCCGCTTGCCGATCTCGCGCGGCAGCGGGCCGGTGATGGCCGCCACGTACGTCTTCTTCACGCCGTACTTCGGGTGCGTGAGGCGGTGGGCCAGCTCACCGTGGTTGGTGAGCAGGATGATGCCCTCGGTCTCGGTGTCGAGCCGGCCGACGTGGAAGAGACGGGTCTCACGGTTGGTGACGTAGTCGCCGAGGCACTGACGGCCGTCCGGGTCCTCCATGGTGGAGACGACACCGGCGGGCTTGTTCAGCGCGAAGAACAGGTACGACTGGGTGGCGACGGTCAAACCGTCCACCTTGATCTCGTCCTTCGGCAGGACGCGCTTGCCCTGCTCCAGCACGATCTCGCCGTTGACCTCAACGCGGGCCTGCTCGATGAGCTCCTCGCAGGCGCGGCGCGAACCCATGCCGGCGCGGGCGAGCACCTTCTGCAGACGCTCACCCTCCTCCTCGGCACCCGGGAAGGTCTTCGGGGTCTTGACCACGGGCTTGTCGGCGTACCGGTCGCGCACGCGCTCCTCGATCCGCGCGTCCAGCTCGCGCGGGCGGGACTGGCCGCTGCGGCTGCCGGGGCCGCTGCGCGGGCCGCCGGCGCCGCCGATGCCGGGGGTCTTGGAGGTCCGGGGACCGCCCTTGGCGCCACCGCGCGCCGCGGCGCCGCGGGCACCGCCGCCGCCCGCCTTGGGGCCGCTGCGTCCGCTGCGCTCGCCCTCGGGGCCTACGTCGTAGCGGCGCTCCTCGGGACGCGGGTTGCGGATGCGGGGGGCCGGCTGGTCGCGGTCGCGCGAGTCGGAGCCGCCGCCCTGGTAGCCGCCACCGCCCTGGTAGCCGCCGCCCGAGCTGCCGCCGCGGGAGCCGCCGCCCTGGGAGCCGCCGCCCTGGTAGCCGCCGCGGGAGCCGCCGGAGCTGCCTCCACGGGAGCCGCCGCCGGAGCCGCCGGAGCTGCCACCCCGGTAACCGCCGCCGGAGCTGCCGCCGCGGGAGCCGCCGGAGCCGCTGCCACCGCCGGAGCCGCTCCCGCGGTAGCCACCGCCGCCGCTGGAGGAGCCGCCGCGGGAGTTACCGCGCCCGCCGCCACCGCCGCCGCCGCCGCTGTTCCTGTTGCCGCCACCGTTGCCGTTGCCGCTGCTTCGCATCAAAGTTCCGTCGTCTTGTCGTCGTCTGCATCTGTGTCCGGTGCGTCCGGATCGAACGACGGAACACCTTCCTGCGTCTCGGCTTCGATCGCCTCCGCCTCGGGGAGGAAGGGCGCGAGCTCCGGGAGCTCGTCAAGGCCGCGCAGGCCCATCCGCTCCAAAAAGTGGTTCGTCGTCCTGTACAGGATCGCACCTGTTTCGGGTTCCGTCCCCGCCTCCTCCACCAGACCCCGCTGGAGGAGGGTCCGCATGACCCCGTCGCAGTTGACTCCGCGGACCGCCGAGACCCGCGACCGGCTGACCGGCTGGCGGTACGCGACGACCGCCAGGGTCTCCAGGGCCGCCTGGGTGAGCCGGGCCTGCTGGCCGTCCAGTACGAAGCCCTCCACGGCCGGCGCGTACGCGGCCCGGGTGTAGAACCGCCAGCCGCCGGCGACCAGCCGCAGCTCGAAGCCCCGGCGCGCGGCCGTGTACTCGTCGGCGAGCTCCCGCAGCGCCTGCCCGACCTCGCGCGGGGTGCGCTCCAGCACCTTGGCCAGGTGCGCCTCGGTGGCCGGCTCGTCCACGACCATGAGTACGGCCTCCAGGGCCGGCTTCAGCTCCAGCGCGGCCACCGCGCTCACGTCGCCGTTCAATCCTTCGCCTCCACGATCTGGTCGAACTCGTCGGTCACGGTCGGCATGCCGTCGCCGTCCCCGCCGCTCCAGCGCACGGTGAGGATCTGCAGGGCCTCTTCCTGGTCGAGGACGACCGCCTTCTCCCGGTAGAGCTCCAGCAGGGCCAGGAAGCGCGCGACGACGGTGAGGGTGTCCACCGCGTCCTCGGTGAGCTCCTGGAAGGTGGCCTCCCCGCGCGCCTTCAGCATCCGCACCACCAGACCGGCCTGCTCGCGCACGCTGACCAGGGGGGCGTGGATGTGGTCCACGTACACCTGGGGCTTGGCCTTGGGCTGCATGGCCTTCACGGCGAGCCGGGCGAACCCCTCCGGCCCGATGCTGATGACGACCTCGGGCAGCAGGTCCGCGTGGTGCGGCTCCAGCCCGACCGTCCGCGGGTACCGCCTGCCCTCGGCCTCCGCGCGCCGCTCGAAGATCTCGGCGATCTGCTTGTACGCGCGGTACTGGAGCAGGCGCGCGAAGAGCAGGTCCCGGGCCTCCAGCAGGGCCAGGTCCGCCTCGTCCTCGACCTCGGCGACCGGCAGCAGCCGGGCGGCCTTCAGGTCGAGGAGGGTGGCGGCGACGACGAGGAACTCGGTGGTCTGGTCGAGGTCCCAGTCGGGCCCCATGGCGCGGATGTGCGCCATGAACTCGTCGGTGACCTTGGACAGCGCGACCTCGGTGACGTCGAGCTTGTGCCGGGAGATCAGCTGGAGCAGCAGGTCGAAGGGGCCCTCGAAGTTGGCGAGCCGCAGGGTGAACCGCCCGTCGCCGCCCGCGGGGGGCGCGGTCGGCGGGCGTACGGCCGCCCCGGCCTCCGGGTCCGGGTGGGACTCAGGGGGCTGCTGCTGCCCGTCTGCGGGCCCGGGGGAACGTTCCGGCCGGGTACCGCCCGCCGTCGGCGCGGGGCGCGCAGCGGGCGCCTCAGGGGCCTCTGGGCCCGCTCCCCCGTCGCGCGCGTCCGGTTGCCGGGCCGCGTCGGGAGCGCCGGGGCCACGCCCCAGGACGCGCCGGGTCGGTCGGCCGGATTCGGCGGGGAAGGGCATCGCGGTCCAGGAGGTGCATCGGGGCGGCGTGGAGGGCCGGGCGCCGTGGCCGCGGCCACCAGCAGCCTACGGGCTCCCCCGCGCTCCCCGGTGGACCACCGCCCGGCACGGCGCCTCACCGCCGGACCGGCGCTCCCCGCCCGTACGGAGCCCCGTGCGGGCGGCTCCCCGCGACGGGGCGGAGTTCCGGGGGACCGGGCCGCAGATCGCCCGGAGGCCCGGCCGCCGGGCGGACGGCCGCCGGGTCCCGGCTCCGGGCTCCGGGCTCCGGGAAAGCGCACCGCGGGCCGAGCAGCAGCGACGCGCCGGCGGCCCGGACGGGCTGGGGCGCCGGGAGAGCGGGCCCGCAGGGCGGTCAGCGGCCGCGCAGGCGCCGTACGAGGATGCTCGCGTCGCCGCGGGATTCCAGATCGGCCAGGACGACCGCGACCGCCTCGCGGACGATGCGGCCCCGGTCCACCGCCAGTCCGTGCTCCCCGCGCAGCACCAGCCGCGCGTGTTCCAGGTCCATGAGCTCCTCGGCGGAGACGTAGACCGTGATCTTCTCGTCGTGGCGCTCACGGCCGCTGGGGCGCCGGTTCGCACCCCGGCCCTGCCCCTTGCCCCGGCGGCCCGCGCCGGCCGGGGCGGACCCCACGACGCCGGCCGGTCCGGCAGAACCTTCCTGCGGCCGCCTGGGCTGCCCCACGACGGGCCCGCCGGAGTCCGCGGCCTCCCGGCCGCGGCCCTCACCCGCCGCGCCCTCGGCCGAAGTGGCCGAGTGTTCCGCGGCGGGCGTCTCCTCGACCCCGCGCCGCGGTGAGGACGACTGGAGCGCCATCCCCCCGGTCGTACGGAACAGTTCGTCGGCTCCGGGCAGACTCACTCGGCGTGACACCGGGCGAGCACCTCCCTGGCCAGCTGGCGGTAGGCGGCGGCGCCGACGGAGTTGGACGCGTACGTCGTGATCGGCTCACCGGCGACCGTGGTCTCCGGGAAGCGCACCGTGCGGCCGATGACCGTGTGGTAGACGTGGTCGTCGAAGGCCTCGACGACGCGCGCCAGCACCTCACGGCTGTGCACCGTACGGGAGTCGTACATCGTGGCGAGGATGCCGTCGAGCTCCAGCTCGGGGTTGAGCCGCTCCTGCACCTTCTCGATGGTCTCGGTCAGCAGCGCCACGCCGCGCAGCGCGAAGAACTCGCACTCCAGCGGGACGATGACCTTGTGAGCCGCCGTCAGGGCGTTCACGGTCAGCAGACCGAGCGAGGGCTGACAGTCGATCACGATGTAGTCGTAGTCGGGCAGCAGGGGCTTCAGGGCCCGCTGCAGGGTGGACTCGCGCGCCACCTCACTGACCAACTGCACCTCGGCGGCGGACAGGTCGATGTTGCTCGGCAGCAGGTCCATGTTGGGGACCGCCGTCTTGAGCAGCACCTCGTCGGCCGACATGCCCCGCTCCATGAGCAGGTTGTAGACCGTCAGGTCGAGTTCCATCGGGTTCACGCCGAGACCCACGGACAGCGCGCCCTGCGGGTCGAAGTCGACGAGCAGCACGCGGCGCCCGTACTCGGCGAGCGCGGCACCCAGGTTGATGGTCGACGTGGTCTTGCCCACGCCGCCCTTCTGGTTGCACATCGCGATGATCTTCGCCGGACCGTGGTCGGTCAGCGGACCCGGGATCGGGAAGTACGGAAGCGGGCGTCCGGTCGGGCCGATCCGCTCACGGCGCTGACGGGCAGCGTCGGGGGCGAGAGTGGCCGCGTACTCGGGGTCCGGTTCGTACTCCGCGTCGGGGTCGTAGAAGTGCCCCTCGGGCACATTGTCGTAGTCGGCGAAACCCACGGGCTTTTCGCCGCTCAGGTCGCCGGCCCTGGAGTTCACGTCTAGGCCGTCCATGCTCTTTTGGGGCGTCGTCATGTGCTGGTGGTTTGCGAAGGTGCGTACTGCGACGGAGCCGACAGCTTCGAGCCCGGTAGGGCCCTGGCCCCGCTCAGGCATCCCTGCTCGACCACCCCCAGGAGCAAATGTCGACTCATTCACAAGTCGTCTTACCTCCTCGGACGTGACCAGGACACTTATCGATAGGTCAGCGTGGCACCATGCCGACGGTTGGCGACTCTATGGCGTGTCACCGCCCAGCGGCAACACAATCCGCCGGACCCGGCACGATGTGTCGGCAACCGAACACCACTCTGTCAAGGGCGCACGAGCTGTCGCTGCGAAGTTTCGCGGGTGCGCGAAAGGGTTAAAGGGTTACGTTCGAGGCGAGTTGAGCGGGGTCCCGGGGCAGCCCGCAAACACGCCCGGCCGGACCTTGCGGGCAAGGTCCGGCCGGATACGTGAGATTGACGTCAGTCGTTGACGTGTCAGCCGAGCAGCGTGCCCAGCTCAAGGGTCTCAAGGCCGTGGGCCTCGGCGACGGGGCCGTAAACGACCTGGCCGTCATGGGTGTTGAGGCCCAGCGCGAGCGCGGCGTCACGACGCAGCGCCTCGACCCAGCCGAGGTTGGCGAGCTGCACGATGTAGGGCAGCGTCGCGTTCGTCAGCGCGTAGGTGGAGGTGTTCGGAACCGCGCCCGGCATGTTGGCGACGCAGTAGAAGACCGAGTTGTGGACCGTGAAGGTCGGCTCGGCGTGAGTGGTCGGACGGGAGTCCTCGAAGCAGCCGCCCTGGTCGATCGCGATGTCGACAAGGACACTTCCGGGCTTCATCTTGGCGACGAGCTCGTTGGTGACCAGCTTCGGGGCCTTCGCACCCGGGATCAGCACCGCGCCGATGACGAGGTCGGCCTCGACGACGGCCTTCTCCAGCTCGAAGGCGTTGGAGACGATCGTCTTGATCTTCGTGCCGAAGATCTTGTCGGCCTCGCGGAGCTTGTTGATGTCGCGGTCGAGCAGGGTCACGTGGAAGCCCATGCCGATGGCGATCTGCGCGGCGTTCCAGCCGGAGACGCCGCCGCCGATGACGACGCACTCGCCGGCGTGGGTGCCGGGGACACCGCCCGGGAGGACGCCACGGCCGCCGGCCGAGCGCATCAGGTGGTAGGCGCCGACCTGCGGGGCCAGGCGGCCCGCGACCTCGGACATCGGGGCGAGCAGCGGAAGCGCGCGGTTGGCGAGCTCGACCGTCTCGTAGGCGATGGCGGTGGTGCCGGACTCCAGCAGGGCGTCCGTGCACTCGCGGGAGGCCGCGAGGTGCAGGTAGGTGAAGAGCGTCTGGTCCTTGCGGAGGCGGTGGTACTCCTCCGCGATGGGCTCCTTGACCTTGAGCAGCAGGTCGGCGGTGGCCCAGACCTCGTCCGCGGTACCGAGGATCTCGGCGCCGGCCGAGACGTACTCGGCGTCCGTGATCGAGGAACCCACACCGGCGTTCTGCTCGATGAAGACCTGGTGGCCGTTGCGGACCAGCTCATGCACGCCGGCGGGCGTGATGGCGACCCGGAACTCGTTGTTCTTGACCTCGCGGGGGATGCCGACCTTCATCGTCGATCACGGTCCTTGGCTCAGGGGGATTTACGGGGCACTTCCATACATACCCGCCCACAAGAACGCGCAACGGGATGCACCACGGGAAGCCGCGGTGAACCCAGTCTAATGAAGGACGACGCGCTGTCTAGCCTTGCAAAGCAATAATCTCAGTCGGAAGCACTACGGATTTCGCAGGCTGCGGGGTCATCTCCCAGCAATCTGTCGGCTGCGGAGCGGTGCAGCCTGGCAGCTGCGGGGTCCCCCAGTCTGTCCAGCGTGTCGGCCAGCCGGACCTGCAGTGCGGCCTGAAGTCGCTGGTCGCCGGCCCTGCGGGCCAGCTCCACCGCCTCGCGGCAGGTGTGCAGCGATTCCTCGGGCCGGCCGGCGTACTCCTGGACCCGCGCCATCTCGCTCAACGCCTTTGCCTGACCGGGGACATCGGCCAGCTTCCGGTAGCCCGCGGCGGCCGCCCGCCAGCTGCGCAGCGCGTCCCCGTACCGCCCCGCGTAGGTGTGGACGTTCCCGAGC
The DNA here is from genome assembly GCF_055574035.1 of Streptomyces sp. NPDC030021. Classification (NCBI taxonomy): domain Bacteria; kingdom Bacillati; phylum Actinomycetota; class Actinomycetes; order Kitasatosporales; family Streptomycetaceae; genus Streptomyces; species Streptomyces sp. NPDC030021. Next base: position 48,749 of record NZ_JBVIAH010000031.1, read on the forward strand.
CGCCCGTACAGCCGGGCCTCGTCCGCGCGCTCGCCCCGTGCGAGGGCCTGGGAGAGCGCCCGGCCGAACCAGTCGGAGGCCCGGTGCCAGTCCGCCAGCTCCTGGTAGGCGCCGCCTACGGATTCCATCGCGCGGCCCGTCGCGTACGGATCGTTCGCCGCCCGTCCGGCGTCCAGCGCGGCCCGGTAGCGCTCCAGGGCGTCCTGGGTCCGGCCGGTCTCGGCGTCCAGGTCGGCCAGGTTCAGCAGCGCTGCGGCCTGCTCCCGGCGCAGGTTGCGCCGCTCGGCCACGTCCAGGACCAGGCGGTGCAGCCCGTACAGCTCGGGCGCGGCCCCGGCCGTCCCCCGGTGGTCCGCCAGTGCCCGTACGAGGGCCGCGACCAGCCGGCGGGCCAGGGTGTCCAGCTCCCCGTCGGCCACGGCCAGGGAGGCGGCCGCGGTGAGCGCGGGCAGCCGGGTGTCCAGCCAGGTGGCGGCGGCCCGCCGGTCGGGGAACCGCAGGGCGCGCGGCAGGCCGTCCAGCAGCTCGCGGAGGCCGTCGTCGACGGCTGCGTCCACCCCGGGCTCCCCCGCCTCGGCCATGGCCCGGCAGGAGTGCAGCAGCCGTACGGTGCGCTCCAGCATCCGGGCCCGGGCCAGCTGGACCTCGGCGGGGCGCTCCTTGGCCTCCAGGAGGGCCTGGAGCAGCGGCGCGAGGCAGCCGGGCAGCAGGAAGAGGCCGTCGCGGGAGGGGCGGACGAGGCCCAGCCCGGCGAAGTCGTCCAGGGTGGACTGGGCGGCGGCCACGGAGCAGCCGGCCAGGGCGGAGGCGGTGTGCGAGTCGACGATGCCGGCCGGGGCGAGCGGCAGCAGCCGCAGGGTCCGCTGGGCGGGCTGCGGCAGGGACTCGTAGACGAGCCGGAAGCCGCGGGCGAGCGGGCCGCCGGTGGTGGCGGGCATGTCGTGGAGCTGCTTGGCCACGTCGGCGACGGAGGCCTTGGGGTGGGCGGCGAGCCACCCGCCGACGAGGACGAGCGCGGCGGGCTGGCCCCCGCACTCCTCGGCGAGGGCCTCGGCGGCCCGGGGGTCGGCGGTGACCCGGGTGTCGCCGATGCGCTGGGCGAGCAGCTCCACGGCGGAAGGGGTGTCGAGCCCGCCGAGGGTGCAGGGCCGGACGTCGGGGATCCCGGTGAGCGGCCCCTCGGCGGTGACCACGACGAGGCACTCGGGGGTGTCCGGCAGCAGGGCGTCCACCTGCTCGGGGTCGGCGGCGTCGTCGACCAGGATGATGACCCGGCGGCCTTCGAGGGCGGTGCGCAGGGCGGAGCTCAGCTCGTCCTCACCGGCCCCCGGCGGGGTGGGCCGCCCCAGTCCCTCCAGCAGGCTCCGGACGGCCCGCTCGGTGGCCACGGTCTCCCCGCCGGGGGCGGTGAGCCGGGTGCGGACGACTCCGTCGGGGTACTCCTCGGCGACCTCGTGCACGAAGGCCTCGGCGAGGGCCGTGCGCCCGGAGCCGGGCCGCCCGGCGACGAGCAGCACCCGGGCCCGGGGCGCCTTGGCCTTGCGGCCGGAGAGGGTGTCGAGCCCGGTTCGCGCGATGTCCTCGCGCAGCTCCTTGAGCTCACGCCGCCGCCCGACGAAATCCGCCACGGATCCGCTCCTCTCCCTGCCACCGGATTGCGAGCGTAGTTCACGCAGAGCGACGACCCGGGTGGAGCGCGGCGGGCAAATCCCCCAATCGGATCAGCAGATGGACCTATTTTTCACGCCCCGCTCGCGCGGCGCGCTCGGCCGGCGCCCCGCGGACACCTCCAGGGGGTGTCTTGTCGATCAGGCCGGATCAGTGAGCGGGGTCTGGTGCATCGCAAGGCGGACGAGGGAGGCGACGCGGAGCGTCGCCGACCGAGGACAACGCGGCGAGGTGCGGCACCAGACCCCGCGAACCCGGCCTGATCGCCAAGACCCCCGCTAAGCCTCGTAAGGGCGGGCCGGCCAGGGGGCGAGGGCCGGGCGCAGGGCATCGATGCCGCCCTCGGAGGCGAGGGCCGCCGCGAGGGCCAGTACCCCGGTCACCAGCCCCGGGTTGTGCAGCTCACCCGCCAGCACTCCGTGGACCAGGTCCGCGAGCGGGACCCGGGCGATCTCCATGTCCGCCTCCTCCTCGGAGACCGCGTACCGCTCCCCCTCGGCCTCCGCCAGATCCCGCGCGAGGAAGATCCGGACGGCCTCGTCGGATCCGCCGGGCGAGGTGAAGAAGTCGGCCAGCACCCGCCACTCGCCCGCCTTGGCGTGCGCCTCCTCGTACAGCTCCCGCTGGGCCGCGTGCAGCGGGTTCTCGCCGGGTACGTCCAGCAGTCCGGCCGGGAGCTCCCACAGCCGGTGCCGCACCGGGTGGCGGAACTGCTTGAGGACCAGCACCCGCTGCTCCTCGTCGAGGGCGAGGACGCACACCGAGCCCGGGTGCACCTGGTAGTCGCGGCGCACCACCGAGGAGTCCGGCATCCGCACCTGGTCCGACTTCACGGCCGTCTTCGCGCCCTCGAACGGGGTCCGGGAGGCGACGACCTCCCACGACTCCGGTGTGTCCACGATGTCGTTGCCCATGGCCATGGCCGATACCTTCCCCGAGAACGCGACAGCCGGGACACGATCCGTGCCCCGGCTGCCTACGTTATGCGGTCAGGCTCTCACTTCGCGGACTGCTGCCGCTCCACGGCCGCCTTCACCAGGCCGGCGAAGAGCGGGTGCGGGCGCGTCGGGCGCGAGCGCAGCTCCGGGTGGGCCTGGGTGGCCACCAGGTAGGGGTGCACCTCGCGCGGGTACTCGACGTACTCGACGAGCTTGTTGTCCGGGGAGGTGCCGGAGAAGACGAGGCCCGCCTTCTTCTCCAGCTCGCCGCGGTAGGCGTTGTTGACCTCGTAGCGGTGCCGGTGGCGCTCGTCCACGTACGCCTGGTCGCCGTAGACCTCGCGCACGATGGAGCCCTCGGCGAGCTTGGCCGGGTACATGCCCAGGCGCATGGTGCCGCCCAGGTCGCCCGCGCCCTCGACGAAGGCCAGCTGCTCCTCCATGGTCGAGATGACCGGGTGCGGGGTGGAGGCGTCGAACTCGGTGGAGTTGGCGTCCTCGATGCCCGCGAGGTTGCGCGCGGCCTCGATGACCACGCACTGCAGACCCAGGCACAGGCCGAGCAGCGGGATCTTGTTCTCGCGGGCGTAGGTGATCGCGCCGACCTTGCCGTTGACGCCGCGGTCGCCGAAGCCGCCGGGCACGCAGATCGCGTCCACGTCGCCGAGCACCGCCGCGGCACCCGCCGGGGTCTTGCAGTCGTCGGAGGTGACCCACTTGATCTGGACCCGGGCCTTGTTGGCGAAACCGCCGGCGCGCAGCGCCTCGGTCACCGACAGGTAGGCGTCGGGCAGGTCGATGTACTTGCCGACGAGCGCGACCTTGACCTCGTGGTCGGGGTTGTGGACCCGGTCGAGCAGGTCCTCCCACACCGTCCAGTCGACGTCGCGGAACGGCAGGTCGAGCTTGCGCACGACGTACGCGTCCAGGCCCTCGGTGTGCAGCACCTTCGGGATGTCGTAGATCGACTTGGCGTCGATCGCCGCGACCACGGCCGCCTCGTCCACGTCGCACATCAGCGAGATCTTGCGCTTGATGGAGGTGGGGACGTCACGGTCGGCGCGCAGCACGATGGCGTCGGGCTGGATGCCGATGTTGCGCAGGGCCGCGACCGAGTGCTGGGTCGGCTTGGTCTTGAGCTCACCGGAGGGGCCGATGTAGGGGAGCAGCGAGATGTGCACGACGAAGACGTTGTCGCGGCCGACCTCGTGGCGGACCTGGCGGACGGTCTCCAGGAACGGCAGCGACTCGATGTCGCCGACGGTGCCGCCGACCTCGGTGATGACGACGTCGACGTCCTCGGTCGCCATGCGGCGGATGCGGTGCTTGATCTCGTTGGTGATGTGCGGGATGACCTGCACGGTGTCACCGAGGTACTCGCCGCGGCGCTCCTTGGCGATGACCGTGTTGTAGACCTGGCCGGTGGTGACGTTGGCCGAGCCGTCGAGGTCGACGTCGAGGAAGCGCTCGTAGTGGCCGATGTCCAGGTCGGTCTCGGCGCCGTCGTTGGTGACGAACACCTCGCCGTGCTGGAACGGGTTCATCGTGCCGGGGTCGACGTTCAGGTACGGGTCGAGCTTCTGCATCGTGACCCGCAGACCGCGCGCCTTCAGCAGCGCACCCAGGCTGGAGGCCGTCAGGCCCTTGCCGAGGGAGGAAGCGACACCCCCGGTGACGAAGATGTGCTTGGTCGTCATGGATTTGGGCGGCATCGCCAAGAGGGGGCTCCCGTGGTCGCGAGGTGAGGTGCGTCCGGCGCCGGCCACCCTCGATCCGGAAGGGTCTCAGGGGGCGCCGAAGCTGCGGTTTCGGGGCTCCTGATTCGCACAGGCAGACCACCGGTCCACGGGGTACCAGCCTATCAGCGCCCGGAGCGGTCCGCCTCCGGGCACGCGGCGCGCGCGCTCGGTCCGGGGGCGCCGAAGTGCGCCGGGGCGGCATCGCCGCTGCTCACCCGTTCGGCCCAACCGCATTCTCCACAGGCTCACGGAGATCACTAGGGTGCCGTCATATCCTGCTCGGATATTGCACACATCACCGCCGGGCAGTCCGTCAGACGGCCTAACCGAGCCGATATACGGAATCATGGGCTCACGCGGAGATCCCTGCACACAGGAGACCGCGCAACCGCGCAATGCAAGCGCCCTTCGGGGCGGACGTGGCCGTTCGACTGGAGATGCACGTGTCCGGGCGCATCGAGGATTACGCACTGATCGGGGACATGCAGACCGCGGCACTGGTCTGTCGGGACGGAGCGGTGGACTGGCTCTGCCTGCCACGCTTCGACTCGCACGCCGTGTTCGCGAGCATTCTCGGCACCGAGGATCACGGGTTCTGGCGGATCGGCCCGTCGTTCCCGGCGGGCACCGAGGCCCCGCGTGCGACCCGCCGCCGCTACCGCGGTGATTCGCTGGTGCTGGAGTCGGAGTGGGACACTCCGCGCGGCAAGGTCCGCGTGATCGACTTCATGCCGCCCCGTGAGGATCACGCGCCGCAGCTGATCCGCATCGTGGAGGGCGTCAGCGGGCGCGTGCCGATGCGCTCGGCCCTGCGGATGCGCTTCAGCTACGGGCGGGTCGTGCCGTGGGTGCACAAGGTCGACGGGCGCACCGTGGCCGTGGCCGGCCCCGACTCCGTCTGGCTGGACGCCGACGCGCAGACCTACGGCAAGGACCTGACGACGTACTCCGACTTCACCGTCGGCCCCGGCGACCGGAAGGCCTTCAGCATCAGCTGGCAGGCCTCGCACCGCGACGCGCCCGAGACCCCCGACGCCGAGGCGGCCCTGGAGTCGACCGCCGAGTTCTGGCGCGAGTGGGTCGAGCAGTGCACGTACCACGGGCCCTACCGGGAGGCCGTGATCCGCTCGCTGATCACCCTCAAGGCCCTCACGTACGGCCCCACGGGCGGGATCGTCGCCGCGCCCACCACCTCCCTCCCCGAGGAGATCGGCGGGGTCCGGAACTGGGACTACCGCTACACCTGGCTGCGGGACGCGGCCATCACCCTCTCCTCGCTGCTGCGCACCGGATACCGCGAGGAGGCCCGCGCCTGGCGCGAGTGGCTGCTGCGCGCGGTCGCCGGCGACCCGGAGAACCTGCAGATCATGTACGGGATCGCGGGCGAGCGGGAGCTCGGCGAGACCGAGCTGGACTGGCTGCCCGGCTACGAGAACTCCCGCCCGGTCCGCGTCGGCAACGGCGCCGCGGGCCAGCTCCAGCTCGACGTGTACGGCGAGGTCACCGAGGCCCTGCACCTGGGCCACATGACCGGGCTCGCCCGCAGCGACTACGCCTCGCTGCTCCAGCTCAAACTGATCCGCTACCTGGAGACCCACTGGGACCAGCCCGACGAGGGCATCTGGGAGGTGCGCGGCCCGCGCCGCCACTTCGTGCACTCGAAGGTGATGGCCTGGGTGGCCGTGGACCGCACGATCAAGCTGATCGAGAGCGGGGACGCGGACGGCCCGCTGGAGCGGTGGCGCGAGCTGCGGGACGAGATCCACCAGGACGTGTGCGAGAAGGGCTACGACAAGGAGCGCAACACCTTCACCCAGTCGTACGGGTCGAAGGAGCTGGACGCCTCCCTGCTGCTGATTCCGCAGATGGGCTTCCTGCCGCCGGACGACAAGCGGGTCATCGGCACCATCGAGGCGATCCAGCGCGAGCTGTCCACGCCCGACGGTTTCATCCTGCGCTACCCGACGGCGGGCGAGGAGGCCGGCGTGGACGGCCTGGAGGGCGACGAGGGGGCCTTCCTGGCCTGCTCGTTCTGGATGGCCGACGACCTGGCGATGATCGGCCGGGTGGACGAGGCGCGGCGGCTGTTCGAGCGGCTGCTGTCGCTCCGCAACGACCTGGGTCTGCTCGCGGAGGAGTGGGACCCGCGGCTCCAGCGGCAGGTCGGGAACTTCCCGCAGGCCTTCAGCCACGTTCCGCTGATCGACACGGCCCTGCGGCTGACGGCCAGCGGGGCGTACGGAGGCTAAGGGCTGTCCCGCAATCCCCGGCGGGCGCACGACGTCAGCTACGGCACCTCGCCGCGTTGTCGGAACGCCCGAATACGCCCAGTATGAGGACGCCCCTCCGCCTTGCGATGCACCGCATCTGACGCCGTGCGCTGATCCACCGGGGATTGCGGGACAGCCCTTAGGTCGAAAGAGCCGGCCTGGGCCGGCTCGGCTGCGGGCGACTCGCCCGGGGCGCGGATCTTTTCGCCGCGCCCCGGTGATCGTTCGCGCCTACCCTGGAAGGGTCCTATGCCCTCCCTCCGGTGGAAGGGGGCAGCCATGGCTCCCCTGTCGAAGGCGGGCGCGGCCCTGACCGCGCTCCGCGAGGATCTGTCCGGCGAGGTCTTCGCCCCGGAGGACCCGGGGTACGACGAGGCCCGGACCCTCTTCAACGCGATGATCGACCGCAGACCCGCCGTCATCGCCCAGTGCGAGAGCACGGCGGACGTGGTGACCGCCGTGCGGTTCGCGAGGGAACTGGACCTGAACATCGCCGTGCGCGGCGGCGGGCACAGCGTGGCCGGGATGTCCCTCAACGACGGCGGCCTCGTCGTGGACCTGCGGCGGATGCACGAGGTGACGGTCCATCCGGCGGCCGGGGCCGCGCACATCGAGGGCGGGGCCACCATGAGCCACCTGGACCGGGCCTGCGAGCCGTACGGGCTGGCGACCACCGGCGGCCGGGCCTCCACCACCGGCGTCGGCGGCTACGTCCTGGGCGGCGGCAGCGGCTGGCTGGACCGGAAGTTCGGCCTGGCCGTGGACAACCTGCTGGGCGTGGACGTGGTCACGGCCGAGGGCGAGCTGATCCACGCGACCGCGGAGGAGCATCCGGGGCTGTTCTGGGGGCTGCACGGCGGCGGCGGGAACTTCGGCGTCGCCACCTCGCTGACCCTGCGGCTGTACGAACTGCCCGACATGTCGATCGCGTTCCTGCTGTACCTGCCGGAGCGCGGGCCCGAGGTGGTCCGTACGTACCGGGACGTCATCGAGGCCGCACCGCCGGAGGCCTCGGGCGCCGCGCTCTACCTCACCGGCCCGCCCGAGGAGTTCGTCCCGGCGCACCTGGTCGGCCGGCTGCTGGCCGGGGCGCTGCTGACGTACGCGGGCCCCGAGGACGAGATGCGGAAACTGGCCGAGCCGCTGCTGGCGATCCCCCACGAGTCGGAGATCGTCACGGCCATCCCGTACGCCGATCTCCAGTGCATGATCGACGACCCGCCGGGCATGCGGAACTACTGGTCGGCCGAGTACCTCACCGGCTGTCCCGACGCGTTCGTGGACGTCTTCTGCGCCCGCGCCGAGGCCATGCCGGTACCGACCGGCACCCAGCACCTGGTCTTCCCGCAGGGCGGCGCCATCGCCTCCGGCCCGGCCGACTACCCGGTGCCGTACCGCGACTCGCCGTGGGTGGTGCACCCGTTCGGGATCTGGGAGGACGCGGCCGACGACGAGCGCTGCCGGCAGTGGGTCAAGGACGTCCGCGCCGACGCCCGGCCGTGGAGCACCGGCGCGGTCTACCTCAACTTCACCGGGGACGAGGGCGTGGAGCGGGTGGTCTCGGGCCTCGGCGGCGAGAACATGCAGCGGCTGGGCGCGCTGAAGCGGCAGTACGACCCGGACAACATCTTCCGCTTCAACCACAACATCCGGCCCACCTGACGATGGGCACGGTTCTGCCGGTAGCGTCCCGCGATATGGAAAACCAGGGCGGGATCACGGTTCAGCGGGCACTGGAGCTGCCGGGGCTGCGCAGCGGACTGCCGGAGGTGGTGGCCTGCGCCGACCGCCTGGGGCGGACCGTCCGCTGGGTGCACGCGGGCGAGGTGCCGAACATCGCGTCCCTGCTCAAGGGCGGTGAGCTGCTGCTGACCACGGGCCTGGGCCTCGGCACCCGGCCGGCCGAGCAGCGTGCCTTCGTACGCCGCCTCGCGGACCGCGGGATCGCCGCGCTGGTGGTCGAACTGGGCCCGCGCTTCACCCGGCTGCCGGCGACCCTCGTGGAGACCGCGCGCTCGGCGGGACTGCCCCTGGTCCAGCTCCACCGGGAGGTCCCCTTCGTGGCGGTCACGGAGGAGGTCCACACCGAGATCGTCAACCACCACTACGCCCTGCTCCAGCGGGCCGAGGAGGTCCACCGGCGCTGTACGGAGGCCCTGCTGGGCGGCGGGGGCATCCCGCAGGTCCTGCGGATCCTGGCCGACTTCACGGGGAACCCGGTCTTCCTGGAGACCCCCGACGGGCAGCTCCTGTACGCGGCCGGCAGTACGGCCGGGGACGCGGGCGCGGACCCGCTCCAGGTGTGGGAGGGCCTGCGGGGCCAGCGCGAGGCCGAACCCTCCACGAACACGGTGGTGGTCGACGTACCGGGCGGGGGCCACGGCACCGGCTCGGTCCGGGCCCGGGTCGTCCTGGTCGGTGTCTCGGCCCCGCTGCTCCCGGTGCACCGGATGGCGGCCGAACGCACGGCGGGCGTCCTGGCCGTCGTCCTGATGCAGGCGCGGCAGGAGGAGGAGCTGGCGGCGCGCGGCCGCGGCGATTTCCTGACGGACCTGGCGGAGGGCCGCATCTCGGCGGAGGACGCACCGGCGCAGGCCCGTGTCCTGGGCTTCAAGCCGGGCGGCGGTCCGCTGCTGCCGGTGGTGATGCGGCTGGCGTCCGACCTCGGCCCGTCCGGGAACTGGGCCGTCCTGGCCCGTGCGGTGCTGGAGGAGCTGTCGTCCGTCGGGGTCCCGGTCCTGCTGGGCGTCCGCCCGGTCGAGGGCCGGGTGCCGCTGCTGGTCTCCCTGCGCGTGGAGTCGGAGCGTTCGGCGGTGGCGGACCGGGTCTCGGCCGCGCTGCGGGCGGGCGTCGAGCGCGCGGGCCTGGACCGGGCCGACGCCCCGCCGGCCGTGGTCGTCGGCGTGGCGGGTGGCTGGGCGGCGGCCTCGGCGGGTCTGCGCCACGCCGCGGAGACCGCCACGGCGGCCCACGGGCTGCCGGCCCGCCCCTGGTACGACGCCCGCCGCCTGGACATCGACCTGCTGCTGTGGCGGCTGCGCGAACACCCCGACCTGGCCGCCTTCGTGGACCGCGCGATCGGGCCGCTGCGCACGCACGACACGACGTCGCGCCCGCCGCTGCTGCCGACGCTGGAGACGTACCTGGCCCACGCGGGCCGCAAGGCGGAGACGGCGCGCGAGCTCCATCTGAACCGGCAGACGCTCTACAACCGGCTGGCCCGCATCTCGGAACTCCTGGGCACGGACCTGGACGACCCCGAAACGGTCCTCTCCCTGAGCCTGGCCCTCCGCGCCCGCCGCCACACCCTTTCCTGACGCGCCGCTCGCACGCCTCGGCCCTGGCGGGCCTCCCCGGCTTCGCGCCGCTGCGCCGGACTCCGTCCGTCGGCGCCTGGGTGGGGGACCGGTGCCCTGCGGGGCTGTCCCCCACCCGCCCTTCCACCGTTCCCCGGGCTCCGCCCGGAACCGCGCCTCAATCTCCCCCAGCTACCGCTGGGAGGTGCCCCCTGGCGGGGCTGCATTTCAGCCCCGCCGGCGATTGAGGCGCGGGGCCGGGCAGGGCTCGTGCGGGCGGATCGCTGCCCGGCCGGGAGGCTAGCGGCGGGTGCGTTCCATCAGTTCGTCGTAGACGGACAGGACCTGCGCCACCGTGTCGTCCTCCGACGGCCACGTCGCGGCCTGGACGCGCCCCGCGGCCACCAGGGCGGCCCGGCGGTCCGGGTCGGCCAGCAGGCCGGTCACGGCCGAGGCGAGCGGCCCCGCCTCGCCCGGCGGAACCAGTACCGCGCCCTCCCCCACCAGCTCCGGGACACCGCCCACGGTCGTGGCGACCAGCGGCACGCCGACCCGCAGCGCCTCCTGCGCCAGCAGCGCCCGCGCCTCCCACCGGCTGGGCAGCACCGCCAGGTCCGCCGCCGCCAGCAGCTGCGCCGCGTCCCGGCGGCGCCCCAGCAGCCGTACCGGGAGGCCTTCCGCCTCGATCCGCCGGGAGAGCTCCGCCCGGAGCGGCCCCTCCCCCGCGATCACCAGCAGCGGCGCCGGGTCCAGGCCGCGCCACTCCCGTGCCGCGTCGAGCAGTACGGAGTACCCGCGGTGCGGCACCAGGCTGCCGACGGCGATCAGCAGCGGCCGTTCCACCGCGCCGAGTTCCGCCCGCACCTTGCCGGGGTCGGCAGCCGCCTCCGGGCCCGCCGGTACCGCCACCGGGGCCAGCCGCGCGTCCCTGGCGCCCCGCAGCCGCGCGGCGTCCACCTGGTCCGAGGAGGCCCCGAGCACCACCGCTGCGGCCCGTGCGACGTGCCGTTCCAGCATCCGGCCCAGCCGGCCGAGCGCACCGGCCGCCGTGGGGCCCTCGCCGTGCCAGCTCACCACCAGCGGCACCCGGCGCCCCCGTATGGCCAGCGCGGCGCGCATCCCGGCGCGCACGCCGTGCGCGTGCACGAGGTCCGCCCCGGCGCAGGCGGCCCGCAGCACGCTGACCGCGTCGGGCGCGAACTGCGCCCCGGCGCCGGTGAAGTCGTACTCCCCCTCCGCCTGGACGGGCGCGCACACCGTGACCCGTACCCCGCGCGCGGCGAGGCCGGTCGCGAGGGACCGTACGTGCGCGCTGCTGCCCGCGCCCGCACCGCCGCCGAGTACTTGCACGGTGCGCAGCGGCGGCCGGCCGTAGGGCTGGGCCGGAAGGGAGGTGGAGACCGGGGAGCTGCTCACGGGCCGAAGCTCCAGGGTGAGGGAGTCAGAGAACGCCAAGGATGCCAGTCCGCACGCGCGTTCCGGGACCATACGGGTGCGGATCCCGTACGAGATACCGCTGGACGCGCCTCAGCCTCACCCACACGGACTATCCCCGGACGGCGAAGGGCCCGGAACGCCGCACGTTCCGGGCCCTTCGCACCGTGTGTCATCTCACGCGTCCGCGCGCGCCGCCGCCAGCAGTTCCTCGGCGTGCGCCCGCGCCGAGACCGAGTCCTCGTGGCCGGCCAGCATGCGCGACAGCTCGCGGATCCGGTCCTCGCCCTCCAGGACGGTGACCCCGCTCCGGGTGACCGATCCGTCGTTGGTCTTCTCGACGAGCAGCTGCCGGTCCGCGAAGGCCGCCACCTGCGGCAGGTGCGTGACGACCACGACCTGCGCCGACTTGGCCAGCTTCGCCAGCCGCCGGCCCACCTCGACGGCCGCCTTGCCGCCGACGCCCGCGTCGACCTCGTCGAAGAGGTAGGTGGGCACCGGGTCGGACCCCGCGAAGACGACCTCGACGGCCAGCATCACCCGGGACAGCTCACCGCCCGAGGCTCCCTTGGCGATCGGCCGCGGCTGGGCGCCGGGGTGCGGGGCCAGCAGCAGCTCGACCTCGTCCGCGCCCGAAGGTCCGTAGGCGACCGGGCGGCCGTCCACGTCCACTCCGTCGGGGTCCTCCGCCTGCCGGATGTCGATGGTCACGCGGGCGTGCGGCATCGCCAGCGAGGCCAGCTCCTCCGTCACCGCGGAGGCGAAGCGCGTCGCGGCCTCCACCCGGGCGTCCGTCAACGCCTGTGCCAGCGCGGACAGTTCACTGCGCAGTCCGTCGCGCTCGGCGGTCAGCTCGGTGATCCGCTCGTCGTCGCCGTCCAGTTCCAGCAGCCGCGCCGCGCCCTGTTCGGCCCACTCCAGCACGGCGTCCACGGTGCCCGCGGAGCCGTACTTGCGGGTGAGCTGCGTCAGGGCGGCCCGCCGCTCCTCCACCGCGGCCAGCCGCAGCGGATCGGCGTCCAGGTCGTCGGCGTAGCCCGCCAGTTCCCCGGCCACGTCGGACAGCAGGATTCCCAGCTCCCCGATCCGCTCGGCGAGCGCGCCGAGGGCCGGGTCGTGGGACCGTACGGATTCCAGCGCCCGGTGGGCGCCGGCGACGAGCATGTTCGCGTCGATGGCCTCCGGGTCCTCGGGGTTGCCCGCGAGCGCGGCGTGCGCCAGCTGCGCCGCCGAGGACAGCGATTCGGCGTGCCCGAGCCGCTCCGCCTCGGCGGCGAGTTCGGCGTCCTCGCCGGCCACCGGTTCCACGGCCGCGATCTCGTCCAGCCCGAAGCGCAGCAGGTCCGCCTCCTGGGCCCGTTCCCGGGCCCGGGTGGTGATCTCCTCCAGCTCGACGGCGACGGCACGGAGCCTGCGGTAGGCCGAGCCGTACTTCTCCAGCGGGACGGCGACGGCGTCCCCGGCGTACCGGTCGAGCGCCTGCCGCTGCCGGGCGGGGCGCAGGAGCCCCTGCTGGTCGGTCTGCCCGTGTACGGCGACCAGGTCGTCGGCGAGCTCGGCGAGCAGGCCGACGGGCACGGAGCGGCCTCCGACGTGGGCGCGCGAGCGGCCCTCGGCGGACACGGTCCGGCTGATCAGCAGGGCGCCGTCGTCGAGCTCGGCCCCGGCCTCCTCGGCGCGTACGGCGGCGGGGGCGTCGGGGCGCATGACGATGCGGCCCTCGACCACCGCGGCCTTGGCCCCGATCCGTACCAGGGCCGGGTCGGCGCGACCGCCGAGCAGCAGCCCGAGGCTGGTGACGACCATCGTCTTGCCCGCGCCGGTCTCGCCGGTCACCGCGGTGAATCCGGGCGACAGCTCGACCACCGCGTCGTCGATGACCCCGAGCGACCGTATCCGCATCTCCTCAAGCACGGGACGACGATACCGAGGTTTCATGGGTGCCATGTGACGTCACCCGTTCCAAGTTGTTCGAACGGATGTGCTATTGGAGACGTGTGAGCTGCGCCTCAGTGCGGCGCCCCTCGCCAACCCGACACCGGCAGCGCGAACTTGGCGACGAGCCGGTCCGTGAAGGACGCGTGGTGCAGCCGGGCGAGCCGCACCGGCACCGCTCCACGCCGTACCTCGACCCGTGCCCCGGCGGGCAGCTCCAGCATGCGCCGCCCGTCGCACCACAGCACGCCGTGCGGCGTCCCGTTCTGCACCTCCACCGCCAGCACCGAGGTCGGCGAGGTCACCAGCGGCTTCGCGAACAGCGCGTGCGCGCTGATCGGCACCAGCAGCAGCGCCTCCACCTCCGGCCAGACCACCGGCCCGCCCGCGGAGAAGGCGTAGGCCGTGGAGCCCGTCGGAGTCGCGCAGACGATCCCGTCGCAGCCGAAGCCGGTCACCGGGCGCCCGTCGATCTCCAGGACCACCTCCAGCATCCGCTCCGGGGACACCTTCTGGACCGCGGCCTCGTTCAGCGCCCAGTCCCGGTGGACCACATCGCCGTTCGTACGCACGATCACGTCGAGCGTCATCCGCTCCTCGACCTCGTACGAGCGCGTCACCACCCGGTCCACGACCTTGTCCAGGTCGTCGCGCTCGGCCTCGGCGAGGAACCCCACCCGGCCCAGGTTGACGCCCAGCATCGGCACCCCCGAGGCGCGCGCGAACTCCGCGCCCCGCAGCAGGGTCCCGTCCCCGCCGAGGACGATGAGCAGCTCACACCCGTCGAGCGCCCCCGGGGTGGACTCGGTGACCAGCTCCACCTCGGGGGGCAGCGGCAGGTCCACCGCCTCGTGCTCCATGACGCGTACGCCCAGCCCGCATCTCAGCAGACCCTGCACGACCAGCTCGGCACTGCGGATGGCCGCAGGCCGCCCGGTGTGCGCGAGCAGGAAGACCGTCCGCCCTTCCCCCGAAATCCGTGAACCCGCTGCACCTGCTGAACCCGCTGAATCTGTCACTGCGGCCCCTCCGCCACTGCACGGTCAACATCCGCCGGGTCGAGGGCCGGTGCCCCCGCCCGCAGCCACAGAAAGTACTCGACGTTCCCCGACGGCCCCGGCAGCGGACTCGCCGTCACGCCGAGAACACCCAGCCCCAGCTTGGCCGCCTGCGCCGCGACCTCGCGTACGGCCCCGGCCCGCAGCTCCGGGCTGCGCACCACGCCGCCGCTGCCCAGCCGGTCCTTGCCGACCTCGAACTGCGGCTTGACCATCAGCACCAGGTCCGCGTCCGGAGCGCAGCAGCGCACCAGCGCCGGCAGCACCAGACCGATGGAAATGAACGACAGGTCACCGACGACCAGGTCGACCGGGACCCCGTCGAGCTGCTCCACCGCCAGCTCGCGCACGTTCGTACGGTCCTTGACCGTGACCCGGTCGTCGCTTTGCAGCGACCAGGCCAGCTGCCCGTAGCCGACGTCCACGGCCATCACGTGGGCCACGCCCGAGCGCAGCAGCACGTCGGTGAACCCGCCCGTGGAGGCGCCGGCGTCCAGCGCGCGGCGGCCCTCGACGGCCAGCCCCTGCGGCTGGAAGGCCGCCAGCGCGCCGGCCAGCTTGTGGCCGCCCCGGGAGACGTATTCGGGGTCGCTGTCGTCCTTGCGGACCACCAGGGCCGCGCTGGTCTCGACCTGGGTGGCCGCCTTGGTCGCGGTGGTGCCGCCCACGGTCACCCGGCCCGCGGCGATCAGCTGCGCGGCGTGCTCGCGCGAGCGGGCCATGCTGCGGCGTACCAGTTCGGCGTCCAGGCGGCGGCGTGCCACTCCTGCCACGTTCGGTTCAGCTCCTGTTTTCGTACGGTCCGGGGACGGGCGGTGCGTCCAGCGCGGTCAGCGCCTCGCGCAGGCCCCGGTGGACATCCTCGTACACCTCGGCGTGTCCGTCCGCCGCGAGGTGGTCCGCGTCCGCTAGCCGCGCCAGGTGCGCGTCCACGCCGGCGTGGCCGGTGGGCGTGCGTACGACGCCCAGCGCCACGGGCCCGGCGGGCTCGACGGGCTCGGCGGAGGCTTCGACCCGGGGGGCGGCGGCTTCGTCGGTCATGCCCCGACGCTACCTCGAAGCGCCCCGCGACCACGCATGGCTCTGCGGTACGGTCGTGATCACGATGGCTACGATCCAGGAGTGCCGCGAAGCACTCGACAACCTCTCCGGCAATCTCGCGCGGGCCGACGACGGCGTACGCGGCGCGGCCGCGTTCGACCGCTCCCTGAGCTGCCACATCACCGACCTGGACCAGACGTTCACGGGCCGCCTCGACGCGGGCCGGATCCGGGTGGACGCGGTCGCCCCGGGCCCGCCCGCGGCGAAGGCCGAGATCCGGCTCGCGATGACGGGCGACGACCTCGTGGCACTGGTCGCGGGCGAGCTGAAGTTCGCGAAGGCCTGGGCCTCGGGCCGCGTCAGACTGGAGGCGGGCTTCCGCGACCTGCTCCGCCTCAAGACGATGCTCTAGCCCCCACCGGCCCCTCCAGCCCCACCGGCCCCGCCGGCCTCTTCCAGCCCCGCCGGCTTCTTCCAGCCCCGCCGGCCTCTTCCAGCCCCGCCGGCTTCTTCCAGCCCCGCCGGCGTTTGAGGCGCGGGGGTCGGGGGCGGAGCCCCGGTCTCTTCCAGCCCCGCCGGCGATTGAGGCGCGGGGGTCCAGGGGCAGCGCCCCCGGCAACCGGCCCGCACCCGAAGCCGCCCGCCCGCCCGGAGGCTACTCCGCCGCGGCCACCACACGGGCCTTGCGCGCCGCCGGAACCACCAGCGGCGTCCCCGTCTCCGGATCCGGAATCACCTGACAGCGCAGCCCGAACACCTTCTCCACGAGCTCCGCCGTCACCACCTCGGCCGGCGGCCCCTCCGCGACGACCTTCCCGCCCCGCATCGCGATCAGGTGCGTGGCATACCGGGCCGCGTGATTCAGATCGTGCAGCACCGCCACCAGCGTCCGCCCCTGCGTCTCGTGCAACTCCGCGCACAGGTCGAGCACGTCGATCTGGTGCTGGATGTCCAGGTACGTCGTCGGCTCGTCGAGCAGCAGCAGCGGCGTCTGCTGGGCCAGCGCCATCGCGATCCACACGCGCTGCCGCTGCCCGCCCGACAGCTCGTCCACGGCCCGGTCGGCGAGCTCGGCGACCCCGGTCGAGGCCATCGACTCGTTCACGATCCGCTCGTCCTCGGCCGACCACTGCCGCAGCAGCCCCTGGTGCGGGTACCGGCCGCGCGAGACCAGGTCGGCCACCGTGATCCCGTCGGGCGCGATCGAGGACTGCGGGAGCAGGCCCAGGGTCTTGGCGACCTTCTTCGCGGGCATCGACCCGATGGCCTGCCCGTCCAGCAGCACCCGCCCCGTGGACGGCTTCAGCATCCGCGACAGGGCCCGCAGCAGCGTGGACTTGCCACAGGCGTTGGGGCCGACGATCACCGTGAAGGAGTTGTCGGGGATCTCCACCGACAGGTTCTCGGCGATGACCCGCTGGTCGTAGCCGAGGGTCACGTTCTCCGCGGTCAGCCGCTGCACTTGCGTACTCCTCATCAGGTTCATATACGTCCCGCCTTGCGCTCGGTGACGAGCAGCCAGAGCAGGTAGACACCGCCGACGAGGCCGGTCACCACACCCACCGGCAGCTGGTCGGCGCCGAAGGCCCGCTGCGAGGCCCAGTCGGACACCATCAGCAGCACCGAGCCCATCAGGGCGGCGTTCACCAGGTTCCCGCCGGGCGAGCGGGTCAGCCGCCGGGCCAGCTGCGGCGCGGCCAGCGCGACGAAGCTGATGGGCCCGGCCGCGGCGCTCGCCGCGGTGGTGAGCAGGACCGCCGCGAGCATCAGCAGCATCCGCGTCCGCTCCACCCGCACCCCGAGCGCGTACGCCGCGTCGTCGCCCATCTCCATCATCCGCAGGGCCCGGCCCTGCCCGAGGACCAGCGGGAAGAGCACCGCGCACACCGCGAGCAGCGGCCACACCTGCGCCCAGTCCCGGCCGGCCAGCGAGCCGGTCAGCCAGACCATGGCTCGGGTGGCCTCGATCAGCTGGGCCTTCGTGATCAGGTACTGGATCACGGCGATCAGGACCGCGGAGGCTCCGATGCCGACCAGCACCAGCCGGTAGCCCTGGATGCCCTGCTTGTAGGCGAGCAGGTAGACGACGACTCCGGCCAGCAGACCACCGACCAGCGCGCCGACGGCCACCTCGGTGGCGCCGCCCTTGAACAGGACGATGACGACGAGCGCGCCGACCGCCGAGCCGTAACCGAAGCCCAGCATGTCCGGGGAGCCCAGCGGGTTGCGGGAGACGGACTGGAAGACGGCTCCGGAGATGCCGAGCGCCGCGCCGACGAGCAGCGCCACCAGGGCCCGCGGCAGCCGCAGGTCGTTGACGATGAAGTCGGTGGCGGGGGTGCCGTTGCCGAGCAGGGTCTGTACGACGTCCCACGGCGCGATCTCGAAGTCGCCGGTGCCGATGAGCACGACGGACATCGCGAGCGCCGCGACGGTCAGCAGGAGCCCGACGGCCAGGGCGCGCCGCTCGACGCGCAACGAGACCCCGCCGGGCAGGTGCAGCGGACGGGGGCCGGACCGGCGGCCCTTGCGGGGGGTGTCGGTCGCGGTCACGGTCGTGGGCGCGGTCGCGGTCACAGCTGGGCCATCCTCTTGCGCCGAACCAGGTAGATGAAGACCGGGCCGCCGATGAGCGCGGTCACGACGCCGACCTGCAGTTCGGCGGGCCGGGTGACGACACGGCCGACGATGTCGGAGCCGAGCAGCAGTGCCGGCGACAGGACGGCCGAGTACGCGAGCACCCAGCGCATGTCAGGACCGGTGAAGGCCCGGACGAGGTGCGGGACCATCAGCCCGATGAACACGATGGGCCCGCACGCGGCGGTCGCCGCACCGCACAGCAGGGTGATGGCGACCATGGCGCCGATCCGGGTCCGCATCAGGTGGGCGCCGAGCGCCCGGGCCGTGTCGTCGCCCATCGCCATCGCGTTGAGCGGCCGGCCCAGCACCAGCGCGAGCACCGCGCCGACGAGCAGGAAGGGGGCCACCTGCCGGACGGTGTCCATGTTGGCCGAGGCCAGCGAACCCACCGTCCAGAAGCGCAGCTTGTCCAGCGCCTTGCTGTCCATCAGCTGCACGGCGTTGATGTAGCCGACGAGCGCCGCGCTGGCCGCCGTACCGGCGAGCGCGAGGCGCACCGGGGTCGCGCTGCGGCTGCCGCCGAGCACGTACACGAGGACCGAGACGAAGGCGGCGCCGAGGAAGGCCCACCACACGAACTCGCTCAGCGAATTCGCGCCGAAGAAGCTGATCGCGGAGACCACGGCGGCCGCGGCCCCCGCGTTGACGCCGAGGATGCCGGGCTCGGCCAGCGGGTTACGGGTCAGCGCCTGCATCACGGCACCGGACAGGCCGAGTCCGAGCCCGACCATCAGCCCGAGCAGGGTGCGCGGGATCCGCAGATCCCGCACCACCACGTCGGAGGGCGTACCCGCGTAGGCGAACAGGCCGTGCCAGACCTCGTCCAGGGACATCTGCTTGGCGCCCACGGCGATGCTCACGACGGCGATCAGTGCCAGCACCGCGAGAGCGGCGAGCAGACCGGCGGCGCGCGCCGCATGGCGCGGGCGGGCTACGGCGGCGCCGGCGCCCGCTTCGGGCGCCGCGCTCCGTTCGGGTTCAGGGGGACTCTCGACCAACACGCAGGTTAGGCTAACCTACCTTCCGCACGGGCGGATCCCCCGGAGGGCCCTAAAGACCCAGCCTGGCCAGCGCCTTCGCCGCATCCAGCGTGCAGACCCCGTCCCCGGCCACCGTCCAGGCCGCCGCGCACAGCGCCCGCAGCGCATCGAGCGGATCCCCGCCTTGCCCGTCTCCCCCGCCCTCTCCGCCCTCTCCGCCCTCTCCGGCCTCTCGCAGTTCCAGCACGCCGCCGTTCGTCGCGACCGCCGTCCAGCCTCCGCAGCGGAAACCCTCCGCGCACGGCTCCACTTCGGGCTGCCCGGTCAGCAACCCCCGCAGATCCCGGTCCACATAGGTGGGGCGGTGCCTGGGCTCGGCCCGCAGCAACTGCTCCGCGTCCGTGACCCCGGTCAGCACCAGCAGCGAGTCCACCTCCCCGTTGAAGGCACCCTCGATGTCGGTGTCCAGCCGGTCCCCCACCACCAGCGGCCGCTCCGCCCCGGTACGCAGCACCGTCTCCCGGTGCATCGGAGGCAGCGGCTTGCCCGCCACCTGCGGCTCCGCGCCCGTGGCGATCCGTACGACCTCCACCGCGGCCCCGTTGCCCGGTGCGATGCCCCGCGCCCCCGGAATCGTCAGGTCGGTGTTCGACGCGAACCACGGCACCCCGCGGTTGATCGCGTACGAGGCCTCCGCGAACCGCCCCCACGGCAGGTCGGGGCCCCCGTACCCCTGGACGACCGCCGCGAGCCCCTCCTCCTCGGCCGACTCCACCGGCACCAGACCCCGCTCGCGCAGCGCGACCCGCAGCCCGTCCCCGCCGATCACCAGCACCTTCGACCCCGGCTCCACCTGCTCCGCGATCAGCCGGGCCACCGCCTGCGCCGAAGTGATCACCTCGGCCGCCTCCGTCGGAATGCCCAGCTCACCCAGGTGCTCCGCGACCGCGTCCGGCGTCCGCAGCGCGTTGTTCGTGACGTACGCGAGGTGCATCCCGTCCGCCCGGGCCGCGGCGAGGGACTCCACGGCGTACGCGATGGCCTCGCCGCCCGCGTACACCACCCCGTCCAGATCCAGCAGCGCGGTGTCGTACGCCTGGTGCAGACTCTGGTCACTCGCCGCGGGACTGGTCCTGCTCTGCCGGGTCATCCTGTCCGCTCCTCATGAGATCGACCTTGTCCGATTCCGTACTGCCCCGATCATCCCGCATGGCGAGACGCGTCTTACCATGCACCAATGAC
Source organism: Streptomyces sp. NPDC030021 (assembly GCF_055574035.1). Classification (NCBI taxonomy): domain Bacteria; kingdom Bacillati; phylum Actinomycetota; class Actinomycetes; order Kitasatosporales; family Streptomycetaceae; genus Streptomyces; species Streptomyces sp. NPDC030021. The sequence goes on from NZ_JBVIAH010000031.1 coordinate 68,990, forward strand.
CACATCTGGTACCGCGGAGCATGGGCTGCGCCTGATCCCGTTCCATGGCCTGCGCTACGTCCCCGAGCGTGTCGGCAGCCTCGCCGCCGTCACCTCGCCGCCGTACGACGTGGTCGTGCGTCCCGACGGAGTCGACCACCTCGAATCCGCCGACCCGCACAACATCGTCCGCCTGATCCTGCCCCAGGCGGGTACCCCGGCCGCGCGCAACGAGCAGGCCGCCCGCACCCTGCACGACTGGCTCGCCGAGGGCATCCTCAGCGCCGACCCCGAGCCCGCGCTCTACGTGTACGAGCAGCGCCGGGCCGGCCTGCTCCAGCGCGGCCTCATCGGCGCCCTCGCCCTGTCCACCGCCGACGCCGGCATCGTCCTGCCCCACGAGGACGTCATGCCGGACGTGGTCACCGACCGGGCCGGCCTGATGCGGGCCACCTCCGCCAACCTCGAACCCCTCCTGCTCACCTACCGGGGCGACGACCCCGGCACGGGAGCGGCCGCGGTCGTCGAACGGACCGCCCAGCTCGCGCCCCTCCTGTCGACCACCACCGAGGACGGCTTCCAGCACCGCCTGTGGGCCATCACGGATCCGGCCGAACTCGCCACCGTCATGGCGGACCTCAGCCACCGCCAGGCCCTCATCGCCGACGGCCATCACCGCTGGGCGACGTACCTGCGCCTGCAGGAGGAGCACGGCTCCCCCACCGCCTGGGACTTCGGCCTGGTTCTCCTCGTGGACACCGCCCGTTATCCGCTCCAGGTCCGCGCCATCCACCGGATGCTGCGCCGCCTCCCGGTGCCGGAGGCCCTCGCGGCCCTCGGCGGCCACTTCCGCGTCCGCCCGGTCGACGGACCGCTCCCGCTGGCCCTGGACACCCTCGCGGACGCCTCGGAACGCGGCAACGCCTTCCTGATCTCCGGCGACGGCGCCTTCCACCTGGTCACCGACCCGGACCTGGCGCTCCTCGACACCACGGTCCGCCACGACCGCCCCGAGGCCTGGCGCCGACTGGACGCGACCGTCCTGCACGCGACCCTGCTCGACGCCCTCTGGCACATCCCGGACGCCCCGGACCAGATCACGTACATCCACGACGCCGCATCCACCGTGGCCATGGCCGAGCGGCACGGCGGCACGGCGGTCCTGCTGCATCCCGTACGCGAGGAAGTCGTGCGGGACCTGGCCCGCCAGGGCGTCACCATGCCCCGCAAGTCCACGTCCTTCGGACCGAAACCGGCCACCGGCCTGGTCCTGCGCGGCCTCGGCTGACCGCTTCCGGACATGAAGAAGGGCGGTACCCCGACCGGGGGTACCGCCCTTCTTCATGTCACCGTGCCTCAGGCCTTGTCGCCCTCGGCGTCGGCGTCGGCCTCGGACTGCTCCAGCGGCTCGTACTCCTCGTCGTCCTCGTCGTAGTACTCGGCGACGTCGGAGGCGCGCTCGGCCGCGGCGATCTCCGCCGCGTCCTCGCCCTCGTCGTCGTCCTCGTCCTCGTGGTCGTCCTCGCCCTCGGCGAGGTCGGCCAGGTCGACCGAGGCGTCGACGAACTCGACACCGTCGAGCTCGGCCAGACGGTCGGAGGCGTCGGTGGCCCCGTCCTTGTCCGCTTCGAGGGTCTTGCCGAACCACTCGCGCGCCTCGTCCTCACGACCGGCCGCCAGCAGGGCGTCGGCGTAGGCGTACCGCAGGCGCGCGGTCCAGGGCTGGACCGAGCTGGAGGCCAGCTCCGGGCTCTGCAGGGTCACGATGGCCGCTTCGAGCTGCCCCTGGTCCCGCCGGGCACCGGCCGCGACGAGACGCATCTCGACCTGACCGGCCTTGTCCAGCTTCTGCACCTCGGGCTCGCCGGCCATGGCCAGCGCCCGCTCCGGACGGCCGAGGCCGCGCTCGCAGTCGGCCATGACGGGCCACAGCTCGACCGAGCCGGTCATGCGCTTGGCGGCGCGGAACTCCGCGAGGGCCTCGCTGTACTTCTGCGTGGCGTACGCGGCGAAGCCGGCGGCCTCGCGGACAGCGGCGACACGGGAGGCCAGCCGCAGGGCGATGCGCGAGTACGCGTACGCCTGCTCGGGCTCGTCGTCGATCAGCCGCGCGACCATGACGAGGTTCTTGGAAACCTCTTCGGCCAGGCCCTTGGGCAGGCTCAGCAGCTCCTGGCGCACGTCGGCGTCGATCTCGAGGCCGGTGACGTCCTCGTCGATCGGAAGCCGCTTGACCGGGTCGCGGTCGGAGCGGTAGTCGCGGTCGCCGCCGCGGTCATCGCGACCACGGTAGCCACCACGGTCACCACCGCGATCGTCACGGCCACCACGGAACCCGCCACGGTCGCCACCGCGGTCGTCGCGGCGGGGGTAGGACGGACGGTCGCCACCACGGTCATCCCGACGCGGGTAGGACGGACGGTCGCCACCGCGGTCGTCACGACGGAAGCCGCCGCTGCCACCACCGGAGGGACGGCCACCACGGTCGTCCTCACG
>NZ_JBVIAH010000032.1:0-60895 GCF_055574035.1 Streptomyces sp. NPDC030021
GCTGGTCGGTCCAGCCTGCCCGGCAGCCATCGGACGAGCACGCCTGACCAGCGAGGGCTTGTCGCGACAGTAGCTCCTGGCCCCGAGGCGAGCCGAGAGAATCACGATCTTCCCTCCCGCCCCTACGCCCGGGCCATCGCTGATCCACAGAATTCGAGGTCCTGACCGGCGCGGGCACTTGTGCGGCGTTGCTGGTGATGGACAACCGGGACGCCGCCCGGAAGCTGTTCCGCTTCTACGACCTGCGGCACACGGGCAACACCCTCGCCACCGACATCGGCGCCAACGTCCGCAGCCGGCGCACGCCGGTGGATCGGGGCCGGGCACCAGCGCGACCGCCACCGTCCACAGGATCGTTCCCCCGCTCGCGGCTCCGGCCGGAGCGGCCCGGCGGAGGTGACGAACAGGGGTGGTGAGGGGGCCGTCAGCGACCACTCGGCGTCCAATCTGACGCCCCGTTGCGGTACTTATGGCACGCGAACGGCACGCGGGCTCGAAGAGATCTGGACAACAAACAGCCCCAGGTCTGTGACCTGGGGCTTTGTCGTGGAGCGGATGACGGGAATCGAACCCGCGCCATAAGCTTGGGACTCTACGGCGCGCCGGTGATCCACATGCCTTCTGGCCTGCGTGTATGTGCCCAGGTGAGGGCCGTCGGGAGGGCCTCTTCTCACCGGATCTGACCGCTGTTGACTGCTCCTCTGGGCATGGATGGGCACGGGCCCTTAGACGTGGCGGGTTGGGGCGCCCCGGCCCTGAACACCGCGCTGAACTTCAGTCGAGGCCATTCGCAGCACTGACTGCTTCGCGCGTGGCTTGCCGGTTGTCGTCGCTACGGGCGTAGGCGAGGGAGATCACCATGTTGCTGAGGCGGAAGGCGACCTGCGCGGCGATGTTCTTGCCGGGGGTGGGCGGCCGGAAGCGGAGGAAGGCTTCCTCGCCGAGGCCGAGCAGGTCCTCCTGCGTGTCCTTCTCCCAGCCCAGCTCGCCCTCGGCGCGCTCCTCGCGGAAGTCCTTGCGAGCCAGGTCGACCATGAGGCGGCTCGCGAAGAGAAGGACGTTGGCCCGGTGGAGCCGTCCGCCGGCGTACGGATCCCGCACTGGCGCTGACGCGGGGTGCGCCCTCCGCCGAACGGCGTTCGGGCAGAGGGGGAAGGCGCGGAAGCTCGCGGGGCTGTCCGAAAGCTTCACCTTCTACGATCTCCATCCTCTTGATGTCGGCCACCAGCTTCAGGGAAGAGCCCGACCAGGTCGGCCGGCGACGTGAACTCGACGGCCGCGGTGCCGCTGCCGCCATCCCGGCATACGTGCCGAGCCAGACAGCTCCAGCAGCCTCGACGGAGGAGCCGGGAGATGGCCGCGATGCCAGACGGTCAGCGGTAGTACCCCTCGATCACGGCTCGCACCTCGTCGAGCAGCGTGGGGCCGTCCTGCGGCACGGGCGGTCGGCCGCTGCCCGGCCTGATGTCCAGGAGCTGTTCGTTGGACAGGGCGAACACCACCCGCCGCAGGCCCGCCTGTTGGATGACGGCCTCGCACATCTCGCACGGCTGGCAGCTGGTGTACATCGTGGTTTCCGCCGCCGTGGCCGCGTCCAGCTCCCTTGCGGCCCATCTCGCCAGCTTCAGTTCCGGGTGCGCGGTGATGTCCCTGTCTGTGCGGGTCGTGTTGTGCTCCTCTGCCAGAACCGCCCCGTCCGGTCCCGACAACAGCGACCCGAACGGCGGGTCACCGCCCGCGCGTGCCTTGGCGGCGAGCGCGATGGCCCGCCGGAGGAAGGCGTGGTCGACGGGTGTGGTCATGACTGCTCCGTTCTGGTGCGGGGTGGGTAGAAGTGCGCGGCCACCGTGGCGAGTGCCTGCCAAACCGCCTGCGGGTGGCAGGTCTTGCGGGGGTCGCCGTCGTAAGGGTCGAGGACGACGGCATCGGCACCCAGCAGCCGCAGTTGGTCGAGGTCGTCCATGATTTGGTCGATCGTGCCCTCGCCGGCGAGTCGTTGCGGCCCGCTGACTGGTGCCGCAGTCAGTTTGAGGGCGATGCGGGGGGCCAGGGCGGGCACGGGGAGGTGCTGCTCGTCCGCCGACGCCCTCAGTCTTTCCGCGGCTTCGCGCAGCCACGGCATGGTGCAGCGCAGCGGATGCCATGCGTCCCCGAGTCGCACGGCTCGGCGCAGCCCCGCGTCGCTGTTGCCGCCGACCCACACCGGGATCCTGCGGTTTCCATAGGAGGCGGTGTCCGCCCAGGCCGTCCGCATGTCCCGCAGGTGGTCGTCGGTCAGTCGTCCACGCCGTTCGAACGGGATTCCGAGGGCGGCGAACTCCTGCCGCGCCCAGCCCACTCCCACGCCGAGGACCAGCCGACCCCCGCTCAGTTCATCCAGGTTGGCTGCCATCCGGGCGGTGAGCAGCGGGTGCCGGTAGGGAGTGATGAGGACCGTCGTGCCGAGCCGGACCCGGGTGGTGAGGCCGGCCAGCCAGGACAAGGTGGTGAAGGGCTCGTAGAAGGGTGCCGGATAGCGCTCGGCGACGTCGGGCGTGATGGCGACGTGGTCCGAGACCATGAGCAGGTCGAAGCCCAGGCCCTCGACGGTCTGGGCCCAGCTTCGAAGGACTCCCGGGTCGGTGCCGGGGCCGAAATTGAGGACGTTGACTCCGATCTTCACAACGCCGAGCCTAGCCACGCCGTACGGGCCTCCAGAAGTAATTCCCGCCTGTTCAGAAGCGTTTCGACCGTGGATCCGCCGGTATTCTGGGCGGATGACCGAGAGTCTTGATGCGACGGACTGGGCGATCCTGGCCGAACTCCAACGGGACGGTCGGATCGCGTTCACGGAGCTGGCACGGCGGGTGAACCTGAGCGCGTCGGCGACGAAGGAGCGGGTGCGGCGGTTGGAGGCGGCCGAGGTGATCGCGGGGTACCGGGCGGAGGTGGACCTGGAACGGACCGGCTACGCGGTACTGGCGGTGGTTCGGCTGAAATATCCAGGGCCGGGGACCCGGCACGAGCCGTTGCGCCGGCTGCTCGAGGAGCGCTCGGAGGTCCTGGAGTGCCTGCGCACCACGGGGGACGACTGCTACGTCCTGAAGGTGGCGACCAGGTCGATGGCCCACCTGGAGGAGATCGTCGACGCGCTGGCCCAGTTCGGGAGCACGACCACCAACCTCGTCCTCAGCCGGACGCTGCCGTTCCGCGGCCCGCGAGAGCCTCGGGCGAATACCGTCGGGTAGGCGTCAATGCGGCACGCGGACGCCGGAGCCGGCCCGGGCAAGGCGGCCCGAGACCGCCGACCAACGAGCGCCGGACCTTCCATCTCCTCTACAGCTCCTACTCGTCCTGTCCGTGACCGATGAGGCGCTGGCCGCCCAGCCGTTCATCGACAACCCCGACGCCTCGGAGAACGCCCTGACCGGCCTGCTCGAACAGACCCAGGCCTCGGACCTGGCCGATCCCGGCATCGACGCGCGCACGGAGGCGATCAGCCTGCTCGCGATGACGGCGACCATGGGCACCAGCATCCTCGTGGTCCAGCGGAGTCCGGAGTCTGCCATCGCGGTACTCCAGCACCACCTGGACCGGATCTTCGCGACCGCCGAGACACCGGCGGCCGAGTAGGGCCCAATGCGGCTGTTCAGTTTCCGCGCCATGCGGTGAGCAGTTCGTCCGGGCCGTACGTTGCCTGGAGTCCGGCGCAGCTGACGCCGCTGCGGGACACCGCGATCAGCGGCACGGGATCGTCGGTGACCGCTGCCCGATGTTTGTGCAGTGCGGCGAGATCGTGGCTGCCGAAGGCCGAGTTCTCCAGCCACTTGACCGACCCGAGGAAGAGCAGTTGCTTGGCCACCGGCTGGCGGTCGGCGCCGACCAGGTCGATCTCGACGTCGTTGCTGCGCGTCCAGTACCCGCCGATGGCCGAGGCGGCGGGCAGGTTGCCGTCGGGTAGGAGGCGGGCGAGGGATTCGCGGACGACCGGCTCGATGGCCCGGCCTCGCCAGCTTGTCCATTGTTCTTTGATCCGGCTCAGGGTCAGATCGCCGCGCATACGTTCGATCTCCGCCATGTGCGGATCCAGGAACGCCAGCCAGAAGCGGAGATACGGGTCGGCCACCCGATAGCGGCGCTCCTTGGATGGGCGGAGGGAGACGGGCAGTTCGGCCGCGACCACGCGCTTCTCCGTCAGGACGTCCGTGGCCCTGGTGAGGGTGGTGTGGGCGATGCCGCCGGCCGCCCGGGCGATGTTTGTGAACGTGCGCTCGCCGCTCCCGATGGCACGCAGCACTTCCCGGCTCATCGCTTGGGGAGGGAACTCGGCGGCCAGTGAGCGTTCGGCGGAGACCAGGAGTGCGGAGATGGGATTGTCGAGCGAGGCGCGGAGGAACTCCCACAGCGAGGCCCCCCGCTGCCACTCGGCGCAGATCAGCGGCAGTCCGCCGGTCACCAGGGCGGCATCGAATGCGGCCGCCGGTTCCAGGCCGATCATGTCGCCGATGTCAGCGGGATTGAGCGGCCCGAGCACCATCTCGCGTCCGCGCTGGTGGAAGGGCCGGTCGTAGCTGTTCAGAGCCTCCATCATCGACAGATCGGAGCCGACGAGCAGCAGGAGTACCGGCTTGCGGCTGAGTAGCCGGTCCCACGCTCTCTGCAGCATGCCTTCGAAGGCGTCGATCCGGTCCATGAGGTACGGGACTTCGTCGATCACGACCACGCTCGGGCTGTCGTCGGGCAGGATCTGCGCAAGCAGCCGGAACGCGGCGTTCCATTGGGTTGGAGCCTCTTCGGCGAACAGCGACCGCTCCGGCAGGGTGGAGGAAGCGACGGCTTCGAGCAGCTCCGTCAGCTCATCCTCGGCTGATCCCCCTGCTGCCGTGAAGAAGAGGTAGGGGACCTCGGCCCGTCTCAGGAACTCCTCGACCAGGCTCGACTTGCCGACCCGACGGCGCCCTCGCAGCAGGATGCACTCGCCGGGCTTCTGCGAACCGGCTGCCTCGCGGACCTTGTCGAAGGCCGCGCCCAAAACCCGCAGCTCCCGCTCCCGCCCGATGAAACGCATGCAGTACGCTCCCGTCGAAGATAGTATCGATAGCGATACTATCGCGCCTGGTGGTATTGGGTCGGACGTTTCGCCCGCCGGGCGCCCCGTGTTGCCGGACGTCGGGAATTCGGCCGCTTGGCCCCAACTCGCTGTGATGATCGGCCCCTTGTGGTGCGCGGAGGGTGCGGTCACCTCTGAAAGCTCTAGACAGCAGAGAAGGCCCAGGTCGCTGACCTGGGCCTTCTCTCAAGAGCGGATGACGGGAATCGAACCCGCGCTATAAGCTTGGGAATCTACTGCCCGGAAACCCATCGCATGGCTTCTGACCTGCGAAAACCGCCTCCAACGCGCACCTTCCGGCGCTTTTTCCGGATCCGGTTCCAGCCGCTGTTGACCGTCCTGAAGGCATGGTTGGGGCACGGACGTGTCGCCGCTACCCGGCGTCCGCCGTGGCGGCCCCCCGGCGTGCGGCCGTTCAGTTCACCGGGATGATGTCGGGGGCGCCGAGCCGCACCGCGTCGGCGGTCCGGTCGTCCGGCTGCTGCTGGGCCTCGCGCTCGGCGGCCACGCGCTTGAGGTAGTGGTCGACCTCGCGGTCCTGGTGCGCCCGGTCCCATCCCAGGTGGGGCGCCATCAGCTGGGCCACGGTCGGCGCCGCGTCCACCCCGCGGTCCCAGGACTCGATGGAGATCCGGGTGCGCCGGGCGAGGACGTCCTCCAGGTGGCGGGCTCCCTCGTGGGTCACCGCGTACACGGCCTCGACCCTCAGGTAGTCGTCGGAGCTCGGCAGTGCCTCGCCGAGCGCGGGGTCGGCCGCCACCAGGGCGAGCAGTTCGGGCGCCAGGGAGCCGTAGCGGTTCAGGAGGTGCTCGATGCGCGCGACATGGAGCCCGGAACGCCCAGCGAGCCGGTGTCGGGAGTTCCACAGCGCCGGATAGCCGTCGGCGCCCAGCAGCGGGACGCGGTGCGTGATGCAGTCGGGAACCTTCTCGTCCAGGCCTCGGACGGCCTCGTCGACCGCGTCCTTAGCCATCACCCGGTACGTGGTGTACTTGCCGCCCGCCACCACGACGAGTCCGGGCACGGGATGGGCGACGAGGTGCTCCCGGGACAGCTTGCTGGTCTCCGCCGCCTCGCCGGACAGGAGGGGGCGCAGGCCGGCGTAGACGCCCTCTACGTCCTCGGGGACCAGTGGGGTGGCCAGGACGCTGTTGACGTGTTCCAGCAGGTAGGTGACGTCCTTGGAGCTGAGCGCGGGGTGGGCTTTGTCGAGCGTCCAGTCCGTGTCGGTGGTCCCGATGATCCAGTGCCGGCCCCAGGGGATGACGAACAGCACGCTCTTCTCGGTGCGCAGGATCAGACCGGTGCGGGAGTTGATGCGGTCACGGGGGACGAGCAGGTGGACGCCCTTGGAGGCGCGGACGTGAAACTGGCCGCGGGTGCCGGCCATGGCCTGGGTGTCGTCCGTCCACACCCCGGTCGCGTTGATGACCTGCTTGGCCCGCACCTCCGTCTCGTCGCCGCTCTCCAGGTCCGTGACGACGGCGCCGACCACCCGCTCGCCCTGTCGCAGGAAGCGGCTGACGCGGGTGCGGTTGGCGGTCAGTGCCCCGTACGAGGCGGCCGTACGGGCGAGGAACAGGGTGTGCCGGGCGTCGTCGACCTGGGCGTCCCAGTACTGGATGGCGCCCACCAAGGCGTCGGAGCGCAGCGCGGGCGCCTCGCGCAGGGCCCGGTGCCTGCTCAGGTGGCGGTGGATGGGCAGGCCGCCGGAGGTGCCGGAGGCCCTGGCCATCGCGTCGTACAGCAGCACGCCGCTGCCGACGTACGGGCGCTCCGTGACGCGGTGTCGCAGGGGGTAGAGGAACGGCACCGGACGTACCAGGTGGGGGGCGAGGAACCGGAGCAGGAGGCCCCGTTCCTTGAGTGCTTCGGCGACGAGGCGGAAGTCGAGCATCTCCAGGTAGCGCAGGCCGCCGTGGATGAGTTTGCTGGAGCGGCTGGACGTACCCGAGGCCCAGTCGCGGGCTTCGACGAGTGCGACGCTCAGGCCCCGGGTGGCGGCGTCCAGGGCGGCCCCGCTGCCGACGACGCCGCCACCGACGACGAGGACGTCGAGTTCGCCCCGTCCCATGTCGGCGAGGGACTTCGTGCGGGCTTGGGGTGAGAGGGCCACCGGATCGACCATGGTCTCCTCCTCAGTGCTGCGGGCACGCGTGGCCGGATCGGCCGGAACCTATTCGACCTTGGTCCAGTCGAGCGTGCGCTCCACCGCCCGCTTCCAGCCCTCGTACCCTTCCGCGCGCCGTTCCTCCGACCACTCGGGCGCCCAGCGCTTGGACTCCTGCCAGTGGGTGCGCAGTTCGTCCGTGTCGCGCCAGAAGCCGGTGGCGAGCCCGGCCGCGTAGGCGGCGCCGAGCGCGGTCGTCTCGGCGACGACCGGACGGCTGACCGGCACGCCGAGGACGTCGGCCTGGGTCTGCATGCACAGGTCGTTGGCCGTGACTCCGCCGTCGACCTTGAGCACGTCGAGGTGGACGCCGGAGTCCTGCTCCATGGCTTCCACCACGTCGCGGGTCTGATAGCAGATGGCCTCCAGAGTGGCTCGCGCCAGGTGTCCGTTGTCGTGGTAGCGGGCCAGACCGACGATCGCGCCGCGGGCGTCGGAGCGCCAGTACGGGGCGAACAGGCCGGAGAAGGCGGGGACGAAGTACATGCCGCCGCTGTCCTCGACCGTGCGTGCCAGGCGTTCGCTCTCGGCGGCGTCACCGATGATCTTCAGCTGGTCGCGCAGCCATTGCACGGCGGAGCCGGTGACCGCGATGGATCCTTCGAGGGCGTAGATCGCGGGGCTGTCGCCGAACTGGTACGCCACGGTGGTCAGGAGGCCGTGCTGCGAGCGGACCAGTTCCGTCCCGGTGTTGAGCACCAGGAAGTTGCCGGTTCCGTACGTGTTCTTCGCCTCGCCGGGCGCGTAGCAGACCTGCCCGACGGTGGCCGCCTGCTGGTCGCCGAGGACACCGGTGATGGGAATGGCCTCGCGCAGCGGCCGGGAGGTGCGGGTCTGTCCGTACGCCTCCGGGTGGGAGGACGGGTTGATGGTGGGCAGCATGGCCCTGGGTACGCCGAAGAAGCCGAGCAGTTCGTCGTCCCAGTCGAGGGTCTCCAGGTCCATGAGCATGGTGCGACTGGCGTTGGTGACGTCGGTGGCGTGGACGCCGCCGTCGGGTCCGCCGGTGAGGTTCCACAGCACCCAGCAGTCGGTGTTGCCGAAGAGGGCATGGCCCTGCTCGGCGGCCTCCCGCACGCCGTCGACGTTCTCCAGGATCCATTGGATCTTGCCGCCGGAGAAGTAGGTGGCCGGTGGCAGCCCCGCCTTACGGCGGATGACGTCGCCCTGGCCGCCGCGCTCCAGTGCCGCTGCGATGGAGTCGGTACGGGTGTCCTGCCAGACGATGGCGTTGTAGTACGGGCGGCCGGTGCGGGGGTCCCAGACGACGGTCGTCTCGCGCTGGTTGGTGATGCCGACGGCCGCCAGGTCGGAGGCGTCGAGGTTTCCGTGGCGCAGGGCGTTCTGGATCACCGAGTTGGTGCGTTCCCAGATCTCCACCGGGTCGTGTTCGACCCACCCCGAGCGCGGGAGGATCTGGGAGTGCTCCAGCTGGTGCCGCGCCACCTCGTTGCCGGCGTGGTCGAAGATCATGAAACGGGTGCTCGTGGTCCCCTGGTCCACTGCGCCGACGAAGTCAGCCATGGGGTGCCGCCTCCTCTTGGGATGCCGTGTGTGGGGCTGTCGTCCGGGACGGGACGGGCGGTGCCCGGCCGTCCCGGATCAGGTCAGCTCTCGTCCGGTGCCGGTACGCGTCCGGGAGGCTCCGGTTCGGCGGTCGGCAGGAACCGGCCGATGAGGAGCTTGTAGATACCCGCACCCAGCACACCGCCGATGAACGGGCCGATGATCGGCACCCAGAAGTAGAAGTTCCCGTACTGATCTCTCCATGCCCCTCCGTACCCGGTGAGGAAGCTGGCCAGACGGGGGCCGAGGTCACGGGCCGGGTTGATCGCGTACCCGGCGTTGGTGCCCCACGCCATGCCGATGGCCACGACGATCAGACCGACGATGAACGGGGCCAGGTTGGCGCCGGGAGGCGTGCCCAGCAGGTCCGTGACCGCGAAGATCAGCAGGAGCAGGATCGCGGTGCCGATGATCTGGTCGCGCAGTGCGCCCCACTCGGTCACCGGCAGGTTCGTGTTTCCGTTGGCCGGGAGCGTGGAGAAGACGACCTGCGTCTTGATGGTGTGACCTGGGTCGGCCTTGGCCAGCGCCTCGGTGTAGTTCCAGCGGACGATCAGGGCCGCCACGAAGGCTCCGGCTACCTGCGCCAGCGCGTAGGGGGCGACCCTCTTCCACGGGAATCCCTTGAAGGCCGCAAGGGCGACGGTCACCGCGGGATTGAGGTGGGCGCCGCTCAGCCTTGCCGCGACGTAGACGCCTAGGGTCACGCCGAGACCCCAGGCCCAGGCGATGCTGTCGTGGTTTCCGAGGCCGCCCGCGGGGTCCGTCAGGGCTCCGCCGGCGACCACCTGGGCCACGACACCACAGCCGAAGAGGATGAGGATCATGGTGCCGGCGAATTCGGCAGAGAGTTCGCCGATCAGCCCATGCGCTTTGAGGCGCTCCTTCATGGGTGCCCGCTTCCCGCCGGTCCGAAGACCGGCATTCGACTGCCCCGAGCCCCCCCGGTTCAGCGTAAGACGGGTCGCCTGTACCGGAAAGGCGAGGGCGGTCCGGTCCCGCGGAGGCCGGTGCCCGCTTCGGATTCCCGGTCCTCCTCCGAGGCGGCCGCCCGAGCTCTCGCGGATGTCCGCGGCGTGGCAGCACACTGTTCGTATGGCGTGCCCTCGCTGACGCGCTTGCCCGGCGCTTGGTGTTCCGTGACGGTGCCGGACCGCGCACCCGCCGCTGCTCCGACCGGGAGGCACACGATGAAGATGCTGATCAACAGTCCGCAGACCGTGGTCGCCGACGCCCTCCGGGGGCTGGCCGCAGCCCACCCGGACCTGGACGTGGACGCCGAGGCCCGGGTCGTCGTACGGCGGGACGCACGGCAGGGCGGGCGGGTCGGTCTCGTCTCCGGCGGCGGCTCCGGACACGAGCCCTTGCACGCGGGCTTCGTCGGACCCGGAATGCTGTCCGCCGCCTGTCCGGGCGAAGTGTTCACTTCCCCCGTGCCCGACCAGATGGTGCGGGCGGCCAAGGCCGTGGACTCCGGCCAGGGGGTGCTGTTCGTCGTCAAGAATTACACGGGGGACGTGCTGAACTTCGACATGGCCGCCGAGCTCGCCGAGGAGGACGGCATCCGGGTCGAGCGGGTGCTGGTGAACGACGACGTCGCCGTGACCGACAGCCTCTACACCGCCGGGCGCCGGGGGACGGGGGCCACGCTCTTCGTCGAGAAGATCGCCGGGGCGGCGGCGGAGGAGGGCGCTCCCCTGGAGCAGGTCGCCGCCATCGCCCGGCGGGTCAACGAGGCCTCGGGCAGCTTCGGCGTGGCGCTGAGCGCCTGCACCACGCCTGCCAAGGGCAGTCCCACCTTCGATCTGCCGGACGGCGAGCTCGAGCTGGGCATCGGGATCCACGGGGAGCCGGGCCGGGAGCGGCGCCCGATGATGCTGGCGGGGGAGATCGCGGAGGTCGCGGTGGGCTCCGTGCTGGACGACATGGCGAACGCGGCCCCTGTCGACGGGCCGGTACTGGTCCTGGTGAACGGGATGGGCGCGACGCCGTTGCTGGAGCTGTACGGATTCCACGCGGAGGTGGCCCGGGTGCTGGCGGCACGGGGCGTACAGGTGGCCCGGACCCTCGTGGGGAACTACGTCACCTCGCTGGACATGGCGGGGTGCTCGGTGACGCTGTGCCGGGCCGACGAGGAGATGCTGCGGCTGTGGGACGCGCCGGTGCAGACGGCAGCGCTGCGCTGGGGCCGCTGACCCCCCAGGCGGTCTCCCGCGGCGCATCCGTCGGGAGCCGGACACGGGCTCCGACCGGTGTGCCGGATCTTCTGTCGAACGGCGGGCGCCCGCCCGCGTGTCGGACGCGGCGCGTCTTTCCTGTCGCTCCAAGGGCGAGGGGCCGGAGCCCGTCGTCGCGAACTGGCGGACCTGGGTGGGCGGTTACGTGCCCGGCTTCGTGGAGCGACACAAGACGCCCTCACGTTCGCGTGGTGCACGGCGCGCGAAAGACCCTCCGAGCAGGGCATTCCTGCGAGTTGGCGTGCGCGGAGGGGACCGCAAGGCTGAATGGGTCTAGACAATGAAGAAGGCCCAGGTCTGTGACCTGGGCCTTCGTTCAAGAGCGGATGACGGGAATCGAACCCGCGCTATAAGCCTGGGAGTCTACGGCGCGCCGATGGCCCGAATGGGCTCTGGCCTGCTGTTTCCCGTCCTGGCCGCCTCTGTCGGGACTGCATCTGCGCACCGGTTCTGACCGCTGTTCACCGCCCCTAAGGGCACGGTTGGGGCACGCCCCTGATGATGGTGGCCCACGAGGGGTGTGAGCCGCCCGGAATGCCTGCAAGTCGGCGTCCCTGGCAGGCGGCTGCCGCCTGGGTTGCTCCCGCAAGCGGGCGGAGGCCGCGCCGCCTTCTTGGTCAGGCGCCGTAGACGAGCCGGAAGATGTCGTTGAGGACGTACACCGGATGGTGATCAACGGGATCCTGTTCCGAATCCGTACGGGTGTGCCGTGGCGGGATCTGCCGGAGCGGTTCGGAAGCGTCTTTCACGGCACGGTAACGGTGGCTTCGATCCGTCTCTGGCTCAAGCAGTGACCCATCGGCATCTCAAGCCGGCGGGTGATGAGCCTGCTGGTAGTGCGCCCACCCGAGGGTGATTCCCGAAGCGAGCAGGACGAGGGCTGCCCCGATCAGGGTGAAGCCGAGCCGCTGCGCGTCGGTGACGGGCACATCGGCGATGCTGGTCGCGGTGAACAGCACGACGGTGGGGGTTACGACGATCGTCCACAGGAGGTAGGAGTGCGGGCCGAGGGCGACCATGACGAGGATCACGCCCAGGACCAGGGCGATGCCCAGCACGACGGCCTCGGATTCGGTGACCGATGCGACGATCCCGGCGATCGTGGCCCCGACGACGGTTCCAGCGATCCGGGCCAAGGTCCGTTTCACGGATGCGTCGCCGCCGTACTGGGTCACTGCCAGCACCGTCACCACCAGCCAGGCGCCGTTGGACCCGGGCCGCCAGATCAGGACGCCCAGGGTGCTCGCCGTGCACAGCACGGTGATGGTGACGGTGTAGGCGAGGGTGTCCGCCCGGGTCCACGGCTGGGGGCGCGGCGGCATCGGCATCTTCCGTCTCCGCAGCAGTGGTGGGAAGACCAGCGCCGCCCACAGGGCCCCGCCTCCCAGGAACAGCATGTTCCACAGCAGGTACGAGGTGCTGGTCCGGTCCAACGCCGGTGGCCACTCCACGGCGGCGGGGCGATGACCATGAACGCGAGAAACAGCGGGATCAGCACCAGGACGACGCCACGGTCATGTGCTTGGACTGGCACGGCACCCATCAGGCCACGCGCAGCGCTGACGCCGGGGCGGACCTCACGGAAGCATCAGCGCCTGAATAGCACTCCGCCCACAACCCACCCTGCAGCCACGACCCGACGATCACGACCGAAGCGGGGCGGTTGCGCGAACGCCGCCCCCTGGGCGCGCAGCACGCCGATGCCGGCGGGCACCTAACAGGCCGAGGACTGCGGCGCGGCTGATTCGGCGGCGCGGCGGTATTCGGCGTTGATGCGCTGGGCTTCTTCGAGCTGGTCCTCGAGGATGATGATGCGGCAGGCGGCCTCGATGGGGGTGCCCTGGTCGACGAGCTCACGGGCGCGGGCGGCGATACGCAGCTGGTAGCGGGAATAGCGGCGGTGGCCGCCCTCGGAGCGGAGCGGGGTGATGAGGCGGGCTTCGCCGATGGCGCGGAGGAAGCCCTGGGTGGTGCCGAGCATCTCGGCGGCCCGGCCCATGGTGTAGGCGGGGTAGTCGTCGTCGTCGAGACGGCCGAACGAGTCGTCTGCTGTCATTGAACCTCTCTCATGGAACGCATGGAGGGGCCCTGGTGCCGTACGGCACCAGGGCCCCGAAGGAACTACTACACCATCTGTCGGCCCTGATACTGCGCCGACCCTGTGTTTCCGCCGCCCCGGCCGACACGCTGCCGGGAGTGCGGGGATCGCGGTTGCTTGACCGGAGACCACCTCGCTATCGATGTCCTGCGGTACCCGGGCTCAAGGCTTCCGCCCGGGCGATCCTGATGGTGCTCGGCTCCTCCGTTCTTCCCTCGGTGATCAACTGCTTACTGCTTGCACTGCTCATACTGCGTACTCCTGGTGGCCTGACCTAGCGCCACTCTTCGGCAGCCAGCCCCGTCGCCCGTCCTGCGTCTGCTCTGGCTTAGAACCCCACTGCCGAACTTCCCGGTGCGCGCGCCCGCAGCCGACGCCTTCACCGAGGTGCTGCTCACTTACTTCACTGCTGGGTACTGCGAACTGCACTTACGGGTACTGCCACTGCGTTAACTGCGTACTGCTCATGGCGGCCCCTGATCACTGCGGGCCGCCCGGTCCGGTCGTCAGTCCCGTCGCCGTCCTGCAACAACCCTGGCTTCGGAACTCCACCACCGCACCGTCATGCGCACTGCAACTGCGGGTACTGCTGCCCGGCAGTTCGTCTCTGCCAGGCCCTGCTGTCTCTCTGGGCTACGAGAGAAACCATAACCACGCCACCGCTCAATGTCTACTCCGGCCGTCACAGATTTTCGCGCCCGCCGAGGAGAGCTAGACCTTCGCAGTCGGACCAGCTGTGCAGAGCAGCCTGCACAGCAGGTCAGGGGCTCGGACGCCCTGTCCTGTACGGCCGTACCGGTGGATTCGGCTGGCCCATGGTCACCGCATCGCCCGAGCAACCGGTGTCACCCGTCGGGCCTCCGGTGGGAAGACGGTCAGTGCCCTTCTCGACCGGTAGTGCTACCGGTCGAAAGGACGGGACGACCGGTGCATAAAATCGGCTCTCATGTCGAAGCCTGACGAGCTGCTCGTTGACGTTGCCACCTTGGTGGAGTCCGGGCAGAGCAATCAGATGTCCCTGACCGTGGTCACCGGCGGTGCTGTCATCACCGGTCGGCTGGCTCCCGAGGCCGTGTGGAGGCAGCGGGTGTCGGAGGTCCTGACGGACTCGGCCCGCCTGGGCGAGTTCGCCGCCATCTTCACCGCCACGACACCCCGGGAGGGGCCGCCCACCCATCTGCACTTCCATGTGGCCCGCATCCTTCAGGGCACGGTGGGGATCCCGGAGACGGGCGGGATGTACCGCGTCTCGATCGCGGACGTCAGCGCCTGGACCATGGGCGACTTCAGCTACTCCGACCACTGACCCGGCGTCGCGTAGGAAACCCCTGGGTACGCGGGAGGGCCCGACCAGCGCGCTTGCTGGTCGGGCCCTCTTCGCTGTTCGGGTGTCGGCTTGCGCCGGTCCTGTCCGTCAGACGGTCACCGGGATGCCGAGCATTGCGGAAGCCTGCTGGAGCGGGCTGAGGACGCGCGTGGGCACGGTGGCCCGGGGGAGGCCGCGGCAGGTGAACCCGAGCTGGTTCATGGCCCGGAGGACTTCACCGGCGCTGAAGTCACGGCGGTCCTGGCGGGTGATGACCTGACCGACCTGCTTGACGGGGTAGGTACGGCGCCCGATGGTCACTGACTCGCCGACGACCTGCTCGGGCTTGACGCCCTTCATCGACTCCAGGACACCGCTCTTGGTCAGGTCGAACGGGAAACGGGCGATGACACAGCGCATGATGCCTCACAGGAAGTAGAAGGGGACTGTCGTTCCGCGGTGAGGCGGTTCAGCGGGCAAGGGCGAGGACGCCCAGAGCGCTGCCCTGGTCATCGACGACCGGCAGGGCATCGAGCCGGCGGTAGCGCATCGCGTGTTCGGCTTCGGCCATCGTGGTCACGGGCGAGGTGACCGGCCCGCGGTCTCCCAGAAGGTCGCGGAGACGGACCTGGTCCGTGTACGCCGCGCTGTCGCGGACGGTGGCGAGCCCGGCCTGGGTGACCAGCCCGGTGCACAGGCCGTCCTCGTCGCAGACGAGCAGATGACCCGCGCGGGCACTGGCCATGACAGCCAGGGCCACCTCGACCGTCATGTCGTCACAGACCTGTGGACCGGCCGCCTCCATCGTGTCGCCCACCGTCCGGTGCACAGGGTTGGCGTTCGCGGAGCGGGGCTGCATCTGGACCAGCGTCAAAACGTGCCTCCTGCAGAGATGGGTCAGTTTCCTGATCACGTGGTTCTCAGGCCGCCGCATCGAAGGCGGACTGCCGCACGCTCACACGCCGGACCGTCGAAGCGGGCCGACGCCTGCCACGGGAGGCCGTGCTGCGCTTGGCGCGTTCGACGACCGGTGCGGTGATGACGACGGGGATTCCGGAGGGGGCCTGGGCACCGGTGATCCGGTTCAAGGCCTCTTCGCCCGAGCGGACCTGGGTGGTCTGCGGGGTGATGCCCGCGGCCTGCATGAGGCGGGTCATGTCGCGGCGCTGGTTGGGGGTGACCAGGGTGACGACGCTGCCGGACTCGCCGGCGCGCGCGGTACGGCCGCCACGGTGGAGGTAGTCCTTGGGGTCGGTCGGCGGGTCGACGTTCACGACGAGGTCGAGGTTGTCGACGTGGATGCCGCGCGCCGCCACGTTCGTCGCGACCAGCACGGTGACGTGGCCGGTCTTGAACTGGGCGAGGGTGCGGGTGCGCTGCGGCTGCGACTTCCCGCCGTGCAGGGCGGCGGCCCGGACACCGCTGTTCAGCAGGTCCTGGGTCAGCCGGTCGACGGCGTGCTTGGTGTCGAGGAACATCATCACCCGGCCCTCGCGCGCCGCGATCTCCGTGGTTGTCCGGTGCTTGTCGGCGCCGTGGACGTGCAGCACGTGGTGCTCCATCGTGGTCACCGCACCGGCCGAGGGATCCACCGAGTGCACGACAGGGTCGGTCAGGTACCGGCGCACCAGCAGGTCGACATTGCGGTCCAGGGTGGCGGAGAACAGCATCCGCTGCCCCTCGGGACGCACCTGGTCCAGGAGGGCGGTGACCTGCGGCATGAAGCCCATGTCGGCCATCTGGTCGGCTTCGTCCAGGACGGTGATCGCGACCCGGTTCAGGTGGCAGTCGCCGCGGTCGATGAGGTCCTTCAACCGGCCGGGCGTGGCTACGACGACCTCCGTGCCTCCGCGCAGCGCTCCGGCCTGCTTGCCGATCGACATGCCGCCGACGACGGTGGTCAGGCGCAGCTTCACGGCGCGGGCGTAGGGGGTGAGGGCGTCGGTCACCTGCTGGGCCAGCTCGCGGGTGGGGACGAGGACCAGGGCGAGCGGCTGGCGGGGCTCGGCGCGCTGCCCGGCGGTCCGGGCCAGCAGGGCGAGGCCGAAGGCGAGCGTCTTGCCGGAGCCGGTACGCCCGCGGCCGAGCACGTCACGGCCCGCAAGGGTGTTGGGCAGGGTGGCGCCCTGGATCGGGAAGGGCACGGTCACGCCCTGCGCGCCGAGAGCAGCCAACAGCTCGGCCGGCATGGCGAGGTCGGCGAAGGCCTCGACGGCGGGCAGCGCGGGAGTGATGGTCTTCGGCAGGGCGAACTCGCCCTGTACCGCGGCGGGCCGGCGGCCGTAGCCGCCGGAGCGGCTCGGACCTCCCGAACGGCTCGGGGCGGAGGAGGCGAAGCGGCTGCCCCGACCGGAACCGGCGGCGGAGCCGAACGCGGGGGCGCTGGTACGGCTGCGGGTGCGAGCGGAGCGGTTGTTCGTACGCGTGGGGTTCATTCAGAATCTTCCTTGATGCGGCACGTATCAAGGAATTCCCGCAGCGGAAACGCAGCGCAGGGAATCGCAAGAACGGGCCGAATGAAATGCGAAAGCGACTCTGGACTGCAGGGATTCTGTACGGTCGCAGGCGCTGAGATGGGCTGGCGTCATGCGGACGCGAAATTCAGAAAAGTCGAGTGGGGTTGAAGATCCGCGGAGGACGTAACCCTGAATGTTTCGTCCCGCAGGTGACACCACTGCGGGAAATGTGTGCAGCTGGGGCCCGCACCCCGAGGGATGCGGGCCCCAGCTACGAAATGCGCGTCAGCGTCAGGCGGGAACGATGTTCTCGGCCGTCGGGCCCTTCTGGCCCTGCGCGATGTCGAAGGTGACCTTCTGGCCTTCCAGCAGCTCGCGGAAGCCCTGGGCTGCGATGTTCGAGAAGTGGGCGAAGACGTCGTCGCCGCCACCGTCCTGCTCGATGAAGCCGAAGCCCTTTGCCGCGTTGAACCACTTCACGGTGCCAGATGCCATGTCATATCTCCTTTGGGGCAGTACACCAGCGTCCGCACTGTACGGACACCGTGTCGCCGCGATGATGCCCCGCCGGATAACTACCGGAAATATGAAGTGCTCGAAAGTGGCGCGAAGACCGACTGGAGCACTTGAAGTTTTTGGGTACCAAAACTGCAACCGAGATCGACAGTAGCATGCCGCAGCGGTTGGTGTGCGTGAAATATCTCCATCGTGTGCGGCGCGGAAAAACTCTCCCTGCGGGGTCCATTAAACTCTCTGACCGCGGGGATAGATATTGATTCCCCCCGAGTGCAGCGTTTCGGGAGCAAGGGTGTCCGCCAGCTGCGACGTGCGGTCCATCGGAACGTGAGCCTGCGGGGTGGGTCCGCAGCGCCCTCCCGATGGGATCAGCAGCTCGCAGGTGCTCCATGGCGGTCTCGGGGGCGCTCACGGCGAGGCGGCGTGACCAGCCCCCACACTCGCTACACGTCTGTTCCACAGCGCCTGACCATCACTGCGGTCGTTCGCGGAGCCGCTCTCGAAGGTGGAGGAGAACCTCGGTGTCGGCGATGTCGACCAGGGCTGCCAACAGGATCCGGATACGTACCTCATCGCCGTGGCCCACAGCCTGCACGATGGCCTCGACCGTGGCGGCCGCCTCGGCGGGAAGGCATGGTGGGCCGGCCGTGGCCCACACGTGAACGGCAGGACCATCCCTGCCCGGCCGCTCCGCCGGAGTCTCCTGCTCAGGGTCACTGCCTTCATCCATCGGCACCCGCGGGAACCTCCTGACGAGATGATCGGCTGAATGGTGATCTCCAGGACCATCTCGCCGGCGCGGCTGGACCATAAGCCCCCGAGTCCCGGTGCGCAGCTTTCTCCGAGACTCGCATCAGTGGAGACCGGTGTGTGAAGCCTGTCCCGCTGAGAGGCGTGGCACTCTCGTCGCGAGCACCGTTGGCGGGGAAGGGTGGCGGAGGTGATGGCTGAGTTGAAGTTCGAAACCTTCGTGTGCCCGCACTGTTCGGCCTGCCCAGCCACTGGGCAGGCCCGTACCATCGCCGCCGACCGGCGCCGGGTGACGGTGACGTGGCATCTCCCTTCCTGCCCGCACTACGCCGCCGATCGCGTGTTGGCCGGGAAAGAGGACTAGGTAGTCCCGCCGCAGGTCTGCGCCGACCCTTCCGGCCAACCGCCCCTTTGGGAAAGCGAATTCACGCGGCGGGGGTGGTCGTGTGACGCAGGTCATCGAGAATGCGTCTCGTGGTCCGAGATCGGCGGGGCCCGTGTGGTGCAAGTGGTGCGTGAAGGGCCCTCCGAGCAGGGCATTTCCGCCAGTTGGGGCACGCAGGGGGCACGGCAGGGGCTGAGAGGTCTAGACAATGAAGAAGGCCCAGGTCTGTGACCTGGGCCTTCGTTCAAGAGCGGATGACGGGAATCGAACCCGCGCTATAAGCTTGGGAATCAATGCCACCATCGCGCCGCATGGGGTCCTGACCTGGTGTTTCGCCTGTCGGATTCGCCGTCCGAGGGCTCGCCTGGCGCCAGCGGTGACCGCTGGCCACCGCTCTGAAGGGCACGGTTGGGGCACGCCCTCGACGGCAACGGAGTCGAACGCCTCCCGCTCGGCCACGTTCACCGGCGCGGCCGGCTCACCGCCGCAGGGGTAGGCCCCCCTCCCCGCCGACGGCGCGCAGCGTTACTCCCGGGGGAGTACGGGAAAGTCCGGGACACCCGGGGGAGTAGGGGCGATCTCCTGCGTCGGTGCGACGGAACGGTGCGTCGAAGACGGAACGCTGGATGCAACCGGGCGGGCCATCGGGGCCACCGGTCCGAGTCCATGCGGAGGGGCCCGAGATGGGGCAGACAGGATGTACGGCGCGAACAGGTAGATACCGCAAGGTGGTTCCGTGGGGCGTACTGGCGCTGTGGGTGATCGTGATCGCCGTCGCCGGGTCGTTCGCGGGCAGGCTCGCGGACGTACAGCGTGACCGGACGGCGGACTATCTGCCGTCGGGCGCCGACTCGACACAGGTGGCCAGGCTCCAGGAGAAGCTGCCCGGCGGCGAGGCGACCGGCGTGCTGCTCGTCTACCACCGCGACGGCGGGCTGACCGCCGCCGACCGGGACACCGCCGAACGGCAGATCGCGGGCGTCACGGTCCCGGCGGGCACCACGGATCCCGGTTCCGCCAAGTCCCCCGCCCTGCTCGCCACGTCGAAGGATCCCCGGGACTTCGGCGCGACCCTCCGAGGACCCGGCGTTCCATCCGGAGACGGCACCACTCTCATGTACGCGGTGTCCACGGCCGCGCCCGGCTCGGACGACGCCGCGAAGAAGGCCTTCGTCGAGGATGTCCGGGCTCACGCGCGCGGCGCCGCCGGGCTGACCGCGTGGGTCGGCGGCGACAGCGCCGTCGAAGTCGATGCCAAGGAGGTGTTCGGCTCCATCGACGGGACGCTGATGCTGGCGACCGGCCTGGTGGTGGCCCTGCTCCTGATCCTCACCTACCGCAGCCCGGTGCTCTGGCTGGTGCCGCTGGTGGTGGTCGGGGCGGGGGCCGTCTGCGCGCGGGCCGCCGTGTACGGGCTCGCCTCCGGCTTCGGACTCACCGTGACCAGCCAGAGCGCCGGGATCATGACGGTCTTGGTGTTCGGCGCCGGCACGGACTACGCATTGCTGCTCGTCGCCCGCTACCGTGACGAGCTGCGCCGTACCCCGCTTCCGTACGATGCGATGCGCACCGCGCTGCGCGGTTGCGGGCCGGCCGTGCTGGCCTCCTGTGGGACCGTCGTGGCCGGGTTGGCCTGTCTGCTCGCCGCCGACCTCAACAACATCCGTGGCCTCGGCCCGGTGGGAGCGGTGGGCGTGCTGTGCGCGCTGATCGCGATGATGACGCTGCTGCCGGCGGTCCTGGTGCTGCTCGGACGGCGCGTGTTCTGGCCGTTGATCCCCGCGTACGGCAGCGAACCCAAGCAGCGCGGACCGAACGTCTTCGCCGCGATGGGGAGTTCGGCGGGCAAGCGGCCGGTCGCCGTGCTCGTGACAGGAGTCGTGCTGCTGGGTGCGCTGGCGCTCGGTGTGCTCAACCTGCCCGGGGTGCTCAAGAGGGAGGACAGCTTCACCAGCAAGCCCGAGTCGATCGCCGCCATGGGAACGCTGGCCAAGGCCTTCCCGGACCGTAGCAGCCGGCCCATCGAGGTCATGGCGCCCACCGAAGCCGCCGACCGGATGCTCGCCGGAGCCAGGTCCGTCGAAGGCGTCGCGAGTGCCGAGCGGGGCCGCAGCGGCGGCGGCTGGACCGAGATCGCCGTCACCGCCGAGTCCGCGCCGGAGTCTGCGGGGGAGACCGCCGTCATCGAACGGCTGCGGGCCGAACTCGACGGCGCGCACGTGGGCGGCGCGAGCGCCCGGCAACTCGACCTGGCCACCACCAACTCCCACGACCGCCTGATCGTCATCCCCCTGGTCCTCGCCGCGGTGCTGCTCGTCCTCACCCTGTTGCTGCGCAGCCTGATCGCCCCGCTGCTCCTGGTCGCCGCCGTCGTGCTGGTGTGGGGCGCGGCGCTGGGCATCGGCGGACTGGTCTTCGGCCCGGTGCTGGGCTTCACCGGCGTCGACCCGGGGCTGCCGTTGCTGACCTTCGTCTTCCTGGTCGCCCTCGGCGTCGACTACGGCATCTTCCTGATGCACCGCACCCGCGAGGAGACCCGGGGCGGCGCCGAGCCGAGGCAAGCCGCGCTGATCGCGCTCCGTACCACCGGCGGGGTGATCGCCTCGGCCGGGATCGTCCTGGCGGCGACCTTCGCGGTGCTCGCCTCGCTGCCGCTGGTGATGTTCGTGGAGATGGGCATGGTCGTCGCGATCGGGGTGATCTTGGACACTTTCCTGGTCCGCACGTACTTGGTGACCAGCGCCAGTGTGTTGCTCGGCCGCAGGGTGTGGTGGCCGGGCCGGCCTTCTGGTACCTCGGCCCCGGTTTCCGGACCCGCACTGGAACTGGTCGGCGGCCGGCGATGAGAGCGACGATGTCCGGGTGGCAGAAGTGACCGACCCCCCGAGCGCGGCCGAGCGCGTACTGCGCGTACTGCACCAGGACCCTCTGGCGGCCGCGCACCCGACGCGGAACGACGCGATGATCGCGGCTGGTGTCGCCCTGCTCTGCGGGGCGGTGGCGTACGCCGACACCGCGATGCGACCGGACGGGCTCGGGTGGGCCCTGCTCGCCTGCTCGGCCTTGCTCCTGGCGTGGCGGCGGCGCCACCCGCTCGGGGTGCTGGTCGCGGTCGTCGCCTGCATCGCCCCGTACCAACTGCTCGACAACGCCCACGCCGCCCCCGTGCCGGCCGGCATGCTCGCCCTGTACACCGTGGCCGCCACCGGCACCGTCCGCCGGACGGTGACGGCCGGCGCGTGCGTCGTGGGCTTCGCGGTGACCGCCATGTCGTCCAACGGCGTCCACCGCGCCCTGGACGTACTGCGCACCTCCGGCTGGCTGGTGGCGGCCCTCGTGCTCGGCGTCGCCGTGCGCAACTACCGCAGGTACCTGGCCGAGGAGCGCGCCCGGGCCGGACAGGACGCCGACCGCAAGATCGCGGAGGAGCGTCTGCGCATCGCCCGCGACCTGCACGACCTGCTGGCCCACAGCATCACCCTGATCGGTGTCCGCACCTCGGTCGCCGCCCATGTCCTCGCCGTCGACCCCGACCGGCTCGACCGGGCGGCGGTTGCCGAGGCGCTGGACTCCATCGCCGACACCTGCCGCGAGGCACGCGCGGAGCTCCGCACCACCTTGACCGTGCTCCGCGCCGACGAGCGCGGGCCGCTGCCGGACCTCGCGGGGCTGCCCGATCTGGTCCGTGGGGCCGAGGCGGAACTGACCCTGGACACCGACGGGGCCCATGTCCCGCCGGCCGTGGGGGCCGCCGCCTACCGCATCGTCCAGGAGTCGCTGACCAACGCGGTCCGCCACGCGGGTCCCGGCGCCACCGTCCGGGTCCGTGTGGCGGCGGCCGGCGGCTCCCTCCGCATCACCGTCAGCGACGACGGCCGCGGCCCGGGAGCGGACTCCACCGCTCCGGGTTTCGGCATCGTCGGCATGGGCGAGCGGGCCCGCAGCGTAGGCGGCACCGTACGGACGGGCCCCCGCTCCGGCGGTGGCTTCGAAGTCGCGGCGAGCCTGCCGCTCCCACCCCGTTCCCTGGAGGCATCCGCGTGACCACGCCACCCGTCGGGCACGACCGCGTCATCCGGGTGCTGCTCGCCGACGACCAGACACTCGTACGGTCTGCCTTCGCGATGCTCATCGAATCGGCTCCCGACATGGCGGTCGTCGGACAGGCGGGCAACGGGCGCGAAGCCGTGGAACTCGCCCACTCCGAGCGGGCCGACGTGGTCGTCATGGACATCAGGATGCCGGGCACCGACGGCATCGAGGCGACCCGGCTCATCGCCTCCGCCGAAGACCTGGCCGGGGTGAAGGTCCTGGTCCTCACGACGTACGACACCGACGAGAACGTCGTCGAAGCGCTGCGCTCCGGGGCCTCCGGCTTCCTGGTGAAGGACACCAGGCCGGCCGAACTCCTGGCCGCCATCCGTACGGTGGCCGGCGGCGAGTCGCTCCTTTCACCGGGCCCGACGGCCCGACTGATCGCCCGGGTCCTGCGCACCCCCAGCTCCGCCCCGACCCCCGCCGCCCTCGACCCGCTCTCCGTGCGGGAACGGGAAGTCCTCACCCTCGTGGCCCGGGGCCTCAACAACACCGAGATCGCCGACGCGCTGGCCCTGAGCCCCCTCACGGCGAAGACCCATGTGAGCCGGATCATGGGGAAGTTGGGGATACGCGACCGGGCGCAGCTCGTGATCG
The DNA here is from genome assembly GCF_055574035.1 of Streptomyces sp. NPDC030021. Lineage (NCBI taxonomy): Bacteria > Bacillati > Actinomycetota > Actinomycetes > Kitasatosporales > Streptomycetaceae > Streptomyces > Streptomyces sp. NPDC030021. The sequence goes on from NZ_JBVIAH010000032.1 coordinate 23,266, forward strand.
TGGCGTACGAGTCGGGGCTCGTCGTTCCCGGAGACTGAGCGCGATGGCGGGTGGTGCACAGGCGGTGATGCGCGGCTCCCGAACAGCTCTGGACAACGAAGAAGGCCCAGGTCGCTGACCTGGGCCTTCTCTCAAGAGCGGATGAAGGGAATCGAACCCGCGCTATAAGCTTGGGAATCACTCGGCACTTGCGAGTGCACATAGCTTCTAACCTGCGAAAATGTTCGCCAAAGGCTCCGCTCTGACTGCCTCGTCGGACCCGTTGTTGTCCGCTGTTTACCGCCCCTACTGGCACGTTGTGGCACGTTATCTACTTGCTCATGAGCGGCCGGCGGGGTGCTGACGGCGTTTCCGGCACGACGCATGGCAGCGTTGTTCCGGCACGGTCCTCCTCCGCTGCCCACGAGGCATGGGCGAGCGAGGGACAGCAACGCCTGGCACGGGTCAGGGTTCGGTGTACACGAGTGTCGATCCACCGACGAAGCGAACGCTATTTTTGGGGATGCTGCGCATAGTCATGTGGTGGTGGGCGCGGCAGGGTGTCGAGCATCGGGGTCCAAGGGCTGCCGATACGGGCCCAGGAGCAGCGCCGCGTCTTCTTCCTTGGCTGCTACCTCGGCGATGGCGTCGTCTGCTTTGAGCCGGATGACGGTGGGTTGCTTGCCGAGCCGTTTTATTTCATCTTGGCGGGCTGGTCGTTGCTGATCCAGTCCGTCGACGGGGACAAGTGTGTTGCGGAAAAGGAACGGGCGCTTGCTCCAGATGAGGATGTCACGGACCCAGCGTCCGTAACCCCGGCTCCACTTGGGTCGCAGGCCGTCGATCTCCCCGCTTGCGACCCGGATGGCTCCGCGGAAAGCGCCGGGTTGCTTTGTCACCCAGCGTTTTCGGCCGTACACAACCACTGCGTAGAAGACGATGACGATGAGGTCGACGCCGAGCACGGCGAGCAGTGCGATCAGCATGTGGGCCTCCAGGGTTGTACTGGAGTCGTTGCGAGGGCAGTGAGCTGGGTGGATCGCCGGTTAGCCTTCGGCGAGCGAGCGAAGTGCTTGCAGGCCGGGCAAGAAGGCGTACGCCCCTCCTCTCACTCGGGTGAACCGGGGCAGGCCACGCAGTGTTTTCCTGATCGGCTTTTTCTGGACGGTCATGTTGTAGGTGCCGTCGTGATCGCCCGCGATCGGATCTTTGTCGTGGTCCAGGCCAAGAAACTTGGGGGCGTTGATCCATTCCTTCTGTACAAACTCGAACTGCCGCTCGAGATCTGCGCAGCCGAAGAAGAGCGCAAGCCCGCGATCCATTCCGTCGTCGGGTGAGCCTTCTGGGAGCAGCGGTCCGTACGGGAGTCCCCAGCGGATCAGCCGTCGCCGCTGGATGTTGCCGATCGTGTCTCGCGGGTTGACGCGTCGGATGTGGGCGCCGATGGGGCAGGCGAGTCCCTGCGGGTCCATCTGCCCGTAGTTGAAGTTGTTGTTGCGTTCCGGATCCGCGACCAGCTCCGGGTCATCGTGGTGGGGCGCCAACACCAGTGGGGCACCACTGCGCCAGCGTCCCAGCAACTTAGCGGCCAGTAGTTCCTGCTCGTCACGCGTGGCAGCGTGGCGCCCCAGGAATTCCCGGAAGGCGATGACATCCTCGTAGAGTCTTCGATAGGCGAGGAAGCTGCCATTGCGGCTGAGCCATTCCGGCTGCGGGAGGGATGGAATGGAGCTGGTTTCGTCGGGATAGCCGAGCACGAACTCGCCGGGCTTGACGGCAGGACCGCAGCCGGGTGGTGGCTCGATTCCGGTTCCCTCGACATAAATCCTGGAGATACCGTCCTGATAACCGAAGTGCTCGCGCCTTGTCTCCGGTAGCGCGACATCGAGTTCGGACAGGATGCGGACGCCGGTTGACGCTATAAGCGAGTGGATTTTCTCGATCTGCTGAGCGCGTTCGGTGAGGTCTGCGCCGAAGAGGAGCAGCAGTGCATGGAGATCGGAGCTTGCCAGGCCGCCAACCCAGTGATCGGGATGGCTTTCTCCATGGTCGCCAAGTTCTTCTGCACGGGCTGGCATGCCTACCCGGAACGCTTCGGGAAAACTCTGGAGCGATGCCTCATCGACGCCCAGCGTGCGCAACCCGTTGCACGTGAGTGCCAGGTGGACACGCGACATGGGCAGCCCGATCACCGGCTCGGCCGAGCACACCTTGTCAACGACCCGCGTGAGGAATGCTCGCGCTTGGTCAGGGTGACGGAATGTGAGGAAGAAGTATTGACCGCAGGGCATGGGAACCGACCCCAGCAGCAAGCCCTGGATTTCGTCGAGCTCAAGGACGAATGACGTATTCTTCAACACGGAACGAACGCCTCGCTCGGCAGTCTGAGTCCACACGGCAATGGGTGAGGGGGCATACGGTTCGAAGAAGCCCGCGGCCACACTCCTCCCGGCGTGCCTCTTGTTCAGAAACACAAGAGGCGCTCCGCAACGAGCTTTCGTCGGTTGCCGTCGGCTACTGGAAGTCCTCCAGTACGGCCTCCATGTTGGTCCGGATGCGCAGCGCTTTTTCGATTTCTGGGCAGGTCACTCCGGGGAAACGGGCGTACGTGAGAAGGTCCGGGACCCTGTGAGACTTCCAAAATTCTATGAACCCCTCACGGTCATTCGGCCCCGGCCAGTCTTCGCAGTAGCGCAAGACTGCATCAAATCCCACTCCGCCGAGAGTGACAGTGTAGAAATCGTCGAGGTAGGGCTCGATGTCGCCGTCGAAATGGCTGGCGAAAAGGAAGGTGTCATCGTTGATGATCGCAACGCGCACGAAATGCACAGTGCCGACCTGCGCAAGCGAACCAGTCGGGTCCTCAATGTTCTTGGCGTTCGCGTCCACTGCTTCGCGAAGCGCGTCCGCCTGTCCCGGCTTGATCTTGGCTATGAGGAGGAACGCCGTCGTGGAAGGCGCCGCGGATGCTTGCGTGGCCTCTGCCTGTTGTGTAGCCATGGCTTCTCCTGCTGATCAACACGGTTGGAGTCGCTCAAATCGTCCAGGCCGACCTTGGCCGACCGGCGCCGATTGCCGCCAACCTAAGCGAGAGAGAAGCGAATTCGTATGCGAACTCAGGCATACAGTCCGGCCCAAGCACGACGCCTGTCTCGCGGTTGGTGACGAGGCTTCGTGATTGCCACACCATTGTACGGCGAGAGGAGGAAGATGAGCAGGTGTGCCAAGGCCGAAAGCGAGCTGCGGCAGGACGGTTGCGGTCTCGTCTTCATCGCGAAGTACGGGACTCCGATCGAGCGGGGGAGTTGCGATGGCTCCGCGTGCACCGGCCAGCTCCTCCACGACCAACCCGGGAAGGCCGTGCCGCTGGGTCTGCCATTGGTGCAGGGACTGGCGGGCCGTCAGGTGCCGGCTGGTGCCGTATGCCTGGGTGGAGAGCAGGTGTCGGTCGGTGACCGGTGGGCGTTCGTGGGCTGGGTTGTCACCGCGGCTCCGTGGGTGTGAGCAGACCATCACAGAGGAGTAGGAGTACCTGGGGCGGTGAGTCCCACCCCTCAGTCGGCGATGCGGGCTGCCCTTTCGCGGAGCTCCTGGGCCTCCGGGACTCCGCTGTATCGGCGCAGGCGTACGCGCATGTCCTGGAGGGCGGCCTGGACCTTGACGGAGCGGATGCCGTCGACGTCGCCTTGGCGCAGGCGGACGCCGCCGAGGTCGGCGAGGACGATGGCGCGGGTGCGGCGGCGGTCTAGGCCGTGGATGTCAAGGGCGAGGTGGAGGTGTTCCTCCGCGGCGTCGAGGTCGCCGAGGCGGGAGAGGATCATGCCGGATTCGTGCGCCCAGCGGCCGGGGGAGTAGTGCGCGGCTTAGGAGTCTCCGCCCGCGGCTGCCGGCTTGCCGATGGCCGCCTCGGGCCGGACCGCCCGGGTGAGGTGATCCCCACAGGGGCGCGACAGCAATCTGACGCCCCGTTAGGGCAGTTATGGCACGCGAATGGCACGCGGGCCTCGATAGGTCTGGACAACGAAGAAGGCCCAGGTCGCTGACCTGGGCCTTCTCTCAAGAGCGGATGACGGGAATCGAACCCGCGCTATAAGCTTGGGAAGCTCATGTTCTACCATTAAACTACATCCGCACAGCGGGCCAGTTGCCTGGATCCCTGGCTTCGCTCACTCTACCTCATGATCGACCCCCGGTGAATTTGCCGCGGGGTCGTTGTCATGTGTGGCGTACACCGGGGCGTGTGGGCGCGGGAGTTGGGGCGTACCGTGTGGGTGCGGAGCGGCGGCTGGAGTGGGTGCCGATCATCCCCTAATGTGGCGATTCGTCGTAGTACGGCTCGTTGGGGAAAGGGACTCGATGGAGCACACCGTCGTCCGTTGTGCCGAAGGGCACGTTTTCAGTACCGCCTCCTTCCCGCTGCAGCACCTCGGTGCCGGCCGGATCGGGCCCGGGCGGCTGCTGCGGTGTCCGCGGTGTGCGCGGTTGCGGCACGCCGTGCCCGTGGGTGGCGCGAAGCGGTAGTCGCCGGGGCGGGCGCGCGGGTCGTCGCTCTCGATTGGGGGTGGCCCGCGCGCTCTGCGTATCCTCGGGACGTGCTTCTCTCTGATAAAGACATCCGGGCCGAGATCGACAGCGGACGGGTTCGCATCGACCCGTTCGAGGAATCGATGGTGCAGCCCTCCAGCATCGATGTACGTCTCGACCGGTTTTTCCGGGTGTTCGAGAACCACCGCTACGCCCACATCGATCCGGCGATCGAGCAGGCGGACCTGACCCGGATGGTCGAGCCGGAGGGCGACGAGGCGTTCATCCTCCACCCCGGTGAATTCGTCCTCGCCTCGACGTACGAGGTCATCTCGCTGCCCGACGACATCGCCTCCAGACTGGAGGGGAAGTCCAGCCTGGGCCGCCTCGGCCTGGTGACGCACTCGACCGCCGGGTTCATCGACCCCGGGTTCTCGGGTCACGTGACCCTGGAGCTGTCGAACCTCGCCACCCTGCCGATCAAGCTCTGGCCGGGCATGAAGATCGGGCAGCTGTGCATGTTCCGGCTCAGCTCGCCTGCCGAGTTCCCGTACGGCAGCGAGCGCTACGGGTCCAGGTACCAGGGGCAGCGCGGGCCGACCGCCTCGCGCTCCTTCCAGAACTTCCACCGCACTCAGGTGAGGCACGAGGCATGAGCGACGTACGCGAGAACCTGACCTACGACGGTTTCGGGCGCGCCGTGCGCGAGCTGGCGCAGACGATCGCCGACGACGGCTACGAGCCCGACATCATCCTGAGCATCGCCCGCGGCGGGGTGTTCGTCGCCGGCGGCCTGGCGTACGCGCTCGACTGCAAGAACATCCACCTGGTGAACGTGGAGTTCTACACCGGCGTCGGCACCACGCTGGAGATGCCGGTCATGCTGGCCCCCGTGCCCGAGGCGATCGACTTCACCGACAAGAAGGTCCTCATCGCCGATGACGTGGCCGACACCGGCAAGACGCTGAAGCTCGTCCACGACTTCTGCCTGGGCCACGTCGCCGAGGTGCGCTCCGCCGTCGTCTACGAGAAGTCCCACTCCCTCGTGAAGTGCGAGTACGTGTGGAAGAAGACCGACGAGTGGATCAACTTCCCCTGGTCGGTCGAGCCGCCCGTCGTCAAGCGTGAGGGCCAGGTCCTCGACGCCTAGGCCGCCTCGACCTGGCCGACAGCATGCAGAGGGCCCGCCGCGCGGAGAGTGCGCGGCGGGCCCTTTCGTGTGCGGGTGCGTGTGCGGGGCCGGGCTAGATCGTGCCCAGCTTGATGATCGACAGCAGCGCGACCAGCTGGATCGAGGACGCGCCCAGGGCCTTCGCCCACGGCAGGTCGTGCGACTTGCTGATCAGCGAGGTGAACAGGGCTCCGGCCGCGACCCACGTGGCCCAGCCCAGCACCTGTACGACCATGTTGTCGCCGCCGAGGAACACGGCGAACAGCAGGCGCGGCGCGTCCGTGATGGACATGACCAGCATCGACAGGCCCACCGTCGGCTGCCACGAGCCGTCGCCGCCCAGCTGGCGGGCCAGGGTGTGCGTGACCGCGCCCAGGACCAGGCCGCAGATGACGAAGGCCACGCCGGCGGACAGGACGATCGGGACGGCCTTCGGCACGGTCGCGTTGATGACGTCCTCGCGGGCGTCGTCGAGGCCGAAGACCGCGAGCAGCCCGTAGAGGAAGGTCACGATCAGCGCGGGACCCCAGACGGCGTAGTCGCGCATCTGCAGGAAGGTCTGCCCCGGCCGCGTCACGATGCCGCGGAGCAGTTCCTTCCACGGCAGCCGCGGCCCGGACGGCACCGCCGAGGCCGCGCCCGCCTGGTAGGTCGCGCCCTGGCCGTACGGGTCCTCGCCGACGGCGAAGACCTGGGTGTGCCCCGGGTTGTCGTTGTAGCCCCCGCCCCCGTGGCCTCCGTGGCCGTACGGGGGCTGCTGCGCGTGCGGCTGCTGCTGCCCGTACGGGTCGAAGTACTCCGGCTCGCCGTGACCTCCCGCGCCCGGCTGCGGCCACTGCTGCTGCGGTGGCGGGCCGCCGACGGGAGGGTAGGGCGGCTGGCCGTACGGCGGCGGTTGCTGCTGCTGACCGTACGACTGCTGCTGCTGCGGGGGTTGTTGCGGAGAGCGGTTGTTGTCCCTGCCGCGTCCGATCCTGAATCCAGCCACGTGATCGAACGTACCTGGTCCGGCGAGCATCGGTGGACGGGCAGCCGGAACAGCCACCCTTTGCGGCTGACCTGTGACATCCCTTAGGGGATCCCGGAGGGGCTGTCCCCACCCCGTGTCCGATCATGCCGCGTGTCCGATTTACAAGGCTGCGTTGTGTTCTGCGGCGTTCCGTTACGTTCTCGACGGAATAACCACATATCGGGTCCGTAGCTTCGTACTCGTCGCCACCACGCAGGACGAACGAGCACGAACGAGCACGAGATACGAGACACGAGAAGAGCTCACACCATGCGCAACACCCGCCGAACCACCCTCCGCAGCGCCGCCGTCGTCGCCGGCGCGGCCACCGTCCTGGCCCTCCCGGTCGGGTCCGCCTTCGCGGACTCGCAGGCCGTACCGGAGCCCCGGCCGTCGGCGGACCCGTCCGTGCGGCCGTCCGTCAAGCCGGCCCCGAGCGTCGTCCGCGCGTACGTCACGACCGTGAAGCTGGCGGACGGGTCCGTCGCCAAGGTCTACAAGATCGGCGGCAGTTACTTCGAGGCGGACATCTTCGCGGGCTCCACGAAGCTGGACACGCTGGTCGGCAAGGGCGGCGCCGCCTCATACGGGCAGAACAACGGCCTGCACGTCGTGCTCCAGCCGAACGGCACCGTCACCTCCTGGATGGACGGCGCGCCGAAGCCGAAGCCGAAGCCGAAGCCGAAGCCGAAGCCGAAGCCGAAGCCCGCGCCCGAGAAGGAGATCAGGAAGGAGAGCTCGGTGCGGATCAGCATGCCCGACGGGCGGATCGCCAAGCTCGCGGACGGCCCGAACGGCAAGCGCGTCGAGATCTCCACGCCGAGGGGCCGCGCCCTCGCCACGATCGACCTGCGGCGTCCGAGCGTCCACCACGACGGCTGGACGTACAAGCTGGTCCAGGACGGCAAGCGCGTGAAGTTCGTCGTCATCGACGGCAAGGGCGGCGGGGACAGCTGGGTGTACGACTTCGACGCCAGGCTGATCGAGAAGTGCACGGTCGACCCGGCGGGGCCCGACGCCCCGAGGCTGGTCGCCTCGGGCGGCGGCACGGCCGCGGCGGGTGCGTCCGGGCTGGGCTTCGCCATGCTGAGCGGCCAGGGCTGAGCCCCTCCCGTCCCCGTACGACGGAACGGCCGGTCCCCCGGGTGGGGGACCGGCCGTTCCGGCGCTGCGGGTGTCCTGCGTCCTGCGTCCTACTTGGTCTCGGCCTCGGGCTTCGTCTCGGCCGCCTCGGATTCTTCGGCCGCTGCCTCCGGCTTGACCTCTTCAGCGGCCTCCGGCTCGGCGTCCGGCTCGGCTTCCGGCTTCGCGTCGGCCTGCTCGGCCTCGGTCTCAGCTGCGGCCTCGGCCTCGGTCTTGACCTCCGGCTCCGCCTCCGGCTCCGCCTCGGCTTCCGCCTTGGCTTCGGCTTCCGCCTTGGCCTCGGCTTCCGCCTCGGCCTCGGCCTCTGCCTTCGCCTTGGCTTCCGCCTCCGCCGCAGCCTTCGCGGCAGCGGCAGCGGCAGCGGCTTCCGCCTCGGCCTCCGCCGCGAGCGCGGCCAGCTCGGCCTCCGTCGGGCCCGGTGTCTTCACCGAGTCGAGCAGCAGCTGTGCCACGTCGACGACCTGGACGTGTTCCTTGGCCTGGCCGTCGTTCTTCTTGCCGTTCACCGAGTCGGTGAGCATCACGAGGCAGAAGGGGCAGGCGGTGGAGACGATGTCCGGGTTCAGGGACAGGGCCTCGTCGACGCGCTCATTGTTGATGCGCTTGCCGATCCGCTCCTCCATCCACATCCGCGCGCCACCGGCGCCGCAGCAGAAGCCCCGCTCCTTGTGGCGGTGCATCTCCTGCTGCCGCAGCCCCGGCACGGCCGACATGATCTCGCGCGGCGGCGTGTAGACCTTGTTGTGCCGGCCCAGGTAGCACGGGTCGTGGTACGTGATCAGGCCGTCGACCGGCGTGACCGGCGTGAGGCGGCCCTCGTCGATCAGGTGCTGGAGCAGCTGCGTGTGGTGGATGACCTCGTACTCGCCGCCCAGCTGCGGGTACTCGTTCGCGATGGTGTTGAAGCAGTGCGGGCAGGTCGAGACGATCCGCTTCGCCGACTTCGGCTTCTTCGTCGACGGGTCCTCGTCGTCCTCGCCGAAGGCCATGTTCAGCATGGCCACGTTCTCCTGGCCCAGCTGCTGGAACAGCGGCTCGTTGCCGAGGCGGCGCGGCGAGTCACCGGTGCACTTCTCGTCGCCGCCCATGATCGCGAACTTGACGCCCGCGATGTTCAGCAGCTCCGCGAAGGCCTTCGTGGTCTTCTTGGCCCGGTCCTCCAGGGCGCCGGCGCAGCCGACCCAGTAGAGGTAGTCGAACTCGGAGAGGTCCTCCGCGTCCTTGCCGATGATCGGGACCTCGAAGTCCACCTCCTTGGTCCACTCGACGCGCTGCTTCTTCGCCAGGCCCCAGGGGTTGCCCTTCTTCTCCAGGTTCTTGAGCATCGTGCCCGCCTCCGACGGGAACGCGCTCTCGATCATCACCTGGTAGCGGCGCATGTCGACGATGTGGTCGATGTGCTCGATGTCGACCGGGCACTGCTCCACGCACGCACCGCAGGTGGTGCAGGACCACAGCACGTCCGGGTCGATGACGCCGTTCTCCTCGGCGGTGCCGATCAGCGGGCGTTCGGCCTCCGCGAGGGCGGCGGCCGGGACGCCGGCGAGCTGCTCCGCCGTGGCCTTCTCGTTGCCCTCCATGTCCTTGCCGCCACCGGCGAGCAGGTACGGGGCCTTGGCGTGCGCGTGGTCGCGCAGCGACATGATGAGCAGCTTGGGGGACAGCGGCTTGCCCGTGTTCCAGGCCGGGCACTGCGACTGGCAGCGACCGCACTCGGTGCACGTGGAGAAGTCGAGGATGCCCTTCCAGGAGAACTGCTCGACCTGGGAGACGCCGAAGTTGTCGTCCTCGCCCGGGTCCTCGAAGTCGATCTCCTTGCCGCCCGAGGTCATCGGCTGCAGGGCGCCGAGGGCCGTGGAGCCGTCCGCGTTCCGCTTGAACCAGATGTTCGGGAAGCCGAGGAAGCGGTGCCAGGCGACACCCATGTTGGTGTTGAGGGAGACCGTGATCATCCAGGTGAAGGACGTGACGATCTTGAGTGCCGCGAAGAAGTACGTCAGGTGCTGGAGCGTGCTCAGGCTCAGCCCGTCGAAGGCGGCGATCATCGGGTACGAGGCGAAGAAGCCCGGCTCCCAGCCGTCGACGCCGTGCAGCGCGCCCTCAAGCGCGCGCAGCGTCATGATGCAGACGCCGACGATCAGGATGACGGCCTCGACGAAGTACGCCTGGCCCGTCTTGGAGCCCGTGAAGCGGGACTTGCGTCCCGCCGCGCCCGGCCGGCTCAGCTGCCGGATCACGATCAGGGTGACGATGCCGAGCACGGTCATCAGGCCGAGGAACTCGGTGAAGATCTCGTACGGCAGCCAGTCACCGATGATCGGGATCAGCCAGTCGGCCTGGAAGAGCTGGCCGAAGGCGTTGACGATCGTCAGCAGCAGTGAGAAGAAGCCCACCGCCACGAACCAGTGCGCGAAGCCGACGATGCCCCAGCGGTTCATGCGGGTGTGGCCGAGGAACTCCTTGACCAGGGTGATGGTGCGCTGCGTGGGATCGCCGGTGCGCGTGCCCGCGGGCACTGGCTGGCCGAGTCGCACGAAACGGTAGATCTGCACGGTGGCACGGCCGAACAGCGCGACGGCCACCACCGTGATGACCAGCGACACGATGATCGCGGCGAGTTGCATGGAAGGGCTCCTCGGGCGGCACTTACTAAGCGGTAACTTATGAAGTCAAGGCTTGAGGTTACCCATTCCCGACGCCGCAATGTAGCCGAGCGTGCGGTGATCTGTGTCGCTCAGGCGACCCTTTGCCGGTACGCCGCGCGCGGGGTCTGCGCCAGGATCGCGAGGTCCATCCCGAGCCAGTGGTTCTCCACATAATGCCGGTCGAGCAGGGCCATCTCCTCCCAGGGGAGGTCCGAACGCGCGCTGACCTGCCACAACCCGGTCATTCCGGGGCGCACGAGGAGCCGCTCGGGGCGGTCTGTGCGGGCCTCCGGGCGCGGCCCGACCAGCGACATCTCGCCGCGGAGCACGTTCAGCAGCTGCGGGAGGCCGTCGAGGGCGCAGCGGTCCAGGGCCGCGCCGATCCGGCCGGCCCCGTCGTCGGTGCGCAGCCGCCAGGTCCGGAAGGGCCGCCCGGCCAGGCCCGCCGCCGGCTCCCGTACGAAGGGGCGGCCGCCCTGGGTCGCGTAGAGCAGGGCGGTGATCGCCGTGAGCGGCAGGCCGAGCACTGCGAGCAGCATCACTGCCCCGACGAGGTCGAACACCCGCTTCGCCGGCGGGACGGCGGGGACCCGTACCCGCGGAGCGGTGAGTGTGAGGGGCATGCCAGCACGCTGCCGTATGCCTCCGGCGGTCTTGCGGTGGCGCGCGGCTGCGGTGACCCGTTCGGCTGCAGCGCCGCTGCCGGGGGGCCGGCTCCCCGGACCCCCGCGCCTCAAGCGCCGGCGGGGCTGTTTCCCAGGGTTGCGCGTAAGTGGCGGCTAAAGGTTGAGCCGACTCGACTCAGCTCTGTTGACGCAAGCGAAGCGATGCGGCATGGTTGAGTCTGTTCCACTCAAGTCAGCTGGAGGAATTGAAATGGCACGTGCGGTCGGCATCGACCTGGGCACCACTAACTCCGTCGTCAGCGTTCTGGAAGGCGGCGAGCCCACCGTCATCACCAACGCCGAGGGCGCCAGGACCACGCCGTCCGTCGTCGCCTTCGCCAAGAACGGCGAGGTCCTCGTCGGCGAGGTGGCCAAGCGCCAGGCGGTCACGAACGTGGACCGGACCATCCGCTCCGTCAAGCGCCACATGGGCACTGACTGGAAGATCAACCTGGATGGCAAGGACTTCAACCCGCAGCAGATGAGCGCCTTCATCCTGCAGAAGCTGAAGCGCGACGCCGAGGCGTACCTGGGTGAGAAGGTCACGGACGCGGTCATCACCGTCCCGGCCTACTTCAACGACTCCGAGCGTCAGGCGACGAAGGAGGCCGGCGAGATCGCGGGCCTGAACGTCCTGCGCATCGTCAACGAGCCGACGGCCGCCGCCCTGGCCTACGGCCTCGACAAGGACGACCAGACCATTCTCGTCTTCGACCTCGGTGGCGGCACCTTCGACGTGTCGCTCCTGGAGATCGGCGACGGCGTCGTCGAGGTGAAGGCCACCAACGGTGACAACCACCTCGGTGGTGACGACTGGGACCAGCGCGTCGTCGACTACCTGGTGAAGCAGTTCGCCAACGGTCACGGCGTCGACCTGTCCAAGGACAAGATGGCGCTCCAGCGTCTGCGCGAGGCCGCCGAGAAGGCGAAGATCGAGCTGTCCTCCTCCACGGAGACCACGATCAACCTGCCCTACATCACGGCTTCCGCCGAGGGCCCGCTGCACCTGGACGAGAAGCTCACGCGCGCCCAGTTCCAGCAGCTGACCGCGGACCTGCTCGACCGCTGCAAGACCCCGTTCCACAACGTCATCAAGGACGCCGGCATCCAGCTGTCCGAGATCGACCACGTGGTCCTGGTCGGCGGCTCCACCCGTATGCCGGCCGTCGCCGAGCTCGTCAAGGAGCTCACCGGCGGTCAGGACGCCAACAAGGGCGTCAACCCGGACGAGGTCGTCGCCATCGGCGCCACCCTCCAGGCCGGTGTGCTCAAGGGTGAGGTCAAGGACGTCCTGCTCCTCGACGTGACCCCGCTGTCCCTCGGTATCGAGACCAAGGGCGGCATCATGACCAAGCTGATCGAGCGCAACACCACGATCCCGACGAAGCGCTCCGAGATCTTCACGACGGCCGAGGACAACCAGCCGTCCGTGCAGATCCAGGTCTACCAGGGCGAGCGCGAGATCGCGGCGTACAACAAGAAGCTCGGCATGTTCGAGCTGACGGGCCTGCCCCCGGCCCCGCGTGGCGTCCCGCAGATCGAGGTCTCCTTCGACATCGACGCGAACGGCATCATGCACGTCACGGCCAAGGACCTTGGCACGGGCAAGGAGCAGAAGATGACCGTCACCGGTGGCTCCTCGCTCGGCAAGGACGAGGTCGACCGCATGCGCCAGGAGGCGGAGCAGTACGCGGACGAGGACCTGCGCCGCAAGGAGGCGGCCGAGTCCCGCAACCAGGGCGAGCAGCTCGTCTACCAGACGGAGAAGTTCGTCAAGGACAACGAGGACAAGGTCCCGGCCGACGTCAAGACCGAGGTCGAGTCCGCCATCGCCGAGCTGAAGGAGTCGCTCAAGGGCGAGGACACGGCCGAGATCCGCACCGCGACGGAGAAGCTCGCCGCGGTCAGCCAGAAGCTCGGCCAGGCCATCTACGCCGACGCGCAGGCCGCCCAGGCCGCCGGCGGCGCCGGTGACGCGGGCCAGGCCAAGGCCGACGACGACGTCGTCGACGCCGAGATCGTCGACGACGAGAAGCCGAAGGGCGGCGCTGCCTGATGTCGGAGGAGACCCCGGGCTTCGACGAGAAGCCCGAAGTCCCCGACGCCGGTCAGAACGACGCTGAGCCGAAGGCCGCCGACTCCGCCAAGGAGGAGGCGGCCCCGGCCGGGGACGCAAGCCAGGACGTGGCGCTGCTGGCGCAGCTGGACCAGGCCCGTACCGCGCTCTCCGAGCGCACCGCGGACCTCCAGCGGCTCCAGGCCGAGTACCAGAACTACCGCCGCCGGGTGGAGCGGGACCGGATCACCGTCAAGGAGATCGCGGTCGCGTCCCTCCTGACGGAGCTGCTCCCGACCCTGGACGACATCGGCCGGGCGCGGGAGCATGGCGAGCTGGTCGGCGGCTTCAAGTCGGTGGCCGAATCGCTGGAGACCGTCGCCGCCAAGATGGGCCTGCAGCAGTTCGGCAAGGAGGGCGAGCCCTTCGACCCGACGATCCACGAGGCCCTGATGCACTCGTACGCGCCGGACATCACCGAGGACACCTGCGTGGCGATCCTGCAGCCGGGGTACCGGATCGGCGAGCGTACGATCCGTCCCGCACGGGTCGCGGTGGCCGAGCCCCAGCCGGGCGCGGCCCCCAAGTCCGAGTCCACGGAGGGCGAAGCGCCGGACGGCTTGGACGCGGATGCCCCCGACAAGGGCTGATGCAGCACACGTAGAAGCACGGGAGGAGGGACACCGGGGATGAACACGAAGGACTTCGTCGAGAAGGACTACTACAAGGTCCTCGGTGTCCCGAAGGACGCCACCGAGGCCGAGATCAAGAAGGCGTACCGGAAGCTCGCTCGCGAGTTCCACCCGGACGCCAACAAGGGCGACGCCTCCGCCGAGGAGCGCTTCAAGGAGATCTCCGAGGCGAACGACATCCTCGGCGACGCCAAGAAGCGCAAGGAGTACGACGAGGCGCGCGCCCTGTTCGGCAACGGTGGCTTCCGCCCCGGGCCGGGCGGCGGCGGCTCGTTCAACTTCGACCTCGGCGACCTCTTCGGAGGTCAGCAGCAGGGCGCCGGCCAGGCCGGCGGCTTCGGCGGCGGCCTGGGTGACGTCTTCGGCGGCCTCTTCAACCGCGGCGCCGGCCCCGGTGCGGGCACCCGTACCCAGCCGCGCCGCGGCCAGGACATCGAGTCGGAGGTCACCCTCTCCTTCACGGAGGCGGTGGACGGGGCCACGGTCCCGCTCCGGATGTCCTCCCAGGCCCCCTGCAAGGCCTGTTCGGGCACCGGCGACAAGAACGGCACCCCCAGGGTGTGCCCGACCTGTGTCGGCACCGGCCAGGTCTCGCGGGGCAGCGGCGGCGGCTTCTCGCTGACCGACCCCTGTGCGGACTGCAAGGGCCGCGGTCTGATCGCGGAGACCCCCTGCGAGGTCTGCAAGGGCAGCGGGCGCGCCCGCAGCTCCCGCACCATGCAGGTCCGGATCCCGGCGGGCGTCTCCGACGGCCAGCGGATCCGGCTGCGCGGCAAGGGTGCGCCGGGCGAGCGCGGCGGTCCCGGCGGTGACCTCTACGTGGTCGTGCACGTCGGTTCCCACCCGGTGTTCGGCCGCAAGGACGACAACCTGACGGTGACCGTGCCCGTGACGTTCGCGGAGGCGGCGCTGGGGGCCGAGATCAAGGTCCCGACCCTGAACGGCCCCTCGGTGACGCTGAAGCTGCCGCCGGGCACCCCCAACGGGCGCACCATGCGGGCCCGCGGCAAGGGTGCGGCCCGCAAGGACGGCACCCGCGGCGACCTGCTGGTCACGGTGGAGGTCGCGGTCCCGACCGAGCTGTCCGACAAGGCCCGCGAGGCCCTGGAGATGTACCGCGAGGCGACGGAGTCGCAGGACCCGCGCTCCGCGCTGTTCGAGTCCGCGAAGGGAGCATGACATGGACGGCCGCCGACGACAGTCCTCCCGTCTGGGAAACGGTGCCTACCAACTCACCGACGAGACCCCTGTCTACGTGATCTCGGTGGCCGCCCAGCTCTCCGGTCTGCATCCGCAGACCCTCCGCCAGTACGACCGTCTCGGCCTGGTCTCCCCGGACCGTACGGCCGGCCGCGGCCGGCGCTACTCGGCCCGTGACATCGAACTGCTCCGTACGGTGCAGGCGCTGTCGCAGGACGAGGGCATCAACCTGGCGGGCATCAAGCGCATCATCGAACTGGAGAACCAGGTCGCCGCGCTCCAGCAGCGCGTGGCCGAGCTCTCCGCGGCCGTGGACGGCGCGGCGGCCACGCTGC
The DNA here is from genome assembly GCF_055574035.1 of Streptomyces sp. NPDC030021. Classification (NCBI taxonomy): domain Bacteria; kingdom Bacillati; phylum Actinomycetota; class Actinomycetes; order Kitasatosporales; family Streptomycetaceae; genus Streptomyces; species Streptomyces sp. NPDC030021. The sequence continues at coordinate 38,685 of NZ_JBVIAH010000032.1, forward strand.
AGGCCCGCGAGGCCCAGGTGCACGCCTCGTACCGGCGCGACCTGGTCCCGTACAGCCCCCCGCAGCCGGGCAGCGCCCTGGTCGTCTGGCGCCCCAGCCCCAAGCGCCCGCTGGACTGATCCGGGCCCGCTCCGGGTCCCCGGTCCCTGCTTGGCAGCCTGTCGCACACCCTCAGGCCCCGCCCCTCCCAGGGCGGGGCCTGAGGGCTGTCAGGGGCGCGGAGCCCTTGGAGCCCTCAGAGCCCTTCCTGGTCCCGGTCGTGGTCCTCGTGGTCCGGGTGTCCCTCGCAGTCCTGTTCGGGGTCCGAGGGGCGGCCCAGGATGCCGGCCTGGGCGATGAGGTAGCCGAGCTGCGCGCGGCTGCCGCTGCCGAGGGTGGTGGCGAGCTTGGCGATGTGCGCCCGGCAGGTACGGACGTTCATGCCGAGGCGGCGCGCGATGGCCTCGTCGACGTGGCCCTCGATCAGGAGCTGGGCGATGGTCCGCTGCACGCCCGAGATCCCGCCGGGGGTGCTGCGGTACGTCACTTCCTCCTGGAGGGGCACGGCGCGGTGCCACAGCTGCTCGAACACCTTGATGAGGTAGTCGACCAGGCCCGGGTGGCGCAGCTCCAGGGCGACCCGGCGGTCGTCGCTCACCGGGATGAAGGCCACCGTGCGGTCGAAGATGATCAGGCGTTCGATCAGCTCCTCCAGGGTGCGGATCTCCACCTTGCCCGTCGAGATCCGCTCCACGTAGGCGAGCGTGCCCTGGCTGTGCCGTGCGGTGTGCTGGTACAGGGTCCGTATGCTGACCCCGCGGTCGATCAGCGGCTGGTCGCGCTCCAGGGCCTGGGTGAGGGCCAGGGAGGGCCGGGCGCCGCCCGGCTGGACCGTCAGCACCTCGGTATGACATTCGGCCGTCGCGAGGTTCAGGGCGGCGTTGATCTGTTCGAAACCCTCCAGCACCGTGATGGCGTGGGTGTTGGCCGGGCTCTGTGCGCTGATGGCCAGGAAAGGCTCGAAAGTGTCGGTGAGATCTACAGCGCTGCGCCGGCGGTCCTGGATCTCACGTTCAATCGGATGGAGCCGTTGAGCCAAAGCTACGGACGGGGGAACCGGACGGAGCTGGTTCGCGTCATCCGGGTCGGGCTGCAGAAGAGCGAATTCAAGCAGGCAGGGGGCGTTCTGGATCTCGCCCCGGGCGATCCGGCCGGTGCTCAGTGCGGTCGCGTAGAGCCGCGTCCCCTCGGCGCACATGGACGTCACAGGGTGGGGATGTGTCGCCTTTGTCTCGTTTCGCGTCAAATCTCCACCCCCCAGGGTCCTGAACATGCAAGAACATGATGCATCGTCCCTGTGGCATTGACGTGCCTGAATGAGCCATCGTCTGTCACGCGGGGGAGAGGATTCCATCAAGTGAGGACGAAGCCGACCATGTACAAGAGAATGCTTCGCTCGGTGCTTGCCATAGTTTTCTCCGCCGTTGCGGTTTTTGGGGCAGTCAGCGCCGTCGAAAGTGACGCGGGGAGCGCTAGGGACGGTCAGGGCACGAGCCTGACGAGCACGGACGACACGGGCTGGACCACGGCGCCCGCGGGTAAGTACGCGGACACCGGCTGGACCAGCGGCCTGCTGGGCGGAAACGGCGATACGGGTTGGACCGAGGCGCCTGTGACGGTGTCCGCATGACCCCCGACGATCGCGGCTTCCGCCGCGAGATGGCCTCCGCCTACCGTTCGGGCTGGCAGTTCATCGATCTCGCCACGGCCATCCCCCACCCTGGCGACTCGTTGATGGTCACCCTGTTCGGCCAACCGATCGTCGTCGTGCGCGAGGAGGACGAGGACGTACGTGCCTACCGGTGCCTGCGCCGCCCGCGGGGCGCGCCGCAGCCCGTCCGCTGCGAGGTGCGCTACGGAATGGTCTTCGTCAATCTCGATCAGCGTGACCACCAGCTCTTCGAACCCGATATCACCACCGCCACCCCCCGCAGTGCCTGAAGCGATTCCCCCGTCGTTCCAGATCGCTCAGGCGCTACCCCCACACAACGGCGCCATCGTGGACCTGACCACGATGGCGCCGTTGTGATGTCCACGTCCAGTGCCTGAACCGGACAAGATGAAGAATCAACGGCTTACGCGCGCCCCATGGCCCGGTCCAGGGTGATCTCCATGACGACCCGGTCGGGATTGGGCGACGGCGTGCGCCCGTAGCGCTCCGCGTAGCGCGCCACCGCGTCGGCGACCGACGCCTCGTCCGTGCGGATCACCGCGCGGCCCTCCAGCGTGGCCCAGCGGCGTCCTTCCATCTGGCAGACCGCGACCCGCGCGCCCACCGGCTCGCCGTCCGGCCGCTCCTCCTGCGCCTCCTGGGCCTCCTGCGCCGTCAGGATGTTGCGCACCTTCCTGCTGTGCCGGTTGCTGATCACCCGGGCCAGGCCGGCCTCCGGGTCGTACGTCACCCCCACCGGTACCACGTGCGGCGTGCCGTCGGGGCGCGGGGTGGTCAGGGTGCAGACGTGCCGCTCCCGCCAGAAGGCGAGGTACTCGGGCGTCGGATTGAGTACGTCATGAGACATGGCCCGAAGGGTACGGGGCAACGGTGTCCCCACTTGCCTTGAGTGGAATAGACTCAACTTTGCATACGCTGACTCTGTCAGTGTTGTTGTGGGAGCTACCCCCCGGGGAGAGGAGAAGTCGCAGTGGACGCCGAACTGACCAACAAGAGCCGCGACGCGCTGAACGCGGCCACCAGCAGGGCCGTCAAGGACGGTCATGCGGACCTGACCCCCGCGCACCTGCTGCTGGCCCTCCTCGCAGGCGAGGAGAACGAGAACGTCATCGACCTGCTGGTCGCCACCGACGCCGACCTGGCCGCCGTGCGGGCCGGGGCCGAGCGGCTGCTCGCCGCCCTGCCCAGCGTCACCGGCTCCACCGTCGCGCCCCCGCAGCCCACCCGGGACCTGCTCGCCGTACTCGCCGAGGCGGACGCGGAGGCCGGCAAGCTCGGCGACGACTACCTCTCCACCGAACACCTCCTCATCGCCGTCGCCGCCAAGGGCGGCGCGGCCGGCGAGGTCCTTTCCACCCAGGGCGCGACGGCGAAGAAGCTGCTCGACGCCTTCGAGAACGCACGAGGAGGACGGCGGGTGACCACCCCCGATCCCGAGGGCCAGTACAAGGCCCTGGAGAAGTTCGGCACCGACTTCACGGCAGCGGCGCGTGAGGGCAAGCTCGACCCGGTCATCGGCCGTGACCAGGAGATCCGGCGCGTCGTCCAGGTGCTCTCGCGCCGGACGAAGAACAACCCCGTGCTCATCGGCGAGCCCGGCGTCGGCAAGACCGCCGTCGTCGAGGGCCTGGCCCAGCGCATCGTCAAGGGCGACGTCCCCGAGTCCCTGAAGAACAAGCGGCTCGTCTCCCTGGACCTCGGCGCCATGGTCGCCGGCGCCAAGTACCGCGGCGAGTTCGAGGAGCGGCTGAAGACCGTACTGGCCGAGATCAAGTCGAGCGACGGCCAGATCATCACCTTCATCGACGAGCTGCACACGGTCGTCGGCGCGGGCGCCGGCGGCGACTCCGCCATGGACGCGGGCAACATGCTCAAGCCCATGCTGGCCCGCGGCGAGCTGCGGATGGTCGGCGCGACCACGCTCGACGAGTACCGCGAGCGGATCGAGAAGGACCCGGCGCTGGAGCGGCGCTTCCAGCAGGTGCTGGTCGCCGAGCCGTCCGTCGAGGACACGATCGCGATCCTGCGCGGCCTCAAGGGCCGCTACGAGGCCCACCACAAGGTCGTCATCAACGACAGCGCGCTGGTGGCCGCCGCGACCCTCTCCGACCGGTACATCACCTCCCGCTTCCTCCCCGACAAGGCCATCGACCTCGTCGACGAGGCCGCGTCCCGGCTGCGCATGGAGATCGACTCCTCCCCGCTGGAGATCGACGAGCTCCAGCGTTCCGTGGACCGCCTGCGGATGGAGGAGCTGGCCCTGAAGAACGAGTCCGACCCGGCCTCGATCGAGCGCCTGGAGAAGATCCGCAAGGACCTCGCGGACCGGGAGGAGGAGCTGCGCGGGCTGACCGCCCGCTGGGAGAAGGAGAAGCAGTCCCTCAACCGGGTCGGTGAGCTCAAGGAGCGCCTGGACGACCTGCGCGGCCAGGCCGAGCGCGCCCAGCGCGACGGCGACTTCGACACCGCCTCCAAGCTGCTCTACGGGGAGATCCCGGCCCTGGAGCGCGAGCTGGCGGAGGCCACCGAGGAGGAGGCCGAGGCCTCCAAGACCGGACACTCCAAGGACTCGATGGTCAAGGACGAGGTCGGCCCCGACGACATCGCCGACGTGGTGGGCGCCTGGACCGGCATCCCGGCCGGCCGGCTGCTGGAGGGCGAGACCCAGAAGCTGCTGCGCATGGAGGACGAGCTGGGCCGCCGCCTGATCGGCCAGGGCGAGGCCGTACGGGCCGTGTCGGACGCCGTGCGCCGCACCCGGGCCGGCATCGCCGACCCGGACCGCCCGACCGGCTCCTTCCTCTTCCTCGGCCCGACGGGCGTGGGCAAGACGGAGCTGGCCAAGGCGCTCGCGGACTTCCTCTTCGACGACGAGCGGGCCATGGTCCGCATCGACATGTCGGAGTACGGCGAGAAGCACAGCGTGGCCCGTCTCGTCGGTGCCCCGCCCGGCTACGTCGGCTACGAGGAGGGCGGCCAGCTCACCGAGGCCGTGCGCCGCCGTCCCTACAGCGTGGTGCTCCTGGACGAGGTGGAGAAGGCCCACCCCGAGGTCTTCGACATCCTGCTCCAGGTCCTGGACGACGGCCGGCTCACGGACGGCCAGGGCCGGACCGTGGACTTCCGCAACGCCATCCTGATCCTGACCTCGAACCTGGGCAGCCAGTTCCTGATGGATCCGGCCACCCCCGCGGAACAGAAGAAGCAGCAGGTCCTGGACGTGGTCCGGAGCTCCTTCAAGCCGGAGTTCCTGAACCGCCTGGACGACCTGGTGGTCTTCTCCGCCCTGACCGGCGACGAGCTCGCGCACATCGCCGAGCTCCAGATCGGCCGCCTGGCCAAGCGCCTGGCCGACCGGCGCCTCACGCTGGACGTCACGCCCGAGGCCCTGGCCTGGCTGGCGGTCAAGGGCAACGACCCGGCGTACGGGGCCCGGCCGCTGCGCCGCCTGATCCAGACGGCGATCGGCGACCGGCTGGCGAAGGAGATCCTCTCCGGCGAGGTCCGGGACGGCGACACCGTACGGGTCGACGTGGCGGGCGAGGACCTGCTGGTCGGCAAGGCCCTCTGAGCGGGGCGGCCGTCGTCAGGACAACAGCTCAGGACAGCAGCTCAGGACAGCAGCTCAGGACTCCGCCGGCCGCCTCAGGAGGCGTCGAAGCGGATCTTCGCGGTCGTCCCGACCTCCGGGGTGATCCGCAGCCGCAGCCCGGCCGCCCGGCCGGGCTGCGGCTCGTCGTGGGCGAGGGCGAAGCACCCCTCGCTCTCCGGGTCGTAGTTCTCCGGCCAGGGACCGGGGCAGGCGACCTGCTCCGGTGCCTTCGGGAAGGACGCGACCCACGCCTCGACATCGGCGTGCTCCATGCGGAACGTGCCCAGGACCGTCGTGCGGCCGTCCGACGCCCCGGTCCGGTCGCACTTCCCGTCCCGCAGGCCCGCCGGCGGGGCCATCCGGGCGAACGCCATGACCTCCGCGCAGTCGGCCGCCCCCCGGGGGCCGCCTTCGCCGCCCGGACCCCCCGTGGCCTGCCACAGCACCCCGGCGCACACGGCGACACCGACGGCCAGCACCGGCCCCAGGACCAGCTTGAACGTACCGCGCAGGGCCATGCGCCCCCCTTACCTGGTTCTTACTCGGTTCTTACTCGTTCTGCCCGGAGCGGATCGTACGTGCGGGGCTGGACACAAGGTGGGCGCGATGGGGGAGGATGCAGGTATCCGCACGAAGGGAAAACACGGTGAGCATCGACCCGGCCTCGATTCCGAACTTCGGAGGGCAGCAGCCCGATCCGCAGGCCACAGGACCGGCGGGCCCCGTCGTCCCCGACCAGGATCTGGTCAAGCAGCTGCTGGAGCAGATGGAGCTCAAGTACGTCGTCGACGACGAGGGTGACCTCGCGGCGCCGTGGGAGGAGTTCCGCACGTACTTCATGTTCCGCGGCGAGGACGAGCAGCAGGTCTTCTCGGTGCGGACCTTCTACGACCGTCCGCACAAGATCGACGAGAAGCCGCAGCTTCTTGAGTCGATCGACGACTGGAACCGCCGCACCCTGTGGCCGAAGGTCTACAGCCACACCCACGACGACGGCTCGGTCCGCCTGATCGGTGAGGCGCAGATGCTGATCGGCACCGGCGTCAACCTGGAGCACTTCGTGTCCTCCACGGTCAGCTGGGTCCGCGCGTCCATCGAGTTCGACAAGTGGCTCGTCGAGCAGCTCGGCCTGGAGCAGGACATCGACTCCACCGACGGCGACGACGACAGCGACGACGACAGCAACGGCGACACCAACAGCTAGCCGTTACAGCGGTACACGGGCGATCAGCAGCAGATACAGCCCGTAGCCGTAACCGAGCCCGGCCACCACCGCGGTCACCATGACCGCGGTGCGCGGCCGGGCTCTCGCCATGACGGCGGCCAGCGGCAGGAGCAGCGGGAAGGCCGGCAGCAGGAAGCGCGGCTTGGACTCGAAGAAACCGGCCCCGCCGAAGCCGATGACCAGCAGGACCGCGGTGTACGCGAGCAGCGGCAGCGGGGTGCGGTCCAGTAGCAGCAGCACCGCCAGCAGCCCGGCCATGGCCAGCAGGACCACCGTCACGGTGGTGGCGAGCGGCACGTGCCCGCCGGTCAGCACCCGCTCGGCGGAGCGCAGCGCCCCGGCGCCGAAATCGAAGCGGGAGCCCCAGCCGCGCTGCACGGCGAAGTAGCCGCCGAAGGGGTCGCTGACCTTCACCCCGACGGCCAGGACGTACGCCGTCCAGCCCGCCGGAGCCACCAGCCCGGCCAGCCACACCTCGGGTGCCCGGGATCTTCGTACGACGATCGTGTACAGGGCCATGGCCGAGACGGCGGCCGCGACGGCCAGCCCGGTGGGCCGGGTCAGCCCGGCCAGTACGGCGAGTCCGGCGGCCCACAGCCAGCGTTCGCGCAGCAGGGCGTACAGCGCCCAGGCGGCGAAGGCGGCCAGCAGGGCCTCGGTATAGGCGAGGGTGAGCACCACCGCGTGCGGCAGCGCCGCCCACAGCCCCACGAGCAGCAGCCCGGCGCGCGGGCCGATCACCCGCTCCCCGACCCGGTAGATCCCGAGGGCGGCCACGGCGGCGGAGACCCACGCGACGAGGAGCGCGGCGGGGACCATCCCGCCGGGCAGTATCCCGGAGACGAGCCGTATCAGGGTGGGGTAGAGCGGGAAGAAGGCGTAGTCGCTCTGGACGGGCCCGGTCCCGGTGACGGCCTCGGGCCACATCAGGGTCCGCCCGTAGCCGTGGGCGGCGATCCGGAGGTACCAGTCGGAGTCCCAGGACCTGCCGAGCACCTTCAGCGGATCCCGCCCGGCCCACCAGGCCCCGAGGCCGAGCACCAGCACCCCGGCCCCGCGCACGGCGGCGAACACCCCGAGCGCGAGCACGGTGGCCGGCGCGGCCGACCGCACGGCCCGGACCGCGCGCATCTCCAGCGGCGACGCGGACACGGCCGCTCTGCCCGTTGCCATGAATCCCGACTCTCCAGCTCGCGGTGGGTCCGCTCACCCGGCGGTGAGGGCTTCGGGCACTTGCACGACGCACAGCTTCACACCGGCCCTACAACCCCGCAAGGACGCGGGGTGGCCGGTGTGGGAACGGCCCGCCGAGAAGCGATCGCCGGGGCGGCCCTCAGAGCCGGCGCAGCCGCTCGGCGGCCTCGCGCAGGACGTCCTCGCGCTTGCAGAAGGCCCAGCGGACCTGGGTCCGGCCCGCGTCCTTGTCGTCGTAGAAGACCTGGTTCGGGATGGCGACCACGCCGCAGCGTTCCGGAAGGGCGCGGCAGAAGGCGAGGCCGTCCTTCTCGCCGAGCGGGGTGATGTCGGTGGTGATGAAGTACGTGCCCTGCGGGTGGAAGACCTCGAAGCCGGCCGCCGCGAGGCCGTCGGTGAGGATGTCGCGCTTGGCGGCCAGGTCGGCGCGGAAGGTGTCGTAGTAGCTGTCGGGCAGGGCGAGGGCCTCGGCGATCGCGTACTGGAAGGGGCCCGAGGAGACGTAGGTGAGGAACTGCTTCGCCGAGCGGACCGCCGTGATCAGCTCCGCGGGTGCGGTGACCCAGCCGACCTTCCAGCCCGTGAACGAGAAGGTCTTCCCGGCCGAGGAGATGGTGACCGTGCGCTCGCGCATGCCCGGGAGGCTCGCCAGGGGGGTGTGGGCGCCCTCGAAGACCAGGTGCTCGTACACCTCGTCCGTGACGACCAGCAGGTCGCGCTCGACCGCCAGCCCGGCGATCGCCGAGAGCTCGGCCGGGGTCAGGACGGTGCCCGTCGGGTTGTGCGGGGTGTTCAGGAGCAGCAGGCGGGTGCGCGGGGTGACGGCGGCGCGCAGTTCGTCCAGGTCGAGGGTGAAGGCTCCGGCGTGCGGGCGCAGGGTGACGGGGACGCGTACCGCGCCGGCCATGGCGATGCAGGCCGCGTACGAGTCGTAGTACGGCTCCAGGGCGATGACCTCGTCGCCGGGCTCCAGGAGGGCGAGGAGGGCGGCGGCGATGGCCTCCGTGGCGCCCGCCGTGACGAGGACCTCGGTGTCGGGGTCGTGGCCGAGGCCGTAGAAGCGCTGCTGGTGCGCGGCGATCGCGGTGCGCAGCTCCGGGACGCCCGGGCCCGGCGGGTACTGGTTTCCGAGTCCGGTGAGGACCGCGCGGGAGGCCGCCTCGGCGATCTGCGCCGGGCCGTCGGTGTCGGGGAAACCCTGGCCGAGGTTGATCGAACCGGTGCGCGTGGCCAGCGCCGACATCTCCGCGAAGATCGTCGTGCCGAAGGCCGCCAGGCGGCGGTTCAGGAAGGGGCGGTCGCTGCCCACGGGGGTGCTCATGGTCGTCATCCTGAGGGCAACCTCTGGACTTCCTCAAGTGCGCTTTGGGCCGCGCGTCGCGGGGGCATCCCCCTTTCACGCGGGACGCGGGGATCCCGCTCCCCCGGGAAGACCGGGGTGTGAGAGAAGGGCGGACCGCATGTTCGTCTTCATCGTTGGCGCATTTCTGATCATCGCGTTCGTCGTGGCGATCGCAGCCCGTTCGGCCAAGAGCGGGCAGACCGGCGGCCGCCGCAAGAGCAGCGGCAGCTCGTGGGTGGACGGGGGCGGAGGCTCGGGCTGTGGCTCTTCCTCGTCCTGCGGCTCGTCGTCCTCGTGTGGCGGCGGGGGGTGCGGTTCCAGCTGATACGGGGCAGTCCGGCACCGCGTGGAGGAGGGCGTTCGACGGTCCCGTTTCCGTCGGGCGTCCTCGTCGTTCGCCCCTGCGTGACGACTCGTTCGCCGATGCATGACGACGCGCGGGGCGCAACCTGTTGAACACGTGAACTGCGGAGCCCCCGGGGGGATGTAAACCCCGTCAAGTTGGGTAAAAACGCTGTGAGCGCCGTGCCTTTCATGATTCCCTCGGTTGAGTAGACCAGTCCTCGGACCTCCCTGGACTTCCTGTGGACCCGTGCCGGTGTCCCCCCACCCGTGCTTGCTACCGCTGGCGGGCCCCGGCCCATCTCCCTCGCGCGTTTGCGGAGCCGACTCATGCTCACGACCCTCCAGACCTCATACACCGACACGCGTGCCGCCGATCTCGCCTGGGCCCTGGGTCGGGACCGGTTGCCCGCCCTGGCCGTACTGAACCTCGAACTTTCGGGGGCGAAGGTGGAGTTGCGCCTGCTCGGCGCGTCCCACCAGGTGCTTCTGGAGGAGGGGGAGGTGCTCTGCTCGGAGACCGTCGCCTGTATGCCCGGCAGCAGCACACCGCTGCCGCTCGGCGTGGCCAAGCGGGTGGGCGACTGGGAGTACGAGTTCGCCGCGCGGGTCGAGACCCTCTCCCGCGGCTCCTTCGCCGGGCGGGCCCAGGAGTTGCTCGCACTGGTGGCCGATCACCCGAACGGACTAGCGGGGACCTTTCCCGGGAGTCCGCACGCCTTCACCGCCATGCTCGCGCAGCGCTACGAGGGCCAGGTGCGCTGGCGGACCTGGCACGCGTACCCGCAGGAGGGCCAGTTGGTGGCCACCCGGACGCGGGTGGGCGTACGGATGGGGGCACCCGCGGCGGCGGCCCGGGAATCACCCGCGCTGCGGTAGCGGGCGCCGGGGCGCGATTATCCCGCCAGGGTTACGCCAACTGGCCGGATCAGTACGCCACTTGCACCCATGTGGGTGACCGGATGCAGCGGAGCGGTGACGTACGGTTCGCTTCATGATCGACCGTTCCGTCCCGCGCCGGGTGCTCCCGGCCCCGGAGCCTCGGGGCGCCGCGACCGTCCCGGCCGCCCTGCCCGTACGGCCCCGGACCGGCCGACTCCTCGTCCTGGCCACCGTATTCATCTGCGCCGCCTGCGGGCTCGTGTACGAGCTGGAGCTGCTCGCCCTCGGCACCTACCTCATCGGCGACTCCGTCACCCAGGCGTCGGTCGTGCTGTCCGTCATGGTCTTCGCCATGGGCGTCGGCTCCCTGCTCGCCAAGCGCTTCCGCCACCGGCCCGCCTTCGGTTTCGGCGCCATCGAGGCCGGCCTGGCCCTCCTCGGCGGGCTGTCGGCCATGGCGCTGTACGCGAGCTTCGCCTGGCTGGGGGAGTCCCGCCCCGCGCTCGTCGCCTTCTCCTTCGCCATCGGGGTGCTCATCGGCGCGGAGATCCCGCTGCTGATGGTCCTCATCCAGCGCATCCGCAGACAGGACGCGGGCGGGGCCGTTGCCGACCTGTTCGCCGCCGACTACGTGGGCGCCCTCGTCGGCGGCCTCGCCTTCCCCTTCCTGCTGCTCCCGGTACTCGGCCAGCTCACCGGCGCCATGGTCACCGGCACCGTCAACGTGATCGTCGGCGGCGGGCTGGTCCTGTGGCTGTTCCGCCGGGACCTGAGCAGGCGCTGCCGCTGGCTGCTGATCGGCGCGAACGTGACCGTCCTGGCCGTGCTCGCCTCCGCGACCGTCCTCGCCGACGACTTCGAGCGGACCGCCCGGCGCGCCGTCTACGGCGCGGAGGTGCGGGTCGCCGTCCAGACCGGGGTGCAGGAGCTGGTGCTCACCGGGCCGCGGACCGGTTCCCCGCGCTCCCTCGACCTCTACCTGGACGGGCGGCTGCGGGTCAGCGGCTACGACGAGTACCGCTACCACGAGGCCCTGGTCCACCCCGCGATGACCGGCCCGCACACCCGCGTCCTGGTCCTCGGCGGCGGCGACGGGCTGGCCGCGCGCGAGGTGCTCCGCTACCGGGACGTCTCCTCCGTCACCGTCGTCGAGCTGGACCCCGGGGTGGTCCGCCTGGCCCGCACCGATCCGATGCTCTCCGCGCTCAACGCCCGGGTGTACGAGGACCCGCGCCTCGCCGTCGTCACGCAGGACGCCTTCCGCTGGCTGCGGGGGCCGGCCGCCGGCGACCGCTTCGACGTCATCGTCTCCGACCTTCCCGACCCGGGCATCACCCCCAGCACGAAGCTGTACTCGCAGGAGTTCTACGGGCTGGCCGCGCGGGCCCTGCGCCCCGGGGGCCGCATCGCCGTGCACGCGGGACCGCTGGCCACGCGTCCGCGTGCGTACTGGACCGTCGACTCCACCCTCCGCGCGGCCGGCCTGCGCACCGCCCCCTACAGCGCGGGCGGCCGCCTCACGGGCTTCGCCGCCGGACCCGACCGCACCCCCCACGGCGTGACCGACGCACCGCCGCAGGACTGGGGCTTCGTCCTGGCCGCCAGGGACGCGGACCCGCCCCTGCGGGTGGACCGCGACACGCCCGCGCTGCGCTCCCTGTCGACCCGCTCCCTGCAGGACGCCGCACGTGACGCGGAACGCACCCGGGTGCCCGGACTGCCGCCGTCGACGCTGCCGCACCCGCGGTATTCGTGACCCGGTGCGGGTCTCGTCGGTAGGCTCGACCACATGGAGCATCAGGTGTTCGTCCCGGTACCGGCAGACGATCTCCGCGCCGTGCTGCGCGACCCCGCCCGGGTGGCCCGGTGCGTGCCGGGACTCCAGCAGGATGCCGACACCGATGCCGGGCCGGTCTCGGGCCGGCTCAAGGTCCGGGTCGGCGGGAGCACCGTGACCTACAGGGGCGCCCTGGCCGTCACCGAGCGCGACCCCGGGCACTTCACCTTCGAGGGTGAGGGCACGGAGGTCCGGGGCAGCGGGACCGTGAAGTTCGCCCTCGACCTGCGGCTGACGCCCATCCCGGACGGGACCCGGCTCGACTTCACCGCCGAGGTCGCCGCCGACGGGCGCGCCGCCGCCTTCCCGCCGGAGGCCGCGGCCACCGCCGCGCGGCGGCTGCTAGGCCGGGCCGCCGGACAGCTGACCCTCGCCTGCGCGCCCGACGCCGTGAGCGACCCGGTGGCAGAAGCCGAGGAAGCGGAGGGCGGCGAAGGCGGAGGGGACGGAACGGGTCCCGGGTCCGTCGATGACGACGTCACCGAGGTCACCGCCTCCCTCTTCGAGACCGACGTACCACCGCCGTCCCTGGACCCCTTCCTCGCCGGCCGGTTCGAGGGCCCCGACGGAGCCCCCCGGCCCCCGGCCGAGGCCGCCCACGCCCGCCGCACCATGATCGGCCGCAGCGCGGAGGAGGTGGACCACGCGCCGCCGCGCGGGCGGTACGCCCCGGTCCCCGCGCCCGCCTCCGCCGGCGCCGGGGACAGCCTGCGCTGGATCGCCCCGGCCGCCGCGTTCGCGCTCGCCTCGGCGGTCGTCATCGGCCGAGCCCTGCGGCGCCGTCGCTGATCAGCGGGCCCGGGCCGCATTAGGGTCGACCGCATGAGTACGCAACTGAGCGCCGGCGGCGCCGAGGTGACGGTCGACCAGCAGAACGGCTGCCGGATCAGCAGTCTGCGCATCGACGGAACAGAACTGCTGCGCCAGGGGCCGGGGTTCGGGGCCTTCCCGATGGTCCCCTGGTGCGGCCGGACGGCGAACGGGCAGTTCCGCGACGGTGCGACCGTCCATCAGATGCCGCTCAACCACCCGCCGCACGCTCTCCACGGCTTCGCCCGCGACGCGCCCTGGCGTCCGGCGGGGGCCACCGCCACCGAGGCCGCCTTCGCCTACGACCTCACCGACCCGTGGCCGTACCCCGGCCGGGTGACCCAGGTCGTCACGCTCGCCGAGGACTCGCTGACCCTCACCATGGGCGTCGAGACGTACGGAGACTCCTTCCCGGCCCAGGTCGGCTGGCACCCGTGGTTCCTGCGCAACCTCGGCACCGGCGGGCCGGATGCGGAGGTTTCCTTCGAGCCCGCGTGGCAGGAGGAGCGCGGCGCCGACCACATCCCCAACGGCAACCGCATCGACCCGAAGCCCCGCCCCTGGGACGACTGCTTCGGCATGCCGCACGGCGTCGACGTCACCCTCACCTGGCCCGGCGCCCTCGAACTGCGGGTCACCAGCAGGGCCGAATGGGTGGTCATCTACGACGAGGAGCCCGAGGCTGTCTGCGTGGAGCCCCAGTCGGGTCCGCCGAACGGACTGAACACCCTCCCGCGCCTGGTCACCCCGGTGGATCCGCTGGAGGTCTCCACCACCTGGACATGGCGTCGGCTCGGCTAGGCCCCCTTCTCGCTCCCCTCTAAGCTCAGAGGCATGAGTGACGTACGCGATGCGCTTCTGCAGCAGATCAAGGACAAGGCCGTCGTGCACGGCAAGGTGATCCTCTCCTCCGGTCGTGAGGCCGACTACTACATCGACCTCCGCCGGGTCACCCTCGACGGCGAGGCGGCCCCGCTGGTCGGCCAGGTCATGCTCGACCTCACGGCCGAGCTCGACTTCGACTGCGTCGGCGGTCTGACCCTGGGCGCCGACCCGGTCGCGACCTCGATGCTGCACGCCTCCGCGGCGCGCGGTGAGCGCCTGGACGCCTTCGTCGTCCGCAAGGCGCAGAAGGCCCACGGCATGCAGCGCCGTATCGAGGGCACCGACGTGAAGGGCAAGCGCTGCCTGGTGGTCGAGGACACCTCGACCACCGGCGGGTCCCCGCTGACCGCCGTCGAGGCGGTCCGCGAGGCAGGCGGCGAGGTCGTCGCCGTCGCGACGATCGTCGACCGCGGTGCGGCCGACGCGATCGCCGCGGCCGGCCTGCCCTACCTCACCGGGTACCTCCTCCAGGACCTCGGCCTGTCCTAGACCCTGGGTCTGCCCCGGTCCGGCCCGGAGTCTTGTCCCGTCCGGGCCCGAGCATGCCCCCGGCCTGGCCGTGGGTCAGCCCCGCTCCAGCGGCCGTCCGGCTCCTTCCGGCTCCGTCCGGCCACCGCGAGAACTGTTGACGAAGGTCCTCGGCCGCCCCTCGGACCGGCCTGACCTGCTCTTTCCCGGGCGCCCGGCATGTTTCACGTGAAACATCCCGGGCCGTTCGCCCACCACGTGAGACCGGCAGTCTGGACCCCTGCGCTGAGTCTGGAAAGATAGGCGCGACGATGACGTCGCCCCCAGGTCAGGGCCCGCAATAAGCACACTCCCCGCACATCCAAGGAGCCGGCAGATGCCCATCGCAACCCCCGAGGTCTACAACGAGATGCTCGACCGGGCGAAGGCAGGCAAGTTCGCCTACCCGGCCATCAATGTGACCTCCTCCCAGACCCTGCACGCTGCCCTGCGCGGCTTCGCGGAGGCCGAGAGCGACGGCATCATCCAGATCTCCACCGGTGGTGCGGAGTTCCTGGGTGGCCAGCACAACAAGGACATGGTCACCGGCGCGGTCGCCCTGGCCGAGTTCGCGCACATCGTGGCCGCCAAGTACGACATCACGGTCGCCCTGCACACGGACCACTGCCCGAAGGACAAGCTGGACGGCTACGTACGTCCGCTGCTCGACATCTCCGCCGAGCGCGTGGCCCGCGGTCTGAACCCGCTCTTCCAGTCGCACATGTGGGACGGCTCCGCCGAGACCCTGGCCGACAACCTGGCCATCGGCCAGGAGCTGCTCGCCAAGGCCGTCGCCGCCAAGATCATCCTTGAGGTCGAGATCACCCCGACCGGCGGCGAGGAGGACGGCGTCAGCCACGAGATCAACGACGAGCTGTACACGACCGTCGACGACGCGATCCGCACCGCCGAGGCCCTCGGCCTGGGCGAGAAGGGCCGCTACCTGCTGGCCGCCTCCTTCGGCAACGTCCACGGCGTCTACAAGCCGGGCAACGTCGTCCTGCGCCCCGAGCTCCTCAAGGACCTCCAGGCCGGTGTCGCCGAGAAGTACGGCCAGGCTGCCGGAGACCAGCCGTTCGACTTCGTCTTCCACGGCGGCTCGGGCTCCACGGCCGAGGAGATCGCCACGGCGCTGGAGAACGGCGTCGTGAAGATGAACCTCGACACCGACACCCAGTACGCCTTCACCCGCCCGGTCGTGGACCACATGTTCGCCAACTACGCCGGTGTGCTGAAGGTCGACGGCGAGGTCGGCACGAAGTCCAAGTACGACCCCCGCACCTGGGGCAAGGCCGCCGAGGCGGGCATGGCCGCGCGCGTCGCCGAGGCCTGCGCGAACCTGCGTTCCACCGGCACCAAGCTGAAGTAGTCGCCCACAGCGAGCCGCACCGTTGGGCCCGGCCCCCGTCCCACGACGGAGGCCGGGCCCTTCGGCGTTCCCCCTGGCAGGGGTGACGGCGTCGGTGGACGGTGACCGCACGATGGTGTGCACTGCCCCCCGGCAGTACGTGCTGGGGCATGTACGGACCGATCGGTCCGGGCGGCGCCGCACCAGGGGTGGATCGATCTGCACACCGCCCTGCTGGTGTGCAGGCGAAGGAGTGCGGCGAACTGCTCCCGCACGTGGACCCGTCGGGAGCCTCACGGCTGGTGGTCGGGGCCTTCGCCGGGCTCAACGTGATGTCGCAGACCCTCGGGGTCGACCTGGACCGGGAGATCTCGGTGCTCTACACGAGCATGCTGCCGAGCATGGTGGTCCCGGCCGTGGCGATCCCGGCCGTCGTCGGCTGATCCGTGCGGCCGGGGTCGGAGCCCGGGCCGGGTCCCGGAACCGGGCCCGGGGAGGTGCCGCGTCGGCCCCTGCGCCGCCGCGCCCGACCCCGCAGACCGCGCCCTGCTCCGGGGACTCCGGCGGACCACCGCCCGCTCGGCGGCAGCGGCCCGGCAGACTGGGGGCATGTCCATTCACCAGAACCTGCTCGGGGGCCCCGCCCCCACCCACCTGCCCGACGAGCCGGGCCGCGTAGCCATCGCCGCCGGCACCCCCGCCGTCGAGGTGGCGGCCGCGCACCCCACGTCGTCCCTCGCCTGGGCGATCCTCGCCGACGAAGCCTTCGCCGCCGGCAGCACGGTCGAGTCGTACGCCTATGCCCGTACGGGCTACCACCGCGGCCTCGACGCGCTGCGCCGCGCCGGATGGAAGGGCCACGGCCCGGTCCCGTGGGAGCACGAGCCGAACCGCGGCTTCCTGCGCGCCCTGCACGCCCTGGCCCGCGCGGCCGAGGCGATCGGCGAGAAGGAGGAGTACGAGCGCTGCTCGACCTTCCTGCGCGACTCGTCCCCGACGGCCGCGGACACGCTGAGCGCCTGAGTCCGTACAGCGGGGAGTGACACGCACCAAATTGTGTGGTCTGTGTCACTCTCCGCTGGAGCGCACGCGCGCCGGTGTCCTATGCTGCGGGCAGGGGACCGGGGCTCCACTCACCTCACGGAAGGGGCGGACCGCTACCCGGAAGCACGTGTCGAGGAGACAGCGATGTCGAAAACCCTTGATGCCTCCGGAGTCGGCGGGTCGGAAACCCCGAACCTCGACTTCGACGGCACGACCCCGTACGAGGACTACGTCCAGGCGGACGTTCTCACCCACCTCCAGCACCTGCGCTCGGACGACCCGGGCGAGATGGTCTTCCTGGTCACGACCCAGGTCATGGAGCTGTGGTTCACGGTCATCGTCCATGAGTGGGAAACCGCCGCGAAGGCCCTGCGCGAGGACCGCATCCCGGTCGCGATGGATGCGCTGAAACGTTCCCTCCGCGAACTGGAGGCCCTCAACGCCTCCTGGCGCCCGCTCGCCCAGCTCACCCCGGGACAGTTCAACGCCTACCGCGCCGCCCTCGGCGAGGGTTCCGGTTTCCAGTCGGCGATGTACCGCCGGATGGAGTTCCTGCTCGGCGAGAAGTCCTCCTCCATGCTGGTCCCGCACCGGGGCGCCCCGCGCGTCCACGCGGAGCTGGAGAAGGCCCTGCACGAGCCCAGCCTCTACGACGAGGTGCTGCGCCTGCTCGCCCGCCGCGGCCTGCCGGTCCCGGAGGCCGTCCTGAACCGCGACCTGTCGCTGCGCTACGAGCCCTCGGCCGAGGTCGAGGCCGTCTGGACGGGCCTGTACGCCGCTCCGGACGACAGCGAGACCCTGGACCTGCACCGCCTCGGCGAGGTCCTCACGGATGTCGCCGAGCTCGTCTGGCGCTGGCGCAACGACCACCTGGTCGCCACCCGCCGCGCGATGGGCGCGAAGACGGGCACGGGCGGCTCGGCCGGTGTGACCTGGCTGGAGAAGCGCGCGACGAAGAACGTCTTCCCGGAGCTCTGGACGGCCCGCAGCTATGTCTGACGACTCCGACGACATAGCGGCGGACACGGTGGCGGACCTCCGCAGCCGTGCGGCCGAGCTGGACGCCGCCGACGGGCTCGCGAAGCTCCGCGAGCGCTTCACCCTCCCCGACGGGGTCGTCTACCTGGACGGCAACTCCCTCGGCGCCCTGCCGGCCGGTGTCGCGGACACCACCGCCGACGTCGTCGCCAGGCAGTGGGGCGAGCTCCTCATCCGGTCCTGGGACGAGAGCGGCTGGTGGACCGCGCCGGAGCGGATCGGCGACAAGATCGCCCCGCTCATCGGCGCGGCCCCCGGCCAGGTGGTCGTCGGTGACTCCACCAGCGTCAACCTCTTCAAGGCCCTGGTCGGCGCCGCCCGTCTCGCGGCACCCGGCCGGACCAGGCTGCTGGTCGACGCCGCCACCTTCCCCACCGACGGCTACATCGCGGAGTCGGCGGCCCGGATGACGGGCCTGACCGTCGTCCCGGTGGACCCCTCGCACGCGGCCGAGGCCATGGACGCTGACACCGCCGTGGTCCTCCTCAACCACGTCGACTACCGCAGCGGACGGCTCCACGACCTCCCCGCGCTCACCACGGCGGCCCGCGCCGCCGGGGCGATCACGGTCTGGGACCTGTGCCACTCCGCCGGGGCCCTCCCCGTCGGCCTCGACGCGCACGCCGTCGACCTCGCGGTGGGCTGCACGTACAAGTACCTCAACGGCGGCCCCGGCGCGCCCGCGTACCTGTACATCGCCGCCCGCCACCAGGCCGGCTTCGACTCCCCGCTCCCGGGCTGGAACGGTCACGCGGACCCGTTCGCGATGACCCCGGCCTTCGAGGCGGCCGCGGGCGCGACCCGTGGGCGCGTCGGCACGCCGGACATCCTGTCCATGCTGGCCCTGGAGTCGGCGCTCGACGCCTGGGACGGCGTGTCCGTCGAAGCCGTACGGGCCAAGTCCCTCGCCCTGACCGACTTCTTCCTCGAATGCGTGGCGGCGTACGTCCCGCAGGACCGGGTCGAGTCGGTCACCCCGGCCGAGCACGGCCGCCGCGGGAGCCAGATCTCGCTGCGGACCGAGAACGCCCGTGAGGTCATGGGGGAGCTCATCTCCCGCGGCGTCATCGGCGACTTCCGCGCACCCGACGTCCTGCGCTTCGGCTTCACCCCGCTCTACGTCGGTTTCGCCGACGCCGAGCGTGCCGCGCGGACACTGGGTCACATTTTCGGGTGACTCGGTAGCGAAACGTCACATCACCGGGCGGGCGGGGCTACGGCTCCGTCCGCCCGGTCATATTCCGGGCCCCGCACGGAAGCTCCTGTTCCAGACTGATACGGTCCCGCTCTGCCGGACCACCGGAACATCTGCCCCCGCTGTCCAACGCGTTACCGAGAGGTTGAGCCGATGACGGACCCCGCCGCAGTGGAACGGGACGCCGCGGAGGCCGCCTCGGCCTTCGCCCACCCGGCCGTGGCGCCGGACGTGACCGCCGCGTACGGGGAACACCCCGACCACGTCGTCGACTTCTACGCCCCGCGCGGCGAGACCCGGGGGCCGGCCCCGCTCGTGGTGCTGCTGCACGGGGGCGCGTGGCGGGCCCCGTACGACCGGCAGCACGTCACGCCGTTCGCGGACTTTCTGGCCCGCCGGGGTTTCGCCGTCGCCAACGTCGAGTACCGGCGCGGCAGTTCACTGCCGCGTCAGAATGCCGAGGGGCCGGTCGCCGGGCGCTGGCCGGAGACCTTCGACGATGTCGCCGCCGCGATGGACGCCCTGCCGGGGCTGGCGGCCGACGCGCTCCCGCAGGCCGATGTCCGCCGCACGGTCGTCACCGGCCACTCGGCGGGCGGCCACCTCGCGCTGTGGGCCGCGGCCCGGCACGTGCTCCCGGCCGGCTCCCCGTGGCGGCTGCCTTCCCCGCCGATGCTGCGGGGCGTGGTGGCGCTGGCCCCGATCGCGGACTTCGCGGTGGCGGAGGAACTGGGCGTGTGCGGCGGCGCGAGCGCGCAGCTGCTGGGCGGGGCGGACCACTGGGACGAGCGGCTGCCGTACGCCGATCCGGCCTCGCTGCTGCCGACGGGGATCGCCACGGCGGTGGTCCAGGGCCGGGACGACATCGTGGTCCCGCAGCAGGTGGCCGAGGCGTATGCGGCGGCGGCCGCGAAGGCGGGGGAGATGGTCGGGCTGACCCTGCTGGACGCGGTCGGTCACTTCCCGCTGATCGACCCGGCGGCGGACGCGTGCGCGGTGGTCGCCGAGGAGATCTCGCAGCTGGCCTGGTAGAGCCGGGCGGCCCGGCCCCCTGCGGCCGGGCCGGTGCTCAGCAGTCGTAGCGGTGGGCGTACGGGGTGTCCGGGCAGCTGCGGCAGACGAAGAAGTACATGCCGCCGAGGTCGCCCAGGCACATGCCGTGCCCGAACCCGTCCACGGTGGCGGGGTCCGCCTCGGCCCGCCACGACGGGGTCGCGGTTCCCTCCTGGCGGGGGTCCCGGTCGTCCAGGGGAAGCCAACGGCCCATGCCCGGTTCGGTCGCGGTGACGCTGAGCAGGTGTTCCATGCGGGTGCCGCAGCCCGCGCAGTCGGGCCAGGCGGGCTGCTGGGTCCACCCCGGGTAGCCGCCGACCTTGCTCTGCTGCGTGGTGGCCACCTCGAAGTAGTCGTAGCCCTGTTCCTCCTTCAGGCTCTCGAACCGCTCGCCGAGCAGATCGCCGAGTCCCTCCGGCATGTCCCGGTTCGGGTATTCCACCGCGGGGGTCGGGGACACCGTGCACGGGCGGGGCAGGAACTCCTCGTCCGCCGTGTGCGGGCGCGGCGGTTCCCCGGCGAGGGCACCCGCGGCCGTCAGCGCCGCGCTGCGCCAGTGCAGCCGGGGGGCGGCCGCGTACGGGGCGTCCTCGTGGACGAGCGGGCACCACAGGATCTGCAACAGGTCGGTTCCGGCGGGGAGGACGAGGCCGGGCACGTCCCGTGCGTACAGCTGGACCACCGGGACCATCGCGACCGGCTCGGGCCCGACGGGCGGGCCCAGCGGCTCGTAGTGGTCCGGTTCGGCGCACATCGGCCAGGGCTCGTCCGCCGGCCACAGCAGCGGTCCGCCGAGCGAGCTGTCACCCGGGCCGGGGCGTCCTGCCCGGGGGTAGAGCAGTGTCACCTCGCGGGCAGAGCCGGTCAGTTCCGGGAAGACCGCCTCCACGTCGAAGGGGATCGGCGCCAGCGGCCGGGGCCCGGTCGGCCGGGCCTGAGCGGGTATCTGCTGCGGGTGCCCTGACGGCATGGGGGCCTCCTGTCGTTCGTGTCACGCGCCCCGACCCTAACGCCCGCCTCCGACACCCGGCGCCCCGTCACTTCGGGACGGGCTCCCTATCGATCGGGTTTGCCCGGGGCCAGGTGTTCCACCAGTTCCGCCAGGTCCTCGCAGACCTGCTCGATCTTCAGGCGGACGTTGTTCTGCTCGGTGACCAAGGCCGACAGCAGCAGCCCGGTCAGGGCCGCCGCGCCGTTGAGGGCCTGGAGGTTGATCATGATTTCGAGGAGGGTGTGGTGGGCGAACGGCCCGTCGTGGGCGGTCGCCGCAGCGATCGCCAGGACCGACACCAGCAGCGTGATCGGAGCGCACCCGGCGAGCTGGAAGCGTACGGCCGCCCAGATGATCAGCGGGAAGACGAGGAAGAGCAGCGAGAGGGGGCTGCGGGTGGCCACGAGCGTGACGGCGACGGAGGCAACCGCCAGGGCCGTAGCCTCGGCCGCACGGTAGCCCTCCGGGGGCCGCCGGACCGTCACGAGCCGGCGCAGGACGAGCAGCAGGGGGGTCAGCACCAGCACGCCCATCGCGTCCCCGGCCCACCAGGCCGCCCAGACCGGCCAGAACTGCGACGCCGGCAGGTCCCCGGTGAGCACCAGCGTGCAGGTTCCGATCGTCGCGCTGATCAGCATGGGCAGCAGACCGCCCAGGAAGACCAGCGCCAGGGCGTCCCGCAGCCGGTCCATCTCGGTACGGAAACCCGCCCGGCGGAGCATCAGGTACGCGCACACGGGGGCGAGGACGTTCCCCGCGACGATGATCAGGCCGGGCGGGTCGAAATCGGTGATCTGCTCGATGGTGAGGTACGTGCCGAGCGCGATCCCCGGCCACGCCCGCAGGCCCAGCCAGAGGAGGGAGGTCACCGCGATGCCCGTCGGCAGCCACAGGGGTGTGACCTCGGCGTCGTTGACGACCACACGCTGGTTCAGGCCGATCAGTCCGCCCAGGTAGTAGGCGACGGCGACGGCGAGGATCGGCAGCAGAGCTGCGGGCAGACGTCGCCATCCCTCGGTGCGCACCACAGCATCAGACAACAGCCCGGGGTTCCGGCGGGCCGTGACACGCGCTAGGGGGTGTCTTGCCGGTCAGGGCGGGCTCGCGGCGGCCGGCACCACGCCTCGCCGCGTTGTCCTCGGTCGGCGACGCTCCGCGTCGCCTCCCTCGTCCGCCTTGCGATCCTTCCCCTCGGCCCTGGCGGGCCTGGGGAGA